>CAYUWY010000001.1:0-416593 GCA_964448575.1 uncultured Pirellulaceae bacterium
GCATCACATAAGCACACCAGTGTAGCCATTCGAAAAAGTAATTTGGGTGCCGCGAGTACTTCCAAAATCCGTCTTGGCAAACCTCGCCTTTGCTTTCTGGACGCTGACGAAAACGGGCCAGTTGGAAATCCGAAAGCCCTTCGCCAACGAGCGCGATACTCCAAATCAAAACGCCGACCCAATCAGTCCATCCAATTGGCCCATCGTGCAAGCTCGCCACCAGCAGCGGTAATGCAAACAGGTAACAGCCAAGCCCTTGCATTTGGTAAAAACGAAACATGCGAAGCTGCGCCTGCTCGCCCCATTTCACTTTCAACGCCGTGTATCTGGCGTCTTCTTCATGCGATCGCCAGCGAACAAAAAGATGAAGACTTAATCGTAACGCCCAGATACAAATCAGAATCGCCCCGAGCCACCGACGCGTAAGATTCCCATCTGCGACCACGCAGAAAAACACACCAACGACCGCGACACTGGCTCCCCAGAAAACATCTACGATCCCGCTATCTCCAATCGCATACTGCACGACCCAATAGACCGCGAACAAAACGACTGAAATCAACAAGCCATAAAGCATTAACAAAATCGGATTCAATCTGTACTCCAAATCTCAAGTCATCGACATTGAATACAATTACGCAGCGTATCGCTCTTCGGATTCGAAAACACACCGATTCTTTTCTGCGATTCGCTGTACCAATGCAGGCCCGGAAATTACAATTGGCACAACACTTCCTCAATCGGCTTAGAAGACTAGAAATGCAAAAAATGATTTCTTGTTGTCTCACCCAAGATCGCCTGCCACTCTCCACTGGCAATCCGGTAGTTCGTTCGCGTAAAAGTTTTTTGCTTACCTGCTCGATTGCAATTCTGTTGACCGTTTTTTGCAGTGCCGTCACAACAGCCCAAAACAAATCCAGCGAAAACAAAACCAATGTAACTCCTGCCAAGAGTGATTTGGATCAAACCGAGGTCGATTTCAGCAGCGACATCCGTCCGATTCTCTCTGACACTTGCTACAAATGCCACGGCCCGGACGAGCATGATCGAAAATCCGGATTGCGATTAGACACTAAATCGGGTTTGTTTGATCAGTCCGAGGCGATCGTACCGGGCGATCTTGATGCGAGCGAACTTTACGCACGTATCATCAGTGACGATGAAGACCAAATAATGCCACCGCACGATTCCGGCCGCGTGTTAACTGCCAAGCAAAAAGATCTGATCAAGCGTTGGATCGAACAAGGAGCGAAGTGGGAGAACCATTGGTCGCTAGAGCCTGTTGCCAAGCCAGCCATTCCAAAAGTCAAAAATGAGACTTGGCCCAAGACGCCAATCGACAACTTTATCGCGAGCCGATTGGAGCAAGAGAATTTGCAACTCGCAAAACAAGCCGACCGCCCCACGCTGATCCGCCGAGTCAGTTTTGATTTGACCGGCCTCCCGCCTTCACCTGAGTTGGTTGAAAAATATGTCAATTCTAATTCAGAAGATTGGTACGAAACGTTGGTGGACGAGCTTTTGGAGTCCGACCATTACGGCGAACACATGGCCAGGTTCTGGCTGGACGCAGCTCGCTATGCTGACACGCACGGCTTGCATCTCGACAACTACCGAGAGATGTGGCCTTACCGAGATTGGGTTGTCCAAGCATTCAACGACAATCTTTCTTACAAAGAATTTACGATCCAACAGTTGGCTGGCGACATGTTGGACAACCCGACCGACGATCAAATAATCGCTTCTGGATTTAATCGTGCCCATGTGACAACGGCAGAAGGCGGCTCGATCGTCGAAGAAGTCTACGTCCGCAACGTCGTCGATCGCGTCTCAACAACGGGAACTGTTTTCCTTGGTCTGACAGTTGGATGCGCCCAATGTCACGATCACAAATTTGATCCGATTTCGCAAAAAGAGTTTTATCAACTCTTCGCGTTCTTCAACAACATGGCCGACGAGCCAATGGACAAGAACATCAAGAATCCGCAGCCCGTTTTAAAGGTCATGTCTGCCGATCAAAAAGTCAAACTTGCGGAACTTGAATCGGCAAAGGCAAACTCGAAAAAATTGATTGACGAGCTCATCGCAAAAATCGAATACGTCGATCCCGCACACGAAGAACCTGACGATAAAAATACGGATCAAAAAAAGACATCCGAGGAAATAGCCAAAGCCGAAAAAGACAATCAGACGAAAAAGCCAGTCGAGTTTGTGTGGGTCGATGATGACCAGCTTCCCACTGGAGCGAAAAAAGAACAGCAATGGAAATACATCAGCGCAGATGACGGCCCAGTAAATACGGGACTTAAGTCACGTGTCGCAGAGTCGACCGGATTGATACAACATTTTTTCACCGGCGCCGCGGCACCTATCAAAGCCCAGAAGGATGACAAGTTTTTTGCTTACGTTTACTTGGACCCGAAAAATCCGCCATCCGAAGTGATGCTTCAATTCAACGATGGAAACTGGAACCATCGTGTCTATTGGGGCGCAGACAAAATTGATTGGGGTGCAAAGAAAACTCCAGCTCGTTTTTATGGAGGCGAGCTTCCCGAAACCGGAAAATGGATTCGCCTGGAAGTGAACGCCCAAGACGTCGGATTCAAGAAACTTACATTGGTCAACGGAATGGCGTTTACGCAGTTTGGCGGCAAGGCTTACTGGGACTCGGCAGGCATTGTTTCAAAGACTGAGCAATCGAGCGAATTCAAGAGCTTGAAAAAGTGGCTGGCGATGGCTCGGCAAACAAAAGGCGTTGGCCTTCCCAATGACATCAAAGCCCTCGTCAACAAAGCTCCTGAAAAGCTTGGCGTCCCGGGAAAAGAGAAAGTCCGCAATCATTTTTTGGCAAACATCAATCCTGAAACGTCAAAGATGCTTGTCGAGCCAAGGAAGAAATTCAACGCGAACGAAAAATCTTTGAGTGACTTTCTCGCCAAAATACCTACAACGCTCGTTTCAAAAGAAAACAAGAAACTCAAAAAAGCGTTTATGCTTAACCGCGGTGAGTACGATCAAAAGGGCGACGAAGTCCAACGTTTGACTCCCACGGCGCTGCCGCCATTCGCCGACGACATGCCAGCCAATCGACTTGGATTCGCAAAATGGCTGACCTCTGGCAATCATCCACTGACCGCCCGCGTTGCCGTCAACCGTTATTGGCAACAGGTTTTTGGAACCGGCATTGTGAAAACTTCAGAAGACTTTGGCAGCCAAGGCGACGTGCCAAGCCATGCCGAGTTGCTTGACTGGTTGGCAAACGATTTTGTCGAAAACGATTGGGACGTTCGGCGATTGATGAAAATGCTGGTGATGTCTGCAGCGTATCGACAATCTTCAGTCGTGACTGATGAATTGCTGGAGCGAGATCCAGAGAACCGTTTACTTGCTCGTGGCCCGCGTTTTCGATTGGACGCGGAAATGCTTCGCGACCAAGCTCTTTCAATCAGCGGATTGCTTGTTCCGACAATGGGTGGCCCGAGTGTCAAACCGCCTCAGCCAGACGGGCTTTGGTTTGCTGTTGGCTATTCCGGATCAAACACTGTCCGTTTTGCAAAGGACTCTGGCGCGGACAAAGTGCATCGTCGCAGCCTTTATACTTTTCTTAAACGCACATCGCCTTCGCCGCAAATGAATACGTTTGACGCACCTTCGCGAGAAGAATGTCGTGTCCGCCGCGAACGAACCAACACGCCGCTTCAGGCTTTGCTGCTAATGAATGATCCGCAATACGTAGAAGCCGCCCGACATTTTGCTCAACTCCTCGTGGATCAAAATACTGAAAAGAAAACTTTGTCTGACGCTGAAGGAATTCAATTTATGTATTCCCGAGCGATGGGGCGACCGGCAAAGGATTCTGAATTGGCGATCATCGAAAAAAATCTTAACGAGCAGCGTGATGAATTTGCGGCAAAAATTGATGAAGCCAAAAAGTTAATTGCGATTGGCGAAACACCTGCCGACGAAAAATACGACGCGGCAGAGCTGGCTTCCTGGACTGTCGTCGCGAACTTAATCATGAACATGGACGAATTCGTTACCAAAAACTAAATCAGCGATTATGAATCCAGATCAATACATCAAAACAGAAACTCGCCGACAGTTTTTTCGCAAAGGCGCATTGGGGCTGGGCACGGCGGCGCTTGGATCGTTGCTTGCCAGTGGAGCACCGGCTCAACAACCGACTTGGCGTGCGGAAAGCAGTGGCGGCATCCCGGAATTGCCCCACCATGCGCCAAAAGCCAAACGCGCGATCTACTTGTTCATGTCGGGAGCCCCTTCGCAGCTCGACATGTACGACTACAAACCCAAAATGCAGAAGCTTTTCGACACCGATTTGCCGGACGAAATCCGCAAAGGCCAACGGCTGACCACGATGACGTCAAAGCAATCGCGGTTTGCGGTCGCGCCAACTATTTTCAATTTCAAAAAATACGACAATGGCGGTGATGGGAAATGGGTTAGCGAACTCTTGCCGCACACAACGAAAATTCTTCCGGAACTCGCGTTTGTCAAAAGTGTCTGGACAGAAGCGATCAATCACGACCCAGCCATCACTTACATTTGCACTGGCAATCAGCTTCCCGGTCGGGCAAGCCTCGGGGCGTGGTTAAGCTACGGTTTGGGAAACGAAAACGAAAACCTACCCGCGTTCGTTGTTTTGAATTCGACTTGGACTGGGAGAAAAGAGGCTCAAGCATTATTTAATCGGCTGTGGGGAAATGGCTTTCTCGAGTCGCGCCACCAGGGCGTATTGATGCGAAACGATGGCGACCCTGTTTTGTTTTTGAAAAACGCAGCAGGCATCAGTTCGGCAATGCGAAGGCGGATGCTTGATTCGCTTAAAGAGCTCAATCAGGAGACGCACAAAACGTTTCACGACCCGGAAACCGAAGCCCGCATCGCGCAATACGAAATGGCGTTTCGAATGCAGTCTTCGGTGCCAGAATTAGTTGATCTTTCTGACGAGACCGAATCTACATTGGCACTTTATGGTCCCGACGTAAAGAAACCGGGAACGTTCGCCTACAACTGTTTGCTTGCCCGTCGGATGGCCGAGCGTGGTGTTCGTTTGACGCAAATTTTTCATCGCGGCTGGGACCAACATGGAAATCTACCAAAGGACCTTTCCAATCAGTGTCGCGACATTGACCGGGCAACCTACGGCTTGATCACCGATATGAAACAGCGCGGTTTACTTGATGACACCTTGGTTGTTTGGGGAGGAGAGTTTGGCCGAACGATTTATTGCCAAGGCGGTTTGACGAAAACAAATTACGGACGCGATCACCATCCTCGCTGTTACACGATGTGGATGGCTGGAGCCGGCATCAAGAAAGGCGTCGTGCATGGAGAGACGGATGATTTTTCTTACAACGTGGTCAAAGATCCCGTGCACATCCGTGACATCAACGCGACCATTTTGAATCTACTTGGCATTGACCACAAACGGTTCTCCGTTAAACATCAAGGTCTTGACCAACGGCTGACGGGCGTCGAAGAAGCCCATCCGATCCGCGCGATCATGGCTTAATTAATTTGTTTAGCGTCATCCGGGAAACCACGCATCCACAAACTTTGTGCGGCATTGCGATTGCTTCGTTCAAAGGTGGCCCTGTAAATTAGTTCGTATTGCCGGTTCTTGAGCAACGCGACCGCTTTTAATCTGGCACGACAAAAACCGAAGAATAGAGAACGCTAAATAGCGCAATTCTAGTAACCCTTGATTGCGCAATGAAAGAAATTCAACAAAACCAACATCATGTCCCAAACCAATCCACAATACATCGAACTTTGCAAACACGTTCGCGAAACAAGCTATCTTCAATCCACTTCGGCACTTCTGGAGTGGGATCAGCAAACCAAGCTCCCTTCTGGCGCTGGAGAATACCGTAGCGAACAAATCACTTTTCTTGCCGGTCAAATTCATGCGCGACGTACCGACCCGCGAATCGGAGAATTGATCGGCGAACTTTCGCAGTCGCCATTGGCGGCGGATGAAACTACTGACGCCGGCGCAACCATCCGTGAGCTCAAGCGGGAATATGATAAACGCATTAAACTCCCGGCCAGTCTCGTGGAAGAGCTGGCCCGCGCCGCTTCCGTTGGCCAGTCCATGTGGGTCAAAGCTCGCAAGGAAAACGATTTTGCCAGCTTCGCGCCGCAACTAAAAAAGATTTTCGAACTTAAGAAATCCCAAGCCGAAGCTCTTGGGTACGACGACTGTCCTTACGACGCTTTGTTGGATGAATATGAGCCGGGCGGAAAGACGGCAGAAGTCGCCGAAGTTCTTGACGCACTGCGAGTTGAGCTTGTTCCGCTGGTGGCTGAAATTAAAGACAGTAGCGTGACTCCGCAAACGGAAATTTTAAAACGGAAATTTCCGGTCGACGCCCAGAAAGTTTTTGGCCGCGAAGCCTCAGAGAAAATCGGATTCGAATACGACCGTGGCCGACTCGACATCACGCACCATCCGTTTTGTACCGAAACAGGGCCAAACGATTGTCGAATCACCACGCGTTACGATGAGAACTTTTTTAACTCCGCGTTTTTTGGCACGCTTCATGAAGCCGGACACGGAATTTACGAACAGGGTTTGCGTGGCGATCATTATGGCTTGCCGCCGGGGCAATATTGCAGCCTTGGTATTCACGAATCTCAATCGAGACTTTGGGAAAATCTGGTCGGCCGTAGCATTAGTTTTTGGCAACACTTTTACCCAAGAGCTCAGCAGCTTTTTCCAGAAGCACTTGCTGATGTTCCGCTTACTGATTTCTATCAAGCCATCAATAGCGTTTCGCCGTCATTGATTCGAGTCGAAGCCGATGAAGCAACTTACAACTTGCACATCATCATTCGGTTTCAACTTGAGCAAGCGATCATTAACGGAGAATTGGATACGGACGACCTGCCAGCGGCTTGGAATGAAAAATATGAAACGTATCTTGGGATCACGCCTCCATCGGATGCCGATGGAGTGTTGCAAGATGTCCACTGGAGTGCGGGACTAGTTGGGTACTTCCCGACTTACTCGTTGGGCAATCTTTATGCCAGTCAATTTTTTGACACGGCAAACAATGAGCTTGGTGATTTAGATGTGAAATTTCGCGAAGGCGATTTTGGTGGATTGAAAAAATGGTTGAATGAAAAAATTCACCATCATGGTAAGTGCTTGTCCGGTCCGGAATTAGGACGCCAAGTGACGGGGAAAGAACTTTCTCATGACTTGTTGATCAAGCAATTGCGAGAGAAACTTTCACCAATATACGGACTGTAACAGCAAAGTTTCAATTTAGATAGTTTGTACTGGCGGTTTTAGCAGTGTCTTAAAGCGAATCGAACTCGTATAATTTAGAAACACTCATGACGCATCTTTTCACCCAGGAACGATGGAAGACCACCACCCCAACACCGATGTCATTGTTGCCAATTGCTTGAACTGCAAAGGGTTGGTTCGTGTTCCAATCGATGCGCCTTCCAGTTCGCAGGTAAAATGCCCGCGCTGCTCGATTACTTATACGCTTGCTCAGATAATCAATGAGTCAATTCCTCAACTGGAAATTTTGCCTCCCGAGCCAGCGCCAGAGATCATTCCAAGAGTCGATCAAGTACTGGAAAAGAAAACCAAGACCGACGAGGAGGCGAAAGAGGAAGGCAAGAAATTTGTCGTTCCTGTTCAATTGGCCAAAGGTGCACGGAAATCGCGCCGGCGTCGTCGATCAAGTGAATCAAATGGATCAAACGGATCAAACGGATCAAGTTCTTCGGGCCGTCGACGATCAAGCTCATCGTCTTCGCGATCATCATCTTCACGGTCATCGTCATCGCGTTCATCATCTTCAAGTGAAAGAATCCCAGATCGCTCAGAACCGTCCATTCGATCTGAAAATGTCGAACGGTCGAGACCACGATCGAAACAGGCAGGTGGTTTCGGCGAAGTCGTAAAGATCGTTGTCGGTGGCGCGTTGGCTCTTCCGATTGCTTATTTCATAATCATGTGGCTGTTCAACAAAGATCCTTTGGACGTGGCGCCGTCCCTAGGCAAAACCGTTCCGTTCGTGGTTCCAAAATCGCTTCGTGAAAGTGATGTTCCTCCCGCCGAAAATAGTGAAGGAACAAATGGCGAAAACGATACGGTAGCAGCAGAAGACAATCGCGATTCAGATTCAAATGCATTTGTTGGTGGTGCTAACGAGGGTACAGAATCTCGCGGTGGAGTATCCGTCGATGCATTGCTGCAGGACGCCGCAAACAATGATCTCGCGTTTCCCAACGTTGATCCCGACTCGCTTAACAAGAAATAGTCTTTCGCCGTTGGCCTTTTCTCCGTGTCGGTGACAAAACACTGCGAGCCAACGTCCAAAAAAAGAAACGGACTTCTTCTCCAAGCGCGTTGATAAAAGATTTACCACAGAGGACACGGAGTAGCACAGAGCTTTTCAAATTCCAATTCTCTGTGAAACTCTGTGTCCTCTGTGGTTAATTTTTTGAACTAGCTTCTCGTCAGACACAGCCAGACCTACTCGGTTTTATTGAGCGGTTTAGGCGATAGCCTCCGTTCTTCGCGCCCGGTTCTTCCTTACTAATTGACCATGGCAAGTCCTCCGTGGTTAATTCCCACGATCAAGTAACCCAATCGTGCGACCCATCAAACCCGTACCATTGGCGCTTTCATAAAAAGCACTACTGCATTGATGCTTTTTCTCATCAAACGATGTGGAAAAATAGCATCATCTTCTCACCTGCGTGCTACGTTTCCATACGCAAAACTCTCAAACGATTTACGCGCCGGAAGAACTTGCCGGAAAAAGCTGCGAATCGGATTTTGAATTATCGATGGATCGGTCAATGAGCACCCAATACAAACCAGTCAAACATCGGCACTGGATTACAATCTTCGCGATTGTGGTTTTAATGCTGCAGTCGTCTGGATGCGCTCAAATTCGACTTCCTGCGTTTGATCCAACAGGCCGCGGCGTATTCCTGCCGGCTCCGTTTAGCAACCAACTACTTGGTCCCGGCGCGGTGGCAAACGGCAACCCACTGCGTGGTGTGAACCCGAACTTCAATCCGGCGTTTCAACCGCAATCGTTTCAGCAGCAGTTTTCAGCTCAGCCTGGTCAAGCCAACAACCTACCAACGCAGCCCGCATTTCAACATCCGGCCACTCCACCGCCTTGTGACGGATCGGGAACGCGTCAAACATCCAAGAAACATTTGATTCCTGATCCAAACCAAGCGAAATCGCCCGGTCAAAATGGTCAGATCATCATGACGCCTTCCCGGATCGTGGCGCCGGTTGGAAGTGAAGTCGTTGTGCTGGCGGGGATCTGCGGAGGCGATGGCTTTTTTGTGAAAAATCAGCCGCTTGAATGGATGCTATCCAACAACAGCGTCGGAGAACTAATCGAAATTGGCGGGATGCATCATTCCACATTCAATAAATTGATTCCGCCAACTTCGAAAAAGTTCAGTGGCCAATACGCTTGGGGGCGAACCGGCTTAAAAAGAGTCGTGCTTTCGCGCGGCACGCCGACTCCCGTCGATGACATTGAACTGGCGAAAGGCCAAACGTTTGTCAGCGTTTCGTCGGCTTCGCCCGGAACCAGTTACATCACCGCCGTCGCGCCAAAGGCTGAGGGCTGGGACAAACGACGCGCCTCAACCGTTATCCACTGGGTCGACGGCCAATGGTCGGTTCCTGTCCCAACTCGGGCCACCGCAGGCACTGTTCATCCGTTGACAACCGTGATTAGCCGGTCAAGCGATGGGGCGGGCCTCAAAGGCTGGGAAGTTCGGTATGCGATCGTCGGTGGTGCTCCAGCAGAGTTCGCACCAAGCGGATCACAAACCGCCGAAGCAAAATCAAACGCCGATGGTCAAGCCACCGTTCAAATCCGACAGCCTGCTGGCAGGTTTGAGCCGGGCACGACTCAAGTGCGAGTCGACGTTGTGCGACCACCCGTTTTCGGTGAACAGGAGTTGATCGTCGAAAGCGGCATTACGACTGTAACATGGAGCTCACCCGCGCTTTCCATCCGCGCGATCGGGCCACGCAAAGCCGAATTCGACGAGCCATTCAATTATCGAATCGAAGTCGCCAACCCCGGCGATCAAGTCGCGACCGGTGTCGTCGTTCGGACAAAGAATCTTGATGATGGAATTGAATTCATTTCCAGCACTCCAAAACCAACCGAATACGGACGACAATTCGAATGGCAGCTAGGCGATATCGCTCCTAATAGCCCACCACGCATGATCGACGTCCAGTTGAAATCCAAAAAACGTGGCAACGTTGGAATGTGTTTCGAAGTCGCCAGTGAAAGTGATCGACTCAACACCGAAGCCTGTGCCGAAACGGAGATCGTTTTGCCTTGCATTGGATTCACCAGCAGCGGCCCCGGTTCCGCTCGCGTTGGCGATCAAGTTCCATTCGATTTCAGTTTGGAAAATCAATGTGACGAAGCACTTGAAGACATTGTCGTTCAAATCGCGTACGACCCAGGATTGGTACGCCCAGGTAGTTCAAACCCCGTTTCGTTTCGAATCAACGAAGGACAGTTGCTTCAACCGGGCGAAATTGCTTCTGACCAAATTTTATTCAACGCAGCCGCTGCGGGCACTCAATGTATCAATATCACGATCGTCGCCAGAGGCGTTCAATCTCAGTCGGAGCAACGTTGCATAGAAATTCTTAACAACGATGGTTCGGGAGGAACGGGCGGTTCGGTTCTCGGTGGAACAACTCCCAGAGAAAACTCACCACTGAGGGTTACACTTAGCGGTGGTCAACAAGTTGAAGTAGGGCAGTCAACAATCGTTCGGGCAGAGGTTTCCAACAATGGAAACGAGCCCATTGATGGCGTAAGACTGACAAATCGCTTCTCTCCAAGTTATTACCCACGCGAAATCACTGAAGAATTTCTCCCTCGGTTATCTTGGGTCGCAGACGATGAATTCATTGTTGACGTAGGTCGAGTCAATCCCGGCGAAACGGTTGCCGTTGATGTGAGATATGAAGCGAGGCAAGTCGACCCGTCGGCGGGCGTTGTGTTTACGGCCAGCTCCAATGCCGGTGGAAATAGCGCAGAGTTGCCGGTACCCATTGGCGCCCAAGGTTCATTGGGAGGCTCTAACCAAGGCGGATCAGGAATTGGAATTCCAGACTTTGGCGGTTCCGGCGATGGTTCAATTACAATTCCGAATAATGGAAATGGAACCGGCCAAGGTGGAATCGGGGGACAAGGCGGCCAAAATGGACAAGGCCAACCAGGAAGTGGGGGCGCAGGTGCGGGCGACCAAGGCGACCTTCAAGTGGTCGTGCAAGCGATCGACCAAAACATTCGCCTCGGCCAACCTGCACGAGTAAGGTTCTCCGTCACCAACAATCGTCAAACTCCAATCAACAATGTGCGAGTTCAATTTATCCCCTATAACTCGCTGTCCAATATTGAAGTGATCGCTAACAACAACTTGAATCTGGTCGGGCAATTTGAATTTGAGCCAATCAGGACTTTGCGAAGTGGAGAAACCTATACTTTCGACGTCGTCGGCACCGGCCAAATTGCTGGCTTGGCAACTCTCGAAGTTCAGGCAATCAGCGACGACACAGTTGGCGTCTCAAGTGCAACCGACACGATCAGCATCAGCCAATAACAGGCCATGCCAGAGCCAGTCAGGTAAACGCAAGTTCAAGCGTTGTCTAACGCGCAAGTAGGTCGGCGCAAGTAGGTCAGGCTGTGCCTGACGAGAAGCTAATTCAAAAATAATGGTTCTTCAAAGCTAAAATAAACAGGTTTATCCAGCCAGGGTTCTGGGTGCCATGCTCACGCGCAGCATGAGCATGCTTACGCTTCACGTAAACATGGCCCCCATCGATTCAGGTTGATGTACTAGCCACTCTAAATACGCTTGCTCTGCGGTTTCCCCGGTCGGAAAAAGAACGAGCACCAACGGTTCATCTAATTTGCGTCAGGCACAGCCTGACCTACGTACGTGTGCTCCTGCCATCCTGCCAATGAATGAGATGCCAAACCGAGCCTTGGTGCCCCGACCGATATACCAAACGTACACAAACCCGATAGAATGGCGGGTCAACTTGACTAAGCCAGCCCGTACCAACGAAAGCCAAACTTGGAAACGATCTCCGAAAGCATTTACGACCATCCGCGATATTATGATTTGGTTTATGGCTCCGACACGGCGGCAGAACTAAATTTCCTTGACAAAATCAATGAGAAATTTCTTAAAGGAAAATCCAAGCAGTTGTTTGAACCGGCCTGCGGTACGGGACGACTACTTTACAAACTAAGCAAACGTAACTTTCAAGTCGAAGGCATCGACCTCAACGAAAAAGCCGTCGAGTTCAGTAACCAGCGTTTCAAACGACATGGGCTTGAGCCGACGGCGTGGGTTGCCGACATGTCAGACTTTAAAAGCAAAAAGAAGTTTGACTTGGCGTTCAATACGATCAACAGCTTTCGCCATCTCACTTCCGAAAAAGGCGCTTTGGATCATCTTAACTGCATGAGCGATTGCTCCAAACGCGGCGGGATGTACTTGATCGGATTCAATCTCACACCAACCACCGCCGATGGGCTTGATCGCGAATCATGGTCGGCCAGACGGGGGCACTTGGCGGTGATGACGCAAATGTGGACCATCGAACACGATACAAGAAAACGTTTCGAGCGTTTCGGAATCTGGTTCGATGTGTATACACCGACGAAGATGTTTCGCATCAAAGACGAATTGAAAATGCGATCTTATACCCCCAATCAATTTTCCAAATTGGTTGGCAAATCGGATTGGGAAATCGTTGAGACTTACGATTTCGCCTATGACATCAAAAAACCGATCGTGGTTGACTCGGCAACTGAAGACGTGATCTACGCCCTACGCAAAAAGTAGATTAGATCAGGCAACATTGAGAAGCTACCAAAAGCCATTAGTCTCAATTATGGTTTTTGTTGAGCAGTTCTCGTCTCAACACTTGTAATACGGGAATCTGTTTCTTGGGATTTACAAGCGCACCGGATTCATCAATTACAGGAACATAAGTCAAGATGTCTGACTGTTTTCCAGTCCAATCTGACGTGGGTAATACTCGCTGTTTGAGAACGACAGGAGGATTTCCACCTTCAGACATGATTGCCCCCAAATTGACAGCAAGCCAAGCATTGAGCTGGTCAACTGACATATCCCGTTTTCGCATAATCATCATTGCTTGCAAATTCATCGAATAAATGACATCAAGCTTTGCACTTTGTCTGAAACCGAAACCTCTCTTGGGCGCAAGATCTGAATGCCATGCATTCCACTGATCAATCTTTTCAAGTGTTTTCGCCGCCGACGAGAACTCGGCGCAAAGAAAAAGGTGTGCCTCAACCGCGTACTTCATTCGTTCGGGTATCAGTGTTGTATCTTTCCAACTTGCTTTAAACGTCGCGAATTCTCGATCGAAATTTGCACAAGCAATTTCCTCAGCCTCTGGGGCGTCCATCCTGCTTAATTCTTCGTAAAGTTTGGACACACGTCGATCAACAAGAACTCCATTTATTGAAACGACGTCAAGCGCCGTCATTCTCGACTGATAAATAATCCCGTTGAAAGCTGCTGATCTTTCGCTCAGGGCTCCAGCAAGTTCGTCAAAATTGCGATCCATCGTTGATCGGCGAAATTGTTCGTTAATCGACAGCTTGCCTTTCTTGCTCTCACTCGTGACTTTTGTTTTTTGATGGGTATCAAAATCAGGATTGATTCCCGCTAAAGCTCCTAAAGCCACAACATCAATTACGGCTTTTTTGCCTTCGCAGAAAATATTCAATTCTATTTCTGGCATTTCATTTTTGGGGAGCGGGAAACTGGGTAACTGGAAGACTAGCTCTCGCTCAGTTTTTTTTACCAGTCGCAGTGAACGACCTTGTTGTTGAGTTGAAAATGAAACTCCCTTGATATCACCAAGCCTTTCGCCGCGAAGAATCAACTGATCAAAGATTCCAATCACACGATATGTCCCATCCGGTAGGGCGACTCGTTCTTCTTTATCGACCGGCGTTGATTTCTCGCAGATCACCAGTTCGGTAAGTAGTTCTTTATTTTGAGAGTAAACGCAAACCTTCTTCTTCAAGAAGTGCTCAAACAGAAATTCGTGAGCTGACCTACGGACTGTTGTGTTCGCGCGGTCCCAAACCAATTTTTCAAAATCTTCTTGATTCTCAAATGCGAAAAGGAGAGCAAGAAAACTGAGGATACCGAAAGAAAGCGACATGTTATTCCATCTAATTTAGAAGATCGGATTGCCTGTTCTACTCAACCTTTTTATCAGTTTGTTACTTTTAAAATCGGAATAGGTCAGTTCGGCGTTATCATCCTCTCCCGAGTATGTGCCAAGGTGAGTTGATCCGGGCTTTTGAGACGATTCGCGTACGTATCCGTGTGCATTATCCAGTAAGTTATGAATAGCAACATCAGCTCAAAAACCCGATCCAATTTGCGATCGTTTCGTGAGCTCACTTCTCGTCCTGCTTCTTAAAGCCGTAATAAAACTGCGTCGATAAGCAAAAAACTGCCAAGGTGACAATTCCTGACATGAACAAGATTTTGCCAAACGTTTCAGACAGTTGTGGGTCCAAGATTCCCATGACCATTCCCACGCTAAAATAAATCGCCAACAGCGCGACGTGTATTGCGAGAATGATGCTGAGACGTGAGACAGTGTTCGTAAAACTTTGACCCTATTCATTAGCTACCCTATGGCAAATTTCTAATAACATCCGGGTTCACCAAGCCGCGGGGAACATACTAAACATTGAAACCCGCGCCACGGCTGAGCGTGCAACCAAGACTATCCTAGCGGATTAACCGGCATTTGCCCTACCAAAATAACTAAACATTGAAACCCGCGTGCCCAATGATTGCAGGGGTGACGCGCTGTATTGCAAGCACAAGGACTTTGCCAAGGTCGTTTGTCCAAGGTCTTTTCTCAAAGATCAAACCAAGGGACTAACAAGCAACGATCAGTCCTGCTCCTGACCAACGGTATCCTCTTCGCCTAAAAGCGTAACGCGAACGGATTTGATTTGGCGACGATCGGCTTCCTGAATATTGAATTGCACGCGGCCGACAACAAACTCGTGGCCTGAGCGAGGAATTTCATTGAGTTGATGCATGATCAATCCGGAAACGGTGTCAAATTGATCGTCTTCGGGCAACTCAGTCCCCAACGTCTCATTCAAGCGGTCGATGTGAACGCTACCGCGAACGTCGGCTTGGTCAGGATTGAGAATCGAGATGTCTTCACTCAAATCCTTATCCGTTTCGTCAACGATCTCGCCGACAATCTCTTCAAGTATGTCTTCGATTGTGACAACGCCAGCCAGTCCGCCGTACTCGTCCTGGACGATCGCCATGTGAGTTCGAACGTGCAGGAACTTGTTAAGCATCTCGTCGAGCAACATTGACTCGGGAACGAACAAAGGGTTTCGCAGGAGCTTATTGAGAGAACGCCGCTTGCTTTCGCTTCTTAACGATTCACGCAGTAAGTCTTTGGCGTACAAAATTCCGACAATGTCGTCGATCTTGTTTCGATAAACTGGAATTCGCGTTCGGCCGGATTCGACAACGGACTTTAACATCGCTTCCCACTCTGTCGACTCTTCCATCGCGTGAACATTGGAGCGATGTGTCATCACAGCAGTAACGTCTTTGTCGTCCAGCTCCATCACGCCTTCGATCATTTCTCGGGCGTCAGGTTCGAGAAAACCGTCATGCTCGCCTTCAGAAACCATCGAAAGAATTTCATCTTCGAACGCTTCTTCTTCGTCTTCCTCTTCTTCATCCTGACCGCTGGCTCTGGCAAACATCGTTGAAACGAAACGTCCGCCAACCATCAACGGCCAAGCCAACGCGGAAACCACCCACCATCCGCGCCACGTCCGAAACAGAAACGGCACTGAGCCAATTCGGGCAACGGCCCACGGAATCCAGCTTCCTGTGACAACAAGACAAAAAGCAGGCAATCCAATGATGGAAATTCCGTCTGTGAAACTTAGATCTGTGATCCGTCTCGATTCCAGTAACCAACCAGCCATGCCAACCGCGGCAATGGCGGATGCGATCATCTGGAGAATTCCTGCTCCCAACGCGAGTTGATCACGTAGTTCGAAAATCCGCCCGAATAAGTCCGGCTGCTTTTTCTGTTTGCAATATTCCTCGAGTTCATGCCAAGCGATTTCATTCAACACAACCGAAGCGATTGCCGCGACCGTTGTTACGGCCCATCCACCCAACATGCACCAGAACAAAAAGGCTGACATTATGAAGACGCCTCGCCTTCAGCTTTGGCCGCTTCTGTTTTAGCGGGTTCCGACTTGGCCACTTCTGTTTTAGCCGGTTCTATTTCCGCTCCGTCGTTTTCAGACCAACGATGGACAACGCCGAAACTGGCAAGATACTTTTTCTCAGCGTCTCGCATTTCTGCTTCGTCGGATGGATCTTTGTCGTCATAGCCAACCAGATGAAGCGTGCCATGCACGACGTACAGCAACAACTCTTCCTGCATCGTGCCGCCATACTGCTTTGCCATCGTTGCGGCGGTGTCAGTGCTGACGATCAACTGGCCAGACAACGCGCCAATGGTTTCGTCGTAATCAAGCACAAAACTCAACACGTCCGTTTCGTAATCGTGTTGCAGATACTGTTTGTTATAAGCCCGCATCGTGGGATCATCGACAATTCCGATACTGATTTCGGATTGCTCAATGGAATGGTCCGTCAAGATTTGCCGGACGGCGGATATCAAAGGGTCGCTTTCTACTGGCTGGGTTTGCTCGTCTGCGACTTCAATTTTGTGAGTTTGATTCAAGTGAATTTGAAAAATAGAATGATCAATTGCAGGCGTTAAAGTTCGACACGTTTAGCTGCAGGAATTTAAGCCGATTGCTGTTCAGGATATTTTACGCGAGCGTGGTACATCGCGTTAAGTGATTTTATCAAAGATTCCTGGATCGTGTTCAATTGTTGAATCGTAATATCGCATTCATCGAACTGGCCATCGTCAAATTTCTTTTTGGAGATTTCACGAACAAGGTTTTCAATCCTCGCAGGAGCAGGCTCGCGCAGTGCACGACTGGCACTTTCGACCGTATCGGCCAACATCATGACGGCGGCTTCTGGCGTTTGTGGCTTGGGGCCGGGATAGCGAAAATCGGCTTCGTCCAACGGTGAGTTGGTGTCTTCGCCGTTTTGCTCTTCCTGTTGTTTCGCAGCTCGACGGTAAAAATACTCCACCAAAGTAGTCCCATGGTGCTGCTCTATCAAATCAATAATGCGTTGCGGCAAGCGATGTGTTCGCGCGATCTCTACGCCATCTTTGACATGGGCAATGATGACCAAGGTGCTCATTGTGGGAACCAAGTCATCGTGCTTATTTGGCCCGCCGGCTTGATTTTCAATAAAGTACTCTGGCTTACGAAGCTTTCCCACATCGTGAAAGTAAGCACCCACGCGACAAAGCAACCCGTTGGCTCCCACCGCATCGGCTGCGGCCTCACTCAACGAAGCGACGTTAATACTGTGGTTGTAAGTTCCCGGTGCACGCTGGACGAGTTCCTTTAGCAACGGATGATTCGCGTCACTCAATTCGAGCAAGCTGATGTCCGTCTGGATATCAAACCAACGTTCCAAAAACGGCAGCAGGGCAGTCATCACCAACCCTGCCATTCCAGCGCCACCAGCAAACCAAAGTGCATCGGTGATCAACGGCCACGCCAACGGCTGGCCTAACAAATAGCTGACGCCAACAACTGTTGGAAACACAACTGCCGCGACAATCAATCCAACGTTAACCAATTTCGTGCGGCTGCGAATCGTTCGGCACATCATGGCTGCTGACGATGAAGCTGCCGTCAAGATCACAAATTCGCCTAATCCAAATCCGTGCACAACCGTAAACACTAGCGCCACGGCAGTCCCCATCAACATCGCTAATTCAATATGATACGCGATCGCGATGGTCATTGCGAAAATCGTAATCGGCACAATCTCGGCTCGCCATTCATCATTCAACGACACGACCCAGGCAACCGTCAGCGTGACCAGCATCAGCCCCAGCAAGATCGCAAACTTTCTCAGGTCATCAAGCAAATGCCGATCGCGATAATAAAGGTATTGGCACACCATCGAGAAAACGGCGGTGAACAATCCAAAAAACATCACAGTGCGGACAAGCTTCGTGGTGACGTTTTCCGATTTGATCAACGCCAAGTGTTCGGCGCGGAGCAATTCGATATCCTGTTTATCAAGTGGAACGCCGCCTTTGATTCCGCGCATGTCTCGGTCGCGGCTATTTTGTTGCTCAAGCTGATCACCTGGCTCGATGTTCTTTAAAACGACTTTGACTTTGCCGACCGCCTCAATCACACCCGCCTTTGAATTCGCCTCATCCCAAGTCAACGTCGCGGGGATTTGCGGTTTAAGCCAATAGAAAAGTCGATCGGCGACCAATTTTCCATCGGGAAAAGTCTCCGTCTGTTTCGCAAATTCTTCGATCAATCGTTTGTGAAGCAGCTCCGCAACTTCTGCGATCCGCACATCTTCAACTTTAGTTCGATGTCGATTCTCAAAGTTCCCTTTCAGGTAGACTTCGATTTCGTCCATATTGCCTTCGCCGACATCATGGCCAAGGCCTCCGAGCACACCATCTTCTTCAATCTCGGAAAACGCGGCCGCAACTGCGTCGCCTAGCACTTCAAGTTTATCGTCAGCGGTGATTGCTTCGCGAAACAGATTGAACGACTCTTCATCGGCAGCCGTTTCAGGATCGTCATTGGCGCCGACGGGGAAAAATTTCGACCAGACGTCGGTTTCTTGGACTTCCGCAAAGTCCTTTAGCTTGACCTTAAAGATATCGTTGACCAAACCTTGGCGAAGCTGTTCAAGTGGCTGCGGATCGTTGGAGTAGAAACACATAAAGTTTCGACGCTTGCGATCTCGCTCGTCATCGGTCGCTTTGAAGTCATCGTATTGAAACGAAGTATGAGCGTGGAGGTCTCTTAGCGGTGCCTGACGGACGCGATAAGGGAACGGCGGCTCCCAGCCAAACATTACGACAAATAGAATGGCGGCAGTCAAAGCACACAATCCGATTCGCGCCCAAACGTCTGCACGTTTGAGGAACTCGGCGACCAAAGTCAAAGGGGCTTTTGGCGCAGGAGTCATCCACTTGTTACGACTCGACGAAGCGTTCGACATCAGTTGGGCAGGCTTTCGGCTATGTTACTTGGGCGCGTTTTGGGAAAGGGAAACGATTAAACTGCAAACTGCTAACAGTTTGCAATTGATCAATCTTACTTAACCTTCTTTATGACCATCATGGTCATTGCCATCGTAGGCACGCACAATGTCGGTAACCAAACGGTGTCGAACGATGTCTTCGGCTGACATGTGGACGATGCCGACACTGTCAATCTCATTCAAACGCTGGAGCGCGTCGATCAATCCGCTTTTTTCACGAGGCGGCAAATCGATTTGCGTATGGTCACCAGAAACAACAATTTTCGAGCTGTTTCCCATTCGCGTCAAGAACATTTTCATCTGGGCAATCGTGGTATTTTGGGCTTCATCGAGAATAATAAAAGCCTCATTGAGCGTTCGGCCACGCATGTAGGCCAGCGGGCAGACTTCAATGACGTCGCGCTGGATCAACTGTTGCACTTGATCGTAGCCAATCATTTCGTGGATCGCATCCAGGAGAGGCCGCAGGTACGGATTGATTTTGGCTTGAAGGTCACCCGGAAGAAAGCCCAGACTTTCTCCAGCTTCGACGGCCGGACGCACAAGTACAATTCTGCGAACCGACTGATTCTTTAACGCTTCGACTGCCATCGCGACTGCGAGATACGTCTTACCTGAACCGGCTGGTCCGACGGCAAACACCAAATCGTTTTTTCGCATCGACTCAACGTAAGCCGCTTGGCCAGGAGTTCGAGGACGAATCTCTTTTCCGACTTGAAGAGTTTCGATTGACGCGACTTTTTTACTAGGCGCTGATTCGCCTGTCACGCGAGCAATGGTCTGATCAAACAGGGCCGGCGTCAGGTTGCCTTTGCGGCGCACGATCTCAGTCAGCTGCTCGATGGCTTCTGTGGCTTTGGCAACCGCGTCATCATTATCACCCGAAATTCGGACTCGGCCGTTTCGATGTGTGATGTTGACTTGGAATTTTTCTCGAAGCCTACGAAGATGTTGATCTTTGGCACCGAAAAGTGGAAGTACGAATTGTTGTTCGACGGACGAAATAGTCGCTTCAGTCATTTAATAGGCAGTGGCTTTTGTACACCGCACCTGAAAGCATGAGTTGTTACAGTTTTTTAATTGGACCGTGATTAAGGAGGTTCCAAAAACTGTGATGTCTTTGGCTCGTTCTTTTATTAACCCATCAAGAGTTATAAGAGTCAACGTGCCGCAGGCAACAGTTAATTATAGCTAACTGCTAGTGACAGGCAGCAATCGTTTTAGTTCGCGTGGTTTTTTGCGTTCGGGTTATAACGGTCCAAGTTGTCATTTGGGTGATTGCCCAGCCCTAAGGCCGTAAGCTTCGAAAATGGCAAAAAATCGTCACAATCCTGATTTGGGTTTTCCGGCAACGGCAAGCGACAGAACTGTGCGTATTTCCATCCGGATTTCCTCCATCGCCAACGACCTGTAAATATCCAGTGCCAACCAGTGCTCCCAACCATTACCATTGAGACAGTCCTTGGTGAAAGTCCTCTGTGAATACCACCTTGCATCGTCAAAGTCGATGCTACCGACGATCTAGCTGGCGATCTTAACGCTCTTTGCGGTAATCCTAGGCGTATGCGTATCGACTAGAACCGCTCGTATGAATGTTCATTCCGCCCTTCAGCAACAAGGCGGTGAGGATTTCCGTAGACTTTTATTGAGTCAACTACTCTGATAGTAGAGTGTGCCGATCCAGATGTGAAAACCTACGCTGATCTGATCCCATTGATTGCAACGGATTTGCAAAAAGACGTTCGCCAACTTCATGGACAATCATCATGACGATGGGCGGGTGTTGCCGGAGCGTTATAGCAATTGTTGCGAGATAGAAATGCTTCGACTTTTTGTTTTGTGCCTGCCAGAGATTTGACGAACACCTTTCAAGTTTCTACGTAATGAGTCGCTACGTAATGAGTCGCAATTAGGTTGAGCCAAAGGGATTGAAGATGCGTTTCTCACTATTGTTCGTTTTGTGCTTGCTAACGTTAAGTTGCTTTGTCGCTTTGAACATTGGCTACAGAAGTAAAGCTAAAGAAATGGAGGTGGTGGTTTCTGAGCTACAGGCCGAACTTGGAACTTTTGATGACAGACTTGAGCGGGATGTTCGGCTTTTAAAATTGGGAGATCATCCGGACGTCGATAAGATTGAATTTATGGAAAACATAAAGGCTCAGTTTGCAAACAAAATCGAAAATCAAAAACTGAATCCAGACTTTGTTTCCGACAAGTTGGTTGTGCGCCACGTTCCTTCCTCAATTCCTGACACTGTGACACTTCAGCAGCCACTAGTTTTGCAAATCTATGTCCCCAAAGGATGGCAGGCAAAGTGGTTGATTACACCTTTCGATACGCTCGTCAAAGAAGCGAAAGAAATTTGCGATGGCGTGGTTCTGGATTTTGATACTGAAAAAGAGTTCGCTCTCCCTGTCGGGCTATCCAAATTGGTCATTACAAACGAGCACAATTTCACTCGGTTCAGCAAGTTTACATTTACCCTAAACGGCAAAGTGATCGAGAAAATCAAGACTGTGCCTCCACCTCGAGAGGAGTTTCTTGCCCGTTATTTTTTTGGTGGCGGCATGATTAACTATGCGATCGCCAAGTCTCGAATTTCGATTGATACCCCGGGCCGACTACTGGTTGCCCAATCTCTTTACCAAGACTTAAAAGAAAACGGAGAAGGCATTCGCGCACAAATTGGATTTCGGTGTTCAATCGAATCAAACGAAAAAGAAGCTGACGTCTCCGGAAAAACAAACAATGACTAAAGAATACAAAAAACGACAAGGATGGGATCGTAGCTTGTTGGTCATTATTCCGACATTGGCTATAGGGACCATATTGGCTGGCTACGCTTTTTCGTCAAAAAAACGGCTTGACGCTTTAACCGACAAGGCAACTGAGTTGCGTGAGAGCATAAGAGTCAATAAAGAGTTAGCCGAATCAAAAGATGAGCTAATCAGCAGATTTATACAACGCAACAAACATATTCGAGATTTGGACGGTCAAGTACGGAGGATTTTTTACAAAACGGAAGATTTGAATTCGTTTCCTGTCTCCCACGGCGAACGTGTTGCGTTTACCGTTAAAAGCAAAGGAAATGGCTTGAAGTATCTATACTACGTTCCCGAAGGCGAGCACGAAATTGCTTTTCAAATTTCGCAAACTCAAGTCCTTGGGCACGCAGGATCGTCCTATATACAAAATGTGATTCATTCGCCAAAGTTTCAACTGCCACCAGGATCTCGTGGCGCGATTGATGTTTCGCTTGACAACAAAGACGACAAGTGCCTTCTCAAGATTGAGCAACTCGATGCTGACAGCGTTCAAATTGATTCGAAGGAGTTTACTCTCGAGAAACGAACTCTTTTGGGAAGCGAAATTCCATCTGGTTCAGGGGTGGCTTTCTATTCGCCAGGAGAATTCTCAAGACCCAATGGTTTTTATTCGTGGCCAACCGCAGATCATAGATTTCAAATGAAAAAAGAAGAAAATGTGGTTAAGATTTTGGGAATTTCGTCTTCAATTAGATCCCCTACCAAACAAAAGTTTATTCGAATCGAAAACGTCGCCTCGTTTATCTCTGATCCGAAATACAAAAAACTACTGGACAAGGAATTTGTAGATGGCCGGATTTACATTTCCGATAGCGAGCGCAAGGCGCTTCTTCATTAGAGAAACGTCGGGCTCATCGACTAACCGCAAAGCTTGGCAACAAACCGATCCTTATCGCTAAACGAAGTCACTCGCTGGCACTCCAATTTAGTCATCTTCTTTGGGTGATCACTTGATTTGGAATTCGACTTCTTCGTGACCGTCTTCACGTTCATGTTCGTTCGTATAAGTTGCTCTTACCGGAACGTATATTCTTCACCAGCAATCTGAATTTCAAACTTCTCATCGTTTTCAATTGCATCGGCCAAGCGGCGTAATTTGTCTAACAAACTCGGCGTTGGTGTATCCCTTTTCGATGTCCCGATCTTTGTCGCCGCCAAGTTTTTTGGAACGGATGAAAGACCTCAAGATATCATATCCATCCGAAACGGATCTTTTAGGTATTTGAACCAAACGACTTAATCACAAGTCACATTTCACATTGATTTTAATGTTTAATTTATTTGCTGCGACTGGGTTATCGCGGCTGTTATACCGCTTTGCATAGGTCCGCATATAATGAATAACGACAAACACGATTCACTCGCATTCGAATGCGAGCATGGGACCGGTGTTGCCGCGGTTGTTTGCACACATCTGGTTGGACAACCAAGCCGAACGATCGGTTTTATAGAGAACTCGAACATTCAAGGTGACTATCAAGCGTGGTGCAAGGATTGCGAACAACGATTTATCGAATGCGGCGAAGAATTGAACGACGCATTTCGAAAATTCAATGACTTCAAATTAGTTTGCGAGCAATGTTACGGCGGAATTAAGAAGCACCAACTGGGATTGTAGGCACTCGCCTCGATTGGTTTGCCCCAAAACGGGTGAATTCACGTCGCAGCATAACAAACCAATGCACACAGCCCGGCAAAGCTCTTACAGTCGGCTGGCCGCGACAATATATCACGTTTCGTCGCCGAAAAATTCGGACTGTCTCCCGTATGAAACCCGTTCTTTTGAGTCGTTACCATCGCCATCGCAGATCCTCAGTGAAACTTAGGGAAAGCTACCAGTGTTCATTTGTATACAAGATCGACGTGGTTCCTGTCAAATTTTTTTCTTGCACAGTGCGCAGTATCCTGCCATACTGCGCGCTTACTTAGGCGATAAGTCTGAAAAGCACGTGTTGACCGACGACCTAACGACGATAATTAAATTGTTATACCGCACGGAGGCATTGTCATGATCACAGGAAAATTACTCTTGGGCTGCGCTTTTCTTTGTTCGTATGCACCACTCATTTTCAATCCGACGGACAGTTCAGTGCGAACGTTACGCAGCGCTGGATACACAATTGAAGGGAGAGATCCGTGTGATGGGACCGGGGTGTGCTGTGCGCTATTGCCAGCAAACAAAGAGAACGAAGTGTATTACCTGACGCTTTCACACGGCAAGCTTCGACGTCCGCATCTAGAGCTGATAAAAAGGTTCTCCAATCTTCGACAGGTTCGTGCGCATCGTCCTGTTCCACTGGATGAATACATAGAATTGAAGAATATTATGCCTGATGGCTCAGTGGTGCTTGTAAACATTGTTGATGACTGAGTGCACTTGCAGCTCAATATGTGCGGTATAACAATGGGTTGCACGCGGAGCCGCGGGTCGCGCGGGTGTCAATGTTTAGCGAGTTCGCCGCGGCCCGGTGAACCCGGACGTTATGTCGCTTGAGCAAATGGTTCACCCGTCAGAAGATTCGAAATCTCGATTCAAACGCCTGATACCACAATTCAGGTTGCGAACGATTCTGTTTGCGACGTCCCTGCTGAGCTTGATTTTTGGGCTTTGGGGATATCGGACTAGTCAGCAGATCTCGGTAATTAAGTGGGTTGATTCGAACGGAGGCACTGTTGGGTATGATTTTCATTCCGGAAATGACAGGTTTGGTGTGCCGGCCACACCTCGATGCCTCATTGACATGGCGGGGCTGGATCCGTTTGCCAGCATTCACATGGTCGACTTGTCAGAATCTGATGTAGTTCACATCAAACAACTGTCCCGATTGCCCTACCTTAGGCGGATCTTGTTGAATAATTCGCGAGTTACTAACATATCACCGCTATCAAGCATCAGTAGATTGATTGAACTTGATCTTGAAGGCACTGCTGTTACTGATTTTTCGCCGATCAAAAATCATGACCAATTGTTGTGGCTAACCGTTTCAGATAACGTTTCAGATGATAAACTTGCTGAATTGCGAACTTGGTTGCCTAATTGTGACGTTCAGCGGGCTTCCGACCCGTAAGAAATGATACGCGACATAACAATGTGATGCACGCGAATCCGGACTTGCGCGTGGTTTTGAAATGGGTGATCAATCGTTCCGGCTCGGTGATTGCGGACGTTACCCGACTAATCTTTATTTGGCCTAAGATGAACTGCTTTCATATCTCGGTAAATGGTGAACTTGCGGCAACTGCCTCATTGTAGGAACACACAGTTAGGCGAAAAAATACGATGGAAATTGGCCGAGCGATCACTATCCAGTTATAGCAGATTTCAGCTTTATAAATTAATATTATCAAGTTGATTGAGGCGTAACAACTGAACATTTGCCGCACTTTTATAACCGCGGCTAATCAACAAGACTGGAATAAATTTCATCTTTCGCGCCGCATGCTCTATAGACATGAGGCGCACCCGCGAAAGGCATCTTGATGACAATGGAACAATTGCTGCGGCCCATCACTGAACAGGAAATCCGTACCTTTGAGGAAGACGGGATTGTCTGCTTGCGCCAAATGTTCTCGCCGGATTGGGTGGAGAAAATGCGCGAGGCAGCAGAGGTCAGTATGGCAAAACCGGGCGAGCTTCATGCCGAGCTGTCCGAAGAGCGGGGCGATACGGGCCGATTTTTTCACGACACCTTTATCTGGCAGCGCAATGAGAGTTGCCGAGATTTTGTGTTTCGTTCACCCGCCGCGCAAATCGCACAGCAGATGATGCGCTCGCAGAAAATCAATATCTTCTTCGATCAATGGCTGATCAAAGAACCCGGCACGAGCACGAAAACCCCGTGGCATCATGATATGACTTATTGGCCGATTGATGGGTTTCAGATTTGTACGATCTGGCTCGCCTTGGATGAGGTCACCGCAGATAATGGCGCGGTGGAATATGTCAAAGGCTCGCATAAATGGGGGCAGAAATTTCGTCCCGCGAGCTTTGGTGATAACAATCAATATACGGAAAATATTCCCGAGGTTCCCGATATCGAAGCCGCACGGGACCAATATGATATTGCGCAATTTGAACTGTCTCCCGGCGATTGCACTGTCCATCACGGATTAATTGTCCATGCTGCGCCCGGCAATAAAACCGCCGCCCTCCGCCGCCGCGCGCATACAAGCCGCTGGACGGGAGATGACGTCATTTTCCATCCGCGAGATGGCTTGCAAGAAATGCCGGAATTTCCGCGCGAACTTGCCAGCGGCGATCCGCTCGATTCAGAGCTCTGGCCCCGTATCGCAGGATAAAAATGCACCGGAGTCGCGAAACCGCGCGTAATCGAATGGACAATCACTTGTCGCGACTTGGTGATTTGGCCGTCATATGCTCAATTAACAACGGGTGCTGAAATGAAACAGAGTCAAATGATTGGTTTGCAGTGGGTAGATCTGACCCTGGCTCGATGATCGCGACTGATAAGTGTACCCGAGACCTTTTGCCATGATTCAGGAAAAACTCGATTTAGTACGCGAGCATTTTCTGCCGCTAAGTGGTCATTCAATTGTCCGTTTTGAAACTGCGGAAATCCTTCATGAAGACGGCACTTGGGCGGAATGGCCCGATCTGCCAATCCGGATTTTCACCGACCATGGTGATGTTGTTTCGGTCCGCTGGTCGCGATTCGACGACCTTTTCGTTGCTGGAGATTGTGCATTGCCTTTCGATGTTGATCCCACAACAACTCGATGGCGAACAAATCTACCTGACAAACTTGGCTCAATAATTGGCAGGAAAATCTGCGGTACAATGATTGGTCGTGGTGAAATGTCCCTCGAGGGCAAAGACATTCCGATTTGGACACGGCTTGTGCTGGATCTCGATGGAACATGGTTGGAGATATTTAACGCATTGGACGAAAATGGATACGCAATTCACGATTCGCAGCCCGATGGTGAATTCCAAGTGTGCACATAACAGTGCGTTGCATACGGAGTCGCGGGTCGCGCGGCGTTCACAATGTTTAGTTTGTTTGCCGGGGCCCAGTGAACACTGACGCTATCCGCCCAAGGGGCACTTATGCCGAATCCTTACTTACCGCCCAAGAGTGACGCTGGACAAACCAAAAGGCGGGGCAAATTTCGTCCGCTGATACGCGCTGTGGCTTGGGTTGCGGCTTTAGCCTCGGTTCCGTTCTTCTGGCTTGGCATGGAGCTGGCAAATCAGAAGTATTTTCACTTGTGGGATCGAAACTTCGAATTGACCGGAGTTGAATCTGGCGGCGTAGCGATTTCTACAACGACCATAGTTTCCTTTCTCGCCATCTCGACAATAATTCTCTGGGCTGTTTCGCTTGCTTGCTTTAGACTATCTCGAAAATAGCTTAATTTGGCGTGACCGGGAATCGCACTCAAGTTATAACAAGGTGATGCACGCGCATTCGGATGTTATCACGCCTAAACAAATGAGGAATGACATGAAACTAATCTTTACATTGACAGTCGCATCACTTCTTGCCCTTGCGTTGTCTCCTAATGAGCTAGTTGCACAGAACACCGATAAGCCGTTTTCTGATTC
The DNA here is from genome assembly GCA_964448575.1 of uncultured Pirellulaceae bacterium. Lineage (GTDB taxonomy): Bacteria > Planctomycetota > Planctomycetia > Pirellulales > Pirellulaceae > Mariniblastus. Next base: position 27,685 of record CAYUWY010000001.1, read on the forward strand.
ATCTCCGGTCGCAACCGAAAGGAAACCGAAACGCGAGAAGGTGATCGTACATCTTCCAACGTTGGACTTGTGTTTCCATTGGATGGAAATGAACAAAGATCTGGCTCAGATTCGTCGGCAAATTTCCGGGACCAGTAAAGAAATTGAATCAATTAGAAAGGATCCACCAAAACAGGAGACGTCGAAACTCGAGCGTCGACTCGGCGAATTGAACACTGCCTACGCAACGACGAAACGAAAGCTGGATAGAATTCCGCTGGATTCAACTTTTGACCTTGAACGATGGCAGCAATTTAAAGAACAACTTCGCCAATACAGGATGGCCGAGGAAACGAGGGTGGCTACCGAGGAGGCTTTGCAAAACGAGAACAGCCGACTGCGCAACGAGAACAGGGAGCTTCGCGCTGAGATTGCCCGCCTGAAAAACGGAAAATAACAATTTAATGCACGCGAACCCGGACTTGCGCGTCGTTTAGAAGTGGATGACCACTCGTTCGGGCTTGGTGGTCGCGGCATTCGTTCCGCTTGAGGCAACATGATTCGTCTCCATTACCCCAAAGGGGTTGAACTCCAAAGCCCAGTGTCGCGAAGCGCACGCTGGGACATGGCCGGCGACACATAAAGAACCCCAATCGGGGTTCAACAATTCTCGTGTAGAACCCCGGTTGGGGTTCGGGTTGTGGGGTGATATATACCCAGCGTGCGCTTCGCGACACTGGGCTTTGGAGTAAACCCCCCTTGGGGTAAGGCGCCATGGAAGGCGATCATCGCCATGAAGACGGCGAACATCACGAGTGAACGCCATGGAAGGCGCCGTGGATGGGCTACAACCCGTCACTCCATTCGGCCATTCGGGTTTTCAGTGAGTACCATTTCAAAGGCTTTCGCGTCTAAAGCACGTGCCATTGGCTATCGTTCTCGGAACGAATTAAAGACGCACCGGCAAGGATCAATATCTAAAGTGTCGGATCTGCTCGCCTCGTTCACCGATTTCGGTCATCGCTGCGATTCCGATTTCCAAGTGTTTATCAACCCAAGTCGAAGTCACGTATTTATCGGACGCCGAAGTCTTTACGCCGTCAGGGGTTGTTGGAACATCGGAAACCAACAGCAAAGCCCCTCGCGAAATTTCGTTGTAGTGCCCGACTATGAACAGAGTCGCCGTTTCCATGTCGATCCCCATGCAAGTCATTCGTTCGAGCTTGTTCCGAAACTCCACGTCGTGCTCCCAAAGGCGCCGGTTGGTTGTGTAAATAACCCCGGTACGATATTCGAGCTCTTCTTTCACCAAGTATTCGGAAACGAATTTGTGCAGCTTAAACGATGGCAAGGCAGGCACTTCCGGCGGGAGATAATCGGAACTCGTTCCCTCTCCGCGGATCGCGGCGATCGGCAAAATAAAGTGCCCGATCTCCGTTGAGTTCTTCAGCCCACCACATTTCCCCAGAAACAATACGCCTTCGGGATCACGTGCACTCAACAAATCCATGATGGTCGCGGCGTTGGCGGATCCAATCCCAAAGTTCACAATCGAAAGACCGGCAGAATTGGTCGCCGCTTGCATCGGTTTGCCTTCGCCATAGATCTTGCAATCAAACCTCGATGCAAATTGCTTCACGTAATAGTCGAAATTTGTCAGCAAAATATATTCGCCAAACTGGTCGATCGGCATTCCGGTATAGCGCGGCAGCCAATCCCTCGCGATCTTTTTTCGGTCGATTATTTGGTCTGAAGTATTCATGTTGATTTCAATTCAAAGCTTGGTTTGCGACAGTCTTATTATCGCGCAATCGTTTCCACTGCGTAACCCATTCGTTTTGCAATTTCGAATCAGGAAAGCATTAACACTTTAACTGCCCGCGGACCTCATGGCCAAAACGGAGGCTTCATAGCAAAAGTTGGCTTTCTTTTTTTGGCTCGCCCTATAGTTTCGAGCCCAATTTTTTTCCATTAAACTGGCTGACTTGTTGTCGGGATAAAATATGGGAAACGTTTATGTCTTCTGGAAACGAACAAGAAACTCGTAACGGTGAAATCATCCGTCGAGGTGCCTACCCCGAAATGACTTGGCCAGCCATCATTGTAGGCTGGTTTCTGGGCTCATTGATCGCGGTGTCGATTAGTTATGCGGCTTTGATTCTCGGTTTTTCGATCGAAGGCTCCGAGCTTGCCGCGATTTTGGGTTGGGGCATTTTGCGTGGCTTGATGGGCCGCACGAGTATCATCGAAAACAATATCAACCAAACGGTGGCTTCGGCGGTCAACGGTGCTTCGTCAGGAATCATGTTCTCCGTTCCGGCGTTGCTGATTCTTAGCCAACGACCTGGGCTCGAATCGGTTGCGAATTTCGATATCGCGCTGATGATCTTTTCCTGTATCGCGGGTGCGTTTATCGGACTAGCGTTTGTGATTCCGCTTCGCAAACAAATGATCGACTTTCAACGCCTGCCGTTCCCAAGCGGAATTGCGGTTGCGACCATTTTGAAATCGCCCGGTGCCGGAATGAAGAAAGCCGCATTGTTACTGGCCGCAAGTGTTTTTTCGGCGGCCGTTTATTTGTGGATCACGAATCTCGGTGCCAACGACGATCATGACATTTACATCGGGCAGGCGTATGGTCTTCCTTCGATGCTGAACCTGACACTTTACGGGTCGTTGATGACGATTGGTGTCGGTTTTCTCTCTGGGCGTGGTGGTTTTTGGTTTGGTGCAGGCGGGTTCATTTGCTATTGGATGCTCGCCCCGATCATGTCGATGTACGCCGCTAATGATGTGCAGATGTTGATCGATCCAAACATTCGTTCGGCCGTTGTTTCGGATGATGGTTTGATTCGCAAGGCTTATATGGCACTTGAATCAAACCCGGATTTGGTCAATCGCCTCGAAACGGCAACTGGTATTCCAGTGACTGCGCCGATGCCAATGGCCGACGCGGACAAACCAAAAACGGCGCCCGCTGCTATGGAGCCGACTTCCTTCGGGCAACTTTTGGAAAAATCTGCAGCTGTTTCACCGGTCGTTATGGAAGCCATCGCGGCCATCGACAGTGACTGGCGAACAGCCAATCCAGATGAAGTAAAAATGCTCACCGACAAGGCTGCAGCCGATCCCAATTTTAAATTGCCAAAGTACATGGCGCCTTTGTCGAACAAACTCAACAAACACCTTGGGGCCGACACACTTGCTGCGGCTTCAACTGCACTTGATGGACTCGATCCAGCCGTCGCTGATCAATTCAAATCGGAAACGAACGCGAAAAAGATGATGGAGTTGATCAAGTCGCAAACTGCATTGGACGAAGACGCTCAGAAAAGTCTTATGTCCGCCAGTTTTGCAGCCAAGAACTACAATGGCGTTCCGGGCAAACTGAACAAGAAATTGTTCAAACCAACGGGCATTGGCATGTTGATCGGCGCGGCGCTTGGCGGAATCCTGTTGGCTTTTCCGTTGATCCTCAGTGCGATTGGGTCCATGCGACGTTCGGCGTCAGATCGTAGTGCCGGTAGTGCATCCGATGACGAGATGCCAATCTGGATGCTGTTTACCGCGATGGTTCTGGGCGTGGGTGTGCTAGTGTTCCTCGCGTACAGTTCGGTGGCGAATATGTCGATCGGGCTCGCGTTGTTGATGGCGGTGCTTGGTACGCTGTGGATTTGGATCGCAGGCGTGATCGTGGCCGAGTGTATTGGCCGCACCAACTGGTCGCCGCTTTCGGGTATGACGTTGATCGCGGTGACCATTCTGATTGTGATCGCACAAGCCGGACTGGACAAACCGGGTACGATTCTGGCTTCGTTGGTCGTAGGTGCAGCGATTTGTTTGGCCATTTCCCAGGCCAGTGACATGATGCTGGATCTGAAATCCGGCTATCTAGTTGGAGCCACGCCGAAAAAACAACAGATGGCCCAGTTTATCGGTGCTTGGCTTGGCCCAATCATCGTGATCTTTTTGATGTTGGCACTTCATAAAACCAAAGGCATCGGATCGGACGAACTGCCCGCTCCCCAAGCCCAAGCGCTTGCCTCGGTGATCGAAGGGATCGTGAACAAAGACGTTCCCGTCTACCGTTATCTCGCTGGTGGAACATTGGGGTTCATGTTGGCGGCCAGTGGGCTGGGTGGAATCGGCGTGCTGGTTGCACTTGGTTTCTACATGCCGTTCAACATCGTGTTGACGTATTCGATCGGTTGCTTGCTACGAATTATCTGTAACAAAATCGCCGGCAACAATTTCAGCGAACAAGTCGGAATTCCTCTGGCGGCTGGTTTGATTGTCGGTGAAGCGTTAGTTGGCGTTGGCATCGCCGTTTTCAAAGTTTTTATCGTTGGTTAAAGTCGAGTAAAAAATCATGAGCGGACAAACCATAATTGGACAGGTTTTGCTGTGGGCTGGATTTTTGTCTGGCGCTTTGGCAACGGTGTTTCAAGTCAAATCAATTCCTAACGAGTGGGCCACCATCAATTGGTTTTGGTTCATCGCTTCGGTTGTCGTTGGGGTCGTTGGGATCGCAATTTTTCGAGCGGCGAAAAAGTCTTCGTCCAATCAAGTTCAGAAAACGCAAGCGGAATATGGTACGCTGCGGCCAACGATCGAGCGAATTTCGAATTCGGTTGCGAACCTGCGGAACGAGTTGCCTAACCTGGCTCCCAGCCAAATCACGGCTCAGATCGATTCGACTTGCGCAGAAGATTTCAACGCTTTTGTGGAAGCCCGTGAAAGCATCATTGGCGAGAAAGGTTTGCCTGAATACGCCAACATCATGACTCAATTCGCAGCTGCCGAACGTGCCGTGAATCGAGCTTGGTCAGCAGGTGCGGATGGTTACGTTGATGAAGTCGAAACGTGTCTTGAGAGGGCAACCGTTTTGCTAAACAACGCCAAAGAGATGCTGTAGAAAACGCTGCGTTGGATGTTGCCAAGGCCTTGCCGAGATTTACCAATGATCCGCCGAGACAGAATCAGTCGGATCACGTCACGCAAGCAAGTACACTCGTAACACGGATCGTTACGCCGCTTTCTGTCTTTGCATTTGAGAATTCAAACGGTTGGTCAAAATCGCGATTCGGCGATTGGCGTTTTCAAGTTCAATTTTTCGCTCAATCGCTTCTGTGCGGAGCGCTTTCACTTTCGCATTTGCTTCTTTGAAAAGTCCGGTCATGGACTCGATGTGATTGTTTTTTCGTTCGATATCCGCTTGTTTTTTTGCCACCATCTCGGCAAGCGATTTTGCACGTGAGTATGACTCTTTGATTCGTTTTGCGGAGTCATGTACAACGGATTCCAAATTCTTGATGTGAGCTTCTTTCCGCTCAATGTCGGAATTTTTCGTCACGATATCGGTGTCTTTTGAATCCAGCTCTGCCGGCAATTGACCAAGCCTTGCGATCGCTTGATTGAGTTCTTGCTGAAGCCGATGAATGTCTGTGATTCGAAAGGTTGGGTTATCAGAATAGAGAGCCGACATTTCAAAATTCGCTCCAACTTTCTGGATTCCTCGTTGTGGATCAGAAAGAACTCTTGGCGGCAAATTGATTGGAGTGTTTGTGTTTCTCGCGTCGATTCCGGCTTGGACCATTGAACGAATCAATGCGTACATGCGGTTTCGGCTACAGCCTGTCTCAAGCTGATCATGAAGCACCGATTCCTGGAAAAGCATTTTTGCGGCTGGCGGATTTTCAAGTTCACAAAGCACGTCGTTCATGTGCAGTGGAGCGGAAATTACCCAAGCGGAAGGGACGTAAGCTGGACTGTTGCTGTAATCAAGAATCGCGGTCGGGCGATGCTTCATCACGGATTCAAGATACAAAGTCGATGGCGTGGTAATGACTGCGTCGGCCAACTCGATCGCGTCTGCGATCGGAATTAATTCCTGTTTCGTTTCGAAAGAATCGAGCTCGTTTTGCCCGCTCCCGTCTAGCCCAAGCTCTTCCATCAAGCCATCGGTCAAACGCCAAGTCACCTCGATTTCGCGGCCGTTGACCAAAGCACCAAACTCAACTCGCTCTTGCAATCGAATCAACGACTGAACGACTTTCGAACGTTGCTCGGGAGTAAACGCAGGCGTGTTGGCCGTTGTAACCAACAACCGAAATGGCCCTTGGTCCTGAACCGGCAAGTATTCGCTGTTGCAGACTTCATCCAAGCGAGGCAGTCCAACGATTTCGCATTTACCGGCGTTGCCCCAAGACTCCAAAACACGAGCTTGCCCGCGTCCGATGCAAGCCAGCTTGTGCCCCATTAGTGGTTGGAAAATTGAGCCATCGGCGACCGTTGGGTTTTTCCAAGTGTTTCGATATTCGAGAATGCCGTCTGCCAAAATCAAAATCGGTACGCGAGACGTCTCGTAGATTCGCCGAAGCGCCGAAATTTCTTCCCAGCGGTAGTGCAAATGGGTAACAATAATTCCTGCATCATCAGGCGGTTGCCAATCGCACGCGGACGTTTCAACGATTTCACATGGGTAGGGACAGTCGCGCATCCAACTCGTATAGATTTGGCTTTTGGCGGCGAAGCGGTTAAGGATGTATGCTTTGAGTTCAGACACAGCGATGAGCTTAAATGGAGGGGAGGTCACTTAGTTGGATTTATCAAGAATCCACTGGCCAAGACAATAGCGACTTTCGAAACGGCTTTGCGGAAGCGGTAATTCCAAGGGTTCACTCGGCTAGCACATCATGAATACGTTTTCGATGTCGTTGCCATGCACGTTTCGTAGGTCATGCTGTGCATGACATTTTTGCGGTAATTCATGTCGGGTTGGCGCGAGATTGAACTCTAAACAGGGGCAACAAATCGGTGTGCAACCCCTTTGGGGTACGGATTGGGGGGATGTCCTAACCCAGCGTGCGCTGCGCGACACTGGGCTTTGGAGTGAAACGCCGTTGGCGTAGACCATGGCCCGCCGTTGGCGTAGGTCTTGCCCGTTGGGTACGGATTGGGGGAGAACGCACGCACCCAGCGTGCTCTACGCGACGATGGGCTTTGGAGTGAAACGCCGTTGGCGTAGATGGTGCCTCGCCGTTGGCGTAACTGGCTTTGATTCTGTGTTCGTGATCGTTCCATCATCCGATTTACAATCGTGCAGAACCTAAAAATTTTTCCGGCAATCCAATTACTTTTGCAGCGATCGTACGAATCCGAATATAAGTCGTTGATTTTTTCCCTCAATCACGTCAAATTATTTGAAGTCAAATCTTGCCTTTAATAATTCAAGCGACTGTCATGCGTTACGACCATTCTTCAGATTTTGAAAGCGGCAATTCGATGGGCCAAAACGACTCAGGCAATTCGAATTCGTCCAGCGGCTCGCGATCGGGAAGCTCAACCTCCGGCGGTTCAGCTTCGGCGAAACCAGAACCCGCGTTGAAATGCTCTTACTGCGGCCAATCGTTCTTCCGATCTGAAACCAGGCACATGCCATTTTGCAGCAAGCGATGCCAACAGATTGATTTGGGAATGTGGCTGAACGAAAGTTACGGATTTCCTTGCGAAGGCGAATCAACGCTCGATAATCACGGCATCAAAGAAGACGATCCTTGGGCGGACGACGAAGCCTAGGAGCCCCGCACTGGTATCTTTTTCGTTGCCCGGTAGCTGTTGCCGGATTTTACTGCGTGCGCTCGGTGGAGGACCGCCGACTACGATCAAACATCGCGCGAAAATATCTTCTGGAACCCCGTGCTGGCGGTTCTAAACGGCTGAGACGCATTTATAATGGCCGCCGTGCCTGAATATCATTCGCTGTCAAAACACCTAGCTCAACAACCAACCAAAATCCATGGCTGAACAACCAGTTATCATTCAAAAAATTTCCTGGAGCGACCTTTGCCCTTGGACAATCATCTTTAAGACGCTGCCCGTTGCGGCCAGCGTCAGCGTTCTTGCGTTCGCACTTTTGGGCGTGGTCCTCATGCCGATGGGGTGGTTGCTCAGCGAGTCATTGTTCGTCACGCAGGACATGCGAGACAACCCTAACTTTATGAATGTCGTCGAGGTCAATCGCAGCCCTTACCGTGCTGTATTTCTTGAGCGACAAACCCAAACCGACTCAATTAAAATTTTGGGTGCACCACTGAGCGGCCCAAGAATGGTGTTTCAACAATTCGTCAAACCGTTCGCCTATATGTTTGACGGTAACTGGGGGCTGGGAGAGTTTTGGTACTTTTTTGTTGGATGTGTCTGGACCATTCTGGTTTGGTCATTCATTGGAATCGCAATCACGCGTATCTGCTTGCTCCGATTGACTCGAAACGAACAAACGGGCTTGGACGACGCATTTGAATTTGCTTTAGACAAATGGCTAACGGCTGCCGGTGCGGTTGGGATTCCACTGCTAGCCGTTGTTGCGATCTGTGTTCCCACTTTCATCATTGGACTGTTTATGAGTTTCGATGTTGGCGTCGTAATGGTAAGTCTCATTTGGTTTGTCGTACTGGCGCTGGCAGGTATGATCGGCTTGCTCTTGCTGGGATTGATGTTTGGCTGGCCGTTAATGATTGCAAGCGTTGGTTGTGAAAGCCAAAACTCATTTGATGCCATGACGCGAGCTTACGCTTATACATATCAAAAACCAATCAACTATCTGTTCTACTGTTTAATCGCGATTTTGTTTGGTGGGTTTTGCTGGCTGATCGTTGGAACTTTAACCGAGAGCGTCGTAGACCTAAGCTACTGGTCGACATCCTGGGGAACCAACGTCGTTTCTGCTGAACGCACCGACATCATTCGCGGTGAGATTGCGATCCCGATTGACGAAGGATTGGCTGAACCAGCCGACGCTGCGGTCGGTGATTCCACCGAAGACAAAAAAGACCCGTATGCGACGCTCAAGGCGGGACAAGGCATCATTGGGTTGTGGGAGGCAATGTTCAAAACGTTGGCGGCCGCGTTCATTTACGGATTGTTTTGGTGCATGAGTTCGGCCGTTTACTTGCTGCTTCGCAAAGACGTTGACGAAACGGAAATGGATGAAATTTCAGTCGTTGACGAAAAACGAACTTACGAATTGCCACCGCTTAAGTCAGATGAAAACGGCATTCCTCAAGTCCAAACGCCAACGCCCGTTTCTCAATCGAATGAATCGGGAGACGATGACTTTGGAGAAAAAACATCCTCGGGCGACGATGAACCAACCTTAAATTGAGCGAAAAACAAACCATGCGACCATATTGTCTTGGATGCCAAAGCTCCGCCGGATGTCAAAGCTCCGCCATTTCCACTCAATAAGCTAGGGACGACGTGACTGTACTTAACCTGATTAGCTTGCTTGGAATTTTTGTGATGATCGGGCTGGCATGGTTGGTCAGTTCTCACCGCACAAAAGTCAATTGGCGACTGGTGATTATTGGTGTGATCCTGCAAGCGGTCTTTGCGGCGGTTTTGTTTCAATCTCAGAACTGGACGTTCAATAAAAGTTTTGCCAATTTCGGTGAAGTCAAAACCGCGGTTGAGTCCGGTCAACTCTCCAAAGCACGTTTGGACGCCGTTTTGGCTGGCGCAAAATTGGAGTCGTTGGACGCCGTTACAAAATCCATCGAAGAAGGCGCAAAAACAGAATCTGAAATTGGTCGTGCGATCGCCAACGAGGCTGGCCAGATCGAAATCGCGACTTACGAAAATGGGATTTTGTTCGCCGGAGTCGACTCGTTTTTCACGGCGATCAAATCGTATGTCGATGAAGGGGCCAATTTCGTATTCGAAGGCAACCCCAGCGCGCAGGACCCACTCCATTTACTAAAAACGTTTGCGTTTGGTGTTTTACCAACGGTGGTGTTCTTCGCGTCGCTGATGTCGGTATTGTACTACCTCGGCATCATGCAGATTTTGATAAAAACGATGGCTTGGTCGATGGAAAAAACACTTGGCACATCTGGCCCCGAAAGCATGGCCGCGGCGGCCAACGTTTTGGTTGGGCACACCGAAGCTCCACTAGTCGTGCGGCCCTACGTTCAAAACATGACTCGCAGCGAACTCAACGCGTTGATGGTGGGTGGATTCGCGACGATCAGCGGAAGCCTGATGGCGATCTTTGTCGTATTCAGCGGCATCAGTGCCGGCCACCTGTTAACCGCGTCCATTATTTCAGCCCCGGCCGCGTTGGTGATCGCAAAAATTCTCCAACCAGAAACCGAGACGCCAAAGCCCACTACCATTCAGGAAGAGCCCGATAAAGTCGCCACTAACGTCATTGAAGCGGCCGCGATTGGAGCGAGCGATGGTGTGCAATTGGCGATCAACATTACTGGGATGCTAATCGCGTTTCTGGCGTTGCTTGCGATGGGCAATGCGATGCTCGCCGGATTGGGCGAGTTGATTCAGTACCTTATCAATCTCGTTGTGGTCAATCCGGTAGATTTGCAATGGTCGCTTAACAACTTGTTCGCGACGATCTTTTATCCGCTGGCGTGGATAATGGGAATTGAAACAGGCGACTGTGCGGTGGCAGGTGAATTGCTTGGTAAAAAAGTCGTCGTGAATGAGTTTGTGGCTTACTCAGAAATGGGCGAAATTCTTGCAGGTCGGACGCTAGATGCAAACAAAAATCCGATCGCCATTTCACACCGCACCGAAATCATTTTGACCTATGCACTTTGTGGATTCTCAAACTTCGGTGCGATCGGCATCCAAATCGGTGGCATTGGGCCACTCGCGCCAAGTCGAAGAAGCGATCTGGCAGAGCTTGGCTTGCGAGCCATGTTCGGCGGCATGTTGGCTGCCTGCATGACGGCTTGTATGGCAGGAATGATGTACGGCATCTTGCGATAATAAAACGTCGGTTTTCAAAGCGATTCAGAATCGTGAAAACAATGCGTCAGCAACCGGGCAGAGTTTTCGCTCAAAATTTGCGTTCAAGAATTGCCCAACCTAGAACTTAAAGTTTTCTGGAATCAGCTCTTCGCTAGTCCAAGACTTCGTATTCGAAGCATCATTCGCATCGACACAGATCACTTCGATGTCTTGTCCAAATTCAACGATAAACTGTCGGCATGCACCACACGGAGTCGCAAACGGCGTGGCGGACACGGCGATCGCTTCAAACTTCTGATGCCCCTCTGATACGGCTTTGCAAATCGCAGTTCGCTCAGCACAAATGCAAAGCCCGTACGAAGTATTCTCAACGTTACACCCGGTGAAGATCGTACCGTCTTTGGTCAGCAACGCCGCCCCAACAAGAAAATTGGAGTACGGCGCGTAAGCCTTTTGGCGAGACTCAATCGCGAGCCTGATTAAATTCGATCGCTCTTCTTGAGTCATAAAACGCCTTGTGCCGAAATGGTGTAGAAATTTGAAGGGTGCAAAAGCTGGTCAAAGAAAACATTGTAGCCAATCGTATTGGAACGAATACTCTGGTTCCCTAAAACAATTTTTGCACAAACCAATTTTGCTTAAACTGATTCAACAATCAATTTCGGCGGATCAACTGGTGACTGACTCACACCGATCGAAGCCCCAACCAATTCGATTGCGTAATTTTTTGCAGCAGATTCACAAAAGACATTGGCGATCGGTTGGTCTTTTTCAATCTTGTCACCGATGCGGACCAGAAATTCAATTCCGGTTGAATGATCAAGCTCGTCGCCAATCTGTTTTCGACCGCCACCCATCTCAATCACAGCCAATCCCAAACGCTCGGCGTTGACGCGCGAAACGTAGCCCGACTCGGAGGCTTTGACCACATTGGACCAAGCAACCTTGCGTTTCACATTGAGGTCGCCGCCGTGGCTCTTGACCATTTCCTCAAATTTCTTGAGTGCTTCGCCGGTGGTAATCCTATGCTGTAGCTGTTTTTTCGCCGACGCCAGGTCAGGCTCAACACCAACATCAACCAATAGTCGGCTGCCAAGGTCAAGCGTCAGTTCAAGCACATCCTCTGGCCCTTCGCCTTTGAGGACGTCGACTGACTCGTCAATCTCGACTGCGTTGCCAATCATTCGGCCCAATGGCTGGTTCATATCGGTAATCACCGCAGACGTTTTCACACCCAAGTGATTTCCAACGGTCACCAATGACTTGGCCAGCTCACGGGCTTGCTCCAGCGTTTTCATAAACGCGCCACTCCCCCATTTCACATCCAATACCAACGCGTCGATTCCTTCAGCGACTTTCTTGCTGAGGATACTTGCCGTGATCAACGGAATCGAAGGCACGGTTGCCGTTACGTCTCTGAGTGCATAAAGCCGTTTGTCGGCCGGAGCAAGTTTTGACGAAGCACTTGCGATCGAACATCCATTCCAATTCACGATGCTACGAAACTCGTCATTGGAAATCTCGCAATTGTAACCTTTGATCGATTCAAGTTTATCCAGCGTTCCACCTGTTGCTCCCAAACCACGACCGGAGATCATGGGAACTTCGACGTTGCAGCATGCCAATAGTGGAGCAAGTGGAATTGAAATTTTGTCGCCAATGCCACCGGTGGAATGTTTGTCGACAGAAGGCTTTGCGCCCCACTTCATTCGCTCGCCCGAATCAACCATGGCTTGAGTGAACGCGGTCGTCTCTTCGGGATTCATGCCTTGGAAAAAGACGGCCATCGCAAATGCGGCCATTTGATAATCGGGAACGCTCTCGTCAGTGTAGCCTTGAACTAGTGATTTGATTTGTTCTTCCGTCAGCGCATCGCCATCACGTTTTATGGCAATCAATTGAGCAACATTCATCGGCATTTTGGTTTCAAGATAGACGTGGTTGAGATAAAAAGCACAAAGAAAACGTAGTAATTTCTTTGAATAAGGTCCAGCTGATTTAGGGATGAATTGTTATTAGCAGATGGACAAAAAGTATCTCAGGCTTCCAAGCCATGGTTAATAGCGATTCAACGACAGCCGGATAGGCTCTCGCATTTTGCCGTTTGTATACCGCTGGACACAGCGGTTTTCCTGAGACTTCTCGGTGAACGGCACCATTTTTAAACATGAGATTTTGCCAATATCTTTACTTGCTAGTTTTCTTTTTAAAACCGCGGATGGACGCAGATAAACGCGGATTCAAGTTCTATTTTATCCGCGTCCATCAGCGTTCATCCGCGGTTCTTTCTTCATCAGTTTTTTCCGTGTTGAAAACGGATGCGGTGTTGAAAAGCGGTGTTCATCGAGGACTGTCTTTTTCCTTTCGCATTTGTGATTAGGACTCGTATATCATCGCGAGTTGCTTAAACTGTTTCTTTCAAAATTAGTCTCAACTTTTTTCAAAATAATATGGTCAAAGTCTTACTCACCACAACATCGTATCAGGATACGCCTGGCCCGCATCATGAACTGCTTGCAAGTGCGGGGGTCGAAGTGCAACGCGAACGTGGCCCGCTTTCTGAAGAGAAAATGCTTGAGCTAGCGGGTGACTTTGATGCATTTCTCTGCGGAGACGATGCGATTACGCGAGCCGTTTTAGACAAGTCGATTCCAAAACTCAAAATCATTTCCAAGTATGGAATTGGAGTCGACAAAATCGACGTCGACGGCTGCAACGAACTTGGCATCCCGCTTACGTTTTGTCCTGGCGTCAATCACACGACCGTCGCCGAGCATACTTTCGGATTGATGCTAAATGTTTTTCGTCACATGCACGAACAAGCGACGGAGGTCAAATCCGGCAACTGGAAACGCATGACCGGTCACGAGATCATGAACAAAACGATTGGCGTCATCGGGCTTGGCCGTATAGGCAAGGAAGTCGTTAAACGGGCCAAGGCGTTTGAAATGAACATCGTTGGATTAGATCTTTACTGGCCTGAAGATTTCGCAAACGAGTACGGTGTGAAAAAAGCAGCTGACTACGCCGAAATTTTTAAGACCTGCGACATTGTTTCTCTGCACACAAATTTGACCGACGAAACTCGCGACATGATCCGGGCTGAAACAATCGCAACCATGAAAGACGAAGTTGTGATCGTGAACTGCGCACGGGGCGAACTGGTAAACTCAAAAGACATGTTGGCCGCGCTCGAATCTGGCAAGGTCGGCGGCTACGCAACGGACGTGCTTGACCAGGAGCCGCCTTCGGCCGACCATCCATTGCTTCAGGCACCCAACTGCTTGATCACTCCGCACATTGGATCACGGACTTACGAATCGGTTGAACGCCAGGCCATGATGGCGACTCAAAATTTGATCAATTGCCTCAAGGGCGAAAAACCGTTAGCCCAAGTAAACGAAGTCGCCATTCCCTCGGCGCTGATTTAAGAATCACCTTACAACTCCAATCTACTAACCATTAATATGTCTGAAACTTTCTATATCGTTCCCGTCGAACAACACAACGCACTCGTAAGTGCTGCTTATGCGCACCGCAATTTTAATGCAGAAGAATGTGAAGCGGCCGCGAAGTTTTCGGCTTACGCAAGTTGGCACGGCATCCGAACGCACAACGCCATCAAAGCGCTTCACTTGGACGATCATTTTGGATCAAAATCCCAAGGCTGCGTTCCAAACGCGACGATCGAAAAACGCGAAACCAAGTTTGCGGCCTCGCAAATCTGGAATGCTAATAAGAAACTGGGCCAGGCGACGGCTTACGAAGCGATGGACGAAGCGATTGCGATGGCTGACAAATATGGAATCGGCCAAGTCTCCGTTGACAACGCGTTTCATTACTTGTGGGGCGGCGGTTATGTGATGGAAGCGGCGCAAAAGGGCTACATTGCTTACACCAATTGCACGGCTGCACTTGCCGAAGTCGTCCCGTTCATGGGCAAGTTTCCGACGCTCGGAACCAACCCGCACTCATGGGGTTTTCCAACAACCGACGCCGTTGGATTTCCGCTGGTAATTGACTGGGCCACCTCCGTCGTGGCGATGGGACGAGTACAACAGTTTCAGCGCGAAGGAACGGCACTTCCTGATGGCGCCGCGGTTGATGCTGCAGGAAACATGACAACCGACGCAAACAAAGTCGCGGCTCTTACTACGTTTGGAAAACACAAAGGCTACGGACTTTCGATCATCAACGAAATCGTCGGGGCCTTCATCGGCGGTTCGCTGCCAACCATTCGTTCTCGCTGGGGCGAGACTGCGAATGAAAAACACACGCCGGCGTTTTATTTCCAAGTCATTCACCCGGACGCCATGAGTGGAAACGATTTCGCACAAGGCCGCTCGCAAGCCGACAATGTAAAAGCCGTACTCCAGGACATCGTTGGCCACGGAAACGATAAATGCTTGTTGCCCGGCCAGATTGAAGCCCGCTCTGCCGACCGCTCAAAGAAAAACGATGGCTTGCTGTTCTCGACTGCCGAGATCGAAGCGCTCAACGCGATTGCTTCCGAGTGCGGTGCGGCAACGTTAGACGTAACGGCTTTGAAAGTTGCGATCTAGTTAGGCCAACCATTTTTGAAACATGCTCACGCAAACGTGAACATGGCACCCGAAGACTTTTGCAAGTCTCTAAACTGAATTCGTTGCAATCAATTTCTCAAATGCTTTTTTTAACTTTCATCTGAATCAAAAATCATGTCACAAAACTTCCTTGAATCGCTTTTCTCGCTCGTTGGAAAAACAGCCGTTGTCGTCGGCGGCACCGGGGAGCTTTGTGGGGCGATGGCAGAAGGGCTGGCAAGCGCCGGTGCAGAAGTCGTATTGGTCGGACGATCAGAAGAGAAAGCCAAAGACCGATTGGCAAAGATCGAAGCGGCAGGCGGTAAAGCTTATTTTGTACCTTGCGAAGTCGATTCGAAATCCAATCTGGACAATCTCTTAAGCACCGTTTTGGAAAAGTCCGGCAAGATCGACATCTTGATCAATGGAGCCGGCACCAACAGTGCAACGCCGTTCCTTGAAATTCCCGAAGACGAATACGATCGAATTTTCCGCATCAACATGAAAGGCGTCTTTCTCGCTTGTCAGGTTTTTGGAAAGTACTTTGTTGATCGCAACGAAGGCGGGTCGATCATCAACGTCGGTTCGATGTCGGGCGTCATTCCGCTTTCTCGCGTGTTTACTTATTCGGCAACCAAAGCGGCTGTGCACAACATTTCCAAGAACCTCGCTCGTGAGTGGGCGCCTTTGAACATTCGCGTGAATACTTTGGTGCCCGGATTTTTTCCTGCTGAGCAAAACAAAAAAGTGCTTACGCCAGAACGTGTGAATCAAATCATGGGACACACGCCGATGGGAAGATTTGGGAACGCAAGCGAATTGATCGGTGCAACGTTATTACTGGCAAGTGATGCTGGCTCGTTTATGACCGGAACTGAAACGGTCGTAGACGGCGGATACGCTGCGATGACGATTTAGATTTTTTGCCTCGTGGTTCCTCAAACCTGACGGGTGGCATGTTTACGCGAAGCTTAAGCATGCTCATGCTGCGCGTGAGCATACCACCCAGAATCCTGAGACAAAAAAACTATTCATTTCAGCTCGAAGAACCACTAGTCCAACCGAACAACACGTTACGTGTGTACACATGCAGCGAAAAAGCCTACTCTGCGCTTATGTTAATCGGTACAATTTGCCGCCGCCTCGGCAAACCAGCATAGACGCTTCACAATATCTTTCTCTAGATCAAGCTTAAGCCTCAGTCACCATCCAACAAAATGTTAGCTCGCATTTGGCAATTGATCTCTTCGTCCTTCATTATTTGGACGAACGCGAATGCTTCCAGGATGGCCGCTGCGCTGACTTACTACACGATGTTGTCGCTCGCTCCTCTGTTGATGATCGCGGTCGCAATCGCCGGTTACGTTTTTGACAACCAAGTCGCCGAAGCGGAGATTATTCAACAAGTCCAAACGGTGACGACTCCCGAGATTGCAAAAACTGTTGCCAAGCTCATCACCAACGCCGTCGAGCCAAAATCTGGATTGCTGGCTGGTACTGTCAGTTTGTGCGTCTTGATTTTTGGTGCGTCTGGAGTTTTCACACAGCTTTACGATACGTTCAACGACATCTGGGACGTTTGCGAAAAATCACGAAGCGGCATTTGGCACTCGGTTCAAAAACGCTTAGTTGGAATCGCGATGGTTTTGATCGTTGGGGTACTTTTGCTTTGCGCAATTGCGCTTGATTCGTCGATGGCCTATCTGAACCAATTGGCCGAAGGATATCCTCGAATCGTGGCCTGGTTAAACTTCACTGACCGCAGTTTGTCATTCCTGTTGATGCCGTTAGTTTTCTCACTGGTGTTTTGGTTCTTTCCTGCAACGAGTATTCACTGGCGCGATGTTTGGCCTGCCAGTGTTTTGACGGCCGTGTTGGTCGCGTGCAGCCGTTACGCAATCGGCTGGTATCTTCAGATGTCAACCGCCAATGAAGTTTACGGAGCGTCCGGCTCATTAGTCATCTTGCTCGTCTGGATTTATATGACGGCGATGGTTGTGTTTTACGGAGCCGCATTTAGTCATGCCTGGGCCAATACATTCGGTTCACGAAAGGACTTGCCCAAGCCGGAAGAATCCACGGAAACAAAAACGCAAACAGAAGAAGACGCTTCAACGGTCGTGAAACCAGTTGTGATCCAACCCGTCATCGACAAAGAAGCCGCCATCACGCCGCTTGTTCCTAATCGCCGCTAGTGGTGCGCGCCGCTAGTGGTGCGTCAACCTGAATTGATGGGTGCCATGTTTACGGGAAGCTTAAGCATGCGCATGCCGTGCGTGAGAGGCGCGAGCTTTGCTTGGCGATCATTCAACGGTCACTTTCACCAGTTCAAAACAAACTAAGTGCATTAATTTGTAAATCGCCTGTTTGTTTCGCCGCCGCACGCCCATCTTTCCAGACCGCCCAAGCGCGTTTCAGGGCCGATTTACCGAGACTCTCGAATCCCAGCTCAATTTTCCCAATAATTCCCTTCGTCTGTCGAATAGAGGGCGACATTGCGATCGTAAGAAAACCGGCAAAACCAAAGGGAAAACGTTTGAAAAGGGAACATCTAGACCATTCAAAATTTTTCGATAATTGCCGCCCCGCCTTTCTAAGCATGACCTATTTTTTTGAAGCCCAAAATGGGCAGAACTCTGCGCTCGCGGTACGCTTAAAGCCTACGGCTAGCGCAATTGACTGCAAATTTTTGGACGTAATCACGAAGATTACAAATGGATGGGTGAAACGATGATCGAATTTTTTCACGAGTGTTTTAACTACGTCAACCTACCAGTAACGACCCTTTTAATAATGGTCCTGCTGTACTGGTTACTGGTCGCGTTGGGAGTGTTTGGTCTCGACGCCATGGATTTCGACCTCGATGTCGATGCCGACGTTGGACTTGATGCTGATATAGGCATCGATGCGGACGTGGGGGTTGACGCTGATCTTGGAGTGGATGTTCATGGCGGAGTTAACGCAGCTCCTGGAACGACAATCAGTGGAAGTAGCACAACCGCGAACGATGGGATTCTGAAACAGGTATTTGAGTTCTTTTACTTGAGTGAAGTTCCAATCGTGATCATTGGCTCCTTTTTCGTATTGTACTTCTGGATGGCCACCGTAATCACAAACAATTGGTACAACGCTGATCAAAAATTTTGGATTGCGATGGCTTGGCTGGTGCCAAACATAATCATCTGCCTGATGTTGACGCGAATTTCGATGATTCCATTTGCGATCATTTTTAAGAAGTCACCGTCAGAGAACAAAACACGAGAAGAGATGCACGGACTGATTGGACGCGTCACCACGAGTGAAGTGACTGAGAAGTTCGGGCAAATGGAGATCAAACCACCCAACGAACCTGAAATGATTCTTAACGTTCGAACGCGTCCCGGCGAAAAACTGGGAAAAGGCGACACTGCGAAAATCGTTTCTTTTAATAACAACGACGGAACATTTCTAGTCGAACTCACGAAGTGGGAGAAAAACGTAGATGGCTAACTTATTTTTGCTTGGACAAATTGACACAACTTACATGGTAATCTTTTTCGCCATTTTGTTCCTAATCATCATTGGGATCGGAATCGTGGCGTTGATTATCAAATGCCTCCGAAAAGTCCCGCAAGGTTCGGCGCTGATCCGAACAGGACAAGGCGGAACAAGAGTCAGTTTTGATAAGTCCTATGTCATTCCGATTTTGCACATCGTTGAGATGATGGATATCTCGGTTAAGCGAATTGAAATCGACCGAAGTGGCGAAGATGGATTGATCTGTAAAGACAACATCCGTGCCGACATCAAAGTTGCCTTCTTCGTGCGAGTCAACAAAGAAATCGAAGACGTCAAACGCGTCGCCCAATTCCTTGGCTGTGCCCGTGCTTCGGACGAAGTTGCGTTGCGTACTGTTTTCGAACCAAAATTCTCTGAAGCTTTGAAAACTGTTGGTAAGCAATTCGATTTCGTTGAGCTCTACAACTCGCGTGAAGAATTCCGTGAGCAAATCCTTCGTATCATCGGCACCGACCTAAACGGTTACGTGCTTGACGATGCTGCGATCGACTATCTTGAGCAGACAGAACTTGAGAAATTGAACCCAAACAACGTTTTGGATGCTGAAGGTATCAAAAAGATTACGGACCTGACTGCCAAAGAAGTTACTTTGGCCAACCAGATCACCCGCGAAAAAGAAATGACGCTGAAAAAGCAGGACGTTGAAGCGCGAGAAGCCATCCTTGCACTGGAACGTCAGCAAGTCGACGCGGAAGAAAAACAAGAGCGAGAAATCGCCGAAATCACGGCTCGCCAGAATGCCCAAGGCGCCGTCGTGCAAGAAACAGAGCGACAGCGAGCCGAGTTGGCGCGAATTGCGGCCGACGAAGAAATTGCGATCGCTGAAGAAAATCGCTTGCGTGCCGTCATCGTGGCTGCCAAAAGCAAAGAACGAACAGAAGCTGTCGAAACCGAACGAGTCGAAAAAGACCGCGGTCTCGAAATCGCTGAGCGTGAGCGAGTCGTTACCTTGGCGGAAATCGAAAAAGAAAAAGCGATCGAAGTCGAAAAGAAAAACATCCAGGACGTCATCAAAGAACGCGTCATGGTTGAGCGAACGGTTGTCGAAGAAGAAGAGAAAATCAAAGACACCAAAGAATTTGCAGCTGCAGATCGTAAAAAACAAGTTGCCGTTACCGCGGCAGAAGAAGTCGCCCAGCAAGAGCTTGTTAAACAGGTTCAAAAAGCTGAAGCTGAAAAGCAGTCGGCTGAATTGGACGCCGAAAAAATCGTCGTCACGGCAGAAGCTAATCGAAGCGCCGCCGAAAAAGAAACCGACGCCAAGAAAATGTTGGCCGAGGCCCTTCAAGCAGAAACTGCCGCCACTGGATTGGCTGAAGCACAAGTTCAAATGGAACGTGCAGCCGCGATCGAAAAAGAAGGTGCTGCAGAAGCCAAAGTGCTTGAGCTGAAATTTGAAGCCGACGCCCGTGGCATCACACAAAAGGCCGAAGCGATGAAGCTGTTCGACGGAGTTGGTCGAGAGCACGAAGAGTTCAAGCTTAAGCTTAAGAAAGAACAAGATATCGAAATCGCAGGCATCGACGCACAGCGGCAAATCGCGGAAGCCCAGGCCTCCATGATCGCTTCGTCGCTTCAGAATGCGAACATCGACATCGTTGGTGGCGACAATAAGTTCTTCGACAGTATGGTCAACTCGATCACTGCTGGAAAACAAGTTGACCGCTTGGTTGGCAACAGCGAAGTCTTGTCTGACGTGAAAGAAACTTTCTTTAACGGCGATCCAGCGCAATTCAAAGACGAAATTGCACGGTACGTTGACATGTTCGGAGTGACTTCAGAAGACTTGAAAAATCTGTCCGTTGCCGCTTTGATCGGTTCAATGATGGGACAGACTAACGACGCTGCAGTGCTTAAAAACCTTCAGTCAATGATGGGAATGGCTAACAAAGCCGGAGTTGCAACGCAGAATGCTGGAGCGGTGATCGACGCGGTCAAAAGTAGTTAGTGTTGAAAAGTAGCAAGTGATAGCGAGCATCGACCGATTCTCGCTTTCATTTAACTTGCCCGGGACCGGCATGGCCGCCCACGAACACCAATTCCGAATCCGCATTTCACCCGCATTCAAAAATGTCCAACGCCCCTGAACAACTCGAAACGAATGACGCCGATCAGGCTCAGTCGAACGAACCGCAGCTAGAGCGCGGAACGTACGAGATCATTCGCAACCGACTGCAAACCTTTTCGGGTGAGCTGCGTGAGCGATTGAATTTGCTTAACGAGGAACGACGCCAAGTCTTTGGCTCGATCCCAACCGAGCTAATCTCGACGCAGCGGATCACTACGGCGAACAATTGCACGGCTCAAGATATCGTTCCCGTCGGTGGGAAATTTATCTTTGGCTACAACGTCCACATGGGCCTAAAAACCGTTACCGAACTCGGTGATGTGTTTAGCGTTTTTGAATTTTCAGATGGGGCGATGCACGAGCAACCGCTCGACTTGATCAAGGACAAGCAATTTGAAACGGATTTCTTTTCGCTTTACAAATACTACAAAGACACACGATTTCAGAAATTCCATACGTCGGGTCCGCACCTGTATATGGTTTTCCAAGTCGGTAAAACGGTAAACGACACCAAGGCCTTCAAATTTCTAGTCAACGAAGGCTCGCTCAAGTACATTGACAATCGCAGCGACCACGAAGTCAGCTTTCCACCGCAACACGATTTCAAATGGGTGCGCACCCATCGCGAACTGCATCGTGACGGCGAACATCCGCACATCTCGATCGAAAACCGTGTCTTCGTCGAAACCGTTGGCGGTGACCTGACGATCAAAATCGAAGACAACACCGAAGATGGATCAGGCATCTACGCCGAACCCGTTGACGATCCCGACCAGTCGCTAGATGACGCAGAGATTTTCTATTCGATCGTTGGCAACATCATCCTGTTGAAGATGAAACCATTCAAAGAGGAGCAATACCGCTACCTCGTTTTCAACGAAAAAACACAAACAGCCCGGCGGCTTGATTCAATCGCCAACGCTTGCGTGTCGTTGCCAGAAGACCACGGTTTGATCTTCTCAAACGGATACTACCTGCAGACCGGCGTTTACAAAACTTTCGAAAGCAACATTTCTGACCTGTTGTTTGAGCGACGAATCCCATCGACCAACGGTGAAGATTACCTTTACGTTTTCTACAACCAAACGTCAGGGCACTACGTATTGCTTTCGTACAACATGATCGAGCAGGCAGTCGCCACGCCGATCGTTTGTAACGGATTTTCGATTTTTGAAAATGGCCAACTGATCTACTTCAAAACCGACGAGTCAGCCCAGAAGCATCATGCGATGCAAATCTGGCAAACGCCTTACGTCGGTGAAGATTTCTCCGTTGGCGAGAAGCAAGATTCCTACATTTACAAAATCGGCAACAAAGACATCGTTCGCGCGATGGCTGAGTCTCACGAGATCATGAACTTGATCGACCAGGAGGATTCGTACACCAACCTGTATGTCGATCTAGTTAAAAAATCGACCGACATTCTCGATACGTATTTCTGGCTCAAAGAGGAAGCGGTTTTCGATCTTGCCGATCCGCTTTCCGACATCCGCGACGCTTCAACGGCTGCCGTGGACGAGTTTGACAAAGTCGTACGTGTCCGCAAAAACACAGCGGCACAATTCGAGACGACTTCGAAAGCCGCACGCGACGCCGTGATGCTCGCGACCAGTAAGCACTTTGACCACATCGACGCCTTTGTCAAAGCGTTAGCCGAGCTTCGTACCGTTCGCGGTCAGGTCATCACGCTCAAAGAGCTGAAATATGTTGACATGGCAGCGGTTGAGGAACTCGAAAACAAAGTCGCCGAAAATTCCGAACGGCTATCGGTTCGCTGCGTTGAATTTTTACTTAAAGAAAACTCTCTCGCCCCTTACTCGGAACGAGTTGAATCCCAACGCGAATCAATCGCCAGCCTCAAGACAGGCATGGAATCCAAAGCGCTCGACGAAGAAATCGCAACGGGCGCCGACGAACTAGAGATGCTGATCGACATCGTAAGCAATCTCAAAATTGATGACGCAACACAGCGCACGCGAATCATCGACAACATATCGTCGATCTACTCGAATTTGAATCAGACGCGAGCGACGCTCAAGAAAAAATCACAAGAACTGATGTCCGTCGAAGGCGCCGCGGAATTCAATTCGCAGCTCAAACTCATCAGTCAAGCCGTCGTCAATTATCTTGACGTCTGTGACTCACCGGAAAAATGCGATGAGTATCTGACCAAGATGATGGTTCAGGTCGAAGAGCTTGAAGGCCGATTTGCCGAGTTCGACGAGTTCATCGTACAACTCGCCGAAAAACGCGAAGAGATTTATGCAGCCTTCGACACAAAGAAACTTCAACTTGTCGAAGCCCGCAACAAACGCGCGACTGCTTTGATGAACGCTGCAGATCGAATCCTCAAAGGCATTCGTTCACGCGTTTCAAATTTCACTTCGGTCGAAGAAATCAACAGTTATTTCGCGTCCGATCTGATGATCGACAAAGTCCGCGACATCGTCGAAAAACTCGGTGAGCTCGGCGAGTCGGTTAAAGTCGACGACGTGCAAAGTCGCTTGAAGACCGTCCGGGAAGACACCGTCCGTCAGCTTCGCGATAAAAACGAACTCTTTGTCGATGGCCAAAACATTATCCAGTTTGGCAAGCATAAATTTTCGGTCAACACACAGCCGCTTGAACTGACGACGGTGATCAAAGACAGCGACATGTATTTTCACTTGAGCGGCACCAACTACTTCGAGCCGGTTCTCAATGAAGATTTGATCAAGACGAAATCTGTGTGGGACCAGCCCGTCGTTTCCGAAGACAAAAACGTCTATCGCGCTGAGTACCTGGCGTACTTAATGATGCATGTCTCCGACGATGAGACGATTGGCTCCGCGGCTGACTTGCTTAAACAAACGGATGAAGAACTTCTTGAGACGATCCAGACTTTCATGGCCCCGCGGTACTCTGAAGGCTACGTCAAAGGTGTTCACGATCACGATGCAGCGTTAATCCTGCGTCAACTGCTCGAATTGGACTCTGGTTTAGACCTGCTG
Source organism: uncultured Pirellulaceae bacterium (assembly GCA_964448575.1). Taxonomy (GTDB): domain Bacteria; phylum Planctomycetota; class Planctomycetia; order Pirellulales; family Pirellulaceae; genus Mariniblastus. The sequence continues at coordinate 51,609 of CAYUWY010000001.1, forward strand.
AAATACTCAACTCAGTCGCGGGCACTGGCAAACCTGTTTTGGTTTACGCTTGGAACCTACGAACAAAGTGAACAGGAATCCTGGCAGGGTAAGCTTGCCAGCCTGGGGTCGGCGCGAAAGCTGTTTGGCGAAATTGCCGACCGACAAAAATACATTGATCAATTTGTAAGCCAGATTGACAGGCTTGTCATTCAAAAAGGTGTCGGCGATCAAGCTTACATCAACGAAGCCGCCAACTATTTGTTCGATCAGCTTTCGTCAAAACAAGAATTCATTTGCAGCAATCACGCCCACCAGGTTTGTAAGTCATTTCTGAAGTTCCTTGACAAGAAATCTGCAAAATCGGATTTCGAAGCGTCCGTCAATAACGAAAAACTTTCTCCGGCCGACCGATTTCAGATCGCCCGCGACTGGGTAGCGTCGTTCGAAAATCAGCCAGAGGGACATGATTCAGAAAACGCAAAAGCAGACGACAACACAAAGTACATTGATGAAGTCGCCGTTATGTTGGCCGACGGCACACACTCCAAACGCAAAGTCGTTGACATTGAGTCTGTGCGGGAAATCACGGGGCTATTGGGCGACCACCGACGCGTCGAAGGCAAAACATACCGCCTCGACTACAACGATTTCATGACGCGATTGAGTCGTTTCCAAACCAATACCGTTCCTGCGTTCGAATCCTACGTCCATTTGAAAAAGGAAGTCATCGACCAGCGTCGAGAAGAGCTGCGACTCGAAGAATTCAAACCGCGTGTGCTGACTTCGTTCGTTCGAAACAAACTGATCAACGACACTTATCTGCCAATGGTCGGTGCGAACCTTGCGAAACAGATCGGCGTGGTTGGCGAAGATAAACGTACAGACTTGATGGGATTGTTGCTGCTCGTTTCGCCACCGGGATACGGTAAAACGACGTTGATGGAATACATTGCCAATCGGCTGGGCATTACATTCATGAAGATCAACGGCCCTGCGATCGGACATCAAGTGACTTCGCTTGATCCAGCCGAAGCTCCCAATGCGAGTGCCCGCGAAGAAGTTGAAAAACTAAACCTCGCCCTTGAGATGGGCGACAATGTAATGATTTACGTTGACGATATTCAGCACTGTAATCCAGAGTTCTTACAAAAATTCATCTCCCTTTGTGATGCGACTCGTCGTATCGAAGGCGTGTTTAACGGGAGAACGCGGACCTACGATCTACGCGGACGCAAAGTCGCCGTTGTGATGGCAGGAAACCCCTATACCGAATCGGGCGAGAAGTTCCAGATTCCGGATATGCTTGCCTCGCGTGCCGATACGTACAACCTTGGTGACGTGATCGGCGACAACGCTGGTTCGTTTGAATTGAGCTATCTCGAAAACTGCTTGACCTCAAATCCGACTTTGACGCGTTTGAATTCACGTTCTCAAAAAGACATTTACTCGGTCATCAAAATGGCTGAGCAGGATAATGCGACGGGACAAACATTAGAAGGCAACTACTCGATCGAAGAGATCAATGAGTTTGTTTCGGTAATGAAAAAGTTGTTGGTCGCACGCGATGTGATTCTTAAAGTCAACCGCGAATACATCGACTCGGCCGCACAAGCTGACGAGTACCGAACCGAACCGGCGTTTAAGCTTCAAGGTTCATATCGCGACATGAATAAGATCGCCGAGCAGCTTGCTCCGATCATGAACGCGGAAGAGTTGGACACGCTGATCAATTCGCACTATCAAAACCAGGCCCAAACATTGACTTCGGGCGCTCAAGCGAACTTGTTAAAGCTGCAGGATCTCAACGGGTCACTTGAAGGCGAAGATCTTGAGCGTTGGAACGACATCAAACGAACGTTTAAACGAAACTTATTGTTAGGTGCAGCGGGTGGAGATGGCCAGCTTGGCCAAGTCATCGCTCAGCTTACGACGTTCAGTGAAGGCTTGCACGACATTCGGTCAACGCTTGATAAAGGCGTCAAGCAACTGAGCGCGACATCGGAACCAAGTACCATTGAAACCGCTACGATGAATCAGGTTGGCCACGCCGTTTCTGAGCTGGCGAAATTCAATGAGACGTTGGCTGCGATGAAGACGATGATGGGTGATGGAATCAAGACTTCTTCGTCAGGCATTGGAGGCGCTGCCACATCGCAGCAGCACAAAATTGAAGTCGTGAACAAGGTTCCCAATATATTCCTTGATATTATCCGTAATCAATTCCGCGTACTGCAGACTTGGATGGAGCCGATTCTGAAACTGTCAGAAGTATTTCCCGAAGCAGATGGGTTGCAAAAAGCCGCTCAAGCGACGCGGCAGAATTACGAAAAGCTGATCAAACAAATTGGCGAAACAAGCAACCAGCCGCCTGAAGAATAAAAGCCGCGGCGGTTCGGCCTCATTTTCACCGGCAGCATTGATTGATTACGTAAACTAGTAGTTCTACAAAAGCTGAAATCAATAGTTTGCCCACATTTCTGGGTGCCACGCTCACGCCCATCATGAGCATTCTTACGCTTCACGTAGACTCAGCTACGTTTGACGACCACTTTGGGTGAACTTTCTGGTTATTCCGGTCAGGACCCATTTTTTGCAGGTTTTTTATGTGACAGACGAGTTTTACCTCGCATCCCCGTTCCCATGAGGTTTCTTTCTTATGCCCCCCTCCTTTTTCTTATGACTCTCCTCTTTTCTTACCTCAGGAATTTCTATGAAGTTTGCATTCGCGCTCGCTGTCCTAATTGCCGTTTCTTTGGGCCTAGCTCCAAAAACCCTCCATGCTCAATCTGATTGGGGTGTCCAAGACCTCTCGATCAGTTGGCTGAACCTCAACTGGAGAGATCTGGGCGTCGGCGGTTTCGATACAAGCACAGATGGTTGGGGCACGGTCGGCAGCGGACTTGACCTTGGACTCACCGATCCCAGCTTGGCTGGAATCACGATGGATATTGAAGTCCTGCAGTTGGATACCGACAATGCAAGCACCAACTGGTCCTCTTCTGCCGGAACCGCTTTGTCAACAGCTTTGCTTGGGGGCGTTCAGTTGAATTTTAACTTTTCGGCGCCGGTTGCATTTCGCCGAGTTTCATCAGCGGGTTCGGTTGCGTTTGGCTTGGGTGAAATTGAGACGTACAGTTCAGACTCACTCGACTATATGGAGCAGGCTGGCAACTTCAACTTGGTTGGCGGTTCCAGCATCGACGCATTAGTCGTCAGTAGGATCGGTAGACACTTTATCACAGCCGAAGACTATAACACGACATCGTTCTCGGTTGCCTGGGACGACGAAGTGCCGGCGATTTCAACTCAAGCCCTGCACTTTCAGTTAGGCACGGCGGTTCCCGAACCAAGCTCGGCCGTGATCCTTTTTGGTCTTCTGGCTTTCGCAACGACTCGTCGCCGAAGATCCTAGTCTCCGTCGCTGGATTCGCCAATTCAGGTCAGCGCGAACCGAAGTCATTCGACTCATGTTTTCGCGCTCACCCAATTTAAAATCTGGCCTACTTTTTCATATCTATTCCATGTTCGTGGCCTTCGAACATTTTGTCCTTGGGTCACCTTTGGATTGAACGTAGGCGATCAGATCAATAATCTCTTCGCGAGAAAGGTGTCGACCATCCCGGCGGCGGCTGGCATTTGCGACAAATTGGCTTAGTCGCGCCGACGTCCGCAGTTCGGGCAGCTTCGATACGCACGCGACGAAAACCCAAAACAGGACGAGCAAAAACGATTGTCCTGGTGAAAGTTAAAAACGTAATTTGCAATAGGTCGCGCATTGGCGACAATCAAAAAGATCACACCAATGATTAGCAACTCCGGCAATCCGGGCATGCCCAAGGCAATCAAACTGATTGTCGTGGTCACGCTCAATATGGCTTGTGGCATTTTCCAACTCGCAAATATTCGCTAGGCAGAAATCCTCTTATTCGATACTCACGCTGCGCAAACCCACTGAGCGCAAATCACGTTAACGCATGTTCGTGTTTACGCTTTCAGCTTTTTGAATGTAAATAGGATCGCGAGTCCCTTCGAAAGCACGTTGATACGTAACGCTCAAAGCCGCCGCGTTAAACGGATCTTCTGGCTCCAGCTGGTACGCTTTTTCGCCGTGCTCAACCGATTTCTCATGGTTTTCGGTTTTGTGATAAAGCACCGATAGCGCAAGGTGGCCACGCACAAACGTTTCATCCAATGCCAGGGCTTCAAGAACCTTAGCGATGGCTTCTTCGTTTTTCCCTTCGTTCTTAAGTTTCTCGGCTTCTGTTTCCAAAGCCAAAATTTCGGGACTCATACGTGCTCCAAGTAGTTAAGTGTCTGTTGTTTGACCCGATTTTCAACGTCGAATTTACTCGAATCAACACCCAGCATTATCGCCACTTCTTTCTCAAGAGCAAGCGGCATTTAGAAACGGTCTTGGTGGAACCGAAGATAAGATTAACTATGCGAAGGGACACACAATCATTGCGATTGCCAATCATTTCGACTGACATCCTTGGCCGCTATTTAGACATTATCTCTTTTGGCCACTATCGTTCGCGTCGTCTTCGACCTTACGCGAGATCCAATCGATCGAAATATCGCCCTTTAGATCCTTCGCCGTCAACGTTGGTTGCAGATAGCGGACGAACCCGGATTGATTGGGCCTGCGGAAACGGTCGCCTTTCTGCAAAATCGGACGGTCGTCAGACATTGCACCAAACTCATAGTCACCTGCGGCTTGGCAAGGAAACCAATGCCCCTTCCCTTTTTCGTCTTCAAGATAAAACTCGGGATAAGTGTGATCAGGAACCCAAACGGCTCGCGCGGGAATTTTGAGTGCTCGACAAATCGCGATGAACATCGAAGACAGCTCCTCACAATCGCCTTTTCCAGATTCCAACGCATCAAGGCAACTGTGGATATTGACGTCGAACTTGTATTCAACGTTTTCTCTAACCCATTTGTAAACCTTTTCAACTTGTTCCCACGACGAAAGCGTTTCATCTTTCAGTGAATCAGCAATCTCGCGAATCTTTTTGTGATCGCTTTCGATGTAAGGGCTGGGCTGAAGGAACGTGCGGAGCTTTTTGGAGACACGTTTAGGAACTACGAACTGAGACGTGTCTTGGGGTGCAATAATCAAACGCTTTTTAATCTTGAACCGAATGTAACCGGTCGCTTCGGAGTTTCTCATGCGATTGACGCTGAAGGAAAATTGGCGAGTGTATTTGGTTGGATTCGATTGCTTGAACCGACCAACTCCTTTCGTTTTTTCTTCACCGAGAACTTCGATTTCCTGCTCAGGCCAATCCATCGGAATCGGGACAACTGCGTTAACGCCTTTCCCGTTTCCAACACAGTTGATCTTTAGGCCGAACTCCCAAGTACTTTCGATCGGATCACTAAAAGTCATCACCGAGGTTGGAGCGGCGGATTCCTGAGCCGTTTTGTCTTGCGTTTGAGCGACGGCTAGCTGCACTATGGCAGTCCAGCACACAACGACAACACAAAAACGAAGAAGAGTAAAAGTTGATTGTGTGTTTGATTTCATTTATTCGTCAGCCAATACTCTGCGGAAAAACTGAACTCTGGGCTTTACGTTGCCTTGGCACGTTGCAAACTCGGCAACGAATTTTTGATTGCGTTTTTTCTCCGGCACGCGAATACTATCTCCCTTTTGCAGAATGATTCGCGGCTCGGTAACGGAACCGAATTCCCGAAAGCCACCCAGGCTGCAGGGAATCCAGTGGGCGTTTTCTTCAGCATCAGTCAACATAAACTCAGCGTACTGCGTGCCTTGGACCCATACCATTCTGGCTGGAATTTTGTGGGCGCGACACATCGCGATAAACAAACCGGTCATCGATTCATTCCCGCCTTCTTTGGATTTCAACACGATTGCAGAATCTTTGGCCGGCTCCTTGATTTCAGTTATGTTGTCGCCCACCCAGTCATAGATCGCTTTGACTTCTTCCCAAGGATTGGATTTGTCCAGAGTGATCTGTTTGACCAGCTTTCGGATTTTCGCATTTACTTTGATCTGCGGGCTGATCCCGAGGTATTCCTTGGCTGCCTGGCTTTTGCTTTTTGGTTTGATAAATTTGGTTGGGTCGGGCGGCGCAGTGATTTGCTTGGATGACACAAGAATGGTGATCGCGATTGGGATCTTTTGATTTGCTCTGATCTTTGGAATCGAAATGACCAACTGGCGAACGCCACTTCTGAGGTCTCGATACTCTGCGTTCCCGATATCCCTTGGAATTTTCTCTTCCATCACGGTGACCGTTTGCTCAGGCCAATCATTGGGGACGGGGATGGTCAAGATCATGTTCTGTGCCGATCCGGCACCACCAACAATCACGGCTCCAATTTGCCATTTGCTTTCGACCGGGTTGGAGAACGAAATGCCTTTGACTGGCTTGGATTCTTCATCCGATTTCTTATTCCGTTTGGATTTCTTTTTCTCTTCTGATTTCTCACTTTGACGATTTTCAGGCTCTACTTTTTTGGCTTCTGATTTTTCGCCTTCAGGTTTCTCGCCCTTCGATTTTTCGTCAGCTTCATTTTTCTCAGCCGACTTCTGATTCGATTGGGGCAGCGCAAAAGCGAAAGACGGACATCCACACCAAACTGACAAAACGCAAACCAATGTTAGTGCGGATATGAATGAGATTCTTGGGTAGATTCGTTTTGGCATTTCGCAACCCACTAAGGCAACAACTGATTGGTTTATTTTACGTCGCAAATCGATTGCCCGCATTTGTTGAATCGGAATCTCAGTAAAGTTTGATTAATTTTGCAGTTTATGGTCGAAAAACCAACCAAAATGGCTTACCTCACCGAGCGAACGTCCAACTTTGTTGGTACTTAATTGGAGACGAAAAGACACCCGCAAGAACAGTAACACCATCTCGCACAGTCCATTCACATTCGCCAGCTGGATCTGCGTCGAGATCCGATCGTCTAGCGCACTAAAAAAGCGACAGGGAATTTGTCCACTGTCGCTATTCGGAAAGCGTTATTTATCGGCACCAACATCAGGATAGGATTGGTGACGAATGCTGACCTAAAATCCTGAAGGTGGTAGTACGCCGGGATCAGATGTAATGGCACCATCAATGATTGGGCCGACATTGCCTTGAACCGATGTTCCGGTATCGAATGGAATCGTGTTGCCATAAACCGGTGCGTTCAACACTGGGTTGTCATATAGCTGACCACCAAGCTGCCCGCCTTGACTGATTTCGCCTGAATAAATCGGTTGCTGGATTTGACCGTTGGCTAGTGGATAGGGATTTCCACATGACTCGCAAAGCGGTGCGACGTTTGATCCAAAATTCATTTGTCCCGCAGGAGCGTTGCAAGTACTGCATTCGTCGCCTTGAAACCATGAGCGGATTTGCCTTCGAACTGGGCCATCGCTGAATGATCCATTCTGGAAACCGGAAAACAGTCCCGGTCCTGCGCAACTACTTGTTCCTGCGCAACCACTTGTAATGATAAGACCCAGACAAGCTGTAAGGAGTAGCAGTTTTTTCATCGTCATAACCTTCTCTTCGTGAACAGAGCGAAGTCGAACGTGACTTCGGCGTAGAAACGTACCCCACTCCTAATGATGTGCAAGTTCAACATGTGTATTTTTTACAACATGTGAAAAAAGGCCCGCTTTGCAGGCTACTCGTGACCTATATTCTCTGGGGCATTTTTTTCTTCGGCAAACCATGACGTCCGATTGTTCCGATTAGTCAAGTCCCAAGGCATTAGGTACAGCAAGTTGATATGGCGAGATTGATGTCTCATTCCTTTACCGCTAACACACCGACTTCGAAAACGGTCGCGATTTTGATTGCGCTCTTGTTCGGGATGGCGATTGCCTCGCAATGTGTTGGCAGTCAACTAGTTGACGAAAAAGCACCAGCATCATCTTCTGCCGCCGGTCAAGCAGATACTGGAACGCCGGCTGCTAAAAATTCGATCGGCGGAAAATTGGTTTCGCATTCAAATCCTGTTGCCCCCAACCCAACGGCAACTGAACCAACGGCAACCGAACCAAACGCACTCGCACCTCAAGTTCCGTTTGATGTACTGCCCTTGAATACCAACACAGATTCATTTGGGCCGACCGTCAACACAAAAACTGCGTTTGGCGGCAATCAGGAAATTTTCCTTGATAGTCGAGACGAGATCTGGTTGATCAACGCTCGTCAGTCGCATATTACCGGGCCCGTTCTTGAGAACTTGTGCGTCACTCGCGCTGAGGGCTCGGAATGGGTTGATTCATCGCTTGACGAATTAGCGTTGGCACACAACACAGACAAATCCTTCGTAACGGTTATTTATGCCCACGGCAATCGCACAGATCTTTGTTGGGCCGAAGCACGTGGACTGCAGTTTTATCAAGCCGCATTTCAAGCTCCCGGAGCAACACGACCACCCATTCGATTTGTAATGTTCTGTTGGAAATCGGAATCAGAAAGACCTCGTATTTATCCCGATTTTCGAATCAAGTCACAGCGCTCAGTTGTGGTGGGTGACACGTATGGCAAATTGCTTGGCATCTTTAACGACCGAAATTTAATTCTGGCTGGCTTCAGTTTAGGCGCACAAGTCGTCATGCAGGGGCTGGCAGACAACGAATTGCATTGCAAACCTTCGACTGGAAAATACCAAGTCGCAATTTTTGCCCCAGCAATTGATCCGAGTTTTGTTTGTTCGGGACTTCGGCGGTTTGCGACGAATCCAATGGTTGAGCAAACTAAAGTATTTTTGAATCAGCGAGATCGGGCCGTCAAAGCAGCCAGAGCAATCGCTTCACGCGGAAACAATTGTGTTGCGTCCCTGCGAGAACTAGCGGCGCAGAATTTCATGAATTCAAATCAGATTGGGATCGTCGACATCACGACCCAAGTCTCCAAAAGTCACTCGATCGTCAAATACGCTGCTTCTCAACGACTTCGCTGTGAGCTAAACCGCATGATCAACCAGGTCTTTGAATCATCAAATACGATTCAAAATACCCAACCGGTATTCGAATTGCCTACCGTCATTGAGATTGGCAACTAAGCCGCCGCTCAATCATGTGAATCTGAGTAAGAGGCCACCAGCGTTTGCGCCATCAGGATCACAGTTGCCCGTCGGTTGGGTAAATCGGCAACGAACTTAATTATTTCAATCTGATTTGGTACGGAATCAACATCAGCGGCTTGAAATAAGCGTGGCTTGGCATACGATGTTCGATTCTTTGGCGCAAGCCTCCATTCTTCCTGCGGTTCTGCTTTTAGCGAACGTTCAATGTTCAATTTGTTGTTGTTATATTGCGTCCTGATTGCTCTGGCGTCGTTGTTCGGTGGCTCGATCCCATCGTTGGTTAAATTGACCCACGAACGGATTCAGTTGACACTCAGCCTCGTTTCCGGAGTCATGTTGGGCGTTGCGCTTTTGCACCTCCTGCCTCATGCAATTTTGGTCTTGGAAAGCCCGGAAATCGCGCTTGGGATTTGCCTGGGCGGCCTATTGTTCATGTTCTTCCTGATCCGAACATTTCATTTCCATCAGCATGATTTGGCCGTCGATTCGGAACACGATCATAAGCAGAAGGAATTGTGCAATCACGACCACGACCAGCACCACGTGCACTGCGAAGAACATTCAGGGTCAGTCGACATGGGTTGGGTCGGGCTTTGTTTTGGATTGGCCATCCATACCATTCTCGACGGAATTACTTTGGCGGCCGCGGTTCAATCAAGTTCGCCAGTTGGGTGGTCGTTGGCAGGGATGGGCGTTTTTCTCGCGATCGTTTTGCATAAACCACTGGACGCGCTTTCGATTACGTCGCTAATGAAGATCCGCGGTTACGACATGAACAAGCAGATGATCGTCAACCTTGTGTTTTCGCTAATGTGCCCACTGGGCGCCATCCTGTTTGCGTTTTCGGTCGAGTCGTTAGCATCCTATCGCGACATGGTATTAGGAATTTCACTTGCATTTTCAGCAGGAATTTTCCTCTGCATTTCACTTGGTGATCTTCTCCCGGAAGTTCACTTTCACTCGCACGACCGTTTGAAGCTTTCGGCCATGCTGTTGTTAGGTGTAGCAATTGCGTTTGGCATCGAGATGATGCACAGCCACTAGCAAGATCGCAAACAGGAATCCGTGATGCCGAAACAGTTTTTTGAATTCATTGATAGTAAGACTGCAACGCTTAATTCAAGTCAATGCAATTCGCGTCCGCGATCTTTTGGTCAACAATATATTTGTTCAAATTAAACCACTCGTCGACGTCGTCCAGGATCACAGCGTCCGTCGTGACGGTTAATTCTCTTGCCGTTTTTAATTCGTAGTCGGGGCTTTGGCAAAGCTCAATTTGCCAGTCCCAGTTATTCTCTTCGGCGATCTCACGCAAGTTGGTTTTGAGCCGGCCGCTGTTGGAGACTGGTTTGTCCAGCAACCAATGGACGGTTCCGGTTTTTAATTCTTCAAGTGATTGCCCAACCAATTCGATCGCGGATTGGGTTTCTTGAACTTTTCTATAGGTGCCGTGGATGCTGGACATATCTCTAAGGCAGCTATCGCGTCCGATAAAGATGAAGCCGCCAGACAATGCGGCTTCGAGCGTGATGAGCAAGTTTAGTCCGTCGATAAAGATATCTCGATCCGCCAACTGGTCTGCAGGAAGCGACTTTTGTTTGCGATCCGCCGCTTGCATTTCCGAGCAGCCCGAACGCATCAGCAACAAACGCTGACGGTCAACCAGCGAAAATCGGTCGCCAACCAGCTTAAGCGAAGACTTCGAGGTGTAGCCCTTGGACAAAAGCCAGCAATAGTCCGACAAAGCTTCACGGATCTTTGAGACCTTACCTTCGGTGAAAAGACCGATGTCTTTGGGATTGGGACCGCGATGTCGTTGAGAGTGATTCATGATTTGTCATTGTAACCGATCGGGTGAAACAACTAGGATGAGAGTTCAGTTGGTAGAAGTCAGTTGGGAATTTCTGACGAACGGTCGATTCCCGTTGTGTCGATTTCCGTTATATAACTGCCGATTCCCGCTGACTGAAACAATGAACTGGTTCCCCGACTAGTTTGCTGACTACTCTGCCGATTGAATTCTGCTGGCTGGCATCTGCCGCCTGATCCTGACAACTACCGACTGACAATTAGAAACTGCCGACTTAAAAATTATGTCTCTTGTTACGATTCGCGAACTGACGATTGGTTTTCGCGGCCCTACACTTCTCAATTCCGTAGACTGCCAAATTGAACACGGCCAGCGAATTGGTTTGCTTGGCCGAAACGGTGCCGGCAAAACGACGTTGATGAATATTTTGAGTGGGAACATTCAACCTGACAGTGGAGAGGTTGTTGTCGCCCCAGGTTCGCATATCGCCAAACTTTCCCAAGACGTTCCTCAGGACATTGAATCATCTATTTTTGATGTCGTCTCAGAAGGCCTTCGCGGTGAAGAGCTTCCTGAAGAGGAATCGTGGCGCAACCAAAACGACGTCGAGCAAATCCTCTCGCGCATGCAACTGGATGGGGCAGGGCGGTTTGAAACTTTGTCGTCTGGGATGAAGCGGCGTGTTCTATTGGCCCAGGCACTCGTGTCCAAGCCTGATCTGTTACTGCTTGACGAACCGACCAACCATCTCGATATCGATGCGATCGATTGGCTAGAGAATTTTCTTTTGAAGTTCAATGCTTCGCTCATGTTCGTGACGCACGATCGTACTTTCTTGAGAAAACTGGCGAATCGAATTTTGGAAATTGACCGCGGGAGAATCTTTGACTGGTCGTGTGATTACGAAACATTTTTGAAGCGCAAAGAAGACGCGCTGGCGACCGAAGAAAAGCAAAACGCACTTTTCGACAAACGATTGGCCGAGGAAGAAGTCTGGATCCGCAAAGGCATCAAAGCTCGCCGCACCAGAAACGAAGGCCGCGTTCGTGCGCTCAAGGCGATGCGTGAAGTTCGAAGCGAGCGGCGAAAAAAACTTGGCACTTCAAATTTGCAAATTCAGGAAGGCCAACGCAGCGGAAATCTTGTCATCGAAGCCACTGATATCTCTTTCAGCTATGAAGACCGTTCGATCTTCGAAAATTTCTCCACGACAATCATGCGTGAAGATAAAGTCGGAATCATCGGGCGAAACGGTGCCGGAAAAACGACGTTGCTCAAATCGTTGCTTGGCCAGCTGGAGCCGACGACGGGCAAAATCAAATTGGGAACCAATTTGCAAATCGCTTACTTTGACCAACTTCGCGCCCAACTGGACGAAGAGGCAACGGTTCAAGAAAACGTTGGCGAAGGATCGGATGCGATCATGATCAACGACGTAAAGAAACATGTGCTCGGTTACTTGCAGGATTTTCTGTTTGCACCCGAACGAGCCCGAACACAAGTTAAGTTTCTTTCCGGCGGCGAGCGTAACCGAATTTTGTTGGCAAAACTTTTCGCCAAACCTGCCAACGTGATCGTACTCGACGAACCGACTAACGACCTCGATGCGGAAACGCTGGAGTTGCTTGAAGAAAAACTGGTTGGATTCAAAGGGACAGTGTTGATGGTTAGTCACGATCGTTCGTTCTTGAACAACGTGGTGACCAGCTCGATCGTATTCGAAGAGGATGGGCTAAACGAGTACGTTGGCGGCTACGACGATTGGCAGCGCCAAACGGCTCACAAGCGTGCCGCTGCAGCTCCGGACAAAAAAGGGAAATCGGGCAAGTCGAAAAAGAAAGGCAAAGGCGGATCAGGTAAAACCGAGGACGGGCCGCGAAAACTGAACTTCAACGAAAAAAAAGAACTGCAGAAGCTTCCAGATCAAATTGAAAAACTCGAATCGAAAATTGCGACGATCCACGGCGAGATGGGTGAGCCAGGTTTCTACCAGAAGCCCAAGGACGAAATCACCAAAGTTGCCGATGAGTTGAATGCGTTGGAAGCGGAATTGAAAACTTCATACGCTCGCTGGGAAGAGCTGGAATCCGTTGAGTCTGCTTCGGCGTAGCCAATTCAGTGCACAGCCAACTCGGAGAAGCAATCCGCGCGTGGTTTTCTTTGGATATTCATTTGAGACGGATCTTGCAAACGATCTTTGACACGCGCCAATGCCCATTTGCTGCACCCAATGCAGCAAACCTCAATGTAGCAAACGCCACAATTGTGACGGGGCGTGATTTGCGTCCCAAAAACCTCTTGGGAAAAAAAGGCGAGCTTTGCTTCTTGCGCTGTCCCTTGCTTCCCGCACGGGGTAGGATAGAAGTTCTAACAACGGCTATTCTGGGACCTGCAAAGACACGTTGATGATCCAAAAGGGAAATTCAAAATTAGCGAACGAGGAAGGTCCTGTTTTCGGCATCTCTGGTTGGAAACGCAAACGCAGTGACACCATTAATGTCGTCGATACGACGATGCGTGTTACGACCCCGGAAAACATCTCGTTTCAATACGAAGTAACTGGCCCATTTCATCGCCTGGTTGCCTACATTTTCGACGTCTTGATTTCGCTCGGTGGTTACTTTCTGGCAATTATCATTTTGGCGTTGATTTTCAACCTCGTGATCATGTCGTTTCTGAGCTGGATCGGTATGGCTTCGATTGGTACTGCACTCCAAGGCATCTTTGGTGGAATGATCAACGTTGGTTACTTTGTCGTGTACTGGTTTTATGGAGCCTATTGCGAAACGTATTTCAATGGTCAGACACTGGGCAAACGTGTTACCGGGATGCGTGTAATCTCAACCGATGGTCACGCGATTGATGGCGTTCAGGCAACGCTCCGGAATTTCTTTCGCTTGCTGGACATCATGCCGATGGTTTCGACGGCAGCACTGCTGGACTTGGAGCCACTCTCGCCTGGTCAAATACCTGATGACATGTGGGATGTTTTAGCGATCGACGGCTTGGCCCTGCCAACCTGCTTGTTTGGGTTGATCGTAATGATGTGTAATAAAAAATTTCAACGACTTGGCGATCTTGTTGCTGGCACCGTTGTGATCAACGAATCTCGCAAACACAAACCAGAACTGGCAAGTTTTCTTGACGATCGTGTGCCGCTGTTGGCCGAAGCTATTCCGACCAGCTACGTAGTGCCGCCAAGTATGGCTCGAGTGGTTGCGGAATATGTTGAGCAAAGAAAATATTTGCCGTACCAACGCGTTTCGGAAATCGCAAGCTACCTTGCACGTCCATTGATTGAGAATTTTGGACTGGGTGCAGATACAGACCACGATTTGTTCATGTGCGCCTTGTACTACAAGACATTCGTCTCGGCCCAAGCCCATGAAGATGCGCCCATGTCGATGATGATTCCAATGACAAAACCAGACGAGAACAGCCCGGCCGATCAGGTAGTTCCCGCCCATCTTCCTGTGATTGTCACGGCTGAGCAGGACCCAACGCAGCCCATCGTCGTTCAACCGACGCCCGCACCTAATGTGAATCAAACTGGCTCAAATCAAGCAGACATGAATCCGCCAGTCAAAGATGCAGATACTTTCGTTTTGGATGAAACTGATTTCCGGATGGATGATTAAATGAAAGTCGCAGAGCTCATCGAAAAAAGGCAACCACTCTGGGAAGAGTTGGAGGACCTATGCCTTGAAGTGAAAAACAAATCTCAGCCGGAAACCATTTCGCGTTTTTCGACTTTGTATCGAGCGGCCTGTGCGGATCTTGCTTTGGCAGAATCTTATCAGCTTCCGCCTAACACCGTCGAGTATCTTCATCGCTTGGTCGCGCGTGCCCACAATCAACTTTATCGAAGCCAAAAATTTCAATGGCACTACTGGTACGACAAAATTTTCGTCGACACGCCCAAGTTGATTTTTAACGATCGCTGCGTGCATATTGCGACCGTCGTATTTTGGGGCTTGTTCTTGATCGCAGCTTTTTTGGCTTACGAGAATTCGCTCTGGCCAGGGTTTGCAGAAAAAGTGGTCGGTGAACAGGCTTTGGAGATGTACACCGACATGTACCGAGGGTTTGAAGGGCGCGGGTTTGCGGGCGACTCGCAGATGTTCGGATTTTACATCAATCACAACGCGTCTATTGGATTGCAATGCTTTGTTACGATGCTGTTCGTGCTGCCGGGATTGATCACGCTGAGCTTTAACGCGATTCAGCTGGGGACTGTGTTTGGTTATATGTTTCGTCCAGACCTGGGCGACGCAAGTATAAACTTTCAAAACTTTGTCACAGCACATGGTCCGTTTGAATTAACAGCAATCATTCTTTCTGCAGGCGCCGGTTTGAAAATCGGATTGAGTTGGTTGATGACCAACGGACTCAGCCGGAAAGATTCGTTGATCAAAACAGCTCGAGAAGCGCTTCCGATTGCATTGTGCGCTTTAGTCTTGTTCGTATTAGCTGCCATGATCGAAGGATTCATTTCTCCGACCCCCGAAGAATATTTGCCCTGGTGGATCAAAGGGTTAGTTGGTGTGGCGACCAGCTGGATGTTAATGGTTTACTTTGTGGTGTTGGGTTACCCACGCAGCGAAGACCTCGGTGGAGGTTTGGATGAAGTTTGACAAGACTTTCATTGCGATCCGCGAACGTGGCATTCTGGATATTCTTGATCTGGCACTCCACGTTGTGACAGATCATTTTCGAGCCTTGGCCTGCCTGCTAGTAGTTGGCATTTTGCCGTGGGTTGTGTTCGATTTCTGGTTGCTCGGTTGGATGATCGGCGACGACGATTTTTCATCGTACTATTATTGGTGCATGTTTCTGTTAGTCGTCAATCAAGCCCATGTCGGCACGACGTTCATGACGCGGTACCTTGGCCAAGCGATGTTTGCGGGCAAAACGAGCGTCAAATGGACGATCGGCGACGTCATTAAAACAACCCCCTATTACTATTGGATTCACGGCCTTTGGCGCATGGTTATTCCAGCCGCAGCGCTGGGGCTTTTGATGCATGTAGAACATTATGACGAAACGATTTTGGTAGGGACGTTCTTACTACCGCTTTGCGTTTTTACTGGGTGTGCGTTCCGGGCATTTCGCCCGTTCGTATCGGAAGTTCTTTTGTTGGAACGCACTCCGATTTCAAAGAAGAATCCCAAGCTGGTTCACTTTTCCAAACGATCAAAAACGTTGCATGGGTCGGCTAGTTCGGACCTGTTTGGAAGATTCACGTCGGTTGTTTTTTTTCTTATACCCCTGTTTTTTTCATGCTACTCAATGTTCGTAACGATTGATTGGGTTCTGAATTTGCGAGCCAATACAGAATGGTCGTTTGCTCCTTACTACTGGATTGCGGCGTTGTGGATCGTTGCTGGTTACGCTGCGGTCGTTAGATTTTTATCCTACATCGACATTCGCATCCGGCAGGAAGGCTGGGCGGTAGAGCTTCGTGTTCGCGCTGAAGGTCAATTGTTGGTAGACTCGTTAGATTAATACTTTTTGTAAACTTCCCATGAAGCGATCGGCCAACTCAACAGCTAGATATTTTTTAACCTTCGTCCTCACGATGACGTTGGTTTGCGGAACGATCTGCTGCGCTTCGACGTATTCGACAGGTCAGGAATCGACCGCAGAAAAAGCGCTTTCAAGCAAAAGCTATCCCTGGTACGACACAGAGACTAAGGGAGTAAAAAAGGTTCAATTGCCAGCTCGCCCATCGGCAAAATCACTTAGCCGTGAAAAAGTCGCTTTAAAGAAAGCCCCAGCAACCCCAGCCGCCGCACCGCCAGGAGGTGGAGGCGCCATAGGGCAGGGCTCACTCTTGGCTTTGGGCTGGTTTGCCTGGACGATGATCGCTTTGGTTATCGCTGCTTTGGCGGGCGTCTTGATCTGGGCGTTTTTTCGCTTGGAAGCCAACGAGATCGACGAAAAAAATTCCGTGCCTCGTCGTTCGATGGCAGAGAGTATCAAGCAGTTGCCTTTCGAGTTGGATGATGGCGAGACGGGAGATTTTCGTCAGCGTGCTCAATGGAACTACAATAATGGGAATTACAACAAAGCTACGATTTTGTTGTTTAGCCACGTGTTGGTTTCACTTGATCAGAAGAATCATATTCGACTCCGTAAAGGCAAAACGAATCGGCAGTACTTGGGCGAAATCAAACACCAGCCGCCGTTAGCAAACTACTTCACACCAACCATGGTTTTGTTCGAAACGACTTTTTTTGGAGACCATGATATCTCTAAAGAGGAGTTTGAATCGGTTTGGAATCAGTTGGGCGATTTTCAGACGGCCGTTAACACTTCCAATCAGTCCATGATGGCACTGGAGGTGGCAAATGCGTGAGCTACCTAAAATGGCCATGGCGATTCTGCTATTGAGTATCGCAATGATGGTCGGATGCAGCGTTCCCGGCGAACAGATCAGCACCGAGTATGGAAAGATCAACGGTGTCTCCAACGGGAAAAGTGTAAATGGAACGGGCGTGTTTTTTAACATGTTCGTCGAGCGAGAATTCTATGTTAAACGGCGCACCAAAATTTCGCCCCGGATTAACAAATTTCAAACCATCGTTTGGGTGCCCAATTCCAATAGAGTCCCATCCCAAAAAGCAATCGATGCACTTAAAAAATGGCTCGACGATGACACAGATAGAACTTTGATTTATGTCGGGCGAGACTACGAAGCCCAGCTAGATTACGTTGAAGACGTTGTGGCGATTCGCCCATGGTTAACGCCAGAACAGGAAAACTGGCCGGCCGAGGAAAAAGAAGAATGGCTTCGTCAATTGGCAGAGGCCAGACTTGAGGCTGAATCAATCGATGAGTCATTTTGGGGGAGGATGGACGGCGAAGAAAAGTCATGCGAGTGGTTTGAAATCAAAACCAATCCGTACCGAAAAAAAGCCAAACGCATCTCAGGCAAAATGGCAAAGAACGCCCGCAATAATAACGCCTCAGTTTATATTTCGGATTTACTCGCTCCCGTCGAAACACCAAAACCTGAACATGATTCGTGGGATTCACAAACATTGCTAAAGGCGGACAGCGAGATTTTCGCATTCCAGCTGAAAGGCAATTACTACGGCAACGAGGGTAGCGTCATCGTCGTGTCCAACGGTTCGTTCTTACTGAACTATGGATTGGTTAATTCGGAGAATCAAAAATTGGCTGACGACTTGATCAGCCGCTGTGACCGATTCGGTAACGTTTTGTTTCTGGAGAGTGGCCCCAATGGAATCTCGGTCAGCAACTCAAATAGAAACAACCACAACCAATGGAGCTGGATTGCAGAGGCTCCTTTACGATACATCGTGCCTCATTTTTTGGCTTGGGGTGTGTTGTTTTGCTTCGTTTATTTTCCAATTTTCGGCCGCCCGAAAAACATCAAGAAGCGAAGCACATCAACGTTTCGTAATCACGTCAATGCGATAGGTAAATTACTTAGAAAAACCAAGATGCCCGATCGAGCAAAAGATACCATCGAAAAATACCAAGAAATGGTGTCCGGTGAATCAAAACGTAATCAGCCAAAACAATAAACAAACAAATTAAAAACAAAACAGATTCGTTATAACGAGCAACTATAAATATGAATGAAATTGGAAGTGCAGCCGACGGAGAGTTTGTCGAATTCGGATGCCCACAATGTTCCACACGCCTGAAGGTATCAGGAACGCTCGTGGGGCGACCGGCGAAATGCCCAAAATGCTCCGCCGTAACCGATGTGCCAAACCTGAATGCTGCCGGAGTTGCTGCCCCTGCGATGGCTCCAACACAAATTCCAGATGTCATGCCCGCGATCAGCCCAACTGCAGCTGGAGCAGACGTAACCGCTTCCAGTGGCGCATCCGCCGGCGAAACACCAGCGACCAATATTGGTGCCGAAACGGAAACGCGAAAGCTTTATGAGCGGATCACGTCGGAAGTCGCCAAGGTTTTTGTTGGTCAGCAAGAGCTGGTTCAAGGGACCCTGGTTGCGCTTTTCTCTGGTGGCCATGTGCTAATCGAAAGTGTTCCCGGTTTGGGCAAAACGCTTTTCGTGCGAACGCTGGGGAAAATTTTGGGATGCGATTTTGGCCGGATCCAGTTTACCGCGGACTTGATGCCGTCAGACATCACGGGTGCTCCGATTTTCAGCATGAAAACTCAAGAGTTCGAATTCCGCCCCGGCCCTGTGTTCACTCAATTGTTACTTGCAGACGAGATCAACCGCTCCCCAGCGAAAACTCACGCCGCGTTGCTTGAAATCATGCAGGAAAAACGGGTTACCATTGACGGCAAAACGCATCCTCTGGAGCTTCCGTTCCTGGTCGTGGCAACACAAAACCCGATTGAATCAGAAGGGACATATAACTTGCCCGAAGCCCAATTGGATCGCTTTATGTTCAAACTGGCTGCCGGTTATCCGACCGAAGAGCAGGAAGCACAGATCTTGATGAAGCACGGAGGCCAAACGAATGTCAATCAACAGCTTGATGAAGACATCGAACAGATTACTTCACCTGACGAGATCAATCGGATCACTCAGGAGACCGGCAACGTTCGAATTGATCCTTTGCTGGTGGGCTACATCAACAAAATCGTGCGGCTAACTCGGGAGTGGCCACAGTTTTACATGGGAGCTTCTCCGCGTGCGGGGATTAGTTTGATGCAAGGCGCACGCACATTGGCAGCGTTTTGCGGACGCGACTATGCCGTGCCCGATGATGTGATTCAAATCGCGATTCCTTCGCTGCGGCATCGTGTTCAGCTGACGGCTGAAGCCGAAGTTGAAGGCCAAAGTGTTGACCAGCTGCTGAGAGACTTGATTCGTACGATTGAAGTTCCACGATTGAAATAGCCCCAGTCACCTGAGCTTCATCAAACAAAGAAACGTTAAACAAACCTATTAAGTCATTTCGTCGTTAAGTCATTTTGTCGTTACGCCATTTCGCCGTTAGTCATTTCCAGAGTCGCGTGTGTTTGAGCAAATTTTTGATTCA
Source organism: uncultured Pirellulaceae bacterium (assembly GCA_964448575.1). GTDB lineage: Bacteria > Planctomycetota > Planctomycetia > Pirellulales > Pirellulaceae > Mariniblastus. Next base: position 71,463 of record CAYUWY010000001.1, read on the forward strand.
CTGATAAACCGCCCTATCCTGTTGCTGGTTCTGCTCGCGATTCCGATGTTTATCTGTTCGCGAATGCTTGGACTTTTCCCAAGTCGAAGGATGCTTTATCTGGCGTCTGTTCCCGCGGCGCTTACGGTATTCTTGATTCATGATCCCACAGCCGGAGCCACCGTTTTTGGGCTGCCGTACAAGCAATGGATGCTGGTTTTGATCGGAATCGTTGATGTCGTGATTGTACTGATTTGCATTGCAGACATGTGCTTTGTCGTTCGTGCAAAAAAATTCTCTTGTACTCGTAAAATGATGCGAGTCGCGTCACAGGGCAAACCGCATAACGTAGAACTTGAATTGATCAATCGGTCCAAACGTGGATGTTCGATTGCACTTCAAGACGATCTGCCACACAGTTTTTCTGCTCAGCCCGAACGGTTTGACACGCGGATCGACGGCCAAAGCAAAACGCAATTTAATTATGACTTTGTTTGCAACTCACGAGGGCAATCGGAGCTTGAGTGTGTGCATTTGCTGGTCAACAGTCCGCTTCGGTTGTGGCGTGGGTTTTACCAGATTCCGTTTGAGTCAACCGTCAACGTCTATCCGGACATGAAGCAAATTGCCGAATACGATTTGCTTGCCCGCACCAATCGCTTGAGTTTGCTTGGGATGCGACGAAGTCGAAAAATTGGACAAGACAACGAATTCGAGAGGCTGCGAGACTATACCCAAGACGACAACTACAAACACATTGACTGGCGCACGACCGCCCGGCGTCAAAAGTTAACCGTCCGCGATTTCCAGGCAAACCAAAGCCAACGAATTATTTTCATGGTCGACTGCGGTCGGATGATGACTGGCACGGCGGGCGATATCAGTTTGCTTGACCATTCACTCAACGCGATGTTGATGCTCAGTTACGTGGCTCTCCGCCAAGGCGACTCGGTGGGGATGATTAGCTTCAGCAATCGAATTCACAATTTCACACCAGCCAAAAGCGGCGTGAAGCATATCAATCGCTTGCTTCACGCGTCTTACAATCAGCATGCTGAATATGTTGAGTCGCGTTACGACGATGCGTTTTTGTATCTTCGCAGAAATTGCCTGAAGCGTTCTTTGGTTGTGCTGGTCACCAATGTGATCGACGAAATTAACTCGCACCAGATCAAACAATACATGAGCTCGCTGACCGGTCGGCATTTGCCTTTGGCGGTTTTGCTTCGAGACCAGGAGATCTATGGGGCGGTCGATGAGTACGAGGCGACCACTTCTCCCAACAATTCAACGGTCTATCAGGCGGCCGCAGCGGCGGAAGTGCTTAGCTGGCGACATCAGGTCATTCGCGACCTCAAACACCAGGGCGTTTTGGCGTTGGACTTGTTTCCCGATCAATTGTCATCGCAATTGGTGAATCAATATCTTGAAATCAAAGCCCGGCATCTGTTGTAATGGAACCAATCAAAAACGCAGTCTGCCCCGCGTGCAGTTTGCTCTGTGATGACATTGAGATTTCTCACAATGCGTCTCAGGTGAAAGCCAAGAACGCTTGCGCGAAAGGCCAGTCGTTTTTTGAAATCCAGTGCAATCAAAAAAGCACCCACCTTGTTGCAGGTGCACCAGCCAAATTGAAAGAAGCGGTCGCTGCGTCGGTCGAGATCCTCAACCACTCAAATGCCCCGTTGATTTGCGGATTGGACCAACTAACGACGCAAGCCCAACAAACGGCTTGGAAAATCGCAGATCATTTGGGCGCCACGATCGACACGACGTTCAGCAACTACGGTCGGTCGAGCATGTTTTCACTTCAACGTGTCGGTAAAGTGACCGCAACGATCGGCGAGATTGCCACTCGTTCCGATTTGATCGTGTTTTGGTTTTGCGACCCGGCGCTATCGCACCCGCGTTTGCTGGAACGACTTGTTCGCGAAAGCGCAGACCGCGAAGTCCTCGTAATTGGTGAGGCCAGTGGATGGAAGAATTCTAAGACAATCAAAGTCGCTCGAGATTCAGAGGTCGGCTTGTTGGCAGTTTTGCGGGCGATCATAGACGAGAAAAAGTACGACCGAGAAATGGCGGAATCGGTTACTGGATTGGAACATTCGCAACTGGAGAATCTTGCGGGGAAACTTAAAGCGGCAAAATACGGTTCGCTTTTTCATGGCCAAACAATCGACGATTCCGCATTTGATTTAGCGAACGACTCGCTGGCTTCGTTAGTTCGACTGCTCAACAACCATACTCGGTTCGTGGCAATGAAACTTCGAACCGACGGCAATGCCCACAGTGGCGAAAACGTGTTGGCGTGGAGTTCAGGCTACCCGATGGCGGTCAACTACAATCTTTCTTTTCCGCGATACAACCAATTGGAATACGCGGCAGAGACGTTGTTGTTGCGTAAAGAGTGTGACGCGATATTGTTTGCCACTGGCGCCGATTTGCAGACTTGTTTTGCCGGGCTATCTCGAACAGCGAAGGATCATTTGGCTTCCATTCCAAAAATTGCGATCAGTCCAATTCCGAATTTCCCAAGCGACGTTGTATTCGAAGTTGGCGTACCTGGGCTAACGGAGTCAGGGGAGTATTGTCGAAATGACGATGTCTCGTTGCCAGTGAACACAATTCACAAAAGTGATTTGGATTCTGCAAATGACGTTTTGCTGGAAATCCTGTCAGCACTTTCGTAGCTGCATTTTTTCAGCCACAAACTCGTAGGTTTAACGTTCGGCTGATTATGTTTCGTCCGTTGGTGGTACCGAGAAATCGATACATGAATCGGCTGCAGCCGCAGGGGTGGCAGGGGCATCATCGCTGAATAGATTTGAGTTCTCAATCGCAGCCGCCACGTCGCTAAGCTCGGCCACTAACGCATCACGAACAGCAGTTAGCCCTACGATCAATCCCAAGACGGTAATGGTCGCTATCAAGATGATTTCCATCGTGATAATGAAGCCAGAATCGTCTGCCCAAAGAATGGCACCGAGTTCCCGAAGTTGCTTAAGTCCGTTCATGATTGGCATCCTTGCCCAAAAAAGAGATTCCGAATATTCACCCGGCAATTTAAGAATCGGCTTTTTGATTGCCGAATGAGTTTGACAAAACCAAAGTTAGTGTTTGCTCGAAGACAAGGGTTATTCCGCTTGTATGTGTTGTTTCTTTCAGGCAAATTTCGTATGCGGGGACAGGATAGAAGAATCCCCCAGTCGGAACTAGAATTTATCTGTACCAGTTATTAAATTGGTTTGGTTGAGACTTCGCTTCCTCACGCCCACCGGCTGACGTCTCAACACGAAATCCACCTCGTAATGCGAATTCCTTGATGAAGAATTTTCTATTCCACAAAGCTGTTGTTGTCCTTATTGGGTCTTTCGCTTTTTCGTTTCAGCTTGGCGATACCAACGCGCAATTTTACCGCCCTGGTTATCAGCAACGATACTATCAACCTAGATATCAACAACCGTATCGACCACCGGTATACCGAAGGCCAACAGGGCAACCCTATGCTCCGTCGGTTAATCCTTATGGACAACAGCCACCCCAAACTAACCTTCAACCGCCGGTGGGGAATCGCCCTTACAATCCGGCACAACAGAACGCTACGATCCGGACCATCGAAGCAAACTTTTCAAAGCCTTCTAAAGAGAAAGGCAGCCCGTTTCCGCGGCTGTCTGGAGAATTTGAAAAGCAATCTGCAATTCTGCTGAGCGTTAGCGACCTTCAGTATCAGCACAATGCGATCCTTCAGGAGATCGTAAAAAAATCAGCCGGTCACAACATACCGCTGGTGATTCTTTTCAACGATGAAAAACAACTTAAGAGCACCGTCAAACTCCTAGATGAGATCGAATGCGATCTTTCACATGTATCACTATACGAATTGAATCTCGACACCATCTGGTTGCGCGATTTTGGGCCACGACTTGCCGAGACTGAAAACAGCTCGGTTTCAATGGACTTCTTTTACAATGGCCAACGTCCCAAGGATGATCGATTCCCGACAACTTGGGGTAAGCTGAGCCAAGCCAAGCCACAAAAAATTGAGTGGACTCTTCAAGGCGGCAACTTGCTCAGCAATGGTAAAGGATTGGCGCTCGTTACCACGCGAATTTTTGAAGACAACTATATTCGCTTTCCCAATCCGACTCAAAACATGAACGTCGAATATGAACGACGAAAGATTGTTGTCGAAGGTTTTAAGAAAGACTGTAACATTGATCAGTTGATGATCCTTGAGCCGCTTCACCCAGAGGCCACCCGCCACGTTGATATGTTTGCGACTTTTCTGGCCGCCGACCATGTTCTCGTTGCCAAACTGGATCCGCGAAAGGATCCTTCCAATGCCAGAATTCTGGACGAAAACGCCAAACGTCTTTCTCAAATAAAAGTCGACGGGAAACCGATGCGAGTCGATCGTATAATGATCCCGCCGCGGCAATCGAAATATTGGAGCCCGTATACGAACATCATTTTTGCAAACGATCTGGTCTTGATGCCAGTATACGATTCCGACCCTCCGACGTTGATTCGAAATGCTGTCAACACTTACAAACGACTGCTCCCAGGAGTCGCTGTCGAGACGGTTAATATGACTTCCATGCAAAAACTGGAAGGCGCACTGCACTGCATGACGTCGAATGTCCCCAGTTTTGCTCGGCTTCCCAACGGCGTAATGTCAATGGATGTTGCACGTAAGAAGGCCAAAGTTGGATACGAACCAAGAACCAAACTGCCAACGAAGGTCGCCCAGAACAAGAAAAAGAAAGCTTCGTCGCAACAAACGGCAAAAGTTTCGAACCCACAAAAACAACAGCTTGCGGACCGGAAAAATGGCTCGCCTGTTTCCAAGCAAGCAAATTCAAGTGCGACGGACAGTACAATGGCCGCCGTTATGACGTACCGTCGAAAGTTCGTTGACAAATCGAAACGTTTTGAGTTCGACGCTTATGCCATTGGATTCGTTTCCTCGTCGGTCGTTTTGTTAAACGCGATGAACAACACTGAAATTGTTGTTGGGATCGACAGACTTTGCGTGGAAGACCAAGACTGGCTTCGCAAGAACACCAGAAAGATCCTTAGCAATGGCCCAAAGGTTCGTCAGTTCGTTTTCGAAAACAATCGATTGTAAGAATTCGTTGTGCCGAAACTTACTTAGACTACGTAGGCGATAGTAATAGGTAGGCTCAAGCCATCCGTTTTTAAAGCAGCACGACGAACATCAACGATGTGACAGATTTGTCTATCAACGTCAAAGCGACGATTGATTTTTGATTCATTCGAAAATTGCCACGATTTCCGCCAACCCTTGCATCGACTGGTTATTGTTCGCATCGGGTCGGCGAACGAAACCATTCTTAATTTCCCGGAATTGCATTGAAGGCAAACCGGGAACATGGGTTGTGACCGTTTCTGGTGGAAGCGGCAAATCATGTGTGCCATCAGATTGCTGTTTCGCACCGTTTTGAATTGTCAACAAAACGTCTTCGAGAACCGACCAAGTCATTGCCATCCATTGGAAAAAACTCAAGTGGCCTGCGCGGTAAACAGAACGATGCTCTTTCCAAACGACCAAAATCGTTCCTAGCAAAAACACTCGGTGCAACTGACGAAAGAACCAACGCTTGACTGGGTTCCAACTTGCCCGCTCTTTCGCAAGCGTGCCGGCTTGGAACTGAAGATGATGTGCTTCATCGATCAAAATCTGGCCGCATATCGCACGCAACACCGGCGAGCCGGTTGCTTGACCAAGCGCCCGGTAATAAACGGCTGCAATGATCTCGGCCGTAATCAATACAGTGATACAAACATTCAAACCAGCCAGCTTTCGCACGAACCGGAACGTCGAATCCGTCCACTCTTTTTCGATTCTTGGAATGTTTTGTTGCTCCATAAACCGCCCCAAAACGGCTGAATGATTTTGCTCTTCTTCAATGAACAGCTTCAAAGCTCTCAAATACTCGAAATCGCCAGTACGCTGGGCATAGGCTCGGCCCGCTTTCTTAAACGCATTCCCTTCTGCGTTCTCGCCAAGCTGAAATGTTGCGATCGATTTGGCAATGGCTTTGCGTTCTCCATCGCTTAAATTGACATCACGGTTCCAGGGAACATGTTCCATGTGGTTTCGGTTTCTTTCGAAATACCGAGTCCAATTCGCGGATTGCTCAGAAAATGTTTGGGCATGAGGTCGCTGCCGCCCCATCTCTGGAGACGCTAAAACTCCGTTGCCACTCTGGTAGATTTTCACAATTCACTCCTTCTCTTAAATTACTTTGTATCGCAGAGTAAATGTAGCAACGATTACTTTGTATTGCAAAGTTAAAATCTAAATTGCGGCCTATAAATGCAAGCAGCGGCGCAAAGCATTGAAAAAACCGGGGCATATCGAGCGCTGTCAAGGTTTGCGGATTGTATGGATTATTCCAATCGTTCCGGTCGAACCGGTTGATCGGATTTTTTTAGCCAACTCTATCGATTGTTCCGATTTTGCTTAAAAGTGCGGTTTATCCAATTCTAGCGATGGAACCGCTGACCCTAAGGTACGAAGATGTTCTCAAAACGAAGCCGAAATTCGATCGTTAAGTGTTGGAAGCCAAGTGTTTTCGCAATGAGCTTGCTGCTTGGTTGCGCTGCTGTAACTTCGCTTGAAGCCCAAAATTATCCCAGCACGCAATACAACGGATTTGGTTCACCCAGCGGATTTGGTTCGCCCAACGGATTTGGTTCACCCAACGGATTTGGTTCACCCATCGTTACCGGTGGAGACTTTGCGACCAGCCAACCCATTCCTGACTTACCTCAAGCAACTGGCATTGCAGATCATACCGCGATGTCACCGGACAGCTGGGGCCAGCCAATTGTTGGCGGGAACAACAGTTTCCAACCTCGTTTTGCTCCGACCAATCCGCCAATCGCCAACGGTCCTCGGACTGAATACGGTTTTGAGAAAATGGAAACACCAACTGTTCCAGACCTCAAACAAAGCTCCCCGTTTCGATCCAGCAGTTTTAGTGCCCAAAATAGCAACGGCAACAAGGCGACAACGCTTCCCAACTCGCAAAAAACTCTAAACGAAACTGGTGAGTATTCGGAATTTCAAAACAACGCTGCTTCGTCTGGCGACAGTCGTTATCCGTTGAGCAGCGAGAATGGTCTGCCAGCGTCAAAAACTTCTTTTGCAAACAATGGTGAACTGAGCATTAAGCATTTTGAAGCCGCACAATTCAACAACAGCAACCCATTCGAAACAACGAACGCGAACCCTTTTGCGGCTTCCGCCAATACATTTCCGCCATCGCAAAACTTGGGCACGAGCAGCCCACAGTTTTCCAGCTCCCCCAATAGCCAGTTCAGTGTCCCTCAGGGGTTGTCTTACGATTTAACGGGCCCGACCGTGGTTACCGGTGAACAGATCCAAGGATCTCCAGTTTTTGAATCTCAACCCGTCTTGGAATCTCAGCCAGTTTTTGGTGACCAATCGAATGGGACTTTTCAATCAGTATTTGGCCAAGGAAGCGCATCGGCTACGGTTCCAAATTTCGGAGGAGACGTTGGATTCCGATCGCCTGCTCCAACGGTTCGCCATCACGGATCATTCGACTCTGGCAAAAAATATGACTTTGAAGACAAGAAGAAAGAGTACCCTCCTCTAAGCGAAATTTTTGCGACGGGTAGGTACTTCGGTTCGGCAACGATACTTTTTCTGCGCCCTTCATTCCAAAACAACACAGCAATCTCAACGCTTGGATCCGGATTCGCAGAAAGCACGCCCTATGACTTCGATTACGAAGCCGCGCCGAACTTCAGGTTTGGATTTGAATCAAAATTTGGTCCCGGTATCGAGTTCAACTATTTGCAGTTCGATGAAACCTCCAACGATGCGAGCTTTGTCAGCGACGGTGTCATCACAGGCTCGACAAGCGGATTTGTAATCGGCCCCAATCAGTTCAGCGTTTTAACGGCTGCAAATGCCGGGGAAACACTCGTCACCAATCACAGCATCGACGTTGAGGTGTTGGGCGTGTCGTTTTTCAAAGAGGTCAAACTTCCCATTGCACGTATCAATGGCTTGTTCGGATTGCAATACACGAGCATTGCCCAATCCCAAAACGCGATATTGACCAGTGGTGGAACGGAAATTGGATCGTTGACGTCCAGGTCCGACATGCGTGCGTACGGACCAAAATTTGGATTCGAGTACTACCGCCCTGTAGGCCATACCAAGCTTGAGTTTATCACAACCCTTGGATTGGGCATCTTGTTTGGGCAACGCGATCAGTTCATCGGCAACACCGTTTCCAATGACTTCCGCCGTGTCGGTGCGGACGAACTGATAACGACTATTGATTTGACGACGGGTGTTCAGTACAAGAAATTAATCGCTGAGAATCGAGCCTTTTTCGTACGAGCCGGATTCCTCTATCAGTCCTGGCTGGGCGGCGGCTCTGCCATTGATGCGCAAGACGATTTTGGCGTACGTGGCATTTCTTTTTCTGTCGGCTACAATCGCTAATCGAGCCAACACTTTCAAAACGCCTTTATAGAAAACGCACTTCAAACAGCTGAAGGTTCGCGTCACCAAAGGTACTTTCCAGAGAGTCTCGTCATGACGATTGCCGTTTTTGTAAACAATGAATCCGACGCCGCTTATTTGATTCCATGGGGCGTACAGTTTGCCCGTGCCGATCACACAGAACTCTTGGTCGTTTGCCCACGAAAATCCAAAGGGAAACGTGGATGGGATCCGCTTGAAGCGTCCGAAAAAGATGACAATTCGCTTTACCGAACCGTGTTTGAGATTCTGAATAATCAGGATCCTGAACGAGTTGTTTTAAAACAAGCCATCGCCGCCGGTACGGAATCATCGGACTTGGATCGAGTCGCGATTGAAACTCGTGAGATCGTTGCGCCGTCACCAGAAGACGCATTCGTCGAAGAGATCAATGACTTGGGCGTTCGGACGTTATTGCTGCCGGCCCACGAACCAATCCAAAACGCCAAAGTCGAAGAGATGTCATGGGCGCAAAAACTTTTCATGCACGCGCCCTGCCAAGTCGCAATCGTGCGCGGCTATCCACCTGAGTGTGAAACGCCAATTTCGGTTCTCGTGGCATGCCAAGGCGAAACGTCTCCCGCAGATTCAATTGCGATTGAGAGCGCTGGTCAACTGGCCCAAAGCTCCCAAAGCGAATCTGTCACGTTACTCTACGTTCGGCCTGATGATGACATGGTTGCGAGACAGGTCGCCGAAAAACACTTGAACCAACTGGCCAAGCATTTCACCGAGAAAAAAGTCAGCCTTGAAAAACGGATTCAACTTTGCGATTCAATGGTCAACGGCATCAAAAAGATGGACTTGGAATCGTTTGACCTGATTATCGCAGGAACTCGATCGCTAAAAACCATCCGCTCTCTGTTTCGAGATTTAGACCAAAAAGAAGAAGGCCCCTGCGTTGCCGTGGTCGCGATTCGAGAAGCCGTCCCAATCGCCGATCGTATGTGGAGCCGCATCAAATCGGCGGTTCGCGAAAGGGTTCCTCAGCTTGATCGCGAGCAACGAGTGTCTTTGGTCGATCGACTTCAGAGCAATTCGAAATTTGATTTTGACTTCGTTGCTTTGATCTCGCTTTCGACGTTGATTGCAGCTTTGGGATTGGTCCGCAATTCGGCTGCCGTTGTGATTGGTGCGATGCTGGTTGCTCCGTTGATGACTCCCCTGGTCGGTATGGGGTTTGCGCTGGTTCAAGGCAACGACAAACTGATTCGCAACGCTTTGAAATCCGTACTGCTTGGGTTCACCGTTGCGTTATCGATCGGAGCGGTTCTAGGTTTGCTGCTGTCCATATTTTCATCCGGAACTCCGATTAGCCCGGAAATGTATGCCCGCGGCGCACCCAATCTCTTGGACCTCGTCGTCGCATTGGCCAGTGGAGTTGCGGGGGCCTACGCGATGGGCCGTCCCAATTTGATTTCAGCGTTGCCTGGTGTTGCGATCGCAGCGGCGTTGGTTCCACCGATCGCCACCGCCGGACTAGCGTTAACGATGGGCGATTTCGTTTTGAGTGGTGGCGCGACGCTGCTGTTCTTTGTGAACATCATTGCCATCGTTCTGGGAACCGCGATTACTTTTTGGTGTGTTGGAATCAGCACGCGAGAAAAAGGCGATCGCCCGGCGCAAAACTGGCCGCGCTATTGGTTCCTGGGCTTCGTTATTATGTCGTTCCTGTTGGCAGCCATTATGACTTACATCAACAGTCCGCCACCTGCCCCCAACGCTCCAACTGAGAATAGCATTTTGATTGACAATAAATCCAGCGATGAGCAGCCGTCCACCAATGGATCTGGCGATGAGCCAAATTCAGATGAAGCCAAGTAAGTTGGTTCCGGGTCGCCAATCGCGTATCTGGAAATGACAAACAGCATTTGCTAAGAAACAACTTCGACATACCAACTGAACAATAAAAAAAGAGTCTGCCGATTCTGCCTCAAAAAAGGATTCCGTCGAGTTTGATTTTGAGTCATAAGCATGCGCAATTTGGGGGAGCGTGATTGGTGAAATAATATCCATTCACTGCTTTCAAAATGCTCTTTGGCAAGTGGTAGCTTTTTAGTGAACTTGAAATGTTCGGGAAAAAGCCGGTTTTCCATTATCGCATTCGACAGTTTGCCGGTTTCACACTAGAATTCAATGGACGTATGTTTGGGGAGCGAACCCAAATTCTGGCCATCAAACAGCCACCACCACGGCGCGAAATGCCGTCCAATTCACAGGAGATAAGAATGTCATTGCGACCGATACTACGTTTTTCGGTGTTCTCGTTAAGCTTGTTAGCGCTCACGCTGTTTTCTTTAAGCACAACAATCAACGCTCAAGGAGTCCCTCAACTAGGAAGACCATCACTTGGCGGTGACGATGGTGGTGCAAAATCTGGTGGTCGTCGAGCCCCTGGCGGTGACTGGCGTTCCAATGGTGGTGGTCAGCCTCCTGGGATGAGTCGTGATGGAAGAGGAGGCAGAGGTTCTGCAAAATCTGATGCTCCTAAACGACCAAAGTTTGAAGAGCTTCTTGACTCAAGAGACCTCAGTGCGTTCCGCGGCTATGCCAACGAAGAAATCGGTGATGGCTGGGGCATTGATGGACGTTACTTGCACTTTGATGGCTCAAGTGACACTGGCGACATTATCACTAAAGAAGTTTACGGCGATTTCGAACTACAGTTTGAATTCAAAATCACTGAAGGCGGAAACAGCGGCGTGATGTATCGCGTCTCGCTTGGCGACAACGCTCCTTATATGAGTGGACCTGAGTACCAAGTGCTTGACGATGCAAATCATGACGACGGAAAAAATGAAATGACATCCGTTGGTTCTCTTTACGCGTTGTACGCTCCTAAAGAGAAAAAGACAAAAGAAGCTGGTGCTTGGAATCAAGCCAAAATCAAAGTTGTTGGTAACAAGATCACTCACTACTTGAACAAAGTCAAAGTTGTCGAAGCCGAAATCGGAAGCGACGACTGGAAAGCTAAAATGGCAGATAGCAAGTTCAAGGACTGGGAAAAGTTCGCCAAGAACACCAAAGGCCACATCGCTTTCCAAGATCATGGCGATGAAGTTTGGTACCGCAAGATTCGTATCAAGCGTCTAGACGGCACAATGTCTGAAGGTAGCTCTAGCCGTGCAGCGTCCGGCGGCACAAGTCGTGGTCGCGGACCACAATCAATGAAAGCCGGTATGGGTGGTGATGACAAAAAAGACATGAAGAAGGGTCGTAGTCGTGGACCACAATCAATGAAGGCTGGCATGGATGATGGTGGTCGCTAATCATTCGATTGATCATTGCTAAAAAATTAAACGCCCAGCGAATTTCGCTGGGCGTTTTTTTTTGCGCCGCCGATAGTAGCACGATTCTCCGAATCGTAACTCACATCAAACGATTCGGAGAATCGAGCTACTATCCAGAATCGAGCTACTTTCGGAGAACCCTACAAAGCCCCAACATTCGGCGTACTCAACTACTTAATCTCAACCTCTTTAGAAGGCATCGACGGCGAGTGAATTTGATGGAGCTTTCCATCAATACTCTCGACCACAAAAACTCCACCGATCCTCGCCTTGATCGTCAACGATTCACCAGGTTTCAGCTTTTTTGGTCGCGCTCGTTTTCCCGCCGGTGTGATTCCATAAACCGAAACTTCGGTTTCGTATTGGTTAGAAAATGAAATATCCGCTGGCCAGCGACCACCGCTTGGGTTGGAGTGAACAGCCGGAGTCATCACCAGTCGTTTGGGTGGATGAGTCTGAGAAAGCAGTTTTGACATCTCATCGACCACTTCACCTGAATCCGAACTTATTAGATTCACCGATTCGCTGTGGTCATTTTGGTGATCAAACAATTCTCGCTCGATGACTTCTCCTGTCCCAAAGTCACGCCACTCGACCATCCGATGAGTTAACGTTCGGATCGAATACCCCATGTACTCTCGCTGTTGGAACCTGCGGTAATATTGACTGATCGCCGCGTCATGAACTTTCGCTTTTTCGTCAACCAACATTGGAACGAGACTCTTGCCATCGACAAAATCCGGCACCTCGATATCGGCCATCTCACAAAGCGTTGGGAAAATGTCCAGCAACTCGGCCAGCTGGTCCGTCTTTTTTCCTGCGGTTGGAAACTTCGACTTCATCCCTGGCGCTGAAATAATCATTGGAACACGAGCGTCGATTTCATAGTTGGTCATTTTTCCCCAGCCGCGATACTCGCCAAGCTTCCAACCGTGATCGCTCCACAATACAACGATCGTGTTTTCAGCCAATCCTTCTTCTTCCAAAGCATCCATCAATCGGCCGATTTGAGCGTCAACGTAACTGACGCAGGCATAGTAGCCATGAACCAGGTGACGAGCTTTTTCAAGCGAAACCGTTTCGTCATCCCAGGGCTTTGGCATGTCTTTGAGGTCAACGTAATGAGAAAGCTCACTGTTGTTGTGCAAAGCGTACTTGGGCGTGTCTGGAGTAATCGTTGGGTTGGTCACGACAGGCAGTTTAGCCGGATCGTGCATGTCCCAGTATTTTTTCGGAGCTACCCAAGCCAAGTGCGGACGAATGTAGCCCATCGCCAAAAAGAATGGCTCTTTTTGCTTTCCAAGTCGCCGCAAATCTTCGATCGCCATATCAGTTCGCGCACCATCGAGAACTTGACTATCAGGCAGATCAGGTGCGGCTGTCGAAGGCGGGCGAAGGTTTCTCTTGCGCCAATCGGTTTGGGGAAGAGCCTTTCTTGCGGATTTGATTAGTGCCTTTGTCCCGTCGGGATAAGGATACGGCAGCGACGGCAGGCTTCGGATCGGCTCACTCCATGACTGCGGATCCGGCGTAGGATTGTGATAAATTTTTCCATGGCTGACCGCGGTATAGCCGAACTTTCGAAACCACTGAGGAAGCGTTACCGCGTTAGGTTTGGCTTCGCGAAAGTGAATCGGCAGCGTCCACACGCCCAGTTTATCTGGACGTTGACCAGTCATCAGGCTGGCGCGTGAAGGATTGCAAACGGCGACTTGGCAATAGGCTTGATTGAACAACAATCCTTTTCCAGCCAAGCGATCCATATTGGGTGTGATCGCGACATCGTCACCGTAGCATCCCATCGCCGGGCGAAGGTCATCCACGGCAATAAATAAAATATTAGGGCGATCTTCGTCAGCCAACAGTCCGATATCGGGAAGGCAAAGTAAGACGAGTAAGCAGGCCCAAGAAATACGAATAACCTTCAATGCTCTCTCCTGTGGAATCTGAAAATAGTTTCGACTTGCGGAGTTAATTTTACAACGACGTGCTATGTCGCGAAAACCAAAACCTGTCTTGGCAGCAATAAACGCGCAATTCAGCCAATCTGGCGGATAAAAGTTTCTCTCCGATCATGGCTCGCGATATTCAGAGATAATATTTGATCGTTCGAGCTAAGGTTGGCACCACCGACGGGTTTAATTCCACGCCAGACTGGAGCGAAAATTCCAGTACTCATCGGCCGGTTCAGAAATCGACGCCAATTGTGTTTGTACATCCTCGCAATTCACTGTGGATGCCGCAAAATTTGAACGCATTTGTTCTGGTGTGCAGGCACCACTCAACACGGTGCCCGCCCACGGCTGGTTCAATACTACCGACAACGCCAGTGCGTCCACGGTGGTTTCTCGTGCTGCGGCCAGGTTTTTTAACACGTCCATTTTCTCAGAGAACGCTGCGTTATCGTTTCGCGGAGTCAGCCGCCCGTTGGCCAGCCCTTCTTTTACAATCACGTGCACGCCCGAGTCATGAGCAAGCTGAAGTGCAGCCCCAGCGGACGTTTCCAACAAATTCCAAGTTGCCTGAACCGAATCAAACAACCGTTCATCTTCAAACTTGATTGAGATGGCTTTTTCAATGGTTGCCGCCTGCGCTGGACCGCTGACTGACAAACCAATTCGGATTCCAATTTTTCGCAAACTGTTGAGGCACTCAAGAACTTCCACATTTTCCAGAACTCCGCTTTCGAGAGTCGCAGAATGAATCTGGTAAAGCTTCAAATGGGCGCCCAGACTTTTCATTGAGCTCATGTATTGGCTTTTCAAAACCTTAAGCTCATGTCGCTTGATCTCATGAGCTACGCCTTCGGGAGTTTGAACTTGCCAAGCCGCGGTGTATGTGTAGCCCCATTTTGAGCCAACGGTAATTTCACTTTGATCAATATTTCGGTCTCGAATCCAGTTACCCAGAAACTCCTCCGCCCGTCCATAAGACCGAGCCGCGTCAAAGTACCTGACGCCCAACTGCCAAGCTTCATCAAGCACTTGATGTGCTCGTTTTTCCATCGCTCGAATTGAATAGTTGTTTTCGAGATCCGACCCGTGGCCCAGATTGATGTAGCCCGGTCGACCAAGTGCAGCCAGCCCAAGGCCAAATTTTGCAGTCATATCAGAAAAGCTGTCGGTTTCAGGAAGTTGGTGAACGCGCATTGTAGCCACGTCAAAGAGTGACCGAAACAGCAACGCACCCAAGCGATGTATCAATCGTGAAAAAACAAAACGAAAAAAGCCGAACCTGAAAATTCAAGTTCGGCTTGTCGCTATCAGAGATTCATTCGCAAACATTAGGTTTAGCGAAAGAAACTCTACGATCATTTAGTCAAATGATTGACCAATGATTAACGGCAACGATTAAACAATTTTGCAAGACAGCCTGTTCGCCGTGGGCGACAAGAAGGTTTGCAAACAGGCTTCGGTGGGCAAGCTGGCCGACATTGAGTGCGAGGTGCACGGCAAACTCTTACACGTGGCGGAGGGCAGACTCGTACTCGCGGGGCCGGACAAGCCGGTGCACATACTGGAGCGGGTGCAGGTGCAGGACAACAAACGGGGGCTGGTGCTGGAGCAGGTGCAGGGCAGCAAACGGGAGCTGGTGCAGGTGCTGGAGCTGGGCAGCAAACTGGGGCCGGTGCTGGAGCAGGGCAGCAGACGGGTGCTGGAGCCGGAGCTGGGCAGCAAACAGGTGCGGGTGCCGGAGCCGGGCAAGCCGGACGACAAACTCGAACTGGTGGCGGGCACTTTGGCCGACACCGAACAACTCGTGTGCGAGGAGCACAAACCGGTGCTGGGGCACAGCAAGGATTTGGTGCACACTTCTTTCTAAGGCAGTCGAAAATTCCAGCTTCGGCGGAATTCACTGCCGTCATCATGCTGATTACAATCAGCGAACAAATTACGCGATTCATCAAGGGGGTCTCCTATCTCTAAGAATCGTAAAAACACGGCGTAAAGAAACTCGTAAGACGTTATGCGTTGCTGTCAGCAGTGTCAACAAGGTGGCCCTAAAATCCCAAGTAACATGTAACAATTCGATCGCCCCAATAGCTGAACTGTCCTGCCATCGATCCTGGTGCAAGTTTTCAAGTTGCATGAGCCAAAGCACCCCAGAATTCAATTAAAATTCGTGAGTTTTTAGGTCTAATGGCCAACTCCGAACCTTTCTCTGCTCGTCCTACTACCTTTTGGTGCTGATTATTTTGGGGGAATAAAGCTACATTTTCTGGGCTAGCTCAATAGATCCCAACCCATTCAAATTTCAAGGCAATTTCCACTTTGCCTCGTCTCCACTCGAAATTGCTACATGCGACATACTGTGCACGACACTCTATGCACCGACTAACCGGGGTGCATTCTTTTATCGCAGTTGTTTATCGTAGCTTAGTGGGGGTGATGAATATGGCCTTCAACCAAACGCAAAGCGAACACACTAAAAGCACCAACTCATTCCATGAGCTATCCCAATTCAAATCCTGAAACTGATCTAAAAGTCGATTCCCCGGACGTCAATATTTTTTGGGTTAGCTTGATCGTCGAAGGCGGTTTAGTCGTACTCGCATTGATCTTCGCCTGGGGCAATTTTTACCAACGCGATCAACCGCTTTCTCAACTACAATTTTGGCCGCACTGGAAATTCGGTTTGATATGGGGGACAGTCGCAACGATACCCCCGCTCCTCTACTTGGTTGTGTTTCATTATTGGAAGCCCAAGTTTTTTGCGGCGATGAGAGAGGTAGTCGACGAGAAACTAAAGCCGATGTTTCGCAGCTCAAGCCTGATTGAGCTACTGATCATTTCCTTGATGGCCGGTTTTTGCGAGGAAGTTTTTTTTCGCTGGAGTTTACAAGGCGGCATTGCGTCCTGGTTGACAGCGGAACTCGAACCCGGCGCAGCCAACCTGATTGCCTTGATCATCGCCAGCGCCTTGTTCGCTGTTTGTCACTGGGTAAACAAAACATACGTGATCATCACGTTTGTAATCGGGCTTTACCTCGGCTGGCTTATGATCGCGACGGACAACTGGTTAGTGCCAGCGGTCGCGCACGCGCTGTATGACTTCATCGCATTGGTCTACATCTCACGATGGCGAAAATCGTAATCAAGCGACGGAGCGGCCATAGGTGAAGCCGCGACGAACTCGGAAAATGAAAGCGGCGAACGCTCCATGTGATGTTTGGCGAAAAGACAAATACCCGGCCGAAGTAGACAAAGGCGTAGTACTGGCGTTCAAGGAAGACGATGGCGAGCTCTTGTGGCAATTGAAGCGCGACAAACTTCCAATTGGTCGCGTTAGTGATTGGCTATTGCAAGGCACCTGTAGCGTGCCGGTTGTCGAAGGCAAACGTACTCCATGTACGCACCTAGAGCCTTCAACATTCCGCACGCAATTTTGGCCAAAGGCCTCTTTCACCGTAGCCTAGGGCAACGCCCTAGGAACACGAAAACGGCGAATCAGCAATTGGCTGAAGGCCATATTCAAACGGTATGATGTGTTAGGTGAGTTTGGCCTTCAGCCAAAACGGTTCGTTTTGATTGACACCTAGGGCGATGCCCTAGGCTACGGTGAAGGAGGCCTTTGGCCAAATGCGCTTGGCGTCTTGTGCAAATGCGTTTCTCCGAAACGCTTCTCATTGGCCAAGGGTCTTTTCACCATAGCCTGGGTATTGCCCTAGGAAAATGAAAACAGTGAACGCTCTTTGTGCTTGGACTCGTCAACATCCGCATGCATGCAATTTTGGCCAAGGGCCTCCTTCACCGTAGCCTAGGGCATCGCCCTAGGAAAACGAAAACAGCAAATCAGCAATTGGCTGAAGGCCAAATTCAAACAGCGTGAAGATTGGGTGAGTTTGGCCTTCAGCCAAGACCGTTGGGTCTATTCCACTCCTAGGGCGTTGCCCTAGGCTACGGTGAAAGAGGCCTTTGGCCAAACAAAAACTAGGCCCTGACTGACGCCTACGTTGATCCCATCGACGACGTATCCGTCGCTTCTTATTGACGACGTATTGGTGCGCCTACCGACATTGATCGCATTCCAACATGCAGGCCCGTCATGGGCTACCTTACTGGCGCCACAACAGGAGGCGTGCCGATTATGACTTCGGTTTCATGCTCTCGGCCATCGCGTAACAAGGTGACTTTCACGCGAGTGTTGGGCCGAGTCGTTTCGGCTAAACGGAACAGGTTCTTGAACTCTTTGATTTCAGTCCCATTCCAACTTCGAATGATATCGTTTGGGCGAATGCCTGCCCGATAAGCCGGCGATCCATTTAGGACATCGCGAAGTTTGGCGCCATGTAGATCCGGAAGCTGCATTTGCACTGCGTCGTGATAATCGACTTCCGATGGTAACACGCCCAAGTAACCTCGGGTGACGGCTCCATTGTTGACCAATTCCTGAAAAACGAATTTTGCAGTTTCACTTGGGACCGCAAAGCTGATTCCTTGAAACGTTTCGCCGAAAATAGATGTGTTGATTCCAATGACGCGGCCTTGCGAATCGACCAGTGGTCCACCGCTATTGCCTGGATTAACGGCAGCATCGGTTTGCAGCAAACTTTGTTTTCGATGTTGCGGATCACCAGGACGGTCTTTGCCGCTGAGAATTCCTGATGTGACGGTTTGCTGAAAACCATAAGGACTTCCGATGGCCCATACGATCGAGCCAACATTGACGTGATCGCTATCGCCCCAATCGGCTGGAATCAAATTCGGTGCGTTAATTTTTAATACGGCCAAATCACTAGTCGGATCCAAGCCAACTAAAGTTGCTTCGTAGCGCCGGCGGTCGTGAAGCTCAACAAAGTACCTGCGTGCTTCTTCAAGCACATGGGCATTGGTCATAATGTAACCGTCGGTCGTCATGATCACTCCCGAACCAAGTCCGCTGCCGTCTCGGCGGGATTTCACCGCATTGATACTGACTACGCTTGGCCGAATTTTTTGAGCGACCAATTGATAAGCTTGCGAGACGTTGCCAAGCGGCAATTTATCCAACTGCGAAACGGCGTTTTCATACTCGCCGCGAGTTCGTCCAAGGGCAGCCGCGTAGTGGTACTCTTCGACCAATCGCGGCCCAATAAACCAGATGCCAAACATCAACGATGCCGATGCGAGCAAGAAATAGAGCCCGCCTAGCCCGCTGTCTTTTGATTGAGTCGTGTTTTGCGGCGTGGCGACCGGGCGAGTTCGCGCGATTTGGTTTGACTTGGTTTCGCGTCGTTGTTGGTTGACCTCGCGTCGCTCGCGAATTTCGTTTCTTTCCGAATCTACCGAGTCAACACGTCGCATTGGCGAAGGGCTGTTGGCGGCCGCGCCAAACGTTGTCTCGGCTGGCTGGGTCGGATGCGTTTTGGAACGCGGCAAAATAGGCTTTGCAGCAGGCGAAGGAGATGCCGGCGGAACAGGATTCGATTTAGAACCGTCACCAGTGATAAGAATCGAAGGACGATTCATCGATGGTTTGCTCCGCGGAACCTTCGTGGGCTTTGGGCCACTTGGCTTTTGAGGCGAATCAAATTCAGGATTACTTTTCGAATCCATCGACAAAACTCTGGTTTGAATAAACTCGGTTCAACACCACGAACTTAGCGCGAACGAAACTTTAGCTCTCTAATATACCTGTTATTGCCCAATTTGGTTTATAGAAATTTTTGATGTGATTTTTAAACGAGTTTTTTCGCCGTTTTTTGGGTGACATTGCCGAGAAACGTGTTTTTTCAAGCTCGCTGAATCTCTCACACCCCCTGACCTAACGAAGATTGGCCAAGGCATGCTGCATAATCAAGAGCGTCAAGCTCCACCAAATAAATGTCATGCACAGCATGACCTACGGACAGGCGACAATCACACGCACGTTGTCGTTACTGCGCCAGGATACAAACCAGAAACCGTTCGCAGACAGTTGAAGGCATGGTGTACTCGCAAATTGAAGGCGATCCATCCTGAAAGACGAGTGTTTGGGGCTGAAGGCCGAAGCCGTCGGTGGCTCAACACCCAAGAAGAACTTGATGTCGCGATCATGTATGTCAATGAAGCGCAAGACTAACCATACAAACCCGACGCGCAAGCGAGTGTGTCATCTCAAAACTTGAAACGAATTCAAGGAAAGAGACACACTCGCTTGCGCGTCGGGTTTGTATCGAAGACTTGCTGGCAAATTATCAACTACCGAATCACGCCGGAGTATCTCTCGTCTGACTCAACGCCTTGCTCTTTCAAAATCGATTCGATTCCTTCTTTGCCAACCACGGCTTTCCAAGCCTCCAGCCATTGGACGCAATCTACGTTTCGCCAACCGGGCGAAGTGTAACCGGCCGCTCGTGCCAAACCGAGGCTGCGAATGTTATTGTGGATCTGGTTCTTTTCGGCTTCTTTTTTGTTGATATCGCACCACAAATACCACTGGATCATATTGCCAGTCAGTTCTCGGGCTTCTTCTTTTGACCACTGAATACCAGGCAGGAACAATGGACCGCCTTTCCAGGCAACTTCTGAAGCGTCGCCGGAGAACTTCAATCGAGCGATCACAGCTTTGGCGACTTTACTACTGTCACCCGACTGAGAAAGTGAACCCAGATACCCTGCAGCCATTCGCCGTACGTTTTGGTCTGTCGCCGTGCTCATAACCTTGGTCAGTTTCTCGGCTCCAAACGCCATGATCGTAGGTGCCAAGGCTTGTTGAAGCTGAGGAACTTTTTGCGTCACGCTGATAACCTGCTCTGGATCTGCTTTATCCGAGTTCTTAGAAAGCTTTTCCACGATTCGTATTCCAATCGGTCGACCGAGTGCCGGGAATTTTTTAATCAAGTTCGCTTTTTCGATCAGTCCATTGACCGTTCGCGTCATCGTCACGCGTGCGGCCGCAGCCCAAGTTCGCACGATTTGTTTCTGGTTCTCGTCGGCATGAACATTCAAAAGATATTCGTCTACGTCTTGTCCACCGATCTCGACCATCGCTGCAATAGCCCAGCCACGTTTGGGAATGCTTTCGTCGGTCTTAACCACGTTCAGCAAATCGTCGATCATTTTTTCGCGGTTCGCTTCACTCTGTTTTGCAAATTCAGTAATCGCCTGGATACCTGCTTGGGCGGTTTTTGAATTTTCAAGCTGACTGATCATCTGGTCGTCGGTGCCAGCGGTGTTGTCAACGCTTTCGCTCGCAAACGCAGTTCCTAATAATCCAAATCCAACAGCAAGCATGACAACGGTTTTGATAGTAGTTTTCGGACGACGGTAAATCATTGTTCCAATCATCCCCAACAACCCCAAACCAAGCAAAGCGCTGAAACCGAAACCAGTGGTGCGAGTGTCGGCTGCGATTTGAGCATCGACTTGATTCCAATCAATGGCACCAAGTTTCAAAACGCCTTCCTTTTTCAACCCTGGCCCAAACTGAGTCGCATCGTAGTTCACATTGTTATTGCGACTGGCTGGCATTTTGAATTCAGCAAACTTCAAGTTCTCTTTCGAAATCACGGCGCGAGGAAAATCACCATCGACAACCGTCAGCGTCATGTCTTTAAGCATGTCCAAGCCCAACTTTTCCGTTTTGGCTCGGTCATCGGTCAAAGCTAAAGCGTTTTCGCGGTCGACTTCTTCGCCACGCAAACCAAAATGCTCACCAATTCGCAAAAGCTCTTTTTCTGTTTCTTCATGTTCAAGCGAAAGGTTACCACTGGAAACGGCAAGCAAATCCGATGCGAATAATTCCTTGGCGATTCCGTTTTTGGGAACTGGGTTGCGACGCGTCGGAAGTGTCTTACGTTGATATTCTGGAATGTCTTTCTCAGTTCCGCCAATGATTCTTAGAGGCAAAAGCTCCGTCACGTTGTCGAACATTCTCTTGCCGGGAATCTGACGGACGACGTATTCTTCGGGAATGGAACGGATCTTACGAGGGCCATCTGTCAAAAGATAAACCACATTTCGCAGGTCGCCTTCGTTGAAAGCCGATAGTCGCATTGGAACGACCAGCTCGTCTGACTTGAAACGGAAACCCATGCCCTGAACGTTGCCATCGAACACGCTGCCCTTGGGCACGTCGGCTTTGACGCGACGCTGTCCTGCTTTGGGGTCGACACCAGACTTGACTCCGACTTTGGTTTTGACTGCCACGAAACACCAGCCGGCTTCAACGTAATCAGTGGTGACTTTATCCATGCCGTCAGGGTATTTATAACCGTTGGCGTCCATCCATTTTTTTAAGACCGCTGCGCTACCTGCTTCGAGAACGGCGACTTCGTACATTCCGACGGCTTCTTCTTTGAGCACGGTGAGTTTGGATTCTTTTTTCATCATCGCTTTGCTGTCTGCCATCGGCATACGACCGCCACCCATGCCGCCGCCACGCATCATGCGACGCATTCTCAAATCGACCACAACTTCTGGCGGATCAACAGCGTTGGCGACATGCTCGAATACGTTGTCCGCGACTTTGCGAATCTCTGGAGGCGTGGGAAAAGGGATCAGCATGCCGAAATTATCAACGTTGCCTGTAAAGCCAGGCCGAATCACAAACGACTCAACACCGTTTTTGTGAAAGACATAGGTTTTCTGCAAACCGATTCGGGCAATCGGCGATTTCTTTCCGGTGAAGATCGGCGGAACCATCCCGCAAGGATCAGCGTTCACGCTGGAAAGCATCATAATGCAAACAAGCACAGGAACCATTAGTTTGATTTGGTTTCGTCTCATGATTCGATTCTCAGTTGGATCGTTTTTGAATGTTTAAGTTTGCAATATCGTTGTGAGTAATTTCGTTACAAACAATATCGCTGGTCGGCGCGGTGATTTAAAAGCGGATGAGTTGAGCTGAAAATTTAAACAGCAAACCAACCAGCCCGACCAAGCCAAGTAGCGTAACCAAAAGCCTTGACGTCAAAGAAGGTGTCGCGTTCGGCGGCGTCTCGTTTTCAGCACTCGCGAATTGTGCGTCCGTGTTGAAATTTTGCGAAGCTTCGTAAGAACTAATCAGTATCCCTTCCTGCTTCCCGCCTGGAGCATGTCGTTTTGTATCATAAAGCTCGCGTTTGTTACGGCTGGAAGCGATCGCAAAATCATCAAACTTAAGGTTTTGTTTCGCGACGATCTCTCGAGGAAAGTCGCCATCGACAACCGTTAAAGTCAACTCGGCCAGTTGTGGCATCGTTTTGGCGACCAGTTTTTCGGCTTCTTCGGCTGTTACCTTTTCCATGACTTTGTCGATCTCGACTCCACGCAAACCGAAATGCTCACCGATTCGCAAAAGCTCCTTTTCTGTTTCTTCATACTCGAGCGAGTAACCTTCAGTGTTGGTGGCAACGATGTCGGAAACGAAAAGATGTTTCGCAACCCCGTTTTTCGGTGTCGGATCTCGATCGGTTGCCAATCGTTTACGACGGTAATCGGGAATGTCTTTTTTCGTGCCGCCGATGACTCGAAGCGGCAGAGGCATAGTCAAATGCTTAACCAACTGCTTCCCTTTGAGTTGGCGAACGACATATTCTTCAGGAATGGATCGGATTTTCTTCCCGCCGCGCGTCAACATATAAACAACGTTTCGCATGTCTCCGGGGTTGAAAGCCGACAACCGCATCGGGACGACCAGTTCGTCAGTTTTGAATCGAAAGCCCAGCCCCTGCACGGTTCCGTCAAAAACACTGCCAGTAGGAAGTTCCGTTTTTGCACTTCGTTGTCCGGCTCGTGGGTCGGCACCTTTCTTGGTTCCGACTTTCGTTTTAACAGCCACAAAGCACCAGCCTTCGGTGATGTACTCTTCACAGACCGAATCCATGCCTTTGGGGTATTGGAATTTGTTTTTGTCCATCCATTTCTTTAACGCAGCGGCACTGCCAGCTTCGAGAACGGCGACTTCGTACATTCCAACGGCTTCTTCTTTGAGAACTTTAACCCCGCTCTTTCTTTGAGGCGCAGCGAATCTCATAGGTGCACTACCGGCCATATCCATCATCATTTCCGGTCTTGCACGTAAATCGACAACCACTTCTGGCGGATCGACTGCTGCTGCAATTTGGTCAAACACATTGTCTGGCACTTTGCGAAGCGCAGGGGGCGATGGGAAAGGAATCAACATGCCGAAGTTATCGACCTTGCCTTGGAAGCCCGGTCGAATCACAAACGACTCAACGCCTTTGTCAAAGTAAACATAAGTCTGCTGCAACCCGATGCGTTTGATGGGCGAGCCCTTGCCAGTGAAGATCGGCGGGACCATGCCGCAGGGATCTGATTTTGCAGGGCTAACGTAAAGCACCGCGATCATCAAGAAAGCAATGAGGCCGATTAAACCCGTTTTCAGATGACGACCTGAACCTGTCTTTGTATTCAATTGAGCGGCGTCCTGTACTTGCAAGGAATTCTGTTTGTTACGAATCAAGTTCATCGTCTGCCTCCAGTTCGATTTTGATTTCAATCGTGCCTTGGATATCTTTATTGCCGTTGCTGATCCAAAGTTGCCCCAGCGTTTGCCAATCGTCTTTATCTTTTAGAACCGTGAACCACGGGCCGCCAACAAAGTGGACGCCTTCGAGTCACAACCGGACCCAGGCGTGATTAAGGCCAACACGTTTGACGGTGCCACTGGTGACCAGCGATTGAACTTGCTTTGTTTCCATCGAAAATACATGACGACGGTCTAGCGGCACTCGAGTAGGCTCGATCCAGGACCGGACTACTCCAGACTGATCGGTCACGCGAATGGTGACTTTAGCGTGGGTAAGTTTCAGCTCTTCCCAAAGGAAATCAGCTCGCTTGGAATCCAAGTCGCCCACGCCAACGGTTTCAATCCACTTTCGCGTTTGGGGGCCGTAATACAAAAGCTCTTCCAACGCGTTGTTGGTTTGATCAATCGGTTCGTAAGTGTATGCGGTGAGGAGCTGCTTGAATGTTTCTTCGCTTAAATGTTCTGTGGGATGTCGGCTGGCCGCACAGCCTGAAGCACAAACTTCTTCGCCATGCGGCTCAAAAATCGCACTTGGATCGTGGCCGAATTCAGTCGTACCAATCGCTGCGGGAGTGACATTGAAACTGGCCAGCCCAGTTGGCAATTGACCTGGAATTTGGATCGGCGGAACGACACCAGAGTCATCCCGGTAGACCGATTCCTTGATAATCGGCAAGTCGATGACTTCTTCGGATGGTTCGGAAACTGGGCGTACAATTTCGCGAGATGGTTTTGGGTCTTCGACGGGCGCACCAAGGACCAGCCGTGCTAGCCAGCCGAGAGACAGTCCCGCGACCACGAGCAACAATCTCGGTGTGATTTTTGATTTAAAAATACTTTGTTTCATTTCCCGCACGCTTAGTTTGATTTTTGCCTTTGACGCGATTCCAACCGCGCTAGTTCCGAATATATCCGGTGCTTCAAAGATACCAAATTGCAATGGCTATCAGGTTAACGAACTGGGTCAAAATCCATTAGAAACAAATCGAGATTAAACCCAATTTTCTGCTAAACTTGAAACAGATGTTGGTTTTTCGTGGTATTCCAACCGATCCTCAATTTTGATGTTGTTACGTTCACTCAGAAACTTGCTAGATGAAGCTCTTATTTCCCAATCTCCTGATGATGGCCGCGATTGGTTGCGCATTGATGACCACAGGATTGGGGGATCTGGCTGTTGCGGCAGCCCATTTCCAACAGCCGTTTCATTCGCTGTTAGATGACCCGGAATTAGACGAACAAGATTTTGAAGAGAGTGAGAAAGACGAAAAACAAGACAGCACCCAAGACCCTAAAAAACTTGCCGGCGAACTCCCTGATCATTCGCTTTGGCGATTCGGCGAGCATGGTCGAACGCCCAAAGCCAATGGCATCTACCGTTTGGCTTATTCCAAAAATGGAACGTTTCTTGCGACTAGGAATCGCGATTTTGAAATCAATATTTACGACGTCGAAAAACAAAAAGTCATCTGCGAAATCCAACAGGATGAACGCATTGACTCTATCGACTTTTCTCCTGACTCTGAGTTCTTTGCCACGGCTGGGCTGGGGCCCAAAGTCAAAGTCTGGAACACGAAAACCGGAAAACTTGAGTCGGAAATCGAAACCGACGGGATAGCGGCTTACTTTAATTCAGCCGGAAATGCGATCAATGTTTTAGGCGAAACGCATGTAGAGACTTATTCGTGGCCGGGCGTGCAAATGACCACGCAGCGGAAATGGAAAACGCGAAGTAATGAAACTCGCTCCGCCATGTCGCAAGACGGCCAGCTGGTCGTCAGCTACTGCAGATTGAGAAGCGGAGTTTACCAAACGTTGGTGATTGACCTTGAAGAAAAAGTCAAAGTCCAACTGGACGGTCCGACGCAAATCCCACGGTCGGTTGTCATTTCTCCCAATCGGTTTTGGGTTGCCGGAACCTACCGTGACGAAAACGTTCGGCTTTGGGATTTACGTGACCCAAAACGAAAAGTCTATACGATGCGAAAACATACTGAAATCGTTCAGTCGTTGGCGTTTTCAGGAGACAGCCGTTTTCTTGCTTCGACCAGTTGGGATCAGACTGCAGTGGTTTGGGATCTATTGACAAGGCAATCAATAGGGGAATTCAAAGGCCACGCTGCGCATGTGACGTCCGTTGCATTTGACTCGCTTGAAAATCGTTTTGCGACGGGAGCTTCGGGGGTCAACGATTGCTCAGTGATCGGATGGGATGTTCAAAGCATGTTGATCCCGCCAGCAGAAAAAGCATTCGTAGAAAAGTTTGAAGCCAAAGAATTCAAGAACATCTGGAATAGATTGGGAGCCAGCACGATCAAGTCATCCCTGCGTGGCACTGCCAGTTTGGTGTATGGCGATTCAGCCATCATGGACGAGTTGGAATTTCGATTACCAGATCCGGTTGATTCAGGATCAAGCTCACTTGATGAATTGATCACCAAACTCAATGACCCGGAATTCCAAGTTCGTCAAAACGCGACAGAGCAGTTGATGCTCATACGGACCAGAGCTGAACCAAGGCTTCGCGAGCTATTGGTCGAATCGCAATCACCTGAACTCAGATATCGCATCGGGATTATTCTGAAGAAGAAATTCAATCGCCCAGTTCGCGAGCACGTCGAAGCGCGTCGTTGGGGCCGAATCGTATTTGCTTTAGAAGTTCGCAACACGCCTCGCAGCATTAAATTGTTAAAGCAAATTGCTAACGGCCATGAAGAAGTCGAAGTTTCCCAAGACGCCACGTTTGCACTGAAACGGATTGAGATGAGGGAAGAGAGAAAATTAGCGTCGAAGTCTGATAAGTGAAACAGGGCGGCTGCAATTCCACAGTCGCATTCAAATACTCACTTCAAGATTGGTCCTCAACTGAATCCGAGTTCGCCTCCTCCTCAGCCAAACGCTCCATTTCCCATTCATACACGATCGATTCAGCGACATCAGCCAGCGGCCTTGTGATGCTCCAGATAATATAGGCTGAAGTGATCAACACAAAACCGATCGGGTAAATAAAGCCATACGGATACTTCGACAGCAACGTTGCCACGATCGTCGCTACAAACGCAGTTATGTAGATCAACTTTCCGATCGAAAACTGTTTTTCAGTAGGTGGCATGTTGCTTTTTCCAATAAAGTGCCAGGCAGTTGACGCAGGCGATCCAGTTCTGCGAAACGAATATTGTTACTTCGCGTCATAAAGCGGCGATGGAAAATCTGGCTCGGCCGTTCGCGTTTTCAAAAACGCTTTTTCCAAACGCTCGACAATTTCAGGATTGTCCCCCGCAACGTTATTTGTTTCATTGCGATCACTTTCCAAGTCGTATAGCTGCCAGTCGCCCGGTTTCTTTTTACGAACCGCAGTACGAATCGCCTTCCACTTTCCGTCGCGGATCGCAACGATTCCTCCGTAACCACTAAACTCCCAAATCATTGGTTCAGTTCGTTTGGGAGCAGGTTCGCCTTGCAGTACACCAGTCAAATTGATCCCATCCAATTGCTGACTTTCAGGTGTTTTTCCACCACCTATTTCAGTCAGCGTCGGAAACCAATCGGGGAAATAGGAAGGGACTTCGCATGTCGTTCCCGGTTTTGTCTTTCCGGGCCAGCGGACGATGCAAGGGATTCGAATGCCGCCTTCGTAACAGCTTCCCTTATACCCTTTCATTCCATCATTGGATTTAAAGAAAGTACAAGCCGCTCCGCCAATGTGAAAATTCGGATCTTTTCCGCCATGGGTCGGTCCATTGTCAGAAGTAAAAATGACAATCGTTTTTTCTTCGAGCCCATGTTTCTTAAGTCGCTTTAGAATCGTACCGACATGCTCATCAAGGTCGGAGATCATCGAAGCGTAGGCCGCTCGCGGGCGCGGGTGTGGCAAGTAACCATTTTGCCCACGGTAAGCTCCAAACTCGGCATCCCACTCCTTCGGATATCGATCAAGCCATTCCTGCGGTGGCTGCATCGCAACATGCGGTTCGACAAACGGTAGGTAAAGAAAGAACGGTTTATCCTTGTTGGCATCAAGAAACTTGAGAGCTTGATTAAGAATCAATTTCGGCGCGTAGTTTTTGGAGCGATACGTCTCGGCAAGCACTTCACCTTCGGGTTGGCGATGATGTCCCGGAATCGGAAAACCATTGACCCTGACTTCTTTTTCGTCACTGTCGAGAAACGGCGGATAGAAACTATGGGCGTTGCGTTGGCAGTTGTAGCCGTAGTAGCGATCAAAACCTTGCTTCATCGGCGACCCGGTTGTGTTGGACGGGCCAAGTCCCCATTTCCCAAACGCTCCCGTTCGATAGCCCGCTTCTTTTAAGACTTCGGCAATCGTTACGACTTCATCGGTAATCGGCCACTGCCCCGGAAAGATTCTTCCATTGCCCGAATCACGATTGCCGCGAATTTCAGCATGAGCCAAGTGTTGCCCCGTCATTAAAACACAACGTGCCGGAGCACAAACTGGGGCACCTGTGTAATGCTGTGTGAAACGTAAGCCTTGTTTTGCAAGCCGATCTAAATGAGGCGTCTTGATTTTCTCTTGGCCGTAACTGCCAAGTTCACCATACCCAAGATCGTCCGCCATAATAAATACGATATTCGGTTTGTCGACGGTTGCTTCGTCAGCACGCAGACCAGCACAAAAAGAACCGCAACACACGGCGAACAACAGCGACGAGAAACTAAAGATAAACTTTGCCATAGGAAGCTCAAGTGGATTTGTGAGACATTGTTTCGTTCCATCTTAACAAACGGTCTCGCCCATTGCTTGCTGCAAATCACTCAAGGGCAGGCTATCGAAAGTTAATTACCGTTTTCAAGTAACGAACAAATCGCTTACCTAGCGGCGAAGCTCCAACGCGAACCTTGGCTTGTCCGCGGAACCCATTGAGTAACACAACGTCGACGTGGTCCAAGGGCACACTCGCTTCGTAAGAAGGAAACATCGGCACCTCCCTACCGCCCGCCATGGGTTTGGTCGCGATTGAGCCACCATTGTTGACTGAAAGTTCACGCGGAACGGTATCCAGCGGATCACGAGAGACAAATTCAATATTGCCTTTGATTTTCGTTCCGATCCGCTCGTCCACCATCATGGTCACGGGCTGATTGGGTTCGATGAATTTGGCATTGGACTGCTCGACCACCAACATCGCTTTCATCTCAGTGGGCTCGCCAATCAAGCAATACAAAGTCTGATACTCCAAAAACGCATTCCGATTTTCGGCATCCAAAGGCGTTCCGGACCAACTAACAAGCGTTCTTTGGTCCTCCAAAACATCAACCGGCTCAACTGGTTTGTTGGGAGGAGGAATGATCACGCCCTCACGCGTGGCTACTAATTTCAACTCGCCCACCAACCGAGTCTGCAACTCAATACGGTTTTCGAGATCGGCAATTTGCGATTCAGCAAGCTTGATCAAGCGAGAGCTATCTTCGATTCGTTGTTCATTCAATCGAAAGTCAGCCAACTGTGACTGGGCTTTCGCTAACAGTCCGTTGAGTTCCTCAAGTCGCATCTCCAGATCTGCATTTTCAAGCAACGCGATCACGTCGCCTTTTTTAACGCGATCACCTGCCTGAAAATAAACTTCCTTCAGCGATCCTGGTTGGCTCACATAGATCTGCTCGGAACCGATCGGCATGACGACAAAACTCGCTTGCACATTGTGCGGCACTGGAAGCATAAACAATCCACAAGCCACCAGCGCGACGACCAAACACGAAATGGCAAACCTTACTTTCTTCACTTCTCTAAACCTTCCCGGGTACCAAAAGAACTTGGCCATTTTAAAAAGCGGAATAACGATCATTCCGACAAGCGAAAACACAATCATGATGTGACCGATGACCGACACACCATACGGCTCGAAAATTTTCACCAGAAACCAAAAAATCATCAGCATCACGAACCAGCGATAGACAAACGAAGCCACGCTATAAACCGCAAACGAAATTTGGTGTCGTGTCGGCAACATTCGTGAATTGACGGGCTGCATTCCCAGGCACGTTACCCTGAGCTTGCTGAGCAATGACGTTTTTGATTTCTGCGCCAAGTTCGGAATCTCAAGGAAATCCGAAAGCATGTAATAGCCGTCATAACGCAGCAACGGATTGGCGTTAAACAGCAACGTACTCACACCGCACAAGAAAATTGTGTTCAGCGCGATGTAATGAATGACGCCAGGCTGCGTGTACCACCAAATGAATGTGCAAATGGACGCCAATACAACTTCGACGTACATTCCTGCTGCGCCGATTGCGATTCGATGCCATTTGTTTGGCAGCAACCAAGAATCGGAAGTGTTACAGTACATCGCCGGAGTCATCACAAGCAGCATGAACCCAATTTCATGGCATTCTCCACCAAAGTGCTTACACATTAATCCGTGGCCAAGTTCGTGAATCGACTTGGTCACGATCATGATCGCGCCCATGAAGAGGATGTTATTCAAATTGAAAAACTGGCCAAACTCCGGGAGGCGTCGGTAAAATTCATCCAGATTTTGCATCACCAACACGAGCGCGGCGGTGCAAATGAACAAGCAGATGAAGAAGCAAGTTCTGGAAAAGAACCAACTGACTTTGGGATAGAGCCAATTCAAAAATCGCTCTGGGTCGACGCCTGGAAACTTGAGAGACATCACGCTCATCAAGAGCTGCATCGCTTTTTGCTTAAGCTCTTTGTTGCGTTTAATCTGCAGCGGAGCCGCTTGACCTGGTGCATTGGAAATCAGCAAGCCGTTTTTATGGAATGAGTTGACGAGCATGTGCACGTCTTCGATTCGAATTTCTACTTCCGGAAAACGCTGTTTCAGTTCGTTGCAAATGTCCTGGTAGCTATTCGATTCGTCCAGCATCTCCAAAGCAATCCGCTCAGGCTCTTGAACGCGGAAGTACTTCATGGCCACCGGATCTTTGACGATCCACGACTGTTCACCTTGATAGACCGTTTCCTGAATCACGAGGTCTCGACGGGCGCGCAGCCGAATCGGCCGCTGCTCCGACGTTTGCATTGAATGATCAATGACTGACACGATGACCTCAGGAATTTAGAAAAAAGAACAACCGCATAAAGAATCATTGCCCAGTGACCGCAATCAAAACAGTTTGAACCACTGTTTTTGAACAAACTCTTTTACTCCGTGAAACAGCGAATAGCCCAGTGACGTTTTTCCGCAAATCACATTTGCGGAAACGCCCGATTTGACTTGGTGAATATCAAGCTGGTCATTTTCAATTTCGACTTTCAAACGAACGCACTGGCCTTGATCCGGCGTCACAACCGTCGCGTTACCAATATCGACCAACTGACCTTTCAATTTACGTTCAGGGTCTGCGGCAAGGATAAACTCGACATCAAGCGGTTTGCCATCGTTCTTTTGATAGGCTGAAAGCAAGTGTCCAATTTTCTGATCGGGCAAATTCAACTCAAGCTGCCACGTGCCATCCGCATCGACGACTTCCATAAGCAACTCGCCACGAGAAAGCGGCCGCATTTTAAAACGCTCTTCAACGTTCCATGTAATCACCCGCCCATCTCGCGGACTCGTCACGTTAAGTTTGTCGAGCTTGCGTTGAACCAAATCCCGCTGCCGCTCATAGCTGGCCAATTCTGCCTTTTGAGCGTTCAAATTTTGTTCGCCCAATTGTTCTTCTTCACCGCCACGGGTAAGCAACAGAGTTTCCGTTGAGAGAATCTGCTGTTGGATCTCGTCAATCTTTCCCTTTAACTCGGCCGCCTGCGATTCAAGAGTAATGTTGACCATCGACACAAGCGTCTGGCCTTTTTTAACCATCGATCCATGTGAAACCGCGATGTCGGCGACGGTTCCTTCCAATGGAGCGAAAACGTTGCTGCGATTTTTTGGAACCAGAACCCCATCACAGGAGACTTTGAAATTTGTAGGCATCAAAGCGAGTAACAAACCGGTTATCAAAACGACTGCGGATGCCAAAGCCGTTTTGGAAAGATTTCTCGCTGCCAAAACGACTGTTGATTTACCCAGCCAATGCCAAACGGGATAAAACAACAACTGGCGATGGCTGTAAGCGTTGCGATACGCATCTGCGGCGTGGCGCGATACGACATCGACGGCATTGGCGACTGACGATCGCGTCCATTCTTCGCCGCAATGTTCAATTACTAAACCGCCAATGACCCGATTTTTGGTTTTGACCGCATCGGGACGCTCTTGAAACTGAGGCGGCTGATCGTAAATCGGAACCACAACCAAAGAGCGGGTGGCAGCGATGGCAAGATATTCTTGCAATGGGTTTTCAATTTCTGGTGGCAGTTGATTTTCCGCGGGGTACCAAAAATCCTGTTTGGTAGGCAAAACGCGCTGGACGACTTTTCGCAACAAGTGCACGTTGTTGCTGCGATTATTGACGGATGCCTGACCGCTAATCGCTTTGACCACACAGCGATTGCCTTTGGTCAAAACAACGGAGACACGATCACAATCGAGAACACGGCGGGCTTCGTTGGCAATTTGCTTTGCCGTTTCTGCTGGATCAAGCGAACGATGAATTTGGTGAACGTACTCGTCCAACTGCGACGGACCAATTTTTTTGACCGCGTTCTGGGGCGCACTTAATTGACTTTTTACATCGCGTCCAATCGGCACGCCTGAGTTATTGGTAACTCCAGAATTCGCAGGTGCACTTGGCAACTCACATTCGCTGGCCGCTTGGCACAATGCCTCAAGCGTATTTGCGTGCTCTTCGTAAACGCGAGGAACGAGGCCTTGCGGAAAAAACAACTCAATCAATTGGACGGTTGGCCTACCGGTTGCTGACTTTGTCCGTAGGGCGGCCATCATGATTACAGGATGTTCGAACGGGATTTGACCTGACGCATCAGGCCTTGGCTTTGAGACCAGTGTCTTGCTTGGCGTAAGTGCCAGAGTTTGATGAATCAGGCCAAGATGCACTTGCTCACTGATGCCAATTTTCAAAACCTCACGGTCACGCGATTGAATTTGAGAAATCGGTTGAAACGGAGTCGCACTACAATTCCAGGCAATACCGCTAAGTGCATCTGTTTGCGATCCGGCAAAGCGCAAGAACGCCTGAAAGAAAGCTAACCGCGTTGGTGCTTCTTGGGCGATTTTCTTGACTGAGTCGTTGATGGTGAGGCTCATGGATTTGGATCATCCACAGGGTCGAAGACTGAGAAAAACTGATGGCAGGATTGCTAATATTGCGCGAATTGAACCTCTTAAACTATAATCAATCGTTGCCTTTTGTTTTGAGCGAAACCACACTTTCTTTTCATTTCCATGAGCTTTGGGATCCTTTTTGAACGCTTATGATTTTTCGATCGCCAATCGAATACGTCGACTGGCGAAAAAACTCGAATCCTGCTCCGACCAAGAGCTGTGCAAGCAAGGATTGTCGTTGAAATATCGCGCCACCACCGGCGGTAAAATCAACGATCTAATCCCACAAGCGTTTGCGCTTGTTTGCGAATCGGCACGGCGAAGCATCAACATGATCCCCTATGACGTGCAATTATTTGCCGGGATTCAAATCGCACGTGGACACGTTGCAGAAATGAAAACTGGAGAAGGCAAAACGCTTACCGCCTGCCTGCCAACTTTTCTTCATGCGCTTTTCGACCGAGGTGCACACGTTGTCACCGTTAACGATTATCTGGCCAAACGCGATTTTGAAATAATGAGCCCCGTCTACGAACGGTTAGGGTTAAGCACCGGCGTGATCCAAGCGGATGATACGCCCGAGCAACGTCAGGTCGCGTATCGAAAAGACATCACGTACGGAACAGCAAAAGAATTTGGTTTTGATTTCTTGCGGGACAGGCTGAAGCTTGCTGGTTCGAGTTCGCGAATTTCATCGCATTCTGACCTGACAATGCGTGGCTTGTATTTTGTATTGGTCGATGAGGCAGACAGTGTCTTAATCGATGAAGCCCGCACCCCACTGATCATTGGAATCATCGACGCCAAAGAAGAACAAAAAAAGCAAGCCTGTTTTCAGTGGGCAGCAAAACACGTAGCCACGATGCAAGAAAATTCTGACTACCAATACGATCACGACCGCCAAAAGGTAACACTTGAGCCCGGAGGAATCGAAAAACTCCGCCATTTGCCACAAACGGATTTCACGCGAACGGTTCCTATCCGGGAACTGTACAACTACATGGAAAACGCAATTAAAGTCCGTCGCGATTTTCACTTGGACGAACACTACATCGTGCGGGATGGCAAAATCGCGATCGTTGATCAATTCACGGGGCGCGTCGCCGAAGGCCGTCAATGGCAGGGAGGTATCCACCAGTCCGTCGAAGCCAAAGAGAATCTTGAGATCAGCCCAGCCACAGGCCAAGGCGCAACCATCACGCTGCAAACCTTCTTTCGTCGCTATGAGTATTTTGGCGGGATGACCGGAACGTGCTGGACAAGTCGCTCCGAATTCAAAAAGGTCTACAAAAAGAAAGTCGTTCGCGTGCCGACCAATCGACCCGTTCAACGCATTAAGCTTCCAACGCAAATCTATTCAAATTTCGAATCAAAAATCGCGGCTGTAGTCGAAGAATCCCAACTCATGATCGCGGCTGGTCGAGCCGTTTTGATTGGCACCAAAAACGTCGACAAATCGGAAGCACTTTCACGTGCCCTCACCGAGCTGGATATCACCCACCAAGTCCTCAACGCGAACAACCACGAACGTGAAGCAGAAATTGTGGCGATGAGCGGCCAGCCCGGCTGCGTGACGGTGGCGACAAACATGGCAGGTCGCGGAACGGATATCATGCTCGAAGACTCCGTGCGCAAGGCCGGCGGACTGCATGTGATTTTGACTGAGATTCACGAAAGCCAGCGAATCGATTGGCAGTTGATTGGACGCGGTTCCCGACAAGGCGATCCCGGCAGCTTCCGAATTTTCCTTGCCATGGACGATGAAGTTTTAAAGTTTGGACTTGGGCCTAAAAAGTCTGAATCGCTTTTCAAGACATACAACCGAACTTCGTCAGGCGATTCGTCGAAACCCAAACGGCTCCCTCGCCACCTGTTTCGACACTTTAATCAAGCCCAACAGAAACTCGAGCGCAAGCACTTGATCGATCGAATGGTTTTGCTCAAGCAAGACAAGGAGCGACAAGAGCGACATTTCGAAATGGGCCAAGATCCCTTTTGCGACGTCGTGCGGTCCTAGTATCAGTCTTGAAATTATTCAGCTCTTTACCGACCCAGAACTGCCGGAAAAAATGCCCAACTTTCGTTTATGACAGCGAAGATTATTTCGGCGGGCATTTCGACCCGATTTGGTTGTGCTCGCATCCATTACCTATTCTTACGGGCAATTCGCTTGGCCTTCTTCGCCTTGCTCTCTTTCCTCGTCGCCTGTGAGCTTTTCGATTTTCTGCCAATGAGCTACCATCAACATTCTAAAGGTTGAGCTATTTGTCGACTCGCAACATCTAGCCATACAATTCGCCCAAAACAGAATTCTTTGAAGGAACTTACCTTGGCTGATGCAGATATTGGTTTGATTGGACTCGCCGTGATGGGCGAAAACCTGGTTTTAAATATGGCCAACAATGGCTACACCGTCGCCGTTTACAATCGCACAACGTCGAAGGTTGATAACTTCATCGCCGGTCGCGCCAAAGACAAACCGATCGTCGGTGCTCACTCGGCAGAAGAGCTTTGCTCAAAATTGAAAAGCCCGCGCCGTGTGATGATCATGGTCAAAGCCGGAGCCGCAGTTGACAAAGTCATCGATAGTCTTGTTCCGCATCTGGACAAAGGCGACATCATTATCGACGGCGGCAACAGCGAATTCCCAGACAGCATCCGGCGAACAAACGACCTTGCCGAGAAAGGTTTGCTTTACATCGGCACAGGCGTTTCCGGCGGCGAAGAAGGTGCTCTCAAAGGGCCGAGTATCATGCCAGGTGGAAACCCTGACGCTTGGCCGCACGTCAAACCGATCTTTCAAGCGATCTCCGCCAAAACAGACAAAGGAGAACCGTGTTGCGATTGGGTTGGATCCGGCGGAGCAGGGCACTTTGTGAAAATGGTTCACAACGGGATCGAGTATGGCGACATGCAATTGATCTGCGAAACTTATCAGATGATGAAAGACGGATTGGGCATGTCGAATTCGCAAATGCATGAAGTGTTTGCGAAATGGAACAACGGCGTGCTGGATAGCTACCTGATCGAAATCACACGTGACATTTTTGGCTACAAAGACGAAGACGGAAATGAAACCGTCGACTTGATCCTCGACAAAGCCGGACAGAAAGGAACGGGAAAGTGGACAGCGATCACGGCGCTGGACATTGGCCAACCGCTGACCTTGATCGGGGAAGCCGTTTTCTCTCGATGCCTTTCGGCGCTTAAAGATGAACGAGTCGAAGCGGCCAAAGTGCTTAATGGTCCTGCCACAAAATTCGAAGGCGACGCCGCAGCGTTTGTGGACGATCTTGAGCAGGCGCTTTACGCTTCGAAAATTGTTTCCTACGCTCAGGGTTACCAGTTGATGCGAGCGATCTCCGATGAAAAAGACTGGAACCTCAATTACGGCGCTATCGCGTTGATGTGGCGTGGCGGTTGCATCATTCGTTCTGCGTTCCTCAACAATATTCGAGACGCGTTTGAGAAAGACGCTCAGCTCACCAACCTGCTGCTTGATCCGTTCTTTGAGAAAGCGGTTGAAAATGCCCAAGGCGCTTGGCGTCGTGTCGTTGCTACGGCTGTGACGATCGGCGTTCCGATGCCAGCGATCAGTGCGGCGCTGGCGTATTTCGACGGTTATCGAACAGGCCGATTGCCAGCCAACCTCTTGCAGGCTCAGCGGGATTACTTTGGCGCACACACTTACGAGCGCGTGGACAAACCACGTGGAGAATTTTTCCATACCAACTGGACTGGACGCGGCGGTACGACATCGTCGTCGACCTACAACGCTTGATCGATTGCCCCAGCTTAATCGCTTACCATCGTTTAATTGATTGCCCACGTTTGATCGCTTTTTTAAAGCGATCCACGCTGTCGCGTTGCGGAAAAATGAACACATAAAAGGAATGATCTGTGAGAAACTCGAATCCTGAACCACTAATCCTCGCGATTTTCGGGGCTTCTGGTGATTTGGCAAAACGTAAATTGATCCCGGCGATTTTTGACTTGTACGAGCGCAAGTACTTGCCGGAACATTTTGCGATCCTGGGTATCAGCCGCAGCAAACTCTCAGATGATGACTTTCGCAAAAGAGTCTTTTTCGAAAACGAATTCATCGACCTTTCCAATGTTGCCGACGACGTCCAACAGGCGTTCGCCAAGTGCTTGTTCTATCAACCGATCGATACCAATTCGGTTGATGATTACAGTTTGGTCAAAGATCGAATTGAATCGCTGGACAAAGATTTCCAGACGCAGGGCAACGCAATTTTTTATCTTTCAACACCGCCGATTCTGTACGACAAAATCCCGCGCTTTCTTGCACATCATGGACTGCATAAAAAAGAAGGCAGCTACCGACGTTTGGTAATCGAGAAACCGTTTGGCTACGACCTCGAATCGGCACGGGCGTTAAACATCAGTTTGAAAGAAAACTTTGACGAAGATGACATCTATCGCATTGATCACTACCTCGGAAAAGAAACCGTTCAAAACCTCCTGGTGACGCGTTTTTCCAATGGCGTTTTCGAACCGCTTTGGAATCGCAATTACATTCACCATATCGAAATCACCAACGCCGAGAACATCGGAGTTGGCTCGCGCGGCGGGTATTACGATACGTCGGGTGCGCTGCGAGACATGTTTCAAAATCACTTAATGCAAGTCGTCGCCCATCTCGCAATGGAACCGCCCATTTCTCCAGATGCCAAATCGATTCGCAATGAAAAGACAAAGCTCTTTGAATCGCTTCGCCCGATCAAGGAATCTGAAATCGCAACACATGCCATCCGTGGTCAATACACGCGTTCATCCGTCCGTGGCGAAGAAGTCAACGGCTATCGCGAAGAAGAAGGCGTCCCTGATGCTTCAAAAACAGAAACGTTTGCCGCCGTAAAATTCTTCATCGACAATTGGCGTTGGTCAGGAGTTCCGTTTTACGCTCGCACAGGAAAACGGCTTCCCGCGAAAGTCACCGAAGTCACAATCACGTTTAAAAAACCGCCGCACACGTTGTTTCGTCGGCAGCAAGACATGCTAGACTCGCGGGCACACAATCAATTGATCATTCGCATTCAACCCGACGAAGGATTGTTGCTAAATTTTGGAATGAAAGTTCCCGGCGAAGGCTTCAATGTCGAAAACGTTGGAATGGATTTTCATTATTCGGACCTCGCCGAAAACGATGTCCCCAAAGCCTACGAACGTTTGCTGCTTGATTGCATGCGTGGCGATGCAACACTTTATGCACACGGAGACAGCGTTGAACATTCGTGGGAGTTTGTAAAACCGATCTTGGACGCCTGGAAAAACGACCCTGCCATTCCCGTTTATGGTTACCCCGCGGGAACCTGGGGGCCGGAAGTTGCCAATAACTTGATCGAACCTGCCGAATTAACCTGGCGAGATCCTTG
The DNA here is from genome assembly GCA_964448575.1 of uncultured Pirellulaceae bacterium. Classification (GTDB taxonomy): domain Bacteria; phylum Planctomycetota; class Planctomycetia; order Pirellulales; family Pirellulaceae; genus Mariniblastus. The sequence goes on from CAYUWY010000001.1 coordinate 110,269, forward strand.
CCGGCGACTGACCGACGACACATCGTATTGCGAACTTTAAGTAACAGGCGGTTGTTTCCCAACAACTCAATATGCATCCTCCGCAAATCATCCAAGCCCTTCGAACGCTCGCAAACAAATTCGAGGGCGAAATTCAGATTGATGATCTCACACGAACCATCTATTCGACCGATGCGTCTGCTTATCAAGAAATGCCAGTGGCGGTGGCGTTTCCAAAATCCGAATCCGACATCGAAAACCTGATCGAACTCGCGCGAGACAATTCGGTCGGGATCATTCCCAGAACGGCCGGAACTTCTTTAGCCGGCCAAGTCGTCGGGTCTGGCATCGTGGTTGACGTCTCTCGTCACATGACAAAAATCCTGGAGATTAACGCAGAAGAAAAATGGGTTCGTGTTCAGCCGGGTGTGATCCGCGATGAACTCAACATGGAACTTGCGAAACATGGATTGATGTTTGGCCCTGAAACTTCCACGTCCAACCGAGCCATGATTGGCGGGATGGTTGGCAACAATTCATGCGGCTCCAATTCGATTAAATATGGAAGCACACGCGATCACGTTTTATCGATTAGCGGAATCTTAAGCGACGGAAGCCGGGGCAAGTTTTCGGCTTGGAGTGAAAACGAATTTGAAGAAGCTTGCGATCCAGATGACGGCTCACTTCTCAGTGATATTTGCCGGGGCGTTCGAGAGATGCTTTCCGACAAAGAAACACGCGCAGAAATTCAGCGCGAATTCCCCAAACCGGAAATCCCTCGCCGCAACACGGGTTATGCCGTTGATTTGCTAATGGATGCGGCGGTATTCGATCCCGACAGCGACCTTCAAATTGATTTTTGCAAACTGCTAACCGGATCTGAAGGGACATTGTTTTTTTCTACCGAAATTAAACTGAATTGTATTCCGCTTCCGCCACCTGTACTCGGGCTGCAATGTGCACATTTCAAAAGTGTTGATGTCGCGTTACATGCGACGCAGATTGCCGTCGAACATGAACTCTACGCCGTTGAGTTAATAGACCAATTCATTCTCGAAGGAGCAGCTCGCAATCGCGAACAGGCAAAGAACGCGGATTTTGTCGAAGGAAAACCAGGGGCGATTTTGATCACAGCGATTCGAGGCGATTCCCAAGAGGAAGTGCTTTCGGTCAGCGAAAGAATCAAAACTCAAATGCAATCGGCGGGGCTAGGGTATAGCTTTCCTGTTTTGATGGGCGACGAAACGAAGAAGGTCTGGGACTTACGAAAGGCCGGACTCGGAATCGTGGCCAACATTCCGGGCGACGAAAAACCATGTGCGGTCGTCGAAGACACAGCGGTCGCCGTTGCTGACCTTCCTGAGTTCATCCGTGAGTTCAATCAAATTCTCGACGACCAGTTCGGTTTGCAGTGCGTACACTACGCCCATGCTGGCTCAGGCGAAATTCACTTACGGCCAATCTTGAATTTAAAAACTGCCAAAGGCAATCAGCAGTTTCGCGAGATTGCTTCGGCGATTGCGGACTTGGTCAAAAAATACAAAGGCTCACTTAGCGGCGAACATGGTGACGGACGCTTGCGTGGTGAGTTTCTCGAACGAATGGTCGGCACAAAAAACTATGAGCTGATCAAACAAATCAAACGACTTTGGGATCCGAATAATATTTTCAATCCCAACAAAATCGTCGAGACGCCGCCAATGAACACCCAACTCCGGTACAAGCCGGGGCAGGGCACACGCGAGGTGGCAACGGTTTTTGATTTCTCAAACGAACAAGGCGTATTGCGCGCGGCCGAACTTTGCAGCGGCTCAGGAGATTGTCGCAAGACGCATTTGTCCGGCGGAACGATGTGCCCAAGCTACATGGCGACTCGCGACGAAGCCGACTCAACGCGCGGTCGTGCGAATATGCTGCGTCATGTTTTGACTCACCCAACCAATGAATCGAATCCGTTTGACAATGAGGATTTGAAGCAAGTCATGGATCTTTGCCTTTCCTGCAAAGGCTGTAAACGCGAATGCCCATCCAATGTCGACGTTGGAAAAATGAAGGCCGAATTCCTTCAGGGATACTACGATGTGCATGGCGTGCCGCGTCGAGCCAAAACGATTGCAGCGTTTTCGAAGAACATGAGACTCGCCTCAAAGGCTCCTTGGTTTTTCAATTTCGCCACCGGCAATCCAATCACAGGCCCAGCGATCAAGTGGTTTTCCGGTTTCGCGATCAAGCGTTCATTGCCAAAACTTTCTTCGGTGACATTTCAAAAATGGTTTGCCAGCCACAAACCACATGCCAACGCAGGCACGAAGGGAAAAGTGTTGTTGTTCTGCGACGAGTTTACGAACTTCAACGATACAAAAATCGGAATCGCGGCCGTTGAGTTGCTTGAGCGAATCGGATTCTCGGTTGAAATCCCAAAGCATGTCGAAAGTGGCCGGGCTGCGATTTCAAAAGGCCTGTTGCGAATGGCTCGGGAGTACGCGGAGCAAAATGTTCGGGCGCTCGGCCCATTGGTGTCCGAAAAAGTTCCTTTGATTGGCATCGAGCCATCTGCGATTTTGAGTTTTCGTGATGAGTATCCGCAGTTGGTTTCGGATGACCTTAAAGAGCAATCCAAAACGCTTGCCAAAAACGCGTTGATGTTTGATGAGTTTATTGGACGGCTGATTGAGTCAGACCAACTCAACTCGACGATGTTTCGTGAAAGAGATCAAACGATCCGGCTTCACGGGCACTGCCATCAAAAGGCACTTGCTTCTCTCAAACCGACTGTCCAAATGCTTCAATTGCCAAAAGGCCATCGCGTACGCCTGATTCCATCTGGATGTTGCGGAATGGCCGGCTCGTTTGGATACGAATCTGAGCACTACGATGTTTCGATGCAGATTGGCGAGCTGGTTTTGTTCCCAACGGTTCGAGCCGAGCCCGCCGAGAGTTTAATTGCAGCACCGGGAACCAGCTGCCGGCATCAGATTTCCGATGGGACGGGCAAAAAAGCGCTGCATCCGATTGAGATTTTGCGTGATGCGTGGCTGTAGCTTGGGTTACAACATCGCCCAAAAACAAGGTTCCTGCGACGTTGCTCGCACCCCTTCGCGTCGGGGCAAACAAGTCTAAAATAATGGATTGCTTTGATTTCTTATTAGGTCAAGTTTAAACAACGATGCAAGAAAACATCTTTCACCACACATACGAAAACGGACTGACGTTAATCGCTCAGCCGATGCCGTGGCTGGAGTCGGCGGCTTTTTCGTTTGCCGTTCCGGCAGGTTGCCGATTCGATCCCGACGGAAAAATTGGCACGGCTAACTTTGCCTGCGAAATGGTCCAGCGGGGAGCTGGAAAATATGACAGCCGGGAATTCATCGAAGCGTTAGAGTCGCTAGGCTGTGACTACTCGTCTTCGGCTTCGCTGTACAACACGAATTTTGGCGGCGCGATGCAAGCTGCTCAGCTGCACGACGCGATCTCGGTTTACGCAGACGTTTTTCGCCGCCCCCGTTTTCCTGAAGACCAACTCGAAGACGGTCGCATGGTTTGTTATCAGGAAATCGCCGCACTCGGTGACGACCTGGCCCAGCGAACACTTCGTCATTTGCGTTCGAATTTCTACGGCACGACCGATGGACGTAGTTGCGAAGGCACGATGGAGTCGGTCGCTTCAATTACGCTTGACAACATCAAAGCATTTTACGAATCGATGTACCGTCCCAACGGCATGATCATCGCGTGTGCCGGAAAACTCGATTGGGAATCACTTAAGTCGCATGTCGGCCAACTGTTTGACGATTGGGCCCCAAAAGACGATCCGATCATTGAGTCAACGCCACCGTCGCATGGCGTCGATCACATTCAACATGAAAGCGAACAAACGCACATCGGAATTGCTTATCCCGGCGTGGCCTATTCGCATGACGATTACTATCTCAATCGGGGTGCGATCGGTGTGCTCAGTGGCGGTATGAGTTCTCGGCTATTCACCGAAGTCCGCGAAAATCGTGGATTGTGTTATACCGTTTTTGCTTCCTGCCATACGCTTAAGAAAAAAGGTGCAGTGCTTTGTTATAGCGGCACATCCAATGACCGTGCCCAGGAAACGCTGGACGTCATCATCGAAGAAGTCCAAAAACTCGCCGCAGGAATCACAGAGGCCGAGCTTCGACGATTGAAAGTTCAAATCCGCAGTGGATTAGTGATGCAACAGGAATCGTCTCGCTCGCGAGCCAGTTCAATTGCGGGCGACTGGTTTCATCTTGGGCGCGTGCGAACTTTGGACGAAGTCAACGCGAACGTGAACGGGCTGACGGTTGCATCGATCAACGAGTATTTGGCAGCCAACCCGCCAAGCAAATTTGATGTTGTAACGTTGGGGCAGCAGCCATTGGTATTTGACGAGTCGAAATTGGGAGAAAAAACCAATGGAGTATAAACAACACACGCTCGAAAACGGGCTTCAAATATTGGCAGAATGCAATCCGCGTGCGTACACTTCGGCGTTTGGATTTTTTGTTCGCACCGGTTCACGCGATGAGACATCTGAGATCGGAGGCGTTAGTCATTTTCTGGAGCACATGGTTTTCAAAGGCACGCCGAACCGAACCGCAGCTCAAGTCAACCTTGAACTCGATGAGATGGGATCAAGCAGCAATGCGCGAACGGGAGAAGAAAGCACCATTTACCATGCAACTGTGCTGCCCGAATTTCAATCGCAAGTCGTCGATTTGCTAAGCGACATCATGCGACCGTCGCTGCGAACTGAAGATTTTGAAATGGAGAAAAAGGTCATCATCGAAGAGATAAAGATGTATGAAGACCAGCCTCCGTTCGGCGGCTACGAGCGAATCATGTCCGAGTATTTCGGCGACCACCCGCTTGGCCAAAGCGTTCTTGGGACGGAAGAAACCGTATCGGCAATGACGCCCGAAGGCATGATGAATTACTTCCAACAGCGCTATTCGCCTTCTAATATTTGCTTTGCAGGCGCGGGCAATATTGATTTCGATCAACTCGTCGCTGACGTTGATAAGTGTTGTGGAAGCTGGAAAAAGTTTGATCCACAGCGGGCAAAAACTCCAGCGGACTACCGTTCCGGTTTTGTTACGATCCACAAACCGAGCTCGCACCAGCAATATATTTTGCAGATGGCTCCCGGCCCATCGAGCGAAGAAGAAATTCGATACGCAACTTCGGTCATGGCTGCGATCATTGGCGACGATGGTGGCAGTCGGCTTTATTGGGAATTCCTCGACTCTGGATTGGCCGAGTCGGCTGGAATGGGCGCGTACGAGTATCAGGGCTGCGGCTCAATCATGACTTACATTTGCTGTGCCCCAGATCAAGCCCAATCAAACATTCAGCGGCTTGCCGATTTGCAACGACGCATCCGCGAAGAAGGCATCACTCAAAAAGAGCTCGATCTGGCAAAGCGAAAAATTGCTTCCCACATCGTGCTGGCCAGCGAACGAACGGGCAGCCGAATGTTTTCCATCGGCTCCCAATGGTTGAACGAACAAAAATACAAAACCGTTGGCGAGATCGCGCAGATTTACGAATCGTTGACGCTAGACCAAGTCAACAATGCACTTCAAAAATACCCGTTGGACAAAAACATGACGGTAGTGGTTGGTCCCTGCGAAAATTTAGAAGCCGCGAAATAGGCGATCAGTAGTTTGGGAGTAAATCCCAAACATTGAGCCGTTTTGGCGATAGCCACGGTTGCGAGGCACCGACGCTCAATATCGAAGCGGCGAAATAAACGCGGTCAGTTTAAACTCAATTCCATTCGCTGAGCCGTTTTGGCGATAGCCACGGTTCCACCCACCGCAAAACAACCGAGGCTATCGCCTAAACGGCTCATTCAGTGAACTGCCAAAGAGCAACTACGAGTCCTGGACTGCGAAAACAATCAACACCCCCAATACTCACCGATAAATTCAATGGCACGGAACGTAGAAATCAAGGCAATGATTCCCGCCGAAAATTTCGCCAGCCTACGCGAACGCGCCAAAGCACTGGCCACCGATGGCCCGATAAAACTGGTCCAAACCGATACGTTTTTCAACGCCCGCCAAGGAAGACTAAAGCTGCGAGAGTTTGACGACGCAACCGCTGAACTAATTTTCTACCAACGCCCAGATTGCGAAGGCCCGAAAACTTCAAACTATATCCGCTCTCAATGCGATGCAGAAACGATGAAGGCAGCGTTGGCCGGTGCACTCGGGATATCTGGAGTCGTACAGAAGAATCGCGAAGTCTTTTTTGTTGACCAAACTCGAGTGCACTTGGACGATGTCGAAGGGCTGGGCACGTTTCTTGAGCTGGAAGTCGTACTGCAAGATAACGATTCAATTGAAGCCGGCGAAGCGATAGCCAAAGAGTTAATGCGCGGACTTGGAGTCGATGAAACGCAACTCGTTTCTGGTGCGTATTTCGACTTATTGGCTCATTGATTCACAACGTAACCCAATATTTGCAAACGAACCGATACACCAAGCAACTGACTTGTAACGAGCTTGTCGCTTTCTTAAATCGACAGTATCAGATACCCAACCAAGAGTGAGCCGTTTTGGCGATAGCCACGGTTCTTACCTTAGATTCGAAAGCGCTTGACGGTACTCACTGAACCCCGAATGGGGTGACGTGGCTTTATGATTTACTCAGACCAATCCCATGGCTTGTGCCATGGGCTAGATCCTATCGCCACTCTTGTGGCTAACAAAATCATATACCAGTTAGATTCCACTCAATTTCCTCGTCTTCCGTAACGATCAAACTCGCTTTGATTCTTTCCAATGCGTTTGCGAGGTTCTCACCAACAACGCAAGTTCCGCAGTACGCAGGCGAAGACAAAAAAATTTGACCGTGGCAACCGGTTCCTCCATCCTCTTTTGGATCGGAATTATCAAAGAATAGAAACTTGAGATCGTAGCCCCAAGTGATTGGGATCCAGTTTCGCATTGATTTTTCAGTTTTGCCCAATCGTTGGCAATCCGAATGCAAATTCCAGTTCGGCAGTTCGTCTTGGCAGAATTTGTACCACTCAACGATCTGATCTGCAGAGTGAAGAGTTCCGCCCGCCATCATGCCCAACACTTTATCACTACTGTTGCCAACCTCTCCATTAAACAGTCGCAAATATTGCTTGATCTCCTCTGGCAGATCAAACCCTAGCTCCTTCTCAGTCTTTTTGATTTCCAATTCGGTTGCAGGTGGATTCAGTTCGACTTCCGTGAGCCGGGCAAGCTCTAAAAGAATTTCACCATTTTTTTCTGCGTTTGATTCTGACTTCGCCACGCGAAAAATTCCACTTCTTCAACCCATGATCAAAACAGATGGGACGGCCATCGACCGTCCCATCCAAATTCTTATCAACTGCCAACTGACTTCCGCCAATTAGCGTTCACTTTTTACTACTTGTGATCTTTTTCAAAATCAGGATCTTTGCCTTCGTAGGCGCGGTAAAGTTTTCCAATGGCAACTTTTAATGCGTCGGCCGTTTCAGCTTTGGCGTCTTGCTTGCACTTCATTGCCGCGACCATCACACCGTGTGCGGCCTTGAGTTGGTCAACGTAATTTTCTTTGTCGGATTTGATGCGCTGAGTCAAAAAGTACTGAGCAACAATGTGCTGCGTGTTGGTTGCGTGACTTTCTTTGGTGTTAACCCAGCGTGTCAACTGATTGACGCCCGTTGGTGTTGGTCCGCCAGATCCAAAACCGGCAGTGATTTCTTTGATACTCGCAATCGACTTGGCGATCGTTGCGGTGTCTTCAAGCATCTCTTCGAAACGACGTTGGTCGGCGTAAATTCCACAAGGGACTTCGCAATGTACTTTGACTTTTGCAGCCGCTGAAGTCGTGGTTGCTGTTGTTTCGCTCGTTGTAACGCCTTCGTTTGGCTGAAGCGGTTCCGTTGAATTCGCAAACGTGGCCATCGCACAAATTGCCAGAACGCAACAAGTTAGCCCAAGTATTTTTCTCATTTTTATTCTCCAAGTTGAATTTCTATTGATTTTGGCTCGATTCAGTTCGAGTCAGAACATCATTAGACCGGTTCGTCGCTCCATTTCAACTTGCCTGACTCATTTTCCTAACAACCCAGAAGGCTAGAACCGATACAAAGTAATCTCAACGTGGATGGCGAACGATTTGCCGATAATTTCGCAAGCGGCCCTGCCTGCAACTTAGCAGTGAATAAATTAGACTATTGCAGCGTGCTCACCATACAGAGCCGCAGGCGAACCATCCAATCACAAACAGCCAAGTGAGATTCGAAATGACAATCGGTGTCGGAACAAAAACGCGAGAAGAAGCCTTTGATTCGCTTAGCGACATGACGGCAGATGTAAACTTTATTACAAAGCCTGAATTCGAAAGTCGGTTAGCGCGTTTGCAAGCGAAACTTCGCGAGTCCGGAGCCAGCGCGGCTTATCTGCATGCCGGCACCAACCTGTTTTACTTCACCGGATTAAAATGGAGTCCCAGCGAACGGATGGTCGCCGCGATCGTTCCAGCGTCAGGTGACATTTGTTACGTCGCGCCGCAATTCGAATTGGATACGCTGAGAGACTACTGGCAAATACCTGCCGAGATTCACGCTTGGGAAGAACACGAAAGTCCATACGAAGTCGTCGGTCGTTTGATGAAGCAAATGGATGGCGGATCCAAGCCATTGATGATCGACGAAGTCACACCTTATTTTATTGTCAACGGAATCCAGGCAGCCAATCCCGACTTGCAATTGCAGCACGCCCAGCCATTAACGCAAGCAATCCGCAGCCGCAAAACGGAATCCGAAATCGCTTTGATCAAGCGAGCCCACGAGATGACGTTAGAAGTCCATCGCGCCGCCGCGGCAATGCTCAAGCCAGGAATTTCAACCAGCGAAGTCGTCGAGTTTATTGATGACGCTCATCGCAAAGTCGGCGCGCCCGCAGGTTCATTCTTTTGCATCGTACTTTTCGGAGTCGCAACATCGTTTCCACATGGCGTGAAAGATCCCCAAATCTTAAAAGACGATGACTGGGTATTGATCGACACGGGATGTTTGCTTGACGGATACAACTCCGACATCACTCGCAGTTTCGCGTTTGGTAATCCAACCGACCGGCATCGCGAAATTTGGACAATCGAAAAAGCCGCACAGATCGCCGCGTTCGAAGCCGCAAAAATCGGCCAGCCATGCGAAGTCTGTGACCAAGCCGCCCGAGACGTTATCGAAGCCGCGGGTTACGGTCCCGACTATCAACTACCGGGGCTGCCTCACCGAACCGGACACGGGTGCGGGTTGGACATTCACGAAGGCCCAAATCTTGTTCGCGGAGAAAAAACGCCGTTAGATGTCGGCATGGTTTTTAGCAGCGAACCCATGATGGTGATCCCTGATGAATTCGGTGTTCGCTTGGAAGACCATTTCTATATGACTGAAACCGGTCCCGTTTGGTTTACTGAGCCTTCGCATTCAATCGAAGACCCCTTCGGCCAGGCGTAACTTCATCTTCTACCTGCTAAACAATAAACGATTCTCGAAACCAAGACACCGACCTTGCTTCAAAAAATCAAAAAAACCGGCTTCCGCTACTCGTTCGCACTCGCGTTCAATCGTGTCGTACCTGAATGGCTTTTTCGATGTCGGCGATTTGTGGTCTATCAGTTGTCAACGCAAAAAGAAATCGCTGGCAATCCCGATGTCGATGCAAGCTGGTGCGAAACAGCGGCCGATTTGGAAGCGGTTGAACAAGTGACTTATTTTCGTCGTGAGACTTGTTCAGGTGATGCCCAGGCATGTCAGGCAAAGTTAAAAGGCGAACTGGTCGGTGGATTCTGGTCGGCGACCAAGCAGTTCACTGAGAGCGAGTTGGGGATCAATTATCAACTTGATGAAGGACAAGTTTGGCTTTTTGCGGCTGTCATCGATAAACAATTTCGCAATGCCAAAGCCTATACATCTATCTTGAAATTCATCATTCCAGCATTGGCTAAGCAAGGGCATGTCCATCAGATCGTTGCGGTCAATCCAGACAACGGTGGTTCGAATTACGTCCACAAGAGGCAATCGTTCCGTTCGCCCGGCACCGTTTTGGCGATTCGGTTCTTAAAAACGACTCTCTGTTTTTGCTTTGGTGAAATCAAAAGCGACCGAATGATCGCATGGAATTCTACGAAGCAACCGATCGTTCTGAAGATCAAAACGATCGACGAGCCAAATTCCAGCCAGCAGTAAGATCGACAGGCATTTTTGTTTTGGCCGAGAGACGCAGGTTGGACATTCCTCTCCGACAGTCGCGAGTCCGAAAAAGATAGACAGGAAAAAATCTCTCTCCGTCACTCAACGTCAACATGACTTGTTTCTTGCCGCACGTCGGTTCCACACCAATGTCAACGCTACAACTCCGACGACCATGAGCACTTCGTAGCACGCATCTAACATGGTGACTTTCGGAGTCCCGCGTAAGTAGAACAACGATAACTCGGGCATGTCCTCTAGTTCGCCTCCCAAAACACAAAACGCGAAAAGGTTGTTGGCAATATGATAGCCCATCGCGCTTTCAAGTCCGCCTTCAAGATGCAGTAAAACACAAGCGCCAGCCGCAAAGGCAAAAATACAAACAAGATATGGCCACATCTGGATATACGCCTCTTCATTGAGAGCATGAGCAAGTGAAAACAGTAAGCTCGTTGCCAAGTAGACCAAGATTGGATATTTCAAATACTTACTCAACGCTTGATTTAGATATCCACGAAAAAGTATTTCTTCGCAAGCGGATTGAATCGGCACCAACGGAACCAGAATAAGAATCCCAATCAGGAACGGCCATATTCCATTGATGGAGATACGATCCCAGGTACCTGAAAACCATATTAAAACAGGATTGAACAGGAACACCAAAACAAAAAAGACCACCATTGCTCGACAGCAGTTCCCCCAACGAAACTTTTTCGCTGACGTGATCAAACCAGCTACAGGGCGCCGGTGCCAGAACTTTTGAATGACTGCAATCGCTACAAAGGCAACCAAAAATGACAGTAGCAAAACAACCAAATTGGCTAATTCTTGGCCGTCAACAACTGTGAGATTGAAATCGATTAAATCTTCGCAGAGACCAAAGACAACAGCGAGGGAAATTAACATCGCGAGGAAAATTAGCAGCATCAAGCAAACACCTGTCAGCCAATGCCACCAATAATGTCGCCCCGTCTTAACCGCCCCAAAATAATGTTCAATCGAAGGAAGGGTTGTTTGTGGTTCTTGCGGCGATTCTTGATCGTTCATTAATTACCCTGTTCGTTGAACTGAGCCAAATATTGGATGAAAATCGTTGGCAGAGTCACCGAGACGCCGTTAAAACTTTTGTTGTTTGAGTTTGCGGCCAAAAAAACCAAGGCCCCAAAACTCTTAACGAGTTCTGCAACGGGGCCGGACAGTGATGTCCAAATTACTTGGGTTTGTCACAAAAAAAAGCCAGCCGAAAAATTCGACTGGCTTTCAGTTTTAAAATTCAACAACCGGCTTTGGCAAAATTTAATGTTCGGCTAAAGCCTATTTCACCTCTAAGCCAATTGCTTGACCGCATCCAAAGCAGCATCGTAATTTGGCTCGTCTGCGATTTCGGGAGTGAGCTCTGTGTAAGTCACTTTGCCTTCGCCATCAAGAACAACGATGCCACGAGCAAGCAAGCCTAACAACGGCCCATCGGCAAACGCGATGCCGTAATCTTCGCCGAATTTATTGCAGCGGAAAGCCGAGAGGTTAGTGATGTGCTCAAGGCTGTTGTCTGCACAAAAACGTTTTTGCGCAAACGGTAGATCTTTTGATACGTTGACGATAACCGTTTCGCCCAACTCGCCAACCGCTTCATTGAATCGCTTGACCGACATCGCACATGTCGGAGTGTCGAAACTTGGCACGATGTTCATGATCACGTTCTTGCCAGCGAAATCGGCAAGTGTTTTTTCGCTCAGGTCAGCCGCAACCAAATTAAAGCTTGGTGCACTGCTGCCTACTGCCGGAAGGTCGCCCGAAGTGTTGATCGGATTTCCTTTAAGTGTAATGTTCGCCATTTCTTATCTTTCAACTGTAAGTGTTTTATTAAAATGTATCGTGAGCACTGCAACCCAATTGCCCCAACGCCAGCGATTAATTGTTTCTTAAATCTACCAAACCCAAGTACGGCTTGGGAACCGACTTTGATGTCGTTTAATCCAACTTGATTCGAATTTCACTAGTTACCGTCGTCGATTTCGTCTTCGAATGCATCAAACATCGCATCGGGATTGAGATCTGTTTTGACTCCGTCAACTTCGATGTAGTTCTCAGTTCCCTCGAATTTAAAAGTTTCCGGGTTCATTCGACCTTTAAACGTGTAAGTCCCTTTGGCTTTAGGACCAGAAATCGGGTAGGTGAACGAGAAATCACCACCGGATGAAGTCTGTTTTGGGGAGCTCACATCGACAGTAATTGGATCACCAAGAATTTCTTTTGCCTTCGGAGACGTTTGAACAAGCGTGACATTTTCATTAATAAGGTTCATCATTGGCTGCCCGAATTGGAACCAAGTAAAAGCCCCACCACCGACACAAACAAGTGCGATCAAGCTTAGGCAACCACAACCACCGAACAACCAAAACTTGGCTTTGGATTTTGGCTGCTCTATGTTGCCAATTGGGTTGTCCATTCCAAATTGTGAACCGCCGTTATCAATACTCATCGTCCATCCCATTGTTGAATTAAAAACCGCAAGTGATTCGAAATCGAAGCCCCAATATTGGAGCTAAAATTAACAAACCATCAGAGCTCAATCATCTCCCCTTCAGACGCGATTGCCATGCCGGCTCGTTGAACGCTTGCCGCGGCAGGGCTTTTTGGCTGGAGGACAGGATTGGTATGATTGAAGTGAATAAATCTTACCTTTTTGCGCTCGGTTTCGTCGAGTGCAGCAAACCGATTAATTGACTCGGCTACAAATGGATGTGGTATAAGCGCCATGTCACGCCCCGGGATTTCACCATTTTCAAAAAACGACCCATCCAAATAGGCGATGTCACACGCTTGGATAAGTTTTTCGATCGACTGATCCCAACGAGACCACTTGTCAATATCGGGTAAGAAAACAGCCGTTTTGTCAGGGCCAGATATTTTGAAGCCAACCGTTTCGGAAAACTCATCTCGATGCGGCACCAAAAAAGGCGTAATCGACACCCGCTCATTTAGCTTGATCGATTCATCATTTTTCATTGTTTGTAACGACACGTTTTCAAGTTTCACCAGTTGGCTCCATGGGCCATTGGTCGTCAAGAATTGTTTCATCTTGGGCATCACAAAAGTAGGAACTTGCTTGGCCCCAATGGCTTCGCGGCCAAGATGGATCAAACCAGAGTAGTGACCGATGTGAGCGTGGGTCAAAAAGATTCCATCAAGCCCAGGCGTTTTTTCCACAGGACACACTTCATCAAGCATCCGTAGTTGATCTGGAAAATCGGGTGTGCAATCCAGCAACCAACGTTGTTTTGAGGCATGATCGATGATGCCAATACTCACAACAAGTCGCCGTAATGATTTGTCTTTCCAAGCCGCCGAGCAACAGGATTTTGCGCATCCTGCCTGCGGGAAACCGGCGTCTTGAGCGATGCCTAAAACGATCAGTTCAACCGAAGTTTTTTTGACAGACTTGGCATCGGGATTTTCATTCGGGGCTTGGGAATCAGCTTGGCCATCTTGAGCTTTGCCATCTTGGATTTGACCAGCGATCTTGGCTTCGTTTTTTGCTCCAGCTGACGTTGCTTTTTCTTTACCGTCTTGGCCAACCAAATTCGCAGCAGTCAAACCAATCAACAGGGCAACCGCCATTGAGCTCCAGATCGGGTTGCTTGAACCAAGCTTAAACAAACGGCATTTCGATAAAGGTGCCTTGGACAACCTACACAAACTGAGTCTGAACAAACGTTCCGTAGACAAACGTCGGCTGAACTTGAACAGAGAGCAATTAAGCAGCAGGGCAAAATGCAAACGAGAGGTTGGTGGATTTGTCATCGGCTATCACGCAAAAATAAAGTGAACTTTGGTCAATCAAAGAGTGTCAATTTCGAAGACGGAATGATTATACCAGTGATCAAGTCGGATTGATCGGAATCAAAGCGGCAGTTGTGTTTACCGCTTTGGGCAGGCGTAGCGCCTAGAAAGATCGCCATGCGGCAAGGCTTGAGCGCAAAGTCACAGCGATCAGCAAATGTCGGTAAATTCGTCCTTGACAGTATTTGGCCGCAGTGATAACGTTTTGTCTTTCAGGAAAGCCTCAATTTGGTGTTTGGGCATTCCAGAATCTAATTAAGGGCCCGTAGCTCAGCTGGGAGAGCGCCACACTGGCAGTGTGGAGGTCGTCGGTTCGATCCCGATCGGGTCCACTTTTTTTTTCTTGCCTTTCTGGTGGTACATCGACACTTTAGATGCCATTCACTATCTGCTATTGGCCTCCACTCCCGTACTCGTATGTCAATCTCTACGATCCACAAGGGCGTTGAATCTAAAAATCAATTTCTTGAATCGAGTTGAAGACAACAAAACTTTCAATATCTGGAAAGTCATTGATCTGAACAGTCGCATTTGCGGTATCCGACAATGGGACTGACTTTTTTTATGGAACAGCTTTTTCCACTCACCGGTCTCACTTTTTCCACTTGCCGTTTTTCGAATGGGGTTTGGGTTCATCGTAGCGCTAAATGCATTGCTGCTAATGCGAGATGTACCACGTCACCTTTCGCCAGACGGAATTTATTCATCGATTTACGCTTTTCAACATTTTGCCTTCAAGCCACTGGACGCCCTATTTCCTGGTATCGTTGAACTGCATCGCTGGAATTGGCTTGGGCGCCGGCTGGATGACACACACTTGCTCAATTGTTTGTTTTGTTACTTTGGTTTCATTGCATCACCGCAACAGGGCGATTTGCCAAGGTGGCGACACGTTGATGCGACTGATGGCTTTTCTATTGCTGTTTTCACCAGCCGGAGACGGCTGGTCCGTTGATGCATGGTATGGGGGAGAATGGGAAAGCGTGGGCGATCCATGGAGCATGCGGTTAATGCAGGTACAAGTTTCGATCCTGTACATTAAGAGTGTGTATTGGAAGCTCACGGGTTCAAGGTGGCGGGAAGGAACGGCGGCGTGGTTTCCCCCAAACTGCACACAGTTTCGCCGCTTCAAACTCCCCTATGGATGATGTCATTGCCTCTGCTCCGCGTTGCAACTTGGGGCACGTTAATAGTTGAATTTGGGTTAGGAACAGTAATTTGGATTGAAGAGTTTCGATGGCCGATGCTTGCAATCGGGATTGCATTTCACTTGATGCTTGAAGTGGTGGTCAACGTGCAGTTGTTTTGCTGGCTTACGATTGTTTGCCTGCTCTTGTTCCTCTAACACACCTACTAATTTGCCACGAGAACTTTGTAGACGTTCGTTGTAACACGACCGATATTTATGTCATCGGTATTACACAACACGACGATACCGTGCCTTTTCTTTGGATACATTACCATCCGTGTGGTTACTTCTGACTGACTACCGCCATGGGAAACCTTAAGCTTGTCTCCCTTACCGCTTACAGTTACGCCTAACCCGCGAACGGTTTTTTCTTCGGATGCAAGTTGTTGGCCTTTCCACATTTTCGAGGATGTCCTCGATTTGACCAATCGACTTTTCATCATCCCGATTGTGAACTTTGCGAAATCATCGATCGAAGACTTATATGCGCCGGCACCGTGCTTCCAAGCGTGTGGTTCGTCCGCAAGTTCAACAGGTTTTCCATTAACTATCCGGTATCCCTTTGACCAATTTGGTTGGTCAGCAAATGGCATATCAAGTTGAAACGAATCCATTTTAAGTGGCTCAGTAATTCGTTCCGTAAGCTGTTGAGCGATGGGCTTTTTGCCCGCGGCTTGGACAACTGCAGTCAGCAATATGTAGGCGTAAGAAGAGTACTCGCTCTTTGTACCAGGCGTAAATAACAATGGTGATTTCGTAAACCGATGGATCGTGTTCATTGGATCCAACTCTTCCTCTGGGGTAAACTCAGTTCCACTGGGCACAACTTTTCCGTTGCGATAATGAGGAATGCCACTTTGGTGGCAGAGCAAGTGTCTGGTCGTGATGTCTTTCCATTCAGCTGGAAGGTTGGGGACATAATCGGAAACACTAGCATCGAGATCCAGATCACCTGACTCGACTAGCTGCATAGCCGCGATCGCCATAACTGGTTTTGAGTTTGAAGCCCAGTTGAAAACGGTACTCGTCCCAACTTCTGTTTTTTCTTCAAGATCCGCGAATCCATAACCTTTGGAATACAGGACTTTGCCTTTTCCAATAATCGCGATTGCAAGACCAACTATTTTCTGGTCTCTCATTTCTTTTTTAACCACAGTGTCAATCGCGTCGGTATCGATCTTAGAAGACTGGGCGGAAGTTGAAGTTCCTTGGAAAACAACAACCAAACAGGTTAGTAACAACCACACGCTATTTCTCGACACACTAAGATTCATCACAATTTTCAATAATACGATGCAGAGTATACAAACAAGTCATACTAGTGGATTAAACGGAATTAGCAAGTCGTCGCACCTTAATGATATCCTGAAACCAAAATGTTCGGCAAGTACAAGTGCCGTATTTTTGATTTGGAGAATCGCTTGGCAGCTCAAGCCCGCTCGACACTCCGCCCATCGCGGCTGGAATCGTTCGACATTGGAACGCTGATTCGTGGTTTAAGTCGAGTTGCTTCGGTCGCGCGGCAACGGCACGCGCGCCGCTTTCCGTGGCCTCCGCTGCGCCATCCATTTCGGCGCAGTGTCGCTGCGCTCCATCGACCGATGATGCGCCGCTTCGACACTGAGAATCGTTTGGCAAGCTCACCTGAACACCTTCGATTGAATAAACACAACGGCAGCGCAGCTTCCGCTTCCATGGCATCATCGGTTGACGCCATCCGTACATGCATCGGCGTGCCTTCGGCCTCTTCAATCATCTAAAAACGCAAGGGACGAGCGTTCTGGAACTTCACACCGAAACTACGTTGGAACGTCTTACCCGATTCCGCCGCGAACAACGTCTATCGCTTCGGTTGAGTCGTTCGCGCGGCGGCTGCGTTGGAACATCAACTTCGAGAAATCCCCGTCTGGAATGCGTTTTCGTTTACGCAACGTCGTTAGTCGGCGGTTTAAGTAGCAATGATTCCGATCATTCTTCCGGTTGTAAACACTCCCAGAATTCTTCGAGGGAAAGGTTTAGATTCAACAACGGATTTTCAGGTCGATCGGAGCGATAAAAATAGACTGATGCATTCGGCATTTCACAATCAACGAAGAAGTAATCACCCCCTGCGTCGACTGCAAAGGGGAAAAAGTTCTTTCCAACGATTTCTCGCTCAAGAACAAGAAGCTGATATGAGCGAACAGCTGTACCTCTCTCTTCAGAGACAAGAGGCAGTGTCTCGTTCACCACCGTATAAAGCCCTTCTTCCTGAAATACGTAAGGTTCAGGTTCGCCGCCATTGTGTTCGAGAAACAAACTTCGAAGAGCTTTAGGGAACGTAAGGTTTAGCTCTGCTTCAACAGCAGAAACTTCATCGCTGCTAACCTTTCGGTCTACGTTGGTAAATTCCATTTTTCTCACTCCTATTGTCCCGGGATTGGCATTCCAGCACCACGAATACCAGCCCGAATCCAGTCAGCTAGATCGTATGGAACAACTGTGGCTCTTTCGTGCTGAGCAACTCCACCGATGTGCGGGTAGGTTGCTTCGTGCGTAGTTCGCTTAACCAGCTGCATTGTTCCTGTATTTGTCACTAGATCGAAATCGTCTAAGTGATGCCACGTGTAACCAGAAGGCGCCTTTTGGGTATTGCTGATGCCCGCAGCTCGGTTGGCTGCACCAAAGTCACGAGCTCGTGTTCCCGTGTACTGAATTTTTACAATGTTCTTTTGGCCATTTACTACGGGATATAGATCGGGCGATCTCGCAAAGTCAACACCACCATTTGCAGAGCGAGTAACCCCGGGAGGGAGCCCTGTTACCTTTGGGGCTACTAAATGCCAGCGTTCTCCTTTTCTCTAACAAACTCGGAATAAACTTCATTTGGATTTAACAGCTTTACTGATCGCTCCATTAGATCTTCATCGTCCTCGGAGTCGGTCAAAGATGTCAAAACTATAAAATGACTAGAAGCAACTAACGATTCAAAAAATGATTCGTCTCGCAGGGCCTTTAACGCGTCAACCATTGCTTCTATGACCGCTAATCGTACTTGTTCCTCACCTACATTTGACACCAATTCCGCTATCGCATTGTCGAATGCCGAGAAACAATCTGCATACCCACCCTCAAATGACCATTCGGTTGTGTACCACTTTTGTGCAAATTCTTCTGACGCTCGGTATTTCGTTTCCTTCAATTCACCTATTCGCACGTTCAAGTGCTGCTTAGTGTTGGCGGCGATATCCACC
Source organism: uncultured Pirellulaceae bacterium (assembly GCA_964448575.1). Lineage (GTDB taxonomy): Bacteria > Planctomycetota > Planctomycetia > Pirellulales > Pirellulaceae > Mariniblastus. Next base: position 128,738 of record CAYUWY010000001.1, read on the forward strand.
CATTGAGCGCTGTCATCGCTATATAAAGCGAACCCGCAGAGCTCAACATCGGAATATTCACTGGCCATTCTGCTGAACGCGATTTTCGCTTCATCAGCCAAAAGTTTTGAAAGTTCCATACCCAAATTCTAAAAATCAAGTTGTTTCACATGGCTTCCGATTCGCTGCAATTCAGCCTCCATTGCGGTACGTCCTTGCTCAATCGACAACCCTAGACTTCGGTTCTGCCGATGCTTTTGAAGAATTCTTGCAAGTGTCTTGCGTAGCACCTAGTCGCGTGGATCCCACCACCGCTGGGAGCGTGTGTGAGATTGTTCGATCCCGACCGGGTTCACTTGATTTTAGATGCGGAAAACTTGTTTTTCCTTGGGCTTTTGTTTGCCGTTTCAAATTTTCTTCAGCGCCAGACACTGAGTGGCTTTGTCCAAATTCAATTCAACATTCACCTAAGCTCAGCTATTCGCATGGCTGTAACGTGGCTCCGGTTCAGCGTCGTGTGGAAGCCCAGTTGTCCAATAATACCTACACGCTTTTTGATGAATGGGCGTAGGTCTACTCCAGCTGCTGGTGCGACGAGATGGGTGATTTTGCCTGTTTGGTCTTGAAGTACAAACGTGGAACTTGACTGGCCGCCTTGGCGAACCATTTCATTTAGCCATCCTGTCGCGTCGTATTGAGCGCCCGGGCCAGAAGAGCGGGTGCCCGATCCGACTGGCTGGTTTGAATTTCCGACACCGCGTCTGCCAACTCCCAATCCACTTGCTCCAAGCCCGTTTGCTCCAAGCCCGTTTGCTCCAAGCCCGTTTGCTCCAAGCCCGTTTGCTCGCCCACTTGATCCCAATCCGCTTGCTCCCCTGCTGGTTGAGCCAAGCCCGCTTGCTCCCAGTCCGCCAGATCTGGCGCTCGTGTATGTCGTGTTGTTCGTATTGTTATAGCCAGCACGTACCGTTTTGCAGTTGGCGATCTTCTGCAGGTAATTGGTGAGTCGTGCTCGTTCGCCGGCATCAGACGTGCGCTGGTAAAGCGATTGGGCGGCAAGCTCAAGGGATTCCAGTTGCCATTGAGGCGGATGATTGATCAGCTCTTGCGTGAGTTTGAACTCGAGATCATCAAGCTTTAGTGAGTCAAGATTCGCGCCGAGTTGAGCATTGCCAAGATCAGTTCGTGCTGAGCTTAATCCCCTCGCAAGGTTTGGCGAACCAAGGTTTGCGTCTGCGATTCGAATTGACGACCCGACGTTTACTGCCAAAGGAGTCGCGCCACGCGATGGACGATTGGGAGATTCGCCCATGCCTGCCAACGCACTTTCGAAACTCGAAAGTTGCCGTGCTGAATTGTTGTTGTATCCGCCCGACAAACGATTCGATGAACTTGGTTTTGCAATCGGCTTGGTTGCTTGACGCCAGCCTTCGTTGATCGACACGGTTTTATAAGGTGTGGCCGGTCGTGTTGCGGGTACGTTAAATCTCGAAGGTGTGGTGGTCGGTGCGATCTGGTTGGAAGTAAGACCACCAAACGAACCGGCACCAAACGAACCAGCGGTGCCCAAATTTTTCTTGATTGAATGACCGAGTGGTAGTCGGATGTCTGACATTCGGACCCAGCGAAATTCGCCAGCCGGTGGTGAAATTTGGTACCAGGTGGTTGAGTGGCCGTCGGCGTGTGGCCAACTGATCTGACCAAGCAATTCAACCGTTTCGCCTCGCTTCAATTTGACTTGCCAAAGCGGTTTGGTAACTGGCCCAAATTCGGTACCAACCCAGGCTTGGGTTCCGTCTTCGGTTATTAAACCGATTCCCTGGGAGACAACTTTCACAACGCTTTCGGGTACGAGGCTGAAACTGCCAGAGACGGGGCGGATCGCGTTCCATCCACCAGGGTCGTGACGATAGACTTCGACAGCGTCGCCCTGTTTCATTTTCCGGGTAGAGTAGTGAACGCTGCCCGGGCCACTGTGGATCGTTGCGCCTTCGTTGAGAATGAGCGCTTGGTAGGGAAACTCAATTTCTTCATTTGCAGTTTGCCCAATAGAAAGATCCGGGGCAAAGCAAACCGACAAACAAACTACGATTGCTCCCAAAAGAATTGGCAGTCGTCGAAATTGGTTGAAGTTGTTTGTGTTTAAGTAACGCATGAACGAATCGTCCTTGATTCAATTCTGTGTTGAGATAAAAGGCAGGCTGTATTGCTTGTCAGGCACAGCCTGACCTACTTGACTGGTGTCGCGTCAGGCAGGCACGGTGTACCAAATTTGCTGATTCACTGGTGCCCGTCAGGCACAGCCTGACCTACTTGGTGTCGGATGTGCGCAAAATGACGACCGTTTTGTATCGAAGCGAGCGGTTTAACTCAAGCCAAAAAGAGCTAGCGTAATGCGGCTCAATTTGTCTTTTTGCTTGCTCATTCTCGCTGCTGGCGGCGTAAGGATGCCTTGCCATCGTTAGCGTCGGAAAAAGACTCGTGTGAACGTGCCTTCGTCCTCACGTGTTTCAACCAGTTGCCAGCCACTTGCGCCGATTCGGTTCAAGAGATTTACGAACGTATCTTGACGCCTTCCACCGAGTTCGCGGTAAAGGGCTCGAAGCGAACGGTTTTGTGGTCGAACGTTGGTGTCACCCGCTTGAAAAGTATAAACGCCAGAAGTTTCCGTTAGCACAGCGTATTCCAACGCGTTGTTGCTCGCTTGAGTCGTGTTCTGTTTCGCGCTGGTTTCAGATGTTACAAAAAACGCGCCGACCAATAATGCTCCAAAGGCAAATGCAGTTAGCAAGAAAGATTTTGTGTTCATGTTCGTTCCCGTGAATTTGAGCGGTTGAAGATTAGAAACAAGTAAGCCGTTTGTTCATCTTATTGGATTGCCGCGCTAAGTCCAATCTTAATTGGACTCACAAGATTGAATGGCTAGGATATTGCCACCAAAATCTTCCCCCTCCCAAAAAAAATCCCTGCTGGACGAAACCTTTTCGTCAGCAGGGTGTTGTCTCAACTTCAAAACTCGTTCAATATGAATTAAACGATTTCTAACAGGTTAACATCGAATACCAAGACTGAGTTTGGCGGAATGGTTGCTCCAAAACCGGCGGTACCGTAACCGAGCGCTGACGAGATGATAAGTGTGCCGTTTCCACCAACCGCGAATTCAGGAATGCCGATTTGCCATCCTGGGATAACTCCTCGAAGTGGGAATGCGATTCCTTCTGCAGGACTTGTGTCAAACGATACTGGGTTGTCAACGAGGTTGTTTTGATCATCCAGTGTGACCAATCTTCCGTCGTAGGCAACTCGCACTTGGCTGTTGATATCTGGATTGATACCAGTGCCTGGATCATCAATGACAGCGTACAGGCCTTCTTGAACTTCGACCGCGTTCAAATCGTTGTCCGCGATGTATTTGTTGATGATGTACTCATCAATATTCGCTTGATCGGTTTCAATTCCCAAATCCAAAGTGGCTGTGGCCGTTTGTTGGCCCACTGGCAATGTGCTGTCTTCAACTGTCACGGTAACGAGGCGACTGGAAGTGCCAACATTGTCAGCGGCATTAAAGTAAGACAACGTTTGCAAAACGGCTTCGTAATCTTCAACCGATGCTTCACCTTCAAGTCTCAATTCGCCTGACGCGGCATCAAATCGAGTTAGCGTAACACCTTCAGGAACGGCTGAATTCAAAACGCCGATTACTTCTTGACCACCATTGAGTGCTCCTGCCAACTGAACGGTCGCCGAAGTCAAATTGTTTGAAAGGCTACGGCTAAGCGATACACCCTGGCCAATTGGTTGAGCTCCACCCTGCGGGAAGAAAGTTGCCGAACCAGCTAGTCCAGTTTCACTTCCATTGAGATCAACAACAATTTCGTCTTCAGTCTCACCGGGACTTGTTTCCCCGCCACCCGGATCTACTTCTCCACCACCCGGAGTCGTCTCGCCAGGATCTACTTCTCCAGAATTCGTTGCTTCTGCAATTGAGTAGATGCGGATGTTATCAATCAATGGGCCTGAACCATTTCCGGTTGTTTCTCCTGGCTCAAGGAAAGCCAATTGAGTTAAGTCAGAAGTTGCGGTCAAAACCAATCCGTGGTTGGTCCATTCACTGGTTCCAAGGATCGTTGTTGCCCAAGCATCATTCCAGCGAACTCGAAGTTCATCTGGGCTGGCGACTTGGTCACCATTGGTTCGCAAATCAAATGTTACGTAATAAGTCTCGCCGGCAACTGTGTCGACGTCAGTGAAAACGACGTCACGATGGAATTGAGTGGTGTCAAGGTTGAGGTAGTTGTTGCCATCGGTTGCAATGGCACTTCCAGGAGCAGGTGTGTCAGAGGTATCTGACTCAGCAATTTTCACCCAACGGTTACCAGCGTCGTCTGCAATTGACGACCAGCCCGCAACGTCTTGGCCACCGCGAAACCAAAGCGAACGATCTTCGGCTGTTAATTCAAAACTTCCATTCTCGATGGCGACTTCGTTTGCTTCTACAACACGGATGTTATCCAGTAGTGCACCGATTCCATCACCACCAGGAGCGCCTTCTTCGGCGACCTCGCTGAACTGCAATTCAGTTACATCGAACTCGCTGCTGGTGACGTTGATCGTTCCAGTCGTCCATTCGGCTGCCGCTGTCAAACGCCCCACCAATTCACCGTTCCACCAGACTTCAAAGTCTTGAGAAAATTCTGATGCGGTAGCTGATGCTGCCGGGTGACTGCGGTAGTCAAACGCCAAAAGATATTCAGTGTTGGCTTGCGTGTTGAGATCTTGATACACACGATCAAAATGAGCCGCTGAAGAATCCAGATCCAATACGTTACCGTAAACTGCCAATGGGCTTGATTCATCACCCAAGTTGTAACTAAAGATGTTGAATTCCTGGCCGGCGTCTCGGCCTTGCCACGCAGTAATTTCACCTACGTTAAAAAAGTTATCCGCGCCAGGTGTCACGGTTTCAAAATCACCATTGACAACGATGTTCGCACCAGTGGGAAGCGAAGTGTCGACTTGGTGGATACCAACAACATCACCCGCCAAGAGTTGACGTGGCTCAAGCTTTTGAAAAGTAAGTGAGTTCTTGCGTCGTCGTCGATTTCGTCTGCGTTTCATAATAAACCTTGCGTGTATTTCGCTTTGTTTAGTTCGCTTGTTTTTTGTTGATGGCGTTAATTAGAGCGTGGGCGTATGGCTTGGACAAATTTAACCAGCTCTCGTTCCGGCCGAATACGGCAAAATGTACGTATTTACTTAAAATAGTAGCCAGAACGTAGTATCGGAAGACCTTTTTGAGCTCAAACACCTCAAGTTGTTTCGATGTAATGGTGGGTTTAACGATTACCTTACGATTTCAGGATGATGTTTATTCGCAACGTCCTTTTTAGCTAAGCCCGAAATGGCAGTTTCCAAGTATTTTTTTCAGGTTTTGTTAGCCAACTAGCAATAATTTAGACGCTTGGTTCATCTGTTACTATGGAAAGAATATTTGCTTTCCCAATTGGTGATTTCTGCCACATTGCCGTCATAGATACCCCACACTTGGATGGACGGCTCACGCGAAACTGGGCTCAAGGAATCACCCCAAAAACGCTCTTAATTTATCCACCAGGAAGTTGAGATGAAATTCGTCAAATACATTGTTGCTCTTTTGCTCCTGATCGCGATCCCGTTTGCGGTCATCGCGAACGAATCCGAAGTCACCAACGATTCGGCCGTTTCTGCCAAAAGCAAATCGAAAGCTTCCGTTTCATCGACTTCGCGCGAAAAGATTTTGTTGATCAGCGATAAAATCGACGAGCTTGTCAAAGCTCAACTCGATTCCAATAACGAGAAACGCAACAAGGTTGTCAGTGACGAGATTTTCCTTCGTCGTGTTTACTTGGACATCATCGGACGCATTCCGACACTTGAAGAAACCAAGAAGTTTCTTAACTCCAAGAACAAACAAAAACGCGGCAAGTTGATTGACGAACTTCTTGACTCTTATGGTTACGTCAGCCACCAATACAATTTTTTCGCTGACTTGCTACGTATCAAATCACGTTTGTCGGGGCAGATGTCAGGAGCCCCTTACATCGACTTTGTCAAAGACTCACTCGAAGAGAACAAGCCTTACAACGAATTTGTTCACGAGCTGGTTGCCGCCAAAGGTCCGAATCTTCGCCGGGGCAACGGTGCGGTTGGATATTATCTTCGCGATCGCAACATGCCCGAAGACAACATGTCCAATACCGTTCGGATTTTTCTGGGAACACGATTGGAATGTGCACAGTGTCATGATCACCCATTTGATAAATGGACCCAGCGGCAATACTTCGAGATGGTGGCTTTCACTGGCGGGCTTCAATATCGCGTGAGGCCTGAATCGAGCAGCATGGGAAGCTACCAACAGCTGCGAGCTCGAATCAAAAAGTCAGATATTCCTGAAAAGCAAAAACAACAAGTCAATCGGCTTTCCCAGGTAATGACTTATGGCGTTGCTGGAACGGGCACAGGATTGGCGCGGCTTCCTGAAGGTTTTCTAGGTGCTGATGGAGAAGAAGGCGACATCGTGACCGCCAAAGAAATGTTCGAAGGCAAACCGCTTGTTGACGTCAAAATTCCTCCGACGCCCAAGAGAAAAAGAAAACGCAGAGTCAACAAGAAAGTCCAACAGGCTGCGATTCCAGGTGCCAAGCAGCTTGATACTCGTGATGCTTACGCCCAATGGTTGACCGACGTTGACAATCCACGTTTCGCAACCGTGATCGCGAATCGTTTGTGGAAGCGAGCGTTAGGACTCGGTTTGATTGAACCGGTCGACATTATCGAAGACAACACTGAGGCTTCGAATCCAGAGTTGATGGAGTTTTTGACGAAAACAATGATCGACTTGGATTTCGACATGAAGCAATTTCAGCGTGCCATCTACAATTCGAAAACCTATCAAGCGGGTGCGTTTAAGACAGATATCGCTGATCCGGCAAAATTTAATTTCAATGGCCCAGTCGTTCGGCGAATGTCGGCCGAGCAGATTTGGGATTCGCTGTTGGTGCTGACTGTGCCTGACACAGATGCTCGCAACCGAATCTATGACAATCGCTATACATCGTTCGCCAAGGACCCGTACGAAGCTTACGAAAAGATCATCAAAATGGATTTTGAAGAAATCAAAGATTTGGTCGGGAAGATTTCGCAGAAGAAGAAGCCAAGAAAAGCTTACCGAGACAGACCGGAAGTCAAAAAACTTATTGCCAAACGAAGAGAACTCGCCAAGGAAATTCAAAAAGCGCGTAGGGCCAAGGACACTGCACTGGCGCGCAAACTGATGATTAAACAGGCTCAGCTCACTATAGATTTTCGCAAGCAAAGTAAATCGTTGGCCTTCGTACGTGCCTCCGAGCTTCCTTCGCCTGCTCCGGCTGGCCACTTTGTTCGTGAATTCGGGCAATCAGATCGTGAGCAAATTGAGAATTCGAATACCGATCCCGCAGTAACTCAAGTTCTGGCAATGATGAACGGACTGGTCGAAGAAAAGATCGCTCGCGACCCAAGCAGTGTCTTGATGCAAACCGCTTTAAAGGCCGAGTCAGGAAAAGAAGTGACCGAATCGATTTTCCTTTCGATGCTTAACCGCAAGCCAACGAAAAAAGAGATGCGAGCATGGGATGCTGAGTTCAAGAGTGCAGCACGCCGGAAAAATGTAGAAGCCAATTACAAGATCGTTTACACCGACTTGATCTGGACTCTCGCCAACTCGAACGAATTCATCTTCGTAAAATAGTTGGCTGTCTCATCGGGCGTCGCGAAAGTGGGTCCTGAAAATGAGACGTCAATGCAGCGCCATAAACCTGAAACAAGACTTTGACATAGTGAGTGATATGAAAAACCTAGCAGACTCCTTCAGGGATCCATTCTCACGACGAGCATTCGTAACCAACGCTGCAAAATCTATCCTTGGAATTGGTGCCTTGCCGTTAATTTCAAACATGGCATCGGCCGCAGCGGCCAATGGAATTTCGCTCGATGGTAAATCCAAAGCGAAATCAGTTATCTATCTCTACATGGAAGGTGGCATGAGTCACCTCGACACGTTTGACACCAAACCAGGTGCTGAAACTCAGGGCCCAGTTGAGTCAATCAAAACAAGTGCCGACGGGGTTCAGATCAGTGAGTACTTTCCTAAACTAGCCGATCAAATGCACCATGTCGCAGTGATCAACTCCATGAATTCGACCCAAGGCGCCCACGCGCAAGGTCGCTATTTCATGCACACAAGTTATTTCAAGCGAGGGACCATTCGCCACCCGGACATGGGTGCCTGGTCCAACAAGATACTTGGAAAGATCAATCAAACTCTGCCGGGCAACATCAAAATTGGTGGCAATAGTTCTGGCTTGGGCGCTGGATTTATGGAATCGAAATATGGTGCACTTCCAATCGGCGATCCGGAAGCCGGTTTGCAGCACAGCAAATTGATGGACGGCATTACGAATTCTCGATTCGGCAAACGTCTGCGGAAACTCAAAGAAATGAACAGCGGTTTTGCAGCGACTTATGACACTCGCGAAGCCCGCGCCTACGCTGCGATGTACGACGAAGCAGTCAAAGTCATGAAAAGCGATGATCTCAAAGCATTTGATCTGACTGCCGAAAAAGATGCCGTCCGTGATCGCTATGGGCGCAACCGGTTTGGCCAAGGTTGCTTGCTTGCGAGACGGCTGGTTCAAAACGGCGTCCGATTTATCGAAGTCTCCAATGGTGGTTGGGATACTCACGGTGATAACTTCAATAAAGTTAAAGAGAAAGGTGCCGTTCTCGATCAAGCACTTGCTGCACTGTTGGCAGATCTCAAAGCCCAAGGGATGCTCGAATCAACACTCGTCGTAGTCGCAACGGAGTTTGGCCGAACACCAAAGATTCAGGTCGAACGCGACAATGGTCGCAACCACTACCCACAAGCATTCTCTTGCATGTTGGCAGGCGGCGGAATCAAAGGCGGTTTGAAGTACGGCAAGACTTGCGAAGAAGGCCGCGAAGTCATCGAGGACATGGTAGAAGTTCCAGACTTCAATGCCACCATTGCACACGCATTGGGCATTCCACTGGACAAGAAAGTCATCTCGCCATCCAACCGACCATTTACCGTGGCCGACAAAGGCAAGCCGATCATGGACTTGTTTGCTTAGTGGCGCTCGTTGGCCTTAACCGCTAGGCGGGCGCCGAACAAGCAGTTCGAGTGCCATGTTCACGCTTGCGTGGTAAGTCAGTTTAACGACGAGCCGGAAGGCGACGGCGCCATGCATGTGATCGCGAACTAAGTCGAGACACTAGCGGATTTCGAATTCCAATTCGACAACCTTTGCCGTACTCGGTTCCGTTTTATCAAAGACATCTACGTCGAATTGTCGTCCAACGCTGTTTCCGGCGGAGTCTTCAAGGTTGTCATCAATCGCGATCTTGTAACTCCCTTTGCCCCAAGCTTCCGTTGGCGTCAAAGCCCATGCCGTTTCATTTTCCGAAACAGTAATCGCCCCATCGATTTCGTTACCCGAAGAATCGAAGACACGTATTGAACGCTGGAGCATTGCGTGATCCAACGGCCCGGGAAACACAATTCCTAAGGCGTTTTTTGTGCCTGCGTTCGGCGTCGAAACTTTCCATTTGGATGGCGCAGGCTGGACGTGATCTTCGGCTCCGACCTTAAACCGTTTCACAAACTGTTTGCCAATTGCGTTCCCGCTTGCGTCCTCCCAATCTTTCGCAATCACCAGTTCGTAAGACTTACCTTCTTCAAAGATCGGCCCCATTTCTTCACGTGGCTTTAGTCCTCGTTTGATTCGGCCTGGATCAAGCAGCAAAGTCAGTCGTTTTGAATCGCGACTCCAGAACTCCTGTTCAATCTCAAGAAAAGGCAACTCGACGGTTTTGCCGCCCACTTCGCGAATCGAAACGTGTTCGTAAATATCTCCCTTTTGCATTGGAGCTGAAAAATGCACGTAAAATTTAAGCGTGTTTTCTGGAAGCGTATCAGCGGTCGGATAGATTTCTTTCACGACTGTCAGCTGCTTTGTCTTGACGGTTAAATCAATCGTGCCGCGGTGAATTTCTTTTCCATCGTTAACAACCACCGCAACATACATTTTTGTGCCAAGTGGAAACCGAGGCGTAAAGACAACTTGATTCTCGCCTGTGGATTCCGTGGATCCAGCTAACGGCGGCACAGTTTTTTCATCCACTCCCTTGATCCATACTTTGACCAAAGTAGAAGACGAAACAGAATCGCCTGTGACGTGGATCTTTCCCGCATCGATTTGCAATTTCACTTTGTCATCGGTGTTTTGAAATCGCAACGTCGGTGTGCCGCCGGAGCCCGTACAGGCCACGCCAGCCAGTAAATCATTGCCCAATTCATTGATCGAAATGGAAAATAACAGCGATAACAACACTACAAAAACACCCTGAACTCTCAGTCGAGAATTCAGGGCGTTTACAAAGTTCTTGTTTATATCAAGCAACATTTTTTTCAATATCCACGATGGGATTAAGGAAGGTCAATCGTCTTCAAAGTTTCTTTACCTGATTCGTCTCGCATCAAAACGACGCCGTGAGTTGCACTTAGTCCGTCCAATTGCATCACACCGGTAAGCTCTTTGACTGTCTCATAAGGCGTGCCAGATACTCCTCTGACTCGTTCAGTGATTTCCGGCTGCGAGCCAGCATCGGCCAAATCAATTTTCATCACGCCACGATGACTGTTTGCCATCAACGCAAAATCTTTGCCGTCTTTTTTGTAGACTACCATGTCCAGCGGGCGATTGCGATTACCAAGCTCGGCGATCGTTGTGCCTTTGACTTTTGTTTTTGGTTTCAGGTCGCTAACTGGAATTCGCACAAGCGGTGTGCAAGTGTACGCGGCCAACAAACTGACTTCTTCGCCAGTTTCCATCGCTGCGAAAGTTCTAATAGGTGATCGCGTTTCGTATTTGCCATGAGCACCGTGATAGATTTCGATGCTGCATCCGTTATTGCTTTCTGAAAACGGATAGGAGATCGCTCGGAGGTTCGAGGCAAACTCTTCATTGGAAAGACCAGCCACGTAGATTTGGCCGTCAACAAAAGCCATGTCAGTAACGGACTGCATCCGTGGATTGCCTCGCCGCGATTGCATGCTCTTAGCTGCGTTTTCAATCGAAGTCTTTGTAAATTCCTTGCCGTCGAAATCAAATTCGGAGATGGCTTTTGATTTTGGATCGATCGTCAGAATGGCAGAGACTTCTGCGTCGCCGCTTCCACGCGTCACTGAAAGATAAGGGTTGCCGTTGATTGGATTAATGGCCAAATCGTTGATGCGAACTTCTTTGGCGTCAGCGCCCATCATTGAAGCGACTTTGGCTCGGATGTCGTCGACTTCGATTGTTACACCTTCGGTCGAGCCGGACGTGTCGCCTGTCTCTACAGCATAAATAGTTGCCGCCATTGGATCACTAACAAGTAGCAGGCCATCAGGTCCAAATGCGATCGGACCAGCAGACGTTAATTTCATCTCCTCTTTCGCAACACCGTCGGCTTGGACGGAGTTGGAATGAAGTGTCATCACGGCGGCACAAAGTAAAAGAATCAAGACGATTCGAGGTGCAGTTTTTTTCACAACGAAGTTCCCTTTGAAATGGTTGAATTGGTAACGATTGTTTTCCGGCTGACTAGTATCTGCCACGCGACACCAGAACTCAAGCACCAGTTTTTTTCTGGGGTACGATCGACTTGTTTTCTGTGCAAAACAACTCAAAATGTTGCTTCTGTCCCAAATCCTGTGTGCGAAGATTAACACCGCGATCGACTTATCCAACTTACGCCGAGAGAAATACGTGAATCCAATCGTTAAAACATTTGCAGATAACCCAGCCGTTGCCAACGCGTTCGCAAAGGACTTTGTTGGGATGCTTCAATCGCTGACAAAATCGAACTCAAAAGTAACGGTCGCACTTTCAGGTGGAAGCACGCCCAAACTTTTGTTTGCCGTTTTGGCCGAGCAGTTTGCTGACTCGGTCAACTGGAATAAAGTTCACTTTTTCTGGGGCGACGAGCGTTGTGTTTCGCCCGATGATTCGCAAAGCAATTATGGGGAAGCGCAAAAACTGTTTCTATCGAAAATCGAAATTCCAGCCGAGAACATTCATCGAGTGCATGGCGAATCCGAGCCAGCCACTGAGCGCGTGCGTTACGAGCAAGAAGTTTTACAGCACGTTTCAGCCATTTCCGATTCGGTACCATCGTTCGATATCATGCTGCTGGGAATGGGAGGCGACGGCCATACTGCTTCGATTTTCCCACATGAGATTGAGTTTTTGAAATCAGAAAACATCTGTGAAATCGCCACCCATCCGGAGTCTGGTCAAAAAAGAATTACGTTAACCGGCAAAGTAATTAACGCATCCAGCCAAGTGTTTTTTCTAATTACCGGAAGCGGAAAAGCCGACGTCTTGGCCGAGATATTCGGTCGAACCGGCCAATATGAAACTTATCCAACGACACACATTTCAGCAAAATGCGAACCAACGTTTTACATCGATGAATCCGCCGGCGCAAAACTGTGATGCCACAACCTGAACCAAACAACTTCTCGCCTATACCCAAACGGGATACTTCTTTACGCCAACGGCGTTGAACTCCAAAGCCCAGCGTCGCGAAGCGCACGCTGGGTTTATATCGCCCTCACAACGAACTCCAATCGGGGTTCTGCACAGACGGTTGTTGAACCCCGATTGGGGCTCGTTGTGCCGCGCCGGCTGAGTCCCAGTGTGCGCTTCGCGACACTGGGCTTTGGAGTAAAAACCCCTTTGGGGTAAGGCGCTCGATCTGCACGCCATCCTGCGTCCCAAAGCAAAGGGACTAAAACAATTTGCGGCGATTGAAATTAAAAGAGCCCAGAGACCTGGCCGTTTTCATCGATGTCGATTCCTTCAGAAGCCGGTGTGGCCGGAAGGCCTGGCATTCGCATCATGTCGCCCGTGATTGGAATTAAGAATCCTGCTCCTGCGGCAATTTCGATTTCGCGAACGGTGATGTCGAAACCTGCTGGTCGACCGATTTTCGTTGGGTCATCAGAAAGTGACTTTTGCGTTTTCGCCATGCAAACAGGCAATCCTTCGAGGCCCAGCTTTTTGATGTTTCGCAAATCCTTTTTGGCTTTGGATGTAAACTCGACTCCGTCAGCCCCGTAAACTTTTTGACAAACGGTTTTGATTTTTTCTTTGACTGGCAAATTCCAATCGTAAAGCGGCCTGAACTGTTTGTCGCTGGATTCAATTTTCGCAACCACCGCTTCGGCTAGATCCGTCGCGCCTTCGCCACCTTTGGCCCAGACGTCTGCAACGACCGCCTTGAACCCAAGCTCTTCGCAACGTTTTTGCACGATCGAAATTTCTTCTGGTGTGTCGGTGGTGAATTTATTGATCGCAACTACGGCTTCGACATTGTAAAGCCCCGTGTTCTCAAGATGTTTTTCAAGATTCACGAGCCCCTTGGTTACCGCTTCTGGGTTTGGCTCAGTCAACGTTTTAAGGTCGGCGCCGCCATGGTATTTGAGTGCTCGAATCGTGGCAACCAAGACCATTGCTTTAGGTGACAGACCGGCACCGGCACATTTGATGTCAAAGAATTTCTCGGCACCAAGGTCCGAACCGAACCCGGCTTCGGTGACAACGTAATCGGAAAGCGACATTCCCATTCGCGTGGCGATCACGGTGTTGGTGCCTTGGGCGATATTGGCAAACGGTCCGCCGTGAATGATCGCAGGAGTGCCTTCGATGGTTTGCACAAGGTTCGGTTTGATCGCGTCTTTGAGCAACGCCGCCATCGCACCGTTAGCTTTTAGGTCACGCGCGTAAATTGGTTTGCGATCAAATGTAAAGCCAACAAAAATATTGCCCAGCCGTTCCTTGAGATCGGTCAAGTTATTGCTCAAGCATAATATCGCCATGATCTCCGAAGCCGCCGTGATGTCGAAACCCGACTCGCGTGGAATTCCGTTACCCGTTCCGCCAAGCCCGACGACGATATCGCGAAGGGCTCGATCGTTCATATCAAAAACGCGTTTCCATTCAACCGTTCGGGCGTCGATACCAAGCGAACGTTTTTTGCTTTGCAGGTTGTTGTCGATCAAAGCGGCAAGCAAATTGTGTGCTTTTTCGATCGCAGCAAAATCGCCCGTGAAATGAAGATTGATATCTTCCATCGGCAACACTTGGGACCAGCCGCCACCGGTCGCACCGCCTTTGATTCCGAACACTGGACCAAGCGATGGCTCACGTAACACGACGGTGGTTTGTTTGCCGATCCGATTCAATCCCTGAGTCAAACCAATCGACATCGTGGTTTTGCCTTCTCCGGCAGGCGTCGGCGAAATTGCCGTAACCAAGATCATATTGCAGGCTTTGACTTTTTCTTCTTCGATCAACGAAAGAGGAAGTTTGGCTTTGTGTTGCCCGTACTGTTCAATTTGCTCAACAGGAACTTTGAGCTGGGTGGCAATTTCAGTGATCGGCTTAAGCTTAACCTGGCGTGCGATATCGATATCAGTTGGCATTGTTTTTCCGTTTATCTAGAGCGGCTGACCCGAAACTTGGAAGACGGATGTTGCCGACACCAAGTACCTGTATTATTGCTACTGATTTTATTGCTTCGCGCGACGAACACAACGGAGTTTATAAACGCGACCCCAACTATCAATCGACATCGCATCGATTGACTTTTTAACTGCGGGAAAGCGTTAGGTTTTGCCCAGAACAGGAAATGGCCAGTTCTTGATATTCACATGCTGAACGAATTCGGCAATCAAATAAACAGAATGTGTTTGGCTTGGCTCTAATTGCACCAAGAGAGAAAGAGCAAGAACATGCGCCCTGTCTTAAATCAGTCCTTCGGATCAATCCGCTTGGTTCACATGACCTTGCGAATTTTTTCGCAGAAGTTAACGGTTCCAGATTCGGCCTGATTCCCAATTGTCTAACAAGACATTGGGTGTCCTTCACCTAAAAGGCATCTCATTGAACTCGATTTTTACTGGGCCATCGGCAATCTGGATTTGGGGCGCTTTATTTCTTCCAATAACCTAACGATCATTGCGAATAATAAAGTTGTGTAATCGGACTGTATCCCGATTTCCATTCTCAGTCCCTACTGGCTTTCTCAAAACAACATGAATCCAATTTTTGAAGCAACCGCGATGAAACGAACACAAAAACAAATGGCACTGATCGCAACGTTCTGCTTGCTCTCGACTTTGGCAATGAGTTTGGGCTTTGAGACGTTTTGTTTTGGCCAGCAAGCCGAAGAAGCTGAATCTAAAACGGCCGAGCGATTAGACACGCCCGTCAAAAAGCAGCCAACCCAATTCCTTCGTGTCACCAAAGACAAATCAGAGAACCGATTTCGATGCAGACGGCGATCACGCGATACCGGCCCGGCAAAGGTGAACTGGTCGTCGACTTGATTGGGGCCGTACACATTGGCGAATCTGACTACTACAAAAAACTCAACGCTCAATTCGAAAACTATGACGTTGTGCTTTATGAGTTGGTCGCTCCGAAAGGAACGCGGATTCCAAAAGGCGGCTCCAAGAAGTCAACAGACAGTCCGCTTGATATCGTGTCGTGGATGCAAGGCCAAGCCCAATCAACGCTGGGGCTGGAGTCGCAGTTGAAGTTGATTGACTACACGAAAGAGAACTTTACTCACGCAGATATGTCGCCCAAAGAAATGAGCGACAAAATGGCTGAGCGCGGCGATACTGCTTTGACCGTAGGACTCAGCGCGATCACAGAGATGATGCGTAAGCAAAACAAAGCCGCCAGATCAGGCGCGAATTCTGGAGTCGCCAATCAACTGGCCTCCGAAGGCATTTTTGAATCACTTGGCAATCCGCTCAAAATGAAACGCATGATGGCCAGCCAATTTGAGCAGTCGGGCGTTCTCGACACTGGGCTTGGCGATACACTTAATCGGATGCTCATCGTCGATCGTAACGCGGCCGCGATTAAGGTTTTGCAAAAAGAGATCGTAAAAGGCAAAAAGAAGATCGCGATCTTTTATGGAGCCGCCCATATGCCTGACTTTGAAAAACAACTCGTTGACGATTTTGGTTTAAGCAAAACGAATCAAGTCTGGATTGACGCTTGGGACCTCACAAAGGCTGGTCAGAAACCGGCTGCTTCTGGCGGCACCACAAAACTGCTGTTTCGAATGCTTGATGAGCTGAGTCGATAGGTCGTTATTATTTCTTGAGTAGTTGGCCTGCTTGCGTATGGCAAGAAGGAGGAATTGTTGGGCACTGACATCACGATCTTTGTTGAAGAACAATCCAAAGATGGTTCATGGGAATTGGTGGATGAGCCTGTCAAACATGACCAGCCGTACAACTATATAGATGAGATTAAGTTTCTTCCTCGCTCGATGGATTCGGGGCGTAATTACAATCTGTTTGCGATCTTGGCTAACTGTCGCAATGGGCTCAGATCGGAAGAGCTGTTCAAGCCAATCGCCGACCAGCGAGGCGTCCCCGACGATTTGTCAGAAATTGCAAAACGAGTTTACGAGTCGAGCGACGATTATCACAATGCGACTTGGTATTACATCGAAGAAGTGCTCGACTACGATTGGTCGCAGACAATGCAGTTCGCTGGAGATGTAGACGAAAAATTTAAGCATCTTTTCAAAGACAATCCATTGGGATATCCACGGAAAGAGCTGGAGCGTCTGCAGAATCCGAATCGTAAAGAGGGAGAATCGACAATCATAAGTGGAGCAGCAGCGTATTCCAAAGACGGAGTTACGGTACGCTGGCGAGAGACGTATCGCGATTGCGCAAAGCATTTTCTCGATCGCCTGAAAACCTATCAAAACGCAAAGAAGCCGTTGTCCCGACGAGTCGTGATGTGGTTCAGTTCGTAAGTTAAAGCTTACCACCTTCCCACCTCCCCACTCGCTTCGCTTGCGACCCTGCCAGAGGGTGATGTTTCGTGGCGCGCGCGATTCACCACACGATGATTGGATAAAATTATTTGAAGTGCAACCGGGTGCAAAAATGGTTGAGAAAGAACGTAGGCCAATAGAATGAGTGGGTTAGTTGAATTAATTGCACGGGATCAAGCTCCAAGCGGCTTGATTGGTAAGAGTGTTTTTCAGTACTTCGCCTTTGTTCAGGGATGGCTAAATTCCAGCGCGATGGTGGGACAGAAAGACATAAGTGCCGCGAATTTTTTCCATCAGTTTCAAGATTGGTTGTCTAAGAAGACCCAGATTACTTCGACGATTGGTTGGCACGGAATCCTTCGTCTTATATCAGACGATGACGATGCAGCGTTTGAACTGCTCCAGTCAGAATTGTCGGCGTTCAAAACGGATGCTGGGAATTTGGTTGATTTAGAAACTGTTGGTATTCCAAGCCCGATAGGCGATGGGCGGTACTTTTATGACTTTGTCGAAGCTTTGGCCAAAAAGCCGAGGCTATATCTTGGTGAAGACATTTACCTTCTAAACGCATTCGTAGAAGGCTGGATTACCTTTCGTGAAACGCAGAATGAGAAAATCGACAGGGAATTCATTGAACAATTTCAAGTTTGGGTTCTCGAAAGGGAAGCGAGTTCGGGAAGTAATTTGCGATGGCCAGATGTTTATCGGGCAATCAATCCCGATCCCGGACAAGCGATGATGGATGCACTTAAGCAAATGGCTTATTTTCATCAGAACGACTTTAACAGCACTGCTGTATGAAGGCAGACTTCAAAGCAGAATTTCAAGCCACCCAAATCTGGGTGGCTTTCTTTTATTGCGAACGGCACCGAAACCTTGGGCATCGCATCGCTTTGGTCAACAAACGATCGCTGGGGCCATTGAGTGGCCTCACTGACCTTCTTCGTCAAGCTCGTTCTGCCACTCGATAACGCTGAAAGGCAACTTTAACTAACCATCCTGCAAATCGTTCGAACCCGCCATCTGAACGTATTCGTTGGAAACAATCCAGCCAACAGATCAAGCCTGCCTTAACTTGGCAGGCTTTTTAATTTGGTTTTATCAGAATCCGTTTCGCACGTTATAATCTGAGCACCTGCAAATGGCCGACGTTTTTGGCCACCCAATTTTCAATACGACGAAGATCATGAATCTCCCAATTATCGACAAAGCCAAAAAAGAGTGTGCACGCCTGGAAGTGCTCAAAGGGACGGCCACGCCTAGTCCTGCTGGAAAAATTGCGTTGCCGATGTCGATGAAAGAAGCCAAGGCTCGTGGCTGGGACGAACTCGATGTCGTGTTTGTTACGGGCGATGCCTACATTGACCACCCAAGTTTTGCGATGGCGATTTTGGGCCGCACACTCGAAGCAGCCGGTTTCCGTGTTGGCATCGTCTCCCAACCCGACTGGCGCAGCTGCGACGACTGGCGGCGATTTGGTCGACCGCGTTTGTTCTTTGGAATCAGCGCCGGCAACATGGACTCGATGATCAATCACTACACGGCCAATCGCAAGGTCCGAAACAGTGACGCTTATTCGCCGGGTGGCAGAATTGGAATGCGCCCCGATCGAGCGACGCTTTCGTATTGCCACCGTGCCCGCGAAGCCTTCAAAGGCGTTCCCGTGATTGCGGGCGGAGTCGAAGCCTCACTTCGGCGACTTGCTCATTACGATTTCTGGGGCGACAACGTACGCAAATCAATTTTGCTTGACAGTAAAGCCGACCTCGTGATGTACGGAATGGGCGAAAACCCAATCGTCGAAATCGCCCAACGGCTTGACGCTGGCGAATCCGTCAAAGACCTTCGTGACATGCTTGGAGCCGCCTATGTTTGTGGTGCCCGCGATCCAATTCCTGAAGACGCGATCGAGTTGCCATCGTTTGAAGAAGTGCGCGACGACAAAATGGCTTTCGCCGAAGCCACAAAAATCATTCACAACGAGACGAACCCGTATAACGCCAAACGCTTGATTCAAAAGCACGGCACGCAAACGGTCGTTGTTAACCCGCCGCAGTTTCCGATTAGCCAAACCGCGATGGACAAAATCTATGGCTTGCCGTACACGCGAAAACAACACCCCAGTTACAAAGAGCCCGTGCCCGCGTTCGCAACGATCAAAGATTCCGTCACCATCATGCGCGGCTGTTTTGGAGGTTGCACGTTCTGCTCCATCACCGCCCACCAAGGCCGCGTGATTCAATCACGAAGCAAAGACTCCGTCATCGGTGAAATCAAAGAGATGGCCGAGAGTCCAAAATTCAAAGGCATCGTTAGTGACATTGGCGGCCCAACAGCCAACATGTACCAGATGCAATGCTCGAAACCAGAAGTCGAAGCCAAGTGCCGCCGGCAATCCTGCGTGCATCCCAAGATTTGCAAACTTCTCGGCACCGACCACGGACCACTGATTCAGTTAATGAGAGAAGCCCGCGAGGTAGAAGGCGTTCGCAAAGTCCTGGTCGCCAGCGGTGTTCGGATGGATTTGGCACGCCGCAGTCCTGAGTACGTCAAAGAACTGACCAAGCACCATGTGGGCGGACTTTTGAAAGTCGCACCTGAGCATGCAAGTGACGGTGTACTCGACAAAATGCGAAAGCCCAGCGTCGATGACTTTGAGAACTTTTCCGAGATCTTCCGTGGCGAATCCAAGAAGAACGACAAGAAACAGTATCTCGTTCCGTACTTTATTTCGTCCCATCCCGGCAGCGACGTCAACTCGATGATCGACTTGGCGGTATTCTTGAAACGCAACGGCTACAAACCGGATCAGGTTCAGGACTTTATTCCGGCTCCGTTAGACGTCGCGACCTGCATGTACTACACCGAGATGGATCCGTTTACCAAGAAACCTGTTTACATTGCAAAGAAACTAAAGGATCGCAAAACCCAACGTGCGTTGATGCAGTTCTTTAAAGCAGAAAACTATTTCGAAGTTCGCAAAGCATTGCTCGACAACGGTCGCAAGGAACTAATCGGGAACGGTTGCGATTGCTTGATCCCAAGTAAAGCACCGGCAGAAGCCATCAAGCGCCGACGCCAACTTGCCGGCAAACAATTCCGCGGCGAATACGTACACCGCATGGCCGATGGCTCGGCTGTCAAAGATGGTGACGGCGATTCAGGCAAGCTGAAAAAAGGCAAAAAGAAACAGGGACGCTTCGCACCCGGCCAAGGCTACCGCCCGGATCGCAAGGCGGCGAAAAAGAGAAAGCGTTAATAGGACAGCGTTGATGGGATAGCGTGGGTCGGCGTTGATGCTATGAAATGAATGCGTGATTTTAAATCCGCAACTCAAAACGCACTGTTAATCCTAATTCTTAACACTATCCTTGCATCTGCAAGCACACCAGTGCATGCACCAGCCGACAAACTGCGTAAGTTGCAGAACCAATGCTTGCGCTCCTCCGTACTTTGAGTCACTTCTGGCCAAATTCATTGTCCGATCTTCGCTGGATCGACCGAATAACCATTCAATGCCGCAAAGATTCGCGCGGAAAAATCGCACGTTCACCACCGCCGAACGTTCGAGATTTTGATACGGAAAAACACATGACCTATCGACCCAATTTCGGACTAGCCATTTGTATGGCAATAGCGGCGCTCGTCGCGTGTCTAGTGACGATTGACTGCGCAGCTGCGACCGATCAACTCACCAGCGGTTCTGGCGCCAAAAAACTGCGCAAGCAAACCGTAAACTCGATTCCATACAACCAACTGAATCAACAAACCAAAGACAAAATCGGTGACATTCTCGCCAAGCCGAGCATCTACCGCAGGCTTCCTGTCACCGCCATCAACGCCGACGCCGACTACTTTCGATTTCTTGTTCGTTACCCCGAAGTCATTGTCAACATCTGGCAATTGATGGGCGTCACTCAAATGACGACCGAGCGCACCGGGCCATTCACCGTTTCAACAAACGATGGAGCTGGAACGATCAGCAATTTGGAGCTTGTCTACGGCACCGAGAACATGCACATTTTTTACGGAACAGGAACTTACGAAGGCTCAGTTCTCAAACGTAAACTTACTGGCAAATGCGTGTTGGTTTTGCGAACCGACAATCGAATTGGGACAGACGGCAAACCGGTCACGACCAATCAGTTGGATGTCTTTCTAAAAGTCGAAAACGCGACTGCGGGACTGATCGCCAAAACGATTTCGCCATTGGTCGGCACAACTGCGGATCATAACTTTGTCGAGTCATTGCGATTTGTCGAGCGGCTCAACGAAACGACCGAAAAAAATGGTCCTGGCGTTCAGCAAATGGGGACTCGGTTAAAGATCGACGATGGAGTAAGACAAAAATTCAATCAAGTTGTCGACGTCGTATTTCAACGAGCCATCCAATCGTCCGCACCAACCGAGGGACAAGGCAGGGTTGCCTCCGGCAGCCAGGTCACTGGTCGCGCCAACTATTCCGCTCCATCCCAGCCAGCGAGAAGCATCAATTCTCAGGAATACATGCAGCAAAACTACCAAGCTCCGCGGCAAAAAGCACCAACTCAATATCAACAGCCGAGTTACAAGCAGCCAAATTATCAGCAGCCGTATCAAAAACCGGCTCCGGCGACTGGTTACGAGAAACTCGATTTTGGTTACAACGCAACGCGTGGACACAACCAAACGGGTCGCTTTGATCGTAGCACTGGCCAGAACGCAAATCTGCTCCAAGTATATGGACGGCAGCTACAACTAGGTTCACGCCGGTCGGTTGTTCCTGAGCAACGAGTCCCTGCCCACGGCAATCAAGCTCCGGTTTATCCACAAGAGCTTCACTACGACAGACGCGTCCAACCAGCCAGTTGGCAACCACAGTCGTCGCCACAATGGCACCGATAGAAACCTGCCGTTCTTAAATGCGTAGGTTGGACATTCTTGTTCGAATATAGTGACTGCTCACAGAAGCCAGAACAGACTAGAATCGAAGAAATTAAGAATGGAAGTAGCTTTCGTTGGACTCGAAACAGTTAATTTCAGAGATTCGGCAGGATCTTCTCAACGCTCAACGCGAAGGTATCCTGGAAATCCTCCCGCTAAATGACGGTGCTGAAATCGCCAGGAATATTTCACAGGAGTGGCAAGACTTCTTCGCAGAAATAGGTGGCTTTATATTGAGTAACATGTTCACTGAATTTCTGTTTCGAAGTCAGGGGAGAAAAACTGCGGATTTCCTGATGCCCAAACGAATTGACTTGTCTGATGAAGGGTCAAGATTCGGTTGGTTTTGCGTGGTCAATCGTGACGGACAGCCGGGCTCTGTTTGGTACCTGTCAGACGGGTCATGCTTCTACGGTTATTCTGATTTGTCACGATGGACAAAGGCAATCTTGGACGAGCATCGCGCTTGGTTAGATTGCTGGCAGCAGTTTGGCTCGCCTGATCCAGATGCTGACCAAGACAAATGGGATGAGATGGAACTTAAGTTCGAGCCACAGAGTTTGGAAGTTACTATCGGCAGAGCTGTTAAACGGAGCAGCGTTTACATTTATCGAGACGAAATGCTTGATTTCAGGCAAGCCAAGTTTGGCGATCATCTTGATTTCAGATGGAACTTATCAACTGCCCCAGAAGAAGACGTCTTTTTCTGCAAGAGGCATACGTTCACCCAACGGCTAAAGATCTGGCTTACGTGAGTTTAAGAAGCACGACACGGCAGCCCCCTTTTACCCCAACTAAAGTTCGATGATGAACGATCAACCAACTACAGAAAACGCGTACGTTGGACATTCCTGTCCAACAGTCGCGAGCTAAAAAAAAACGCACAGGAATGACAAACAAACGGACAGGAATGTCCATCCTACGAAAACGTATTACTCGACATCCAACGAGTAAAATTCAATCGCGTTGAGTCCCATGATCTTTTGGCGCTCTGACTCTGAAACGCCACCGATGCAATGGATGAGCGCGTCAAAGACTTGCTGATAGGTCGCTGCCAATTCGCAAACCGGCCAGTCGCTGCCAAACATGCAACGATCGGCTCCGAAATTCTCTAACGCCGTTTCAACATACGGCTTCAGGTCGTCGGCTTTCCAATTGTCATGATCTGCTTCGGTGACCATGCCTGAAAGTTTGCAGTAAACGTTTTTGCATTTTGCGGCTTCGATAAAATGCTCTTTCCAGCCCTCAGTTTTGGCTTCCTTAATCACCGGTTTGGCCAAGTGATCAATCACCAAACGAAGCGAAGGAAACTTTCTCGCGACCGTTGCCGCGTGTTTGAGATGCTTGACGTAAAAAAGAAGGTCGTAGGGAATTTCGTGCTTTTCTAAAATCCCAAGCCCACGCATGACGTCGTCTTGAATAATAAAATCGTCATTCTTTTCGTCTTGAACAACATGTCGCACGCCAACGAATTCAGGATGGGCTTTGAACTCCTCGATTTGGGATTCGCATTCGTCGCTTGCCAAATCAACCCAGCCAACGACGCCCGCGATCCAATCGTGTTTCTCGGCAACGCCAAGCACCCAACGATTCTCCTCGACGTTGTGCTGTGTCTGAACGAAAATCGTTTTGTCGACGCCGGCGTGATCTATCAATGGCTGAAGATCGTCAGCAACAAACGACCGGCAAATTTTTTCAAGCCCATCGTTCTCCTGCCATGAGTGATCAAACTGGGCCATCGTTCGATCCCAGAAATGATGATGTGAATCAACAATCAAACTCATTTTTCAACGGCCTTTGTTTTGGTCTGCGGAGTGTGGTTTACTGCGTGGGTTTGCGAGCTTAAACGGGGTCGCTGTTTTCTGGCAGGCACTCAACATAAAACCAATTATGAATTGGCTGGAGAATCTCCTGGACTTCTTTTACCAACTGCTCGTCAAGCGGTTTTTCAAGCCATTGGCACCATTGGGCAACGCGATCAGGATTGGCTGAACCGGCGATACAGGTCGTCATGTCTGGATTTGCAACGGAGAATTGAAGCGCCAACTGGGCGATGTCCACACCAGCGGCAGTACAATGCTCCGCTGCTTTTTTGCAAATCGCACGCACTTCGTCGGTGGCTTTGTGCCAAACAGGAAGTGGTGCGTTGGTAAGCAAACGGGCACTGAACGGAGCCGCATTCATCAGACCAATGCCTTTGGATTTCATCTCATCCACCAGATCAAGCAACATCGTATTCTGAAGCGTGTAGTGGTTATAAGAAAGCATGACGTCGATCTTGGAGTGGGCGGCGGCTTCGCGGAAGATTTTCATCGGATATCCCGACACGCCGATGTATTTGACTTTGCCTTCTTTCTTAATCTTCTGCAATTCAGGAATCGTCTCTTCCCAAATTTGTTTCATGTCAACAAACTCGATGTCATGACAAAGGATGATGTCGAGGTGGTCGGTCTTCATTCGCTCCAAACTGATGTCGATGCTTTCTCGAACACGTTTGGCTGAATAATCAAAATGCGTCGGCGCGTAACGGCCGAGTTTCGTGCACAAGTAATAACTGTCTCGCTTAATCCCATCGAGCGCGAACCCAAGCAACGATTCCGAAAGGCCGCGGCCGTAGTAAGGCGAACTATCGATCAAATTCATTCCATGATCAAGCGCAACGTGAACGCTTTTGATGGCTTCGTTGAGATCAATCTTTCGAAACTCCGCGCCTAACGAAGACGCGCCGAATGAAAGGACGGATACGTCCATGCCTGTGTTGCCAAGTGTTCGCTTTTCCATGTTCGATTTTTCGAAAGTTGAGATGGAGCTGTGTCGTGAATCCGAATCAACATTCTAAGCCATTTCGAGAACGCCGAAAGTGACTGGCCAATCAAGAGCAACACAACGATGTAGCTGGACTCGCCAGAGTTCAGGCTCGCTGCCCACAGTTCAAGCTCACTGATTTCACGTTGGCGCAACACCACGATTCCATTGCATATTCAACACAAACGTTACTCACCTAAGTCCTCAACGAGACTCGCGAAAACCCGCAATCCTCGCTAGAATCTGAGGCTTGTTTTAAAGTGACGAATAACTGGAGAGACCCTTGGCTGAGACCATCACGGCGCTGCGACTCAATGGAACGG
The DNA here is from genome assembly GCA_964448575.1 of uncultured Pirellulaceae bacterium. Taxonomy (GTDB): domain Bacteria; phylum Planctomycetota; class Planctomycetia; order Pirellulales; family Pirellulaceae; genus Mariniblastus. The sequence goes on from CAYUWY010000001.1 coordinate 153,724, forward strand.
AATACATCAATCCCGGTAAACCTGAAGGCGCAATCACACGCAACTTGGCCGTCGAGTCGGTTACGCTTCCTGAGCCCGGACAAGGCGAAGTTCTGGTCGAGCCGTTGTTCGTTGGCATCTGCGGGTCAGACAATAGCGCCAGTTGTGGCAAACCAAATTTCACTTGGGTCCAGCGGCCCAGAACAATTGGCCACGAAGCCAGCGGGCGGATCGTTGGATTTGGACCCAATACCGAAGAAAGCTGCGAATTGGAAATTGGCGATGTCGTTTGCATCATCCCCATGAACGGTTGTGGTGACTTGCGATGCCGAGGCTGTAGTCGCGGTCGGCCGAACTATTGCCGCAAGAAAAAGATATTTGGATTCCATCGCGATGGTGCGATGGCTGAAAAAATGGTCGTCAACATCGAACGGTGCATGCCGCTCGTCGATGGATTGACGGCACTTCAAGGAGCCGTTGTCGAACCGCTGTCCGTGGTCGCGCAAGCCGTTCATCGCAAATCAAACATCCAACCAGGAATGGACGTCATCGTTTCGGGTTGTGGGATCATCGGATTGATGGCGGCCGAACTCGCGCGTGCTTCTGGTGCTCGGGTTGCGGTCACGGGTATCGAACAGGACCGAAACGTCAGATTGAAATTGGCTCAAGAACGTGGCTTTATTCCGATCGTCGTCTCGCAAGAAAAACCGCTTCACGAACAACTTGCCGCTGGCATCGAAGACTTGGAAGGCCGGCGGTTTGGTGACACGTATGAAAACGGAACCGTTGATTGCTTGATCGAATGTTCCGGGTTCCCACCCGCGCTGGGATCCGCAGGATTGTCCGTTCAACTCGAAGGCCACATTTGTGTTATCGCAACGTTTGGTGCCGACGTTACGTTTGGAGCAACGGCTTTCACACGCTCGGGCCAATCAATGCAAGGCGTCATGGGGTCCAACCGAGAAGACTTTCAAAACGCCCAGAATTTGCTCCAACGCGGCGTCTTCCCTGTCGATGTCTACTCGCAACAATACTCGTTCAACGACGCAATGACGGCAATGGAAGAATCAATTACGGCTAAGACTCCCAAAGCAATTTTGGCGGTCAACTAGTCTTTAAAAATCGTTTTTGTTGTCTCAACAAGTACTCATTGATTCAATGGCGAACTCGAAGTTGCTCATCCTGATTAAGCAAACCAACTTTTCACACACATCTAACACGCGAAAATAACCACGCGACAATTGCAATATCCATGGCTAAAATTTTTATCACAGGCGGTACCGGCTGCATCGGTGCAGTAACCGTTTACAAATTACTTACTGAATACGGCGACAACATTGATCAAATCGTGATCGCCACCCGATCAAGCAACGTAGATCAATTAGAGATTTGGTTTGGCAGTCAGCTTCGCGAATACGTAAACCAAAAGAAAATTGTGTTTATCAAAGTCGACATCGGCGATACAAATTCGCTTCGTGACGCTTTGCATGAATTTTCGCCGTCCCACGTGATCCATTTAGGTGCGTTGCAAAGCCCCGATTGTGCTGCGTACCCGGAAAAGGGTGTGGCGATCAATTTGACCGGCACCATGAAATTGTTTGACATGGTAAGCGATCTTGAAACGCCGCCTGAGAGATTTGTATTTGCCAGTTCTGGCGCGGTCTACGGAAAACGTGCGATGTATCCTGGCGAATCGGTTCCCGAAAATGCACAGCTCGCTCCGCCAAACCTGTATGGCGTTTGGAAAGTTGCTGGCGAGCATTTGGCGGCTTTGTTTCACGAAAAAACGGGAGTCCCAACCGTATCGCTTCGCCTCAACACAACCTTTGGCCCCGGGCGCGATCAAGGAACAACATCGGCTCCGACAAAGATCATGAAATCATTGGCGATTGGAGCGAGTGAAGGAAAAACGATTGCGTCAAGCATGCCCTACAAGGGTCGCGAAAACTATCACTACGTTGAAGACGTCGGTGCACACTTTGCCGGCGTTTGCATGATGCCGTTTTCCGGTTGCGAAGCGTTTAACATCAAAGGGAAAACGATTGAGGTCAATCAATTTCTCGACTTGATCAAAGAAGTCGCCAACGAGTTGGAGATCGGTGACTTTCTCGAAACCGGCATCGCAGACTCGGCGACTCCCAACCTATTCATTTGCGACTTGGAAGATTCACTGGTCGAAGAGAAATTCCCCGGCCTTCCTCGAACCGATATCAAAAAAGGCATTCGTAAAACGTTAACTCGATTCATTGAGATGGCGCCGCTTGGCAAAATCAAAACTTAGCCCACTCGCGAATCACAGCAACAAAACGGCCTTATCGTTAACCGGCTATGTCTGGGTGCAATAACTCAACGGAAAAACAGTTCCATGAAAGCAATCGAAATCTCTGAACCCGGCAAAGTCGTTCTTTCTGAGCGAGAAAAACCCGCGCCAAAATCGGGCGAAGTTTTGCTCAAAGTCAATCGAGTCGGCTACTGCGGCAGTGACCTTGGTGCCTTCAAAGGGCTCAATCCGTTGGTTACTTACCCTCGAGTTCCGGGCCACGAAATCGGTGCGACGATTGCGGAGCTTGGCGAAGGCGTCACTGACTGGAGCGTCGGCCAGGAAGTCCTTGTGATTCCCTACTCGGCCTGCGGAAAATGTTCGGCTTGCCTAAAGGAACGTTTCAATTGCTGCATGAACAACGAAACGCTTGGGGTGCAGCGAGACGGAGCACTTTGCGAATTTGTGACAGCCCCGGTTGAAAAACTGATCGCCTCGGAAAAACTTTCGCTTCAGGAGTTGGCGTTGGTTGAACCGCTGACAGTCGGGTTCCACGCGGTTTCTCGTGGCGAGGTAGCTAAAACGGATACCGTCGCCGTGATCGGTTGCGGCGCGATTGGGCTGGGCGTGATCGCCGGAGCCAACTTTCGCGGCGCACGCGTGATCGCAATCGACATCGAAGACAACAAAAGTCAGGTCGCAAAATCTTGCGGAGCGACCGAGTTTATCAACTCGCGAACAGAGGATGTTCACCAGCGGTTAGGCGAACTTACAAACGGTCACGGTCCCGACGTCATCATCGAAGCCGTCGGTCACCCAATGACTTATCGCATGGCTGTCGAAGAGGTTTGCTTCGCCGGGCGCGTCGTCTATATCGGCTGGGCAAAAGCACCCATTGAGTATGAGACAAAGTTCTTTGTGCTCAAGGAGCTTGATATTCGCGGATCACGTAACGCGTTACCCGAAGACTTTCATAACGTTGTCTCGATGCTTGAAGCTGGAAATTTTCCGCTTGAAACGGTCATCACAAAAACCGTTTCACTGGCTGACGCACCAGAAGCAATGAACGCGTGGTGCGAAGATCCAGCAAGCATTACAAAAATCCAAATCGACCTCGATGCTTAGTCGGAATTTATCGGCGCATTACCAACAAACAGCAATGAGTTGCTTGGCCCGACTCACAACTTCCAAAACCAAAAGACAACAAGGACAACCATGTCACTGATCATCGAAAAATTCTCGTTTGGTGTTGGCGATCGTTTTGCCCACCAAGGCAAAGCCCAGCTTGCTGCGATCATGAAAGCGGCTGAGCAAGGCATCGAAATCGTACCTGTTTGGAACAAATCCAATCGCGAACACCAAACCATCGGCTCTGAAATTTCCAGTTGCCGCGCCGCGGCCGACGCAGCTGTCAATGATCTTGGCTGGACCAAGTCGCACTACGTGGACGCTGACCATATCAATTTGAAAATCGTGGATCCATTTCTCAGTAGCAGCAATTTTTACACCATCGATGTCGCCGATGCGATTGGCACGCCCGCCAGCGAGTCCGAAGTCAACTCTTTCATTGATGCGATTCCAGAATTGATCGGCTCACTGAACATTCCCGGCATCCCGGAACCGCTTGAGATGACGCGCGAGTCGATCGCTGCGACTGCAAACAAGTACCTAAAGTCCGTTCATTTGGCGGGGGAAATCTACCGTTACATTGCGAGAAAAAACGGCGAAGGCACTTTTGTAACTGAAGTCTCCATGGACGAAACGGACAGCCCACAAACACCGCCTGAATTGCTTGTCATTCTCGCTGCGATCGCCAAAGAAGGCATTCCGATCCAAACGATTGCTCCCAAATTCACGGGCCGATTCAACAAAGGCGTCGACTACGTTGGCGACGTGGCCCAGTTTGAAAAAGAATTCGAAGACGACCTAGCCGTGATCGCTTTTGCCATCGGCAAATATGGATTGCCAGCGAACCTGAAATTAAGCGTTCACTCAGGAAGCGATAAATTTTCCATCTACGGCCCGATCCGGCGTGCGTTGGAGAAAACGGGAGCCGGTTTGCATATCAAAACCGCAGGTACGACTTGGCTTGAAGAATTAATCGGACTTGCCGAAGCTGGCGGCGCGGGACTGGAAATCGCTAAAGAAGTTTACGCTCAAGCGTTCGAGCATTCGGCAGCACTTTGCGAACCGTACGCGACCGTGATCGACATTGATCCGGCAAAGCTTCCTGCGCCGGCCGATGTCGACGGGTGGTCGTCTGAGCAATATGTAAACGCACTTCGACACGATCCGAACCACGCTCAATTCAATTCTTCATTCCGCCAATTGCTGCATGTCGGTTACAAAATTGCCGCCAAGATGGGTGATCGCTATTTGGATATGCTGGTCAAGTATGAAGAATCCATCAGCCGCAATGTGACCGAGAATCTTTACGAGCGACATTTGAAGCCGCTTTTCCTGAAATAGTTTTTCAATCGAAAACCGGAGACACTATCATGGGTGCTTGTTTAATAGCGAGTATCCTTTTTTTTGATATCAGGTTGGCCGTGTTTTTCAATTCAAAAACGTTTGCTTTGATCGTCGTCTTTTGTTTGCCTCAATCGATTTGCGGAGTGGCTCAAGAAGTCAAAAACGATCCCGCCAACGCTCCCGTGATCCCGGGCTTGATCGTCAACTCGACAACGAAGCTCGAAAACCTGACGAATGAAACTTACTGGCGTGCCGCTAGAGAAGGCGATTTGGAAACCGTCAAAGCGGCTTTGAATTACGGCATCGAGGTCGACGCGAAAACCGCATACGGCGCAACCGCTTTGTTCTACGCTTGCGATCGGCAACACGAAGCGATCGCAAAACTCTTGCTCGACAGCGGAGCCAATCCGAACGCCAAGGATTCGTTTTACAATGCGACACCAATGACTTGGTCAAAGAATAAAAAAATCACCGCCATGATGATGGCTTATGGGGGTGCGGGCAGTTTCCCAAAACTCATGGAAGCAATCGTTGGCGGCGATCATGAATTTGCAAAAATGATTGTTGAATCCAAATCGATTTCAAAAGAGCAGTTAATCAAAGCCCGTATTGCGGCGATGCGAACTGAGGACGCTGAGACAAAGCAAAAACTAACTTCCATTTTTGAAGGACTCGACCTTCCCGCTCCCGCAATCACTGAAATGACTTCTGAACTCCTCAATCAGTACGTTGGGAAGTTCGAGACTCAACAATTCAAAGCGGAGTTTTCATCCAATACCAAGAAACTTCAAGTCAGTTTCGACGGCGGCAATAAAACGAACTTGGTCAACGTGGATGAAAATGAATTTTTTCTCAACGGGTCAACTCTTGTTTTTGAAATGGAGGACGATGCGGTCAAACAAGTCCGAATGACTTCCGTACGTAGAAATTTTTTGCTTACTCCGGTATTGGAATCCGACCTACCACCCAGACCAGTCGCAGGTACTGAAACGGAAAAATTACCGGCCGCTGATCCTGAAATGACAAAGCCTGAAATCGCTGCAACGGAAGCGGGAGAACCTGAGTCGCCTGACACCAGTTCTTTACTGGCCGATCTTGCGATTTCTTCCTCGAACTGGCCCGGGTTTAGAGGCAACGGTGCCCGTGGGATCGCTGTAGGGCAGGGGCCGCCAACAAAATGGCACGTTGTTGCGGACAAGATTGAACCTGAATCATCGATAGCGGGAGCAGAAGAAGCAAATAAAAAGGAAGCAAACAAAGAAGTCGATCCAACTAAAGAAGCAGAATTAGAAACAGATGAAGCAGAAAAGAATGTGAATTTGAAATGGAAAACGCCTGTTCCGGGACTGGGGCTTTCTTGTCCAACGATTTGGGGCGATCGAATTTATCTGACATCTGCCGTTAGCGAAGGCGATGGCGGAAAATTGAAAATCGGTTTGTACGGCGATGTTAGTTCGGTTGAAGAAGACAAAGAGTACGAATTCAAAGTCTTCTGCTACGACAAAAACGACGGAAGCCTCATCTGGGAGAAAATAGCCAACACCGCCAAACCGGCAGTCAAACGCCACGGGAAATCTTCGCACGCCAACCCAACGGTCGCGACCGACGGAGAACACGTCGTCGCATTTTTTGGATCCGAAGGTTTATATTGCTACGCCTCCAATGGCGATTTGAATTGGAGTGTCGATTTTGGGTTGTTGGACAGCGGTTGGTTTTACGATCCCGGTTATCAATGGGGATTCGCAAGCTCGCCCGTTATCTACGAAGACAAAGTGTATGTTCAGTGCGACATTCAAGGCCAGTCCTTTATCGCGGCGATTGATTTAGCGACCGGCGATGAAGCTTGGCGGACCGAGCGTGATGAAATTCCGACTTGGTCAACGCCCACCATTCATGACTTTGGCGATGGCGGAAAAAAATTGGACCGTCGCCCGATGCTAATCACTAACGGCACAAAAGCGGCTCGGGGATACGACCTCGAGAGCGGAGAACAACTTTGGAGTGTAAGTGACAATTCGGAGATTGTGGTTCCAACACCATTCGTGGCGCACGATTTGATCTTCATTTCCAGCGGCTACTCACCTGTTCAGCCAATCTACGCGATCAGACCCGAAGCCCGCGGCGACATTACCCCGGCAAAGGACACCACGACCAACGCGTCGATCCCATGGAGTGTTAAACGAGGCGGGCCGTATATGCCAACGCCGATCGTGTATGGGGATTATCTTTACACCTGTGCCAACAACGGCATTCTGACTTGTTACGTCGCGAAAACGGGAAAGCAAATTTACAAAAAACGCGTTCGTGTTTCTGGCGGTGCGTTAAGTTTCACCGCTTCACCTGTTGCCGGTGATGGACACGTTTATTTAACCGCTGAAGACGGACGCGTGATCGTCGTAAAAGCCGGCCCAGAGTTCGAAATCGTCGAAACGAATCATTGCAACGAGTCGATTCTCGCAACGCCCGCAATTTCTGATCGAGTGATGTTTTTCCGAACCCAGAATAGTTTGATCGCAGTGGGTGAGTAAAAAGTATTTTGCGGGCAGCGTTAGCTTTGGAAACCCGACGCGTAAGCGAGGAGCGTCAACGTATGCATCGGCTTTAAGCCAATATTTTTTTCCGATAGCAAAAAAGAGCCGTCAGCCCGACATGAACGCTGTGCCCAATTTTCACATGGACAATTGAACGCGCGCAAATCCTCAAATCATGGGCACTTGCCGTTTTTACATCCTTCAAAGAGCCAAAAAAGAGCGGATAGCACGAGATTCGAACTCGCAACCGGAAAACCGGCACTTCCTTTCCAAGGAAGCCGCTAACCATTCGCTTACTATCCAAACTTATTTGGGCGACGAGGTGTTAGAGAACACTTCGATGGTCCCCAAATGATAACCAAATCAAGCGATTTAGAAAACACTCCAAATTCAATGTTCGATATTTTTCAATCGAATCGAAGCAATAATCTAGATGGCTTTCACACCCCTCGGTTCGCGTTTTGCCCAAATGTTTATTGAAACGGCTAGAATCGGGAATACGTTTTGCTCAAATTAAGCTTGTTATCATACCGTACGATTGAGCATTAGTTGCTAGAATAGTGTTGTAGGAATTAATCTTCATTTGATTTGACGATTCGATGCAACTGACTTCCGTCACCAATCCAAACTCGGAAACCAACACAGCCAAGCCACGGTTGCACGCGAACCAACCGTCTGCAATTTCGTTGATGTGTCTTTTCCAAGTCCTGACAGCGTGTTGTATCTTTTTCGCTTGCCATCGCGTCTCTCCATTATTGGCCATTGTTGGGACGATTTTTTCAACACCAGCAATCATCCGAACCGGTTTGGTCTCTGATTTGTACCGTCGCAATGGGCTGTCATTTGGTTGGGGCCGAAGGTTGCTCACTTTTGCCCATTCGCTTTGGATCGTTTTAATAACCGCTTGTGTTTCCTTTATCGTATTCTCGTTCATCAGTTTGGCTTGCGGGTTAGGCTGTGTCGCGATTGCCGTCCTTTGCGGTAGCCGGGACATGACGTCCGATATCGTCGTGGTCGGAACCCTGGGCGGGATGGTCTGGGGCGGCGTGGGCGGCATGGTGACGATGGGCTATTGTGCAAAATTTTGGAAGCCGGCAGATCCAGTTGCAGCAAGCTGAGCCATTGGACATTGCTTCTTGGCCAACTTACTCTATCTGCTGACCAAACGAACTAAGCTAGCGCAAACTCAAAGCGCGTAAGCGAGAAAACAGCCTCTTTGCTCACCCTTCTTTCACGCAGCGTCTCATGTTAGCTGTATTGAATCTCGGAGCCAAGTTTTGAGTCATCAAACTCTGGTTTCCCATCATTCAAACGAAACGCTTGATGTCCCATCACCCACGTTGCGACGGGCCAACCCTTTAACGACTCACCTGCCCAAGGACTCCAGCCGCATTTGGTTTGCTGGTTTTCGTTGGTAATCGTTTGAGTCAAATTCAGATCAACCAAAGTCAAATCCGCATCAAAACCAACTTCGATGCGGCCTTTGTTTTTGATGTCCCAGACGTGTGCCGGTTCGCTGCACATCCATTTTACGACTTGTTCGATCGTGCATTTGTTTTGGTTGACTTGATTGAGGATCAAAGCCAAATAGTTTTCCACGGCTGGCAAACCGGAAGGGCATTGCGGGTAGGGCTGTCGCTTTTCTTCCATCGTATGGGGCGCGTGGTCGGTTGCGACAACGGTAATGACGTCATCGAGTAGGGCCTGCCAAAGGGCTTCGTTGTCGGCTTTGGTTTTGACCGACGGATTCATTTTGACCAGTGACCCAAGCCGGTCATAGTCGTCGATGTTGAAGAACAAGTGGTGGGGGCAGACTTCGGCCGAGATCAAATCTCCACCTTCCGCGATGGCTTGGATTTCTTGGGCGGTCGAAACGTGCAACACGTGAAAGCGATGGTTGTGGCGCTGGGCCAAGTCAATCGCGCGCTTGGTGGCAATCAAAGCCGCCTCGTGGTTGCGAATCTTTGAATGGGTTGCGACGTCGGTTGAGCCAGCGAACTTTTCCGCGTTCGCTCGGACCGTCGTTTCGTCTTCGCAGTGGGCGCAGATGGTAAGGCTTGTTTCGGCAAAGATTTTTTCAAGTGCGGCTTGCTCGTCAACCAGAAGATTGCCCGTGCTCGATCCGATAAAGATCTTGATCCCTGGCGTTCGGGTCGCGGCCGCCAAAGAATCGGCGTTCTCGGTGGTGGCTCCAATGTAGAATCCATAATTGACCAGGCTGGCGCGGCTCCCGATGGCAAGTTTATCGTTCAAAATTGTCTGGGTGATTGTATTGGGAATCGTGTTGGGCATCTCCAAGAAGCTGGTCACCCCGCCCTTTGCGCAGGCTCGCGATGCGTGAGCGAGATCCTCTTTATGAGTCAACCCAGGTTCCCGAAAATGGACTTGGTCATCAATGATCCCTGGCAACAAGTGTTTGCCCGTTCCGTCAATCACGTTGTCAGCCTGAGCGCTCGACGCTGCATCGGTGTCTACGATCTTGGTTCCATCGATCAAGACAGAAGATTGGGTGCTTCCGCTTGGAAGTACAACCGTCGCGTTTTTTATTAGAGTCTTCATATTGGCAGTTGGTAAATGTCTGGGGAAATGTCAATGTTGATTGTTAGAACAAATTGGCTGCGTAAACCGTCGTTTGAACGGTCGATACGGGTTGGAAAAATTGCAAAGGGTTGCGATACTCTATGGCATAGTCTTTGAAATCTCATCGCAGAGCAACCACCCGCCAGAGGAATCCGACCCAATGTCCGAATACGATTACGAAAAACTTGGCCAATTTTATCTGGGCAAAGAGTATGACCAAGAATCCAAAAAGCGACTGGACAACTTGTTGCTTTATGATTCTCGTGATCTTTGCACGCATGCCGTCGTTGTTGGAATGACGGGTAGTGGAAAAACTGGCCTTTGTGTTGACTTACTCGAAGAAGCCGCGATGGACAGAATTCCTGCCATCGTGATCGATCCCAAAGGCGACATCTCCAACCTGTTGCTGACCTTTCCGAATCTTACTCCCGAAGAATTTCGTCCGTGGATCGACGAAGGCCAGGCATCTCGAAAAGGGATTTCACCAGAAGAACACGCGACCAACGAAGCTGATAAATGGAAAGAAGGTTTGGCCAGCTGGCATCAATCGGCCGAGCGAATCCGAACGATGCGCGAAACAGTCGACCTGCGAATCTACACGCCAGGTAGCAACACTGGTCGCCCGCTGACGATCCTCAAATCATTCTCCGCTCCGCCGCAAGCAGTGCTTAACGATTCGGATGCACTTCATGACCGAATCAGTTCGGCGACTTCCGGATTGTTGGCGTTGATGGGAATCGATGCCGATCCGATCAACTCGCAAGAGCACATCATGATCTCCAAAATTTTGGAGCACAATTGGCGCAAAGGCGTTGGGTTGGATCTTGGGAAATTGATCGGCCAAATTCAAAACCCGCCATTTGACCGCGTTGGGATTATGGAGCTGGATGATTTCTTTTCAAAGAAAGACCGCCAGTCACTCGCGATGACGATGAACAATCTGCTCGCCTCGCCGTCGTTCGCAGGCTGGCTTCAAGGCGAAGCGCTCGACATCAAGCGGATGTTGCACACGCCTGAAGGCAAGCCAGTGATCTCGATTGTTTCCATCGCACATCTCTCTGACGAAGAGCGCATGTTCTTTGTCACGATTATCCTTAACGAGATGATTTCATGGATGCGCACCCAAGCCGGTACTTCGAGCCTTCGCGCGATTCTTTACATGGACGAAGTGTTCGGCTATTTCCCACCGACAAAAAATCCACCGTCAAAGCAACCGATGCTAACGCTGCTTAAACAGGCGCGTGCGTTTGGTTTGGGGTGTGTGTTGGCCACGCAAAACCCAGTTGATCTTGATTACAAAGGTCTCTCAAACGCGGGCACATGGTTCTTGGGTCGACTGCAAACCGAACGCGACAAAGCGCGGGTGTTGGAGGGGCTGGAAGGTGCGTCCGCACAAGCCGGTTCGACGTTTGACCGTGCTGCGATGGAACGCACGCTTGCTGGATTGGGTAGCCGAGTCTTCCTGATGAACAATGTGCATGACAATGAGCCGGTTGTATTCGAGACGCGCTGGGCGATGTCTTACTTGCGCGGGCCGCTGACGAGAAATCAGATTCAGGATCTTGTCGATAACGATCCAGATTACGACAGAGAAAAAGCGATGGCCGAGTCGGTGGCTAAACGACCTTCGGCAGAAAAAGGCGAAGAAGTCGAAAGTGCCATCGATCCTCGGCAGTTGATACCTGACTCCGCCACGCAGTATTTCGTCGAACCCAACCAGCGTGTGTCCGATGGCGATCGTTTGATTTATCGTCCGGCGTTGCTTGGGCGTGGTCGATTGCATTTCGTTAAATCGACTTACAAAATCGACGAGTGGGTTGAGAAGACTTTTCTTGCCAAGATTTCAGGTGGCGAAATGCCGGACGAAGTTTGGGAAGAAGCCGAGTTGCTGGAGGAGCCTTTGGATTTTGCCAGACGTCCTGACGAAGATGGCAAATTTGGAAAAACGGCTCCTGAATACCAAAAATCCAAGAGCTACACCTCGTGGAAAAAGCAGCTTAAAGAGTATCTTTACCGCGGCCAGGATATGGCGGTTTGGAAATGCGAAGACCTGAAGAAATATTCTGAAGCAAACGAAGAACTGGGCGACTTCAAAGTGCGATTGGAGCAGCACGCTTCAGAATTGCGGGACGATAAAGTTGAAAAGCTTCGCAAGAAGTTTGCGAAAAAATTTCAAACGATTCGCAGCCAGATTCGACGAGCCGAAGACAAGATTGAAGTGGAAGAGGCTCAGTACAAACAGAGTCGAATGTCTTCCGTGCTTTCAGTTGGTACCACGATCATGGGCGCATTGCTTGGCCGTCGTTCAACTCGAAATGCGACCAGTTCGATCAGCAAGTTTGGTCGATCGTCGAAAGAAAAAAGCGACATCGCGCGAGCTCAAGACGGTTTGGAAGAGCTTCAGATTAAGTTCGAGGATCTTGAGAACCAGTTCAACGAAGAGGTTGCCGAGATCGAAGACAAGATGGATATATCCAACCTTGAGTTCACTGAGTTGAAAGTCACGCCACGCAAGAGCGACATCTCCCTCGAGGACTTTGGTATTTGCTGGCTTCCATGGCGCGTGGACAGCGAAGGAATCGCCGAGCCGATTTATTAATCGCTAAAAAAGTGGTTCCTCAAAGCTGAAATGAATCGCTGGGAAACCGTTTACTCCTTTAAGAGAGAGAGCTTTATCCCAATGTGTTCTGGGGGCCTTCTCACGCGCAGCATGAGCATGCTTACGCTTCGCGTGGAAATAGCAACCCGTCAATTCGTATTGATACTCTCCACCCGCCCAATCGTAGACACCGGTCAAGCATCGAACATAGGCAACCAAATCGTTGACGAAGCAAGAGTCCTCTTCGGCCTCACTCAGGTAGCGTTCAATATCTTCAACAACAACCTCGCAAACGCCGTCAACAGCATTTCGAGGTGAATCGTTTGCCCAAAGGACAAGTCGGAGTGGTTTGTTCATGGTAAAGCAGATCGTTCTTGAAACTGGAAACTGACTTGTTATCCAAAGTTTTAATCAACAAGGGGCGTTTTCTTCAACCTAAAATATCGAATGGCAGACAGCAATGTTAGCGCAATTCCAAATGGAATAGCCTCTCACCCGCGGTGAATCTCAAACGTGGAAAGCAGGCATTCTAACCTGGTTTCGGGAGAAATCCGTTCTCAATTGCCAAGGTCCAGTACACAACCAAGTTTACGGAGGCAATAAAACAAAACACGGGCCCGATACTGATTGCGACCTTTCGCGCCCAACCGCGAAAGGCCAGCAACTGCAACATAAGAAATACCAGATACACACCGAGCTCTATCGTCACTGCCCGATTGAGCCACGCTCCATTGTCTCCGGGCGCCAGAAGAGCCGTCATAACGAAAAGCAAGAGGAACGACCAAACATATCGAAGCATTCGAGGTTTGCTATTGCCAGTCTCGGCAACCTCCGAATTTGGATATTCGGCGCTGGGCGAGCGATAGGGGTTTTTCTGATCGGTCGGCATTTGTTTTAGGCGTATAAGTTCGTGATCACCGAACCGGAAAACCCGGAACGTTTGACCATCCATTTCTAAACTTTCAAGTTAGCTCGGACTCGCGTGCATTACATTGTTATTTCGCGTTCCCCGAATCTGATTTGATTATACTACAATCACTTGCATTCGGACACATATCAGTATTGGCGTGCCAACACACATGAATTAAACAGCCCTGACTGTATTGTTCGCGAGCGTAACTGTGAATCTTCTTGATTCCAAGCGGGTCCATTCCGGACGTTTCGTAGATGAGCACGTCAGGACGTTCAGCAATTGCAGTAGCCAAACCAAGAAACCTCATTGGATTCATTGCGTTGCAGCGGAAGTCGGGATGGATGCTAACTGGCATTGCAGCGACGATTCGTTTTGCGTCTTTCAGAGTTGAACCAGTTGCCGCGCAAAACCAATCAAAGATGCTTGGGCGTCGCCCAAGTCGAAAACGAAAGGATTTAGTGTCCGGTAATTTCGCAACGGCGAGTGATTTGCCAGCGCGCTTGCAAGCGTCCACAAGCGATTGTGTTGTCGCGTCATAGTCGTGCGGTGGTGGAAAGTGGATACACCAACGCCGAGCACCAAAGTCCAATTGCTCAATCAATCTTTCCATAGCCTTACGCGCGATAAAACGTTTGTGATCACCGAGCCGAAACGATTGATCATCAACTTCTACACCACGCGTAAATCCGGACTCGCGTGGACAGTTCTCGGTGAACACCACCTCTTCTCAACACCGAATCCGTTTTCAACACGGGAAAAATTGATGAAGAAAGAACCACAGATGAACGCTGATAAAAACAGAACTTGAATCCGCGTTTATCCGCGGTCTTAAATCATCCCGCCTCATCCTGGAAAATTCTTTCGCCAACTTGATCCAAATGGCGGTTCGCGTTGCTCTTGCTGTGCGTTGGCTTACGAGGTTTTTGCAACTGTGTATTTCATTTAACTGTTTATCCACAATGGATGGAACTTCATGAGCATGTCTTCGTATTATAGAAGATAAGACTTGGCTGCTGGCTTTTCATACGCTGGCAATTTCCTGTTGGATCTCCAAAACGTTAGTTTGAACAACAAATTTTGGTGTTCCTCTGTCGACTCGGACTATGGTACTCATATCAGCCTAAAGCCTCACCAAAACAAGGTTTAGTAAAAATATGCAGCAGGACGACGCTATCGATATTCGATAGAAAGAGTAGGTTGCATTTGTGAGAATTGAACAAAACGGTAGCGTGCAATAATGAGCGGACAATTAAGACTTGGTATCATCGCTGGACTTGTGTTGCTCACTAGTTCATCGTGTTGTTTGGCCTATCAATCTGGCAGTCGCGGCGCTGCTCCCGCCGCCCCAGCTGGGATTGGATCGGGAAGCCCTGCCCCTTCGTTTGGTTCACCATCAATTGGGGCGCCATCAATTAGTTCACCAACGTTTGGGACGCCTTCATTTGGGACGCCGTCTCCACCGTCGTTTGGGTCACCATCTTTTTCTACTCCGCAAAATATTGTTCCCGCGCCTGGTGTGTCCTCGTTTCAACAATCACCTTCATTTCAATCTGCTCCACCTGTAGGTGGAATTCCTCAAGGGCAATTCTCGGGTCAATTTCCAAATCAGTTTGGTTCTCCAGGTATGCCAATTCAGGGTGGCGTTTCTAACCCAGTAAACAGTCCGATGCCACAAGCGACTGCGAACGGTTCAGGCAGTTCATCCATCGGTATCCCCGAGTCGTCACTGGTTGATCCCGTTTTTGAAATCAACGATCCTTATTCGGCTAATGCGGTCGATCATTCGACTTGGGACTGCCTGTTATCGCGTTACATGGTAACCGACTCCGTGGGAATCAGACGTTTGCGGTACCGCGACGTTACGCCAGAAGATCACAACGCACTCAAAAGCTACTTGCAAAACCTTCAATCGGTCGACACACGAACGCTTAACCGAAACGAGCAATTGGCTTTTTGGTTTAATCTGTATAACGCGCGTACTGTCGACATCGTTTTAGATAACTATCCAATTCGTTCGATCCGCCAAATCAAAACAAAGTTTACTGACTTCGTCGGTCCGTTTGATGATCCCGGGGCCGTGACAGTTCTGGGCAAACCACTTTCGCTTAACGATATCGAAAGTGGAATTGTGCGTCCTGTTTGGAAAGATCCCCGAATTCACTACGCTTTGAATTGTGCTTCTTACGGTTGCCCCAACCTGTCACCTCAAGCTTGGACTGCTGCGGATCTGGATGCACGACTTAACACCGCAGCCTACGACTATATCAACTCCAACCGGGCGGTTCGTCGTGGTGTTCTTGGCGTACGCGTTTCCAAGATTTTCAAATGGTACAAAGACGATTTTGGAGGAAACGATGAAGCTGTTTTGAATCATCTCAGACAATACTCCAACCCGAGCACACAACAAAAGCTCTACGGGCAACAAAATATTCGTGGCTACTTTTACGATTGGTCGTTGAACGACGGCAAAGTCACCCGTCGACGCCTGTTTGAACGAGTGATTCGTTAACGTTAAAAAGATGTTCTTTGCTACATGGCTCGCCAGGCGTCTTGTTTATTGATTTTCCAAACCCTGTCTGATTCATGCGAGAAAAAGTCCTTCTTGTTCTATTCGCACTGACGTTCCCGTTGGTGGCCTTTATTTCGACCTTGCCGCCTCAGCGGTTCCGCAACGAAATCACGGAATGGGGCGACCGCAGTTCGCTGGCCTATCAGCAGTTCAGCGATTACCGGAAGAAGTTTGGAGCCAACGAAGCGATCATTCTGAGCTGGCCTGGTTGTGCGCTTAACGACCCGCGAGTTGAAAAAGTCGCAGTTGCAATTGAAAACCAACTGGCCGATCAGGTTCACAACGTTTCCAGTGGACAGCGGGCATTCTGGGTACTGCGAGACGAGGCAAAACTTTCTGAAGCGACGGCCTTAAAACGTCTGCGAAACGTTTTCATCGGCCAAGACGATCAATCGACGGCTGTAGGTTTTCAACTAACCAAAGCTGCCCGAATGAATCGCAGCAAGATTCTCGCTGATCTCGACAACATCCTTGCTTTGGCCGGCGTGGATCCAGCGGAAGTGATTTACGCCGGACTGGGACACAATCTTTATACGTTGGACAAGGAAGGTCTTGAGTCGCCGTTTCGCATGGTTCCTCAAATCATATTGTTGGCTTTTGTGTTAACAACAATTTTCATACGCAATATTCGGTTGGCTTTTTTCATCAACGCGTTGGGGATCTACACTGGTTGCCTTTCGTTCAACATCGTCTGGTTGGCTGATGTTGATATGAATGCGATCATCTGGCCGCTGCCAACACTGACGATGCTGTTGACGGTGTCGGCGTCGCTTCACTTCTTGAGCTATTTCAGAAAGTCAGTTGCGTCGTCAAACAGCCCGCTGAATTTGGCGGCTGACAAAAATCCAAAAGGCAAATCGCCGTTGGCCTGGCGGCGGGCAATTGCGGCCGATGCATTCCGCAGTTCGCTCAAACCCATTTTGTACTGCACTGCCACCACCGCCATTGGCCTGTTGTCGCTGATGCTGAGTACCAGCGAACCGGTTCGCCAATTTGGATTGTTTGGTGCGTTGTCAATTTTGGCTGGCAACTCGCTGTTGCTGCTTTGGCTTCCGGCTTGGCTGACTTGGATCGACCACGCTCGGCGGCTGAAAAGCGATCAAGCGATTTCAAACTCGTCGGAGCAATTAAACACGTCCCTTATGTCCAATCGGATCGACGGCTGGCAACGCTGGGCGCGTCTGACCCGGATTGGGCGCTGGCCGATCATCGGGGTGTCCTTGATCGCGTTGTTCGTGGGTTCGTTTGGCATTCCGCAAGTCAAAACGGGTAGCGAGTTGGCTAACTTTTTTCCAGCCGGCCACCAGGTTCTGGCGTCGGCAAAAGAGATGGAGTCGCGAGTAGGCCCAATGAATTCGGTGGAGCTGTTGTTAAAGTTCAACAACGCTGATCCGGCAAACGATCGGCTTCGGATACGCGGCTTGCGGGCTCTTGCGAATCGCATTGAATCGGATACTGATTTTGAGTCTTGTCTCTCTGCAGGCGTTTTCGCGCCGAATTTTAAACGCAGTCAAGCGGGCTTACGGGCCAGCGTTGAAAAGTCACGAATCAAAAAATTCAAAGACCGTATCGCGGATGTGGGCTTGCTGCATCGCGATGAAAACCAAAGCCAGGAGACTTGGCGTGTTTCCTGTCGGTATACCGTTTTCAGTAAGCTTAATTTAGTCGAGCAAGCCGAACAGCTAAAACGAATCGCAAAGGAAATATTTTCCCGCGATGGCAAAATCATGTTTAACGGTGAGACTCTAACAACGACAGTGACGGGCGAGTTTATTCTGTTTGACTTTATTGATAGGCAATTTTTCAAAGAGTTGCTGCTGACCTTTATTACTGCTTTTATTTTTATCTCGTTGATGGTGTTGGTCGTACTTCGAAGCTTCAGAGCAGCGGTGATCGCACTTTTGCCGAATCTTTTTCCGGCGCTAGTGGTGTTAGGTACGGCCGGGTTCCTGGGTTTCTCATTGGACGTGGCATCGTTGACGACTGCCAGTGTAGCGCTTGGAATCGCGGTGGATGACACGCTGCATTTTTTGCTATGGCATGGCGAGACGCTGAAACGCGACAGCAAACGCAGCAGCGAAATTCAACCCGAAGACGCCGTCTGTTCCGCTTTACAATATTGCGGCACGGCGATCGTGCAAACCAGCATGATTATCGGATTGAGTATCGTCTTGTATGCGTTTTGCGGATTCCTGCCAACGGTTCGTTTCGGGATTCTGCTGTCAGCGATGATGTTCGCCGCGCTGGTCGGTGATCTGTTGCTACTACCGGCTTTGTTGGCCAGACAGACGCGTTAGTTCAAATTGAATTTAACACTCGCGCCGCTGCAGTCTCCTACGTTCGTTATTTCTGCAAACGCTGCTTACCCAGCTGCCGGAATTCCTCAAGCAACGAAGCCACAACGTCAGGATGTTTTTCCGCGAGATTTTCAATGGGATCAAAATTTTGTTTGCGTGAATAAAGCTCGATTTGATTGAGCTTTCGGCCGTCTTTACCAACCCGTTTTCCGATCAAGCGATAATTTTGATTGCGGATGGAAACTGCATCTCGCCAATAGCTGAACGAAGCTTCGCGCACGGTTGATTTTGGATCTTTGAAAATCGGAAGCAAACTTTTTCCGTCCAGTCGATGCTCCGTTTGCTTGAACTTTGCATCGCACAGCTCCATCAATGTCGGATACAGGTCAATCGATTCCACCAACGAGTCGCTATGCTGGCCCGTCGTCATGCCTGGCACGCTGATCATCATTGGGCTGCGAACCGCGCGATCCAGAGCCGTGTGTTTGGCCCATTGCTGCGAGTCGCCCAAATTCCAACCATGATCAGACCACAAAACAACGATCGTGGAATCCGTTAGCCCTTCGTCGTCGAGCGATTTTAACACCCGGCCAATTTGCCGATCGGTATAGCGAACGCATGCGAGGTAAGCCCGTTTGTTGTGCCGAATTTTCTCCGCATCCAGCGGTCGTGTTTTGTCGAAAGGGAATTCGTAGTTGAAGAATTCACCCGATTTGTGATTTGTATACGCGCTGTTCGATTTTTCGCGGTGGGGTGGAAGCGGAACATCGATATCTTTAACGGCTTCCCAGTCGCCGCGAGTTGCGACAAGCGGCAGGTGCGGCTTGAAGAAGCCCAAGCCGAGAAAGAATCGTTGTTCCGATTTCTTGTACGCTTTCAATTTCTCGATCGCTGCTGTTGCCATCTGCCCATCGGGAAGATCGTCATCTTTTTCGGCGATGAATTCCATCGCGTCTCTACTGTCACCGTCTTCGCGACTGCGTCCATTGGCATAGGCAAAGAAAATCCCCCAGCCACGTTTCCAACTGCCAAACGGAGTTGCCAGCTCATCCCACGCATGCGGCATTTCTCTTCGGCCGTCACCTGTCCCGTTGTACTTAAACACGCGACCGTCTGGGGAGTGCGAAATTTTTCCAATCAGCGTCGTGTGATAGCCACTTCTGCGAAACAGTTCGGGCATCGTTTGGGCGCCGGGCTGTTGCTTGGGATTGATTGCCGTTTTGCCATCGGTCATCGCACCATTGCCTAACGCTTTGCTGAAAAGCGGGCTTCGACCAGTCAACAATGCGTATCGAGATGAACCACAAGTTGGAACCTGCACGAAATGGTTATTGAAAACCAAGCTACGTTTTGCCAACGCATCGATACTGGGCGAAATCGCATGGGCCGCACCATAACAACCCAACTCCGGTCGCAGGTCATCGACAGCAATGAACAATACGTTTTTGGAATTTTGTGAGGCTACGGAATCGTCGGCATGCGAATGATTCGAGTGCGCAAGCGAAAACGCGATTGAAAACAATACCGCAAAAAGAAAAACGGATTTGAAACGGCGATTTTGCATGCGGAGCTTTTTGCTATTTGAAAATGGATTGCGAAAGACGATCAGCCAAACTGGAAAAGACTTACCACAGAGGACACGGAGAAACACAGAGGTTTTTGAGTTCCACTTTCTCTGTGAAACTCTGTGTCCTCTGTGGTTAATCCCGTCCTATCCGCGATAAAAAACCAGCCAAGCAACTTGCAATCAACCCTAGCCGCAAATCAAGCAACCAGCTCGATCGCCATTGCGACCGCGTTGCCACCACCTAGGCACAGGCTGGCGACACCACGCTTTTTGCCAGTCCGCATCAAAGCGTGCATCAGGGTCACCAAAACACGTGTGCCACTGGCGCCGATTGGATGGCCAAGCGAAATTCCGCCGCCATAAATATTGACTCGCTCATCGTCGAGCTTCAAGCCTTTCAAGCAGGCAACCATTTGGCTGGCAAACGCTTCGTTGATTTCAAACAAATCAATATCGTCCGTCGTCAAACCAGCTTTGGCGAGAACGCCTTCTACCGCCGCGACCGGCGCGATGAACAAGTCCTTTGGCTCGGTTCCAGAAGTGTGACTGGCAAGAATTTTGAACTTCCAAGGAGCCTTTGCCGCGGTTGCTTCATCCGCCACAACCACCGCGGCCGCACCATCGGAAATCGTTGAAGCGTTACCGGCCGTCACGGTGCCTTCGCGATCGAAAACTGTGCGGAGTTTTGCCAACCCTTCGATGGTTGTATCTGGACGAGGCCCTTCATCGGTATCGACAACAATGTCGCCTTTGCGATTGGGCACGGTAACGGAAACGATCTCGTCAGCGAAAACACCATCGGCAATCGCTTTGGCGGCGCGGTGTTGGCTGGTCAAAGCAAATTTATCCTGGTCTTCGCGCGTGACATCGAACTTTTTCGCAATGTGCTCCGCGTGCATTCCCATGTGGCATGACTCGAACGAACAAGTCAGTCCATCGGCGACCATCGAATCGGTGACTTGGGAATCACCAAGCTTAACGCCGCCGCGAACACCTTTCATCAAGTGCGGAGCCGCGGACATATTTTCCATTCCACCCGCCACGATCGCCGAAGCATCACCGCAGCGAATTGCCTGGCTGGCCAGCATGACGGACTTTAGTCCCGAGCCGCAAACTTTGTTGACCGTGACTGCGGCGATGGTCGAAGGAAGGCCCGCCTTAAGTGCAGCCTGTCGCGCAGGAGCCTGGCCAACACCGGCACCAATCACGTTGCCCATGATGACTTCGTCGATGTCGCCAGCCGCGACGCCCGATTTTTCAATCGCATGTTTGACCGCGACGCCACCAAGATCAGTCGCAGAGACTTTTGTGTAGCTTCCAAGAAACGAACCGATGGGAGTTCTCACTCCAGAAATGATATAGGCGTCAGACATTAATTTTCCGTTGGTTGGTCAATATTTATTGGTTGATGTTGTTGGTTTGTGCTGCTCTTTGTTTTTCAACAGGAATGGTTCACAAGGCATGGCGTTCGTGATTGTTTTCCCTTTGGCATCCTAAGAAATTTTTCTTCCACTGTCAGTTGCCGACAACACCTTAACAAACCGAAAACTACGACACGGCAATTTAGCCAACATATGGAATACAGGGGGTTAATCCTCAAAGGCGATTTTAAATATGAAAGAGTTTTTTGGTTTCATCGCCGCAGTTCATAACCAACGCGTGAGTTGCGATTTTTATACGTTTACCGTCCGCTGCTGACGCGATGGTGGTTGTGAATTGTGGAAACTACTTACTCCTGTTTCCAGTCGCTCTAGTGTCCCACAACCGGCACCACCGTTTCAATTTGCCAAACAATCCGCGTTGGTCACTGGTAATTGTTGTCGGATCTGCGACCGAGCGAATTCTTCAGCAAACGAAGTGCGTTGGCAAGTTGATCTTGGTTGTTAAATCAGCATAATTTGATGCTTCGGCACGGAAAAACGCCGCCCCCTTTTTCTTATAAAGCACTGTTATACAGACTCCTGCTTCAGTCATAAATTCATTTTTGAGAAAGTCAATTCATGTCCGCAACGTTATCCGATTTGCAAAAAAAACAGATGGAACAAGCCGAAGAGCTTTTGTTCGACGGACCTGAAAAAGAAGGATTTGCCAAGGATCTTTACTTTGGCCGATTCCGAACCGAATCGATCATGCCTTATCCGGAACTCCCGGACAACGCGCGTGCGGCCGGCGATTCGATGGTTGAGAAAACAAAAAAGTTTTGCAAAGAGTATATTGATCCCGATGCGATAGATCGTGAAGCCATGATCAAGCCTGGCGTCGTCAAGGGCTTGGGCAATATCGGCATCCTCGGCATGACGATCTCCAAAAAGTTTGGCGGCATCGGAATGCGACAGACAAACTACTGCCGAGTCATGGAAGTCATTGGCGGGCACTGTGCTTCGACGGCTGTGTTCGTCAACGCTCACCATTCGATCGGACTTCGTGCGCTCGAACTATTTGGTACTGATGAACAGCGAGCCAAATGGATGGCACCTTTGGCCGCGGGCGACAAAATGGCCGCGTTTGCTTTGACCGAGCCAATGGCCGGATCGGACGCAGGCAACGTTCGCACCACGGCTACCCCATCAGAAGACGGCGAAGGCTACATCGTCAACGGCGAAAAGCGTTGGATCACCAACGGCGGAATCGCTGACGTTTTGACTCTGATGGCTCGCACGCCTGACCCAGCTGATCCCGATGGAAAAATTACCGCCTTTTTGGTGACTCCAGACATGAAGGGTTTTGAAGTCGTTGAAGAGCGGATGGAAAAAGTCGGCATCCGTGGCACCGCGACTGGCCGAATTAAGTTCACTGACATGTACGTTCCCAAGGAAAACATCCTTGGCGATATCGGCAAAGGCCTCAAAATGGCTTTGACGGTTCTTGATTTTGGCCGCACGACTTTTGGAGCCTGCTGCACAGGCGCGGCTAAGTTTTGTCTTGAACGAATGGTCGCTCGTGCAAACTCTCGCCGCCAGTTTGGCAAAACGTTGGGCGAGTTCGAAATGGTTCGAGGCAAAATCGCAGAAGCCGCCGCTGACATTTACGCAATGGAAAGCGCGACCTATCACACGGCTGCATTGATCGACAGCGGCGCTGATGACTACATGGTCGAGACGGCGATGATCAAAGTCTTTGCGAGTGATCAGCTTTGGCGAATCGTCAACGATTGTTTGCAAATCTGGGGCGGCAAAGGATTCTTTACCGACCAGCCGTTTGAACGAATGATGCGAGATGCACGCTTGAACCAAATTGGAGAAGGCGCCAACGATGTGCTTCGTGCGTTTATCGCAAGTGTTGGCTTCCGTCATGTTGGAACCGAACTCAAAGGCGATAGTAAGCCTAAATCCGATGGCCAGAACGGAAGTTCATTTTTTGGCAAATTGGTCAACCAGGCAAGCATCATCGGTGAATCGTTTGTCAGCCCAAAGATTCCAGTCAAGCACGAACACCTACGATACTTTTCTCGAGGGTTGAGCAAGCAGATTGGCCAGTTCTCCTGGCAGATCAAAATGGTGTTGGCCAAGTATCGTGAAGGCGCGATTGACAAGCAATACATCCAAGCACGATTGGCTGACATTGCCACCGAGCTGTTCATGGCCAGTTGCGTTTACTCACGACTGACGGCTGTCATGGTTAACGGAACCATTGAGCAGCCAGAGAAAGAAAAGGAATTCAACACTGGTCAGCTTTACCTGCGACTTGCCTACCAACGCAACGAACGTCGGCTCGAAGAGTTGAAAACCAATTTGGATGCAGAAATGGAAGCAGTCGCCGAACAATGGCTGAACGAATCGTTTGAAAATGACTGGGTGATCAAACCGGAAGAAGAAGAGATCACGCCCTAGTTACTATCTCTGCTCAGTTTTCGGTTATGAAAACTAAAGCCCAGATGCAGGACTAGTGGTGCATCAATTTTTGATTTTAAGGTAGCTGGATTCGCCAGAATTCAGGCCATGCCCAATAAAACCGAAGTCTGGCGACTCCGGCTACAATTCCGGGCTTTGAAGCAATCGATAAAGCCTGGTATCAGCCACTATCTGAAAAACTGAAATGTCATTTGACAGCGACCTGCGGTCAAATGACATTTCTATTGGCGGTTTAAATAAATAAAACATTGCAGCCGCCCGAACAACACAAATATTCAACATCAAAAATCAAGGGACCTTATGAGTTGGCAAGAACTGATTGCTGATCAAACAGCCGAACGCAAAGACATTGAACTTGGTGGCGGCGAGCGTGCAATTGAGCGTCAACACAAAAAAGATCGTTTGACGGCGCGGGAACGCATCCGCAAACTTCTTGATTCCGATTCTCTCTGGCAAGAAGTCGGCTTGTGGGCTGGCTGGGAAATGTACACCGAGTGGGGCGGTGCGAAATCTGCCGGCGTCGTTTGTGGGCTTGGCAAAGTCTCCGGTCGAACCGTAATGATCATCGCCAACGACGCGACAATCAAAGCGGGTGCGTTCTTTCCAATGACTTGTAAAAAAGTCTTGCGAGCCCAGCGGATCGCCATGCACTGCCGCATCCCTTTGGTATATCTGGTCGACTCAGCCGGCGTTTTCCTTCCGCTTCAAGACGAGATCTTTCCCGACGAAGACGATTTCGGACGCATCTTTCGTAACAATGCCGTGATTTCGGCGATGGGTATTCCACAGCTTTCAGCGATCATGGGCAACTGCGTCGCGGGTGGTGGTTACTTGCCCGTCCTTTGCGACAAACTTGTTATGACCGAAGGAAGCGGACTTTATCTTGCCGGTCCCGCGTTGGTAAAAAGTGCCATTGGCCAGGAAGTGACTTCTGAGGAATTAGGCGGGGCATCAATGCACGCTGCCATCAGCGGCACAATCGACTTTAAAGAACCCGATGACGACTCGGCCATTAACCGGCTTCGCAGTCTCATCGAAATGATTCCCGAAGACTCACGCGCCAAAGAATTTCGCTGCGACGAAGTGGTCGATCCAAATCCCACCGGCTCGGACATTTACGAAACAGTCCCAGTGGATCCGCAAACACGCTACGACGTTCGCGATTTGATCTCGTACTTGGTCGATGGCGAAACGTTTCAGGAATTCAAAGCCGACTACGGGCAAACGATCGTCTGCGGTTACGCAAAAATCGGTGGCCATCATGTTGGGATTGTTGCCAATCAACGCACCGTCGTTCAATCAGCCAAAGAAGGCATGCAGTATGGTGGTGTGGTCTATCACGACAGCGCCGACAAAGAAGCCCGCTTTATCATGGACTGCAACCAAACCTGGACACCAATTATCTTCCTTCAGGACGTAATGGGGTTCATGGTCGGCCGCGATAGCGAGCAAGCCGGAATCATTCGTGCGGGTGCAAAAGTCGTCAATGCGATTTCCAATTCTCGCGTTCCCAAGATCACCATCATCACAGGCGGCAGCTACGGAGCAGGCAACTACGCGATGTGCGGCAAAGCGTTTGATCCAAGATTCATTTTCGCTTGGCCCAACGCACGATACGCCGTGATGGGTGGAAAGCAAGCGGCAAAAGTGATCCTTGACATCAACATTAGCGCGATGAAACGAGCCGGACAAGAGCCGGATGCGGAAGAGATGGAAGCGCTTCGCGAAAAAGTCCAATCTGCGTACGACACATCAACCGACATCCGCTACGCGGCCGGACGTTTGTGGGTCGACGGAATCATCACGCCAGAAGACACGCGTAAAACGCTGATCGACTCATTAGAAATGTGCACCCGTCACGCAGCCGACGAGCCGTTCCGAACGGGTGTCTATCAAGTTTGATTTGCTGTCGAATGAGTCACTTCTTTCAACCGCTGCTCTTGCGTATTTTCTGTTAACGGTGCGGCTTTGGGTTTTACTTACGGTCAATTAGCGGGTCCAGCGACCATCTCCATGACCTTCATTAATCGAACAAGCGGGTAGCAGTTCTTTGACTCGCTCAAGGTCAATATCCAAGTCTTCGGCGATTAGAAATTTGAGATCAATTGGCAGGTATGCCGGTTTGGTCACATTGGTTCTGCTGATGTTTAACGTAATCATGTAATCAATGTGCTTCAGTGTTTCAGGCCGGTCCAGCGTTACTCCAGCCATCTTAAGATTCAACCAAGAATTCCTCGTAGCTGAATTCTCCGTTAGCAAAGGTGAGAGGTCCGTCACTTTTGTATCACATATATTTAACTTCCAAAGGTTTGGACAACGTTTGAAAAACTCGACATCGTCAATTTTAGTTCGAGCCAAATTCAAGATGCGAAGGGCATCACCACTGGATTTTAAGAATGCAACTTCGGCGACCGGGCAGCCACTCAAGTCAACCTCTTCCAATTTACCAAGCCCACCCAGTGGCGCGAGCGGCTCAATTCCAGCCAAAGCACAATCAGCCAACTCCAAGTGCGTCAACTCGCTGAGGTTTGCGAGTGGTGCAAGGTCCGAAACTTCGGTTCTGGAAATTTTCAGTCGTTTCAGCAAAGGCATATGCGAAACGGCTGAAATGTCGCGAACAAATGTATCGTTGAGATCAAGATTCTCCAGTTCCGACAACTCAGACAACGCGGAAACATTCTCAATTGAGCCGCAAGAAAGATCCAAGGATTTCAAATTTTTAAGTTTGCGTAAACAAGTGATGTCGTTTACTTGACTGTCACTAATACACAATCTAACCAGACTCACCGCTGACTCAAGTTGTTGTATGTTTTCAAGATCGGGGGCGAGAATCTCTAGATCCAAGAGTTTTGGGCAATCCCCCAGAGACGCCAACTCCGTCAATAATTCGCTTTCGACATAGAGCTCTTCAAGATTCGGTAATCCATTGAGCGGGGAAAGGTCAATATCACCGGCGAAGCCACAAATGTAAATTACACGTAACGACTTAAGTTCACTCAATGGAGACAAGTCAAGAATTTCACCGCCGTTACTAGAAAACTCTTGAAGGTTCTCGAACTGTTGAAGTCCAGCCAAGCTTTCCAAGTCCGTTACATCAATCGCGCGTACATTGCGAAAATCAACGTTGATTCCCAACACTCGATATGCGAATTGTTCCAAGCCCGTCAA
Organism: uncultured Pirellulaceae bacterium; assembly: GCA_964448575.1. Taxonomy (GTDB): domain Bacteria; phylum Planctomycetota; class Planctomycetia; order Pirellulales; family Pirellulaceae; genus Mariniblastus. The sequence goes on from CAYUWY010000001.1 coordinate 180,510, forward strand.
CGGGTTAACTTCAATCTCACCTGCCTCGCAGAACTCGACAGAATCGCTTTCTCTTTCCAACAGTTCCGCCGCACGCAACAACGGAATGCATTTGTAATTCCAAACGCCAAACCCAGCCGCACAAAGCGTTACAAACAAAAGCAAATGACGAATCCCCAGCCGTCGCTTTCGCTTGGGTTTCTCAGGCATGGCATCGGCGGCAAGTTGCCTATCCGCCGGCGAATCTGATTCGTCATTTCGTTGGAGTTCAGACACCAGCTACCTTTCTTATTGGAACAATCAGTCAACTTAGATTCGTTGCCGTGGGTGATTTATTGCCGAAAGACAGACTAAAAGAACCGCCAATGGACGCGAATGAAAAACCGAATTTGTATTCGCGTTTATTAGCGTCCATTCGCGGTCAAAAATTCAAGGATCAAAAACTCTCGCCTAAAACGGTGATAAAAGATGGTGGCCTTCACCGTGAGGTCTCATTTCTGTGCTCATTGTCCAATTTTATTCATCGCGACCACCCAACACGGACGCAACGACGGCAACGTCTGCGATATCGTCGGCGCTGCAGCCGCGTGACAAATCCATGAAGGGCATTGCCAACCCTTGGATCAATGGGCCAAGTGCGACGGCTCCGCCTAGCCGTTCAGTGATTTTGTAAGCGATATTGCCCGAGTCCAAATCGGGAAATACAAAAACGTTGGCCTGTCCGGCGACGGGTGAATCGGGGGCTTTTCTGGCAGCGATTTCTGGCACGAATGCCGCATCGAATTGCAATTCGCCATCGATGCACAAATCCGGTTTTGCCTCGCGAACCATGGCAAGCGCGGCACGGACTTTGTTTACTCTCGGATGGTCGGCGCTACCAAGTGTTGAAAACGAAAGCATCGCAACCTTGGGCGTTTGGCCAGTCAATATTTGGTGGCTTTCGGCAGCACTTATGGCAATCTCTGCCAATTGGTTCGTATCTGGATCGGGCACCACTCCGCAATCGGAATAAGTAACGGCGCTATCGGCCAACTGCATCAGAAAGAAACTCGAAACCATTTTCCGACCGGGCCTCGCGCCGATCCCGTAAAGTCCCGCTCGAATCACGTTGGCTGTCGTGGCAATACTGCCGGCCACCGAGCCGTCAACGAATCCCATTTTCACCAACAATGCCGCAAACAATACAGGATCATCCAAAGCTTGCTCGGCGGCTTCGAGAGAAAGCCCTTTGTGTTTTCGATTTTCATAAAGCTGACCAGCACATTGCTGCACAAGCTTTTTGTCGGAAACGGAAAACGTCTCGATGCCGTCCAGATCGAGATCACTTGGCGTCTGGTCATTGATTACCAAGACAGGGTGGCCAAGTTTTCCTTTTGCAAACTTTTTTGCTGCTTCGATGACTCGTGGGTCATGCGATTCGGGAAACACGATGCGCCGCGGATTGGATTTAGCCCGTTCACGAAGTTGTTGAATTACGTTTGGCATAAAGTTGGTTTTGAATGGTTTTAAAAAGTAAGTTGGACATTGCTGTCTGACGGTCGCACATTCAAAGACGGACAAGAATGTCCATCCTACGAAGAGACTTGCTCCGCTGTGTGAACCGATTACGCCGAGAGCGTTTTTAAATGTTCTTCCAATTGTTTGATCTCATATTCGAATCCGCTGGAAAGAATCGGAAATCGGCACCATGTTTTTGGATCGAGGTTTTCATCATCCAGATGGAACGAAGGAGCGTACCGTTCGCGTTTCCACTGATTGCGACACCAAAGACGGAAAAAACGAATGATCCAAACGCCATGTTGCTGATCGTCGAACTGGCTAAATTCGATTTTCAAGTTCTCCAAAACCTCGATTGGCATCATTTTGTCGCGAATGGCCAGCCGCTCGATGACGTCCAAAACATCGTAGGGCATCAAGTCGTCTTCGTCCGTTTGCTTGTTTTCGGGCGGACGCAATTCGGCCGTTGGCTGTTGGTCGTTAACACATTTAAGTTCAGGAATCGGACCAATGTTGTCAGGCCCGGATTTCTCCATCCAGACCAGCCACTCGCGCAAGAACGCTTTGTCGATTCCTGCGATCGGGCTCAGCCCACCTGACGTATCGCCATCCATCGTCGCATAACCAACAGCGGCTTCGCTTCGGTTGCTCGTCGAAAGCAGTAACGCATTGTTGAGGTTGGCCAACATCCAAACGCTTGGCGAACGTACGCGGGCCTGAATGTTTTGCAACGTGATGTCGTGCTTGTCCCAAGTCAACTCTTCACCGATCGAGTCACTGACGATCTTACGATATTTCATCACGATCTCGTCGATATCAAACTCGTAGTGCGTCGCTCCGATCGCGCCGGTCACATGGCGGGCGGCATTTCGCGTGACGTCACCGCTGTTTTTTGTGGCTTGGTAGACCGTCGTCAATAATCGTTTTACAAGTGCTCTGGAGTCCGCCGGCCGGCCGTCACCAGTTAGGAAAGAACCAAGCCGTTTGAGCAAGAGATCGAACCCGAGTTCGTTTTCCGCAAACTTTAACATCGTTCCGATCAATGCAACGACCGAAGCGGAGTCACAACCACCGCTTACCGACACCACAAATCCGCGCGAATGGCTTTTTCGCATGTAGTCGAATAGGCCAAGACAAACCGAGCGGGTGAATTCCTCTTCTTTGATATCCGTATTGCTCATCCACGATTCTTCGACGACTTCGTTGGCTTCCAGTTTGCAATCGGGATAATCAAAATCGACATTGATTACGTCGGTCTCATCGCCATCGACTTCTGGTTCGAAGCTTCCCGTTCTCGCCCGCGCCATTCGCGTTGAATCGATATTGATAACCGCGGAAGTCAAAGTTACCGCGTGATAGGAAAGCCGTTTTCCAATGGCAAGCATTTTTCCGCCGGAAGCGATCATCGCGTCGCCGTCAAAAATCGCTCGGCCTGATTCGTTACCAACCAGATTGGCATAAACATAAGTCACATTGAACGCGCGACTGCCTTCGAGAACGAACCGCTGACGCACTGAGTGTTTTCCAAACGCGAAATGACTGGCGCTGGGGTTGAGGATAATATCGGTGCCTTTGTTGGCCAGGTTTCCACCGGGACGGGTGCCGACCCAAGCGTCTTCGCAGATTTCAAATCCGATTCGGATTCCGCCCACATCAAAAAGAATATCGCCGATGGGGTACTCAACACCTTCGACGTCAACAACGCCTTGGATTCCCGACGGCCAAGGTTTAAACCATCTTGGTTCGTAGTGGATTCCATCGCCGGCAAGATGTTGTTTGGCAACAAAGCCAACAAGTTTTCCATCGACCAACATGGCGGCAGTATTAAAAAGTCCACCCGCGTAAGTCACTGGAACGCCGACTGAGACAATCATGCCTTTAGTTTCGGGGGCGATTTTGGTCAACATTTCCATCGCGGTCTGATGGATGCCCGACGAATGAAAAGCGTCTTCGCAGCCGTATGCGGTAATGCACAACTCTGGCAAACAAAGCACCGTCACGTTCTGCTCGCGCGCCTGTTGGATCGCGTCAACAATATTGGCTTGGTTGCCAAGCCAATCCATCGGGGTTTGGTTGAGAACGCCAGCGGCAATTTTTAGCAACTTCATTCGTGAGGAAACTCCATGTCAGGTTGTTGTGATGCTTTTGAAGTAAGCGTCGTTTTTATGGGAAGGTCGTTGGCGAAGCTTCGTTTCAAAGTTTTGTTTTTGGATGTTGTTTTGAAAGCGTTCGCCAGTAAAGCACTCTGTCCAGGTCAAAATGATTTGTTGGAATTCGTTTTCCGGAATCCTTATTTTCGTGGATACATGCGATGCTGACAATTGGACTCCAACCAAGGCAATACATCAGAAATTCACGCCTCAAAGTTGCCTGTCGTTGGTTTATCTCATCCAGTTGGATACGCTGGCGCCGGGTACGATGAAGATCGCCAATCAATTTCACATTATCTCGCCCCGTGATTAAACTGGTCTAGTTGCTTTCACTTTCTTTTCACCATCAAGTTTCATGAAAATTCAACAGATCAACCCTGCCAATTTTGTGTTTGCTGCGACGTTCTGTGTCGCTACTTTCGCTGTTTCCAGTGCCAATGCGCAGTTGAATTCTCCCCGGTTGAATACTGGTCAGGTAAGTTCTGCCAAGATCGTTCAGACGGAAACGGTTCAATCAATTCAGGACACAGAAAAATCAAGCGAGGAATCGGAGCAAACGTCTCCTTCGGACATTTCCAGCGCCGAAACGGTGACGCTTCGTGGCGTTCTCAATCCAATCGAGACTCTTCGATTGGCGACTCGCGATCCGGGAATTGTGAAGGAAGTTCTGGTTCGCGAAGGCGACGTGGTAAAAGCAGGTCAAACGATCGCGGTTCTGGACGACGAGGTTTATGCTGCGGAACTCAGTGCCGCTAAAAATGATCTTGAAATCGCCAAAGAAGAAACCAAAAACGATACTGATCTACAATATGCAAAACTTTCATCAGACGTAAACCGACAGGTCCTGGACCGTTCGCGCCGAGCCAACGTGCAGTTCAAAAAAGCGGTTTCCAAAATTGAAATTGAACGTTTGCGATTGGAGTATGAGCGTTCCCGGCTTTCTGGCGTTCAAGCCCAACGGCAGCAAACGGTCAATCAATTGACTCAACGCTTGAAAGCGGATCAAGCAACGATCGCTGAACTTCGGTTGAAGAATCGGACCATTACTTCAAAGATTGATGGCACCGTTGTAGAAGTGCTCAACACACCAGGCGAATTTGTAAATACAGGCCAGCCGATTGCACGCGTTTTAAACTTGAATCGGCTTCGTGTCATCTGTGCTGGCAACGCCAAGACGCTTGACCCGAACAACATCTCCAAAGATGCGACATTCAAAATCACGGTGAATGAAAAAATCGTTTCATACCCGGCTAAAGTGATTTTTATTAGCCCGGAAATTGATCCTGTCCGTCAGACGTTTGGCGTTTGGGCTGAAATTCAAAACACCGACCAACAGCTGCGATCTGGCAACGTTGGCGATTTGGAAATCCAGCTGAAATAGTTTGCGACTGAATGAAGTAGTTGGCGGCACCCCAGATTACAAAACAGATTTAGGTGAAACGATATTTGACAATTGGCCGCCGTGCGCCAAAAATGATCTCGCAAAAGTAATCAAGAAACATAATGTGTCCTGACTGGCGACATGACAATGAACTGCACATGCAGCGGCGGGTCGCTGGTTTTTAATGTTTGGCGAGTTCACTACGCCCCCGACGAACTCGGAAGTTGTCTGGCTTGGATAAATTGATGATCGCAAACATAGGCAGGTACATTGCAACTGGGCTTCTTACCTCAGTCTTTTTGTGTAAGCGCTGGGGGATTTCCTTTTGGCACCGGTTTTCTATCCGATCTGTTCTCGCATTGTTTTTTGCGGTAGCGATCATTTTGTCTTTCATATCGAGCCCAGCAAAAATAAAGGGACGAGAATTTGAAAACGGTAACGCGACGGTCAAATATGCTATTTCCGCGCCCGGTTTTGGAGCAATGTCCCGAACTTGGACGATTCGAATGGAAAATAATCTCCCTCTAGATCAACTTGACAAACTAGCTAAACGCGAAGTTGACCTGCACTATTACTGGTGGGGCGACGACAACGTTGCGCTGGAGTGTTTTGTGCTGGCCGCCGTGTCGTTTGTGTTTTTCTACGCTGCTACACTGGGCTGGCCCAAAGCATTCGCAAGAGTCGCGGAGTGATGATTTGGGTGCGCGAAGCTAGATTGGGCTACGCTGCTTTGGAGTTCAATGCGTTGGCGTAAGTGTGAGGCTTATTCGATATTTAGTCTGAAAAGATCTCTTCCGGCAACAATCAGCCGACCTTCACTGTCCAATGCGATTTCACCAGCTCGCGTCACGTCTACACCCAGCGAACCAAAGCCGATATCAACTTGCCCGTCTGCCAAAACTCTTTGGACGATACCTTGAGGGCCCGATGGATTGGTGAAAATTTCTGACACAACCAACACGTTTCCAAATTCGTCAATCACCAAATCATCGGCTCGCAATTCGCCCGCGAGTAAAACTTCTTGAGATTCAATGGTTTCACTAGGGACCAAGAGCACTTCGTTGGTCACTGTTCCCGCATCATCGAGAAACAGGACTGTAGGATTTTCACTTGAGTTGGCCGCGATCACGACACCAGAGGGCCCCAATTCAAACTGTGGAGTGAACCGTCGGAACTCAAACGAGCGCACAAAGAATCCATTGTCACCAAAGCTCCCGTCAACCGATCCGTCGCTGCCTGACAATCGGCCGATGGCAATCGTATCGCGTACCTCAGGTCCTAAAAATGAAGCCCCAAAAATAATATTGTCAGACTCATCAACAACGACATTAATCGGATCGGCTGTGGTGACTTGCTGACCAAACGGGCCTTCTCCAAGCGACGATGCTGCAATGAAAACGTTGCCGTTGTTCCCAAATGATGAATCGAGCCCGCCATCGGGATTCAATCGGAAAACGACCAGATTGGAGTCTTGAGCCGCCCCCCGATTTAGACCGAGCACAACGACTCTGCCTTGCGAGTCAATCGTTGCTTCCAGCCCAACTGAAGAAGTGAATCCGATCAGCTGTAGAAAAGTACCAGTTACGATGCCCTGAGAAAAGTTTCCATCAAGTGTACCGTCGGCGTTTAATTTGGCGACTACTGGACTCGATACACTTTGCCCACCGTTAAAACCAGATTCAGTAACAGTACCAACGACTAACAGCGAACCATCATCGAAAAACTCGACATCGCTAAAATCGAAGTCCGGATTGGAGAATCCTGTAAATGGTCCCAACAACGTATTCAGGTTTACCTGTCCGTTGTTTCCAAAACTTGACACCGGAACTCCGTTTTCTCCCACGACGTTGACAAAACCACTAAACGTAATTGCGGCTACCTGGTTATCAGGCCCAATTGCTGGATCACTTACGAATACGCCGGTCGATTCCTGGAATTCCAAATCCGGAACTAACGATGTCGTTGAGTCAGGATCAGGGACTTCGGATATTTCGACAAACCCGTTTCCAGCCAAGAATCCCCCTGCCCCAAAACCGCTGGTAATGCCTTGGCCTTCGACGTAGATGCCCAAATTAATCACATTGGCATCTGTCGTACGAGCGCTTTGAGATTGGCCAGTCTCTGAATCGATGACACGAAATTCGGAGACCAATACGTTTCGATCCAAGCCGCGTTCAGCGTCGACTAGATCGTTGATAAATTCAATCCGAACGTCTTCAATCCCGACGTCGTTTCGGCCTGTTTCAAATGAAAACGTTTCTTGTTGGCCAGGATTGGTCAGTCCAAATGACGCGATTGTATCTCCGGCGACAACAAGATTGACTACTTCTTCTCCGGTCGTTCCTAATGCGTCGAATTCGACTCGGTCACCACCGCTTACCGGATCAGCAAATGTAAAGATGGCATTGATGTTCAAAAATTCTGTTTGCAGATTCCCCGGCCCAACGACTGTTCCATTTTGAAAAACGCCTGTTCCGAACGTAGTAGGGTCTTCTGTTTCTACCGTGACTCCATCGACAACGATTCGGTCCACCAGAAGATTTCGATCGAAACCGGTAAGAGAATCGAATGCGTCGTTACCAAACCCAATCCCCACGTTACCTGGCGTCAGCGCACGATCGGTCTCAAAAACGAATCGTTGAAACTGACGAGAGTCGACATCACCCCCAACTTCAAAAAAAGTCGTTTCAAATTCCCCGTCAATGAAAAGATCCAAATTCTCCTGCCCTGTTGAACCGGCAGCAAAAATTTCAACGGTTGAGAGCATCAACCGGTCTTCAAGCCTTTCAATACCCAAAGGCTCAGGATTCCCCGTATGATTCTTACGCTTGATAAACGATGGACGCTTGGAATGCGGCATTGGGATCTTCCAGTAAAGTTCGAGAAGGAACAGAAAAAGGGGGCTTGTTACCTTACCAACAAGCCCCCTTGAATTCAAACAAACAGATTTGACTGCCTACGCGGTAGACAGCGGTGTCCGATTTACTGATCTTCCTTTTTCTCTGTCTTTTTCGCTTCCGTGCCAGCGGTTTCACTCGGTTTGATCTCGTCTACCTTCGGCGCCTGCGATTTGGCTTCACCACTTGATTTTGACTCGCCTGTTTTCGGCTCCTCTGTTTTTGGCTCACCTGTTTTTGACTCTGACTTTGGCTCACCTGACTTTGGCTCACCTGATTTTGGCTCACCTGATTTTGGCTCACCTGACTTTGACTCGCCTGCTTTTGACTCGCCTGCTTTTGACTTATCTGGCATTACCTCGTCAGACTTTGCGTCTTCTGGCTTTGCCTCATCAGGTTTTACACCCTCAGACTTTGGCGTCTCTTCAGTCATTGCCTCATCGGGCTTTTTTTCATCCGTCTCCATTTCATCAGGCGCCGTTTCATTGGGCGTCGTTTCATTGGGCGTCGTTTCTTCAGTCTTCATTTCAGTCGCTGGCTTATCAGGTTTTGGCTGTTCTCCGCCACCGCGACGATTTGAAAGCTTGATAACGTGCCAACCGAATTGAGTCTTCACTGGCATTGCAGTGTGGGCGCCGACTTCCAATTCCTTCACTGCGGCTGTGAACTCGGCAACCATTTTTCCATCCCCAAACCAGCCGAGACTTCCGCCAGCAGCACCTGAAGGACCAGTCGAGTACTTCTTTGCTAACTCAGCAAAATCAGCTCCACCGTCCAGCTCCACAATGATCTCTTTGGCCTTGGCTTCTTCTTCGACCAAAATATGACTTGCCTGATATCGAACTGGACCTGCATTCACTAGCTTTTCGAAAGCTTCGTCGGTGCGTCCAGAGTACATCTCCTGAATCATGTCTGTGGTCGGCATTCCATCTTGCTCGCCAGCGGCAAAGCGGTCATCGATGACTTTTTGAAGAGGAAAATCCAACGGCCATTCACGGTTGGTCGTGATCAACATGTTGTTGTAAGCCTTGACTCCTTTAAAGACTTCTTCGGCCAAGTGACCGTCTTTAAGTTCAGGATACTTTTCAAAGATCTCTGCCCATTTTGAGAACGCGTCGATGTAGAGTGACATCGCGCCTCGCTTAGTGATGGTTTTCTCTTTCGTTTTGTAATCGACATCGTACTCGTCATCGTAAATTGACTGCCGCCACATTTGCTTGGCATCGTAAAGTGCTTGATGCGCGATTGACGTAATGTCTTCCGCTTCGGCTTTATTTCGTGAGCGCCAATAACGGTAGTTAACGGTACTGGAGTCTTTGTCGATCGCCCGAATATCGCTTTGAAGCTGTCCGATTTTTAGACTGATCTTCAGTGCTTCTTCTCGTTTGTCATCAGGAGCAGCAAAAGCAAGCTTTCTCTCAATGCCTTGATCCATTGACCAAAGCCGTTGGTTGATGTTGCGAACCATTTGAGTTTGCTCATCGTTGCGTTCATCTGGCGAAATTTTCATCACCATTTTCTGCTCATCGGTCAACTGCGCGGCCGCCATCAGGTCTTCCATGATTTCCTGGCGTGATCCAGGCTCAACCAAGGCGTCCATTTTCTCTCGCCAGACGTCAATTTCGGCTTCGATACCAGCCAAACCTTCAAGCGTGATCGTATTGCCAATCGTGTTCGAGATTTTCTGATTGCCATAAATCATCCACTCATCGTCGGCTTTGGCCCAAATATTTTGAATGACTTCTTCTGAACGATATTCTTCCTGAAGCGCTATCGCTTGATTTCGCAACTGAGAAGGCCTATTCATGTAAAACAACATGTCGCCCGTTCGCTGAGGACAACTTTGCTCTTCCACCATTTTCAACGAGTAGTCGTACCACTGATAAGACAATCTCCAACTATCGTGGCCGTACTCGCGCTCGTCGTAAGTATCCGGATCGATGAAGTCCGACATCTGCTGATGGAAATCATCGTCTTTTCGGAACATGCGACGAAACGATAAGTGTTCATCAGATTTTCCAAACTTGTTACCGGTGAAGAATCCCATCTGGTCGGTAACACGGTGATCCCGTTTGTTATAGGGGATACCTCGCTTAAGAAATGAGATCCCTCTTTGGACCCATTGGTAGCGTTGTTCATAATCATCAAACTCCATCGAAACGTTGTACGCAAGGTTGTGGGCTTGATACTCCCAGACCTTGACGAAGCTTGGTTGAATCTTGGTAAGTGCCTGAAGTGTCGAAGCCAATTTGTCGTACTGTTCGAGCTTTTTCTGCTCCATGGCTTGCATCCAAAGCATGTTTACTGCGACCCCGCGCAGTCCCAGCGAAGCAAGTTTCATTGTCTCGCTTGCTGGATCAATATCCGCAATCTTGGCTTGAGAGAGATTGTACTTCTCTCGTAATTTGGAAAGTTGGCCACCGCCATCGTCGATTGTGCCATTTCCGTCGCGAATCTCAGGTCGGGAAACCAATGAAAGTGGAATCAGCAAACCGCCGATGCACGCGATATAAATAATCTTGCGAACGAATGGATTGAAGTTATTCATTATTTGGCAATCTCCCTGGTCTTAAGTGCAAAGTATCCAAGCACCGTCAGCCCAACGCAAAATGCGAGAGTGAGTGTAATGGCAACGAAGATGCGATCGCTATCGATCGCGTACCCGTAAGTGAGATATTTCGAAAAATTTAGAGATGAAAAATCTGGCGCGAGATAAGTTAACCCGTTCAACATATTGACAATCAATTTGTCGGTTTGCTCAATCGCTGTCGTCAAGACACCAGTATCAAGATCAAGAACCATGTTCTGTTGAGTCACAACACGGTAGAACGATTCGATCGGGCCACCTCCAACATGATCGGCTTCGGTCATCTCTCGAACGAATGGGGTGTAAAATCCGATGATAATCATGACAAGCGTACCAAGCATGACGATCGGGGCGCTGAGGAACGTACTAAACGCGACTCCCATCGCAATGATAATCACCATCTGGCACCAGATGCCAAGGTAGCCTTTGACAAAGTTCAACCAGTAAAGCTGATCTCCACCACGGAAATAAACATCGCCTTTTCCGACACCAATGTATTGGTTGATGTCACGGCAACTAATGGCAAGCTTAAGTTGACCATTGGCAGCAAAATCATCAAACAAATCGTACTCACCAGTCGAGATCAACTTTCCATCTGGCGAAACAACTCTCCCAAGCACCTTTCGAGAGATCCGCAAGGTTTGAATTGAGAATTCTTGGGTTTCAAAATCAACCACATCGGAAATGAATTTGTTATCCAGTTCCGAACCTGATGTGCTTTCGAATTGCATACCACCCGTGACACGTTTTTGAATGTCGCCTTTATACGTTCGAAACACACCCAAGTTCAATTCAAGTGGAATGATATCCCTGTCTTGGAATTGGCTGGGTTCGAATTCCTGAAAAGTGAATTCGGCTTTCGACAGGGACGTTCGAGTTCGCGAGTTACCACCATCGACGTACCCACGATACTCCCATTCTTTACCGATGTTGGTGCCTTTATCGCTGAGCGTACCGTTGCGATCGTAGAATTTAAGCGCTTTCGAATAGATGGGAACACGGGCACGGAAATATCCGACTGCGGGGCCAAGTAAAATCTTGGCATCGTCGCCTTCGCCTTCAATCGAGACTTGATGGGTATGACCACCGACGGGTAAACAAACGACTCGTCGATACTTGATACGACCGTCTTCCATTGTGGTCGTGTCAAGAATATTGGTTTTGATTCGTGGCTCTGCTGCGCCGACTTCGCGAATGTCTTCGATCAGCTCAATGCGATGCTTGTGCCCAGCAACGACATTGGTTTCGGCTTCCATGGTGGCGTTATCTGAAACACGGCGACCGGAGATTGCCGAGATTTTGGAGTCGGGTATTTGCTCAAACGAAGCCAATGTCTGGGTGTCACCGACAATCTGATGTTCGTGCGAAAGGCCTCGCCAAACAAAGAAGAAACTGATCAAACCCATCAATGCCAACAGTGCCGTTCCCAGCAAGGCGAATCCTACGATCCGCCCAAGGACAATTTCAGTCGAACGCACGGGTTTGGTAACGACGGTGTAAATCGTTTTATGTTTAATGTCTTCTGGCAAACTGAATGCACTGATGAGCATGCCCATCAACAACACCAATAACTGCGTGCCCCAAAGAACAAAGTTGATATAGATTTGATCCGGATGTTCGCCGCCGGAGTCCATAAACCAGCCACCAAACAACAACGAGGCAGCAAAAATACCGAACGTGATCAAAATGACCTTACGGCGCAAAGCCTCTTTGATCGCCAGCCGAGCAATCGCGGCCACACGACGAGGTGAAGTGTGAATAAAATCCGGAATCGCCTGCCCGATCACCTGAGCAACGATATAAAAAGCTTCGAATGGTCCATGGCGAAATGATGCGACGAGGTATCCAAAGAATACCCCCAACACAATTCCAGCAAGCACGATAAATCCAAACTGGCCGAGCCCGCTCAGGATCCATTCGTTATACGTTAAAAATTCTTCGACAACCATTATTCAATCAGTCCGTGGTCTGCTTGATTTGTTTTGTAAATGAGAATGTTCGCGTCGTGCAAAATTCACCGAAGCCGACAATCAAGGCATGCGGTTACCTCGCGCAACTATCCAGTCCTTTATTCGCTCTTCCCAGCCGACTCAGTGCCGCTGGAACGCAATCCAGGCCGCTGTTGGCTTTCCTGAACAATGCCAAGGAACAATTCTTCAAGCGAAGTTCGCGGGTTCTCCATTGAAAGCGTTTCACCACCGTGCTTGGAGATGATGTCGCGAATTTCTTTCTGAGCCGCTTCCGGCAGGCCTTTGGTGCGAATCGCTGTTTCGTCTGTGACTTTAAGCAAACTGTCAACGCGACCAAGCTCTTTCAAGTCGCCTTGGTAGAGAATCGCGATCCGGTCACAAACGTCTTGGACATCGGCCAACAAGTGACTGCACATGACAACCGTTTTGCCTTGATCACGAAGCTTCAGGATCATGTCCTTCATCTCTCGTGTTCCCAACGGATCCAAACCAGAAGTCGGCTCGTCGAGCAAAATCAAATCCGGGTCATTGATCAACGCTTGAGCCAAACCGATTCGGCGCGTCATACCTTTGGAGTATTCTTTCAACTGCCGACGTTTCGCCCAAGTCAATCCGACTTGCTCAATCAACTCAGCCGTTCGTTCCTTGCGGACTTTGGCGGGCATGTCAAACAGACGACCGTAAAAATCCAAAGTCTCTTCGGCGGTCAAAAATTTGTAGAGATACGATTCTTCCGGCAAGTAACCGATGCGTTCGTTCTTGGTGACTTCGGAGGCATTTTGGCCAAACACCAAAGCCCGACCGCTGGTTGGAAAAAGCAATCCAAGCAGAAGTTTGATCGTGGTCGATTTTCCCGAGCCGTTAGGACCAAGCAGTCCAAAGATTTCGCCTTTACGAATCTCCAGATCCAAAGCGTTGAGGGCTCGGACTTTTTGACGCCCCCAAAAGTCACGATAGATTTTGGTCAGGTTCTGAGTTTCCACCACCACGTTGGGATCGTAGTCAGGATTGGACTGCTCCAAACGGCTAGTTTTGGTGGGTGTGTTTTCTTCAGTTTCAGAGGCCATCTTAAGCGGTAGCTCCGGTATTATTGATATTTGACTTGATTATGAATGGAGATTGATCAGCGTTCGTCGCGGAAGACCTGCCGACTTCGATATACGTTAATCTGCTTGCATTGGTTCGATGCGGGGAATTTGACTGGGCGGACCCAAATGAGTGTCCGTTTTGAATTTCCCTATAATAGATGCACGAATAAACGAGCACCATGATAGATACGGAAAAAATAGTGTTCAACGGGTCGCCGGGCTTCTAATATTGGTGTGATTTGGTTATCAAATTGGCGCTGGATTGGCATCTTGTGCCACGCCGGGTTGAATGACCAGATTGGCCAGCTGTTAAAACGATCCGATTGAGCTGTCTAGCCGATTTTGAGCAGCGTCAACACTTGGCCAGCCAGCGTGGTCTTTTGACGGACTTTTAAGATAGGCTGGTACGCGTTTGTGCCGACTTTTGACAAGATATTCAAAAGCTGGACCTCAATACGCAATTTTGACTCAGCTTATTTCGCTCAGCCGCCACACCAAGCCACAATGGAATCAAAGTTAACCAACCTGATCGCCAAACTCACCGGGCACCACCATTTTTGAAACAAGCAGGGTCGCGATTGCCGCCCAACGATGAACGACTTGATGAATAAGCTAAAAACCGAATCGCCAACCTCGATCGAAGCCCACTTGGCCGCTCTTTATGGGCGAATCAATTACGAGCGCCACGCCCGCGTTACCCCTCGGCATTTCAAACTGCAGAACATGCAGGAAATTCTAAAGCGACTGGGTAACCCACATTTAAATTATTCGGTGGTTCATGTCGCAGGCACCAAAGGTAAGGGCTCGGTCTCGACGATGGTCGGCCAGATCCTGACTACTGCTGGAAAACGAACGGGCGTTTACACTTCGCCGCATCTCGAGACGATCAACCAGCGCATGGCCGTTGATGGCAATTTGATTTCAGACGATCAGCTTGTCGAGACGCTGACAAAGCTACAGCCGGTGATCGACGCGATGGACAAAGAAGCCGCCTCGCAAGATTTGCGCAAGCTCACTTTTTTCGAGATCACCACTGCCGCGGCGCTGCTGTTTTTCTCCGACCAAAAATGCGAGTCCGTAGTACTTGAAGTTGGACTTGGCGGACGGCTAGATTCAACCAACGTTTGCCAGCCAGCGGTCACGGTGATCACCAACATCAGCCTTGACCACACACGACAGCTAGGCTCAACCGTCGACAAAATTGCTTTTGAAAAAGCCGGCATCATCAAACCGGGCGTGCCAATCATCAGTGGAGCCGTCGATCCTGAAGCACACGGCGTGATCGAAAAAGTCGCTTCCGAAAATGACGCGCCGCTTTGCCTGCTTGATCGTGACGTTGAAATCAATGTCAACGAAGACGGCTCGTTTACTTGCCAGGGCGAGTTTGCAGATTCCAAGTTCAAAATCGAAAACCTCAGATCGGGCTTGATCGGCCAACACCAACGAATCAACGCTTCACTCGCGATCGCAGTCGTTAAAACGCTTAAGCAAACCGATGGCTGGGACATTTCGGACGACAAAATTCGCGAAGGTCTGCAGCTTGCAAGGCTCTCTGGTCGGACGGAGTTGGTTTCGACACGTCCGACAGTCATCATTGACATGGCGCATAACGTCGCATCGATTGATGCATTGATCGCAACATTAAAAGACGACTTGCCACAATGGAAATCGAGTTCCAAACGCATTTTGATCTTGGCGATCAGCCGCGACAAAGACATTCCGACGATGCTTCGGCCTTTGATCGCGAATTTTGACAAAGTGATTTTCACAAAGTACCAAGACAACCCTCGCGGAAAGAGTGCTAAGGAACTGTTGAAGCTTGCTAAATCAATCCGTGCCGAGATGCGGCAATCCAACGTCGATGTTCAATCAGAGTTTGTGACTGAGTCGACTCCGAAACAGGCTTGGGAGCATTATCAAAAATACGCGACGGACGATCAGCTTGTTTGCTTGACCGGATCGGCGTTCCTGGTGGCTGAACTACGAAAAACGGTGCTTGAATCGGTTCGCTAAAACTCATTCGGCTGGTCGTGCATGACTGTTCTTGAGCATGGCTTTTTAGATTGAATGGAACATTATTTTAAACGCGACGTAACCAAACCCAATGACATGCAGCGCCGCCGCCAACCAGGTTATCAGCTTAAAATTTAGCTTTTGCGTTTTGTGGCGAAAGAAGTCTTGGCCGAACATCGCGCCGGGCCAGCCACCAAGAAACGCCAAAACGTGCAAACGGAATTCGGGCACGCGCCAGCCATCTTTTTTGGCTTGCCGTTTGTCCCAACCATACAGTCCAAACGTAACGAGACTGACAACCACGACCAGCGCAAGGTATATCTTTGCGAATTGAATCATTGCTTCTGTTTCTGTTTCTGGCGTTTGCGTTTTTTAGGCTTTCGTTTTTTAGGCTTGGCTTTTCCATTCAAGAAATCTTCAATCGCAGCCTTTTCAACTTCCGCATCAAACTTTGGATTCAACTCGGTCGGAATGGGCGCTTGCGTTTTTGATTGCCAAGCTTTCAAGTCTCCCAACAAGCGATTCAGTTGCTCCGGATTTTCCGTCGCAAGGTTCTTCGATTCGGCGATGTCGTTTTGGAGATCGTAAAGCTCATTTTCTCCAGTTTCAAAATACTGAATCAGTTTCCATTTGCCTTGGCGAACCACACCGCATGGACGGGATCGAAATAGCGGATCCTGTTGCTCGTCGGCCACTCGACCGTACGATTGCAGATACGCCGGAAAGTGCCAGTAAAGAGAACGTGGCGTTTTGCCTTCACCGCGATCCTGATCGAGATTCTCAATCTGGCCTTTGAACAACGAGACCAAACTAACGCCATCGTTTACTTGGCCGTCTGGTAATTTTGCTCCTGCGATTTCGCAGAACGTTGGATAAAAATCAACTCCAGTAATAGGCTCGGCTGACGTTGAACCAGATTTAACGTTGCCCGGCCAATTGACTAAAAACGGAACGCGAATTCCGCCTTCGTAGTAGGTTCCTTTGTAGCCTTTGAGAGGTGCCATATCAGTGGCCGGGCCATACCCACCGTTGTCGGAGTAAAACATGATCACGGTGTTGTCGCGAATCTTTAACGACTCAAGCGTTGCCACGATCTTGCCAACTCCATCGTCGACCGCCTGAATCATGGTTGCCATCGCGGTGTGATTGTGAAGCTCACCAGGCTCTTTGGTTTTGTATTTTGCGACCAGTTCTTTTTTCGCATGTAGCGGAGTATGGACTGCAAAATGAGTCAGATACAGCATCCAAGGTCTGTCTTTGTTAGCCGTGATAAATTTACACGCCTCATCGCTTAAGCGGTCGGTTACATATTCATTCTCGGGTGCGTCTTTGAGATTGGGCACTTTTCCATGTGGAGGATAGTAGCCATTTGGCGGGCCACCCGCATGCGTTCCGCCAATGTTCACATCAAAACCATAGGGCAGGGGATCGGAACTTAAATGCCACTTGCCCATGGTCGCTGTTTTGTAACCCGCCGATTGCAGCTGATGGGCCCATGTTTTGATTTTTGGATCAAGCGTTTTCACTCCGGGAATAATTTTCAATCGTCGGTGGGCCGCTTTGCCACGCGGTCCAGTCCCAACGTTAAAAATCTGATGCCGCGGGGTGTACTGGCCAGAAAGCAAACACGCTCTGGCAGGAGCACAATTTGCAGCGCACGAATAAGCGTCTGTGAAGACCATTCCGCCTTTCGCGAGGGCGTCGATGTTTGGTGTTTCGTAAAAATCCGACCCCATGTAACCGGTGTCTTTCCAGCCAAGGTCATCCAGAAAAACCATCAGGATATTCGGCTGGTCAGCAGTATCGATTTCCTCTTCAGCGAAAACGGCCGCAGAACAAAACAAGTTCGCTGAAACGGCAAACAACAAGGAAGAAAAAGCAAACAAACCGGTTTTCGAATTCAACATAAAGACCTCGAACAGGAAGCTGGAAGGTCTTATATTACTCCGTGGCTGCAAGGGATACCAATCCCCGATTGCAGGCGAAGCAGATAGGGCAATACCGGCGCGGGCTACACGAATGTTTGCTTTACGAATTTCAGCGCCTAATTTCTTAACGCAATTTCGACAGGATAATTTGGCAACAACTCTGCCGCGTTTTCATAAACCCGACTTCTCGCGTTGGGCATCCAATCCATTATTTCGTCGCCCATCGTATTCAACGAGATCCGCGTAAGCACTTTGTTGATTCGATAGACCACGCCTTCGTTGGTATCGTAGTCGAACAAATAACGATCTTTGACAAACCGCCTGATCTCGCCGGCTAATTTGTCAGTTTTTTTGGTGGCGAACATGTTGACCGCACTCTGTACCCTTTCGGGATCGACCTTCGCCGCTTGCTCGTAAAAATGATCCAATTTTCCGGGGTGAGCCTGATTCAAATATGCATCGAGAAAAAGCTCAACCAAAATATGCCCGATCAAACTGGGCCGCATGGTCCGCTCGTTTCCAAACACATCACGTAGCTCAACCGCGAAATCGAGAATCAACTTGTTAAAGATCGGAGTCTTGTGAAACCAGCCATCATCAATATGATGCTGCACCACACCGCGAGCAATCGTTTTCACAACCGGATCAACATCATCGACACACCTCAGCGCATTCTTTTCACGCACACGGCACTTGCGATCGCAGGCCGAAAGCCAGTCTGGCAAACAACACCCAACGGCGAGGTAGGGATCCTCAAGTCGGGGGAGTGCGTGAGCAAAGCAATTCATGAGATTTTCATCGAAGAAAACATTGTGGAGAAGTCAATTGTTTGCCAAGTCGCTTGAAAGTAAAGACAACGACTTGGAAAAGTCGAACCAAATTCGCAAGGATAGCCTTCCTACGATAGAATTTAGTTTTGAAAACCCAAATAGTAGTTTTTGAGAATAATCGTTTTTAACCCATCGGAGACATTGATGAAGCAAGTCGCTTCCAATCCAACAGCAAAGCAATTTGCAGCAATATTCTTCGCGATTTTGACTTTCGTGACACTCCAAAGCCGACCATTGAATGCCGCCGATGATCATTTGACGAGCGATACTTCTGCGAAAAAAACAACCAATTTTGTGTTCTTCCTTGTCGACGATTTAGGTTGGACCGACCTTGGTTGCTTCGGAAGCAGTTTTTACCGGACACCAAATATTGATGCGTTCGCGAAAACCGGAATGAAGTTCAATGCGGCTTACGCTGCGTGCCAAGTCTGTTCACCAACCCGTGCAAGCATCCTGACGGGTAAATACCCTCAACGAGTTGGCGTCACGGATTTCATCAACACTGCTGGCAAAAACCAACCTGAAAACTGGAAACGAAAAACCAAGTTCTTACCGGCTCCTTACACTGACCATCTGGCTTTGGAAGAAGTCACGATCGCAGAAAAACTCAAATCGGCCGGCTATGCAACTTTCTTCGCCGGCAAATGGCACTTGGGCAACAAAGGATTTTGGCCAGAAGACCAAGGGTTCGATATCAACAAAGGCGGAATCGAGCGTGGCGGTCCGTATGGCGGAAAAAAATACTTTTCGCCTTATGGCAATGAACGGCTAAGCGATGGGCCTGCCGGAGAACACTTGCCAGATCGTTTGGCGACCGAAACGGCGAAGTTTATTTCGGACAACAAAGACAAACCGTTTTTGGCTTACCTTTCTTTCTACTCCGTGCATACTCCTTTGATGGGGCGTAAAGATTTAAAGCAGGAGTACCTCGATCTCAAGTCTCGAATTCGACTTCGCGATCCAATTTGGGGCAAAGAAGGAAAACGAAAATCGCGACTGGTTCAGGAAAACGCTGTTTACGGCGCGATGGTAACCGCGATGGATCAAGCCGTTGGGAAAGTCCTTAAAGCGATCGACGACAACGGACTGACTGATAACACGGTTGTAATTTTCATGTCAGATAACGGCGGACTGGCAACCAGCGAAGGTCATCCGACGAGCAACCTTCCACTGCGAGCCGGCAAGGGCTGGATTTACGAAGGCGGTATTCGCGAACCGATGATCGTCCGCGCTCCGGGCGTCACCAAAGCAGATACGAAAACCAACCAGTATATTTCCAGCGTCGATTTTTACCCGACCATGCTCGAGCTTGCTTCACAGCCAGCGGACGAGCGAGAAGAGATTGATGGAAAAAGCTTTGTGCCAGTACTCAAAGGCGAAAAATTCAATCGCGGGCCAATCTACTGGCACTACCCTCACTACGGAAACCAAGGCGGCAGTCCCTCAGCTGCAGTTCGCAAAGGAAGATGGAAACTGATTCAGTGGCTCGAGTCTGACAAATACAGCCTGTACAACATCCGCAAAGACATCGGCGAGAAAAAAGATCTGGCCGAAAAGAACCCGGAGGTTGTTGCAGAACTTAAAGCGTTACTCACCCAATGGCAAGAATCAGTCGGTGCAAAGTCACTCGTAAAACGCATGGCAAAAGAAAAATAAGGCACAATTCGACTGCCACCGCGAATGAAAACCTGAATTTCATTCGCGTTTATTCGCATCCAATCGCGGTTGAAAATCCAGCGATCAAGCCTCATTTTGAAGCTAAAATTCTATTCTGAATCCAAGTACAACATCGGTGTTTTGGGCATCGGTGAAAACCAAGGCACCTTCACGCCCGCCGCCTTCAACGCTCGACCGGCCCACGAATTGCAAGTGTTCAGAAAATGGTAGCGGCCCTTGGCTCGATAGAATCCATCGGTTTGAAAATAAGCCTCGCCAGCAATTTGAATCCGCTGCCCATTCGAATCTCGCTCAAATGACGACTCAATATGATTGACCAATTCCTGATACTGTTGCTCCGAGATCGTTACCGACACCGCGTCCGCAATGTACTCCGAACACAAGAACGTCACATGCATACAACTTTTGGACGGAAGCAGTATCGCGTTGGCTGCCGTAGAAACTTTGAAGTCGTCCCAGGTTCTGGTCTGCAGGAAAAAACCCTGGTCACCCCAGCCAAAGGCAACATGTGTCTGGTCAGAAATATCACCAGCAAACTGGTAAGCAGCAAACTCTTCTTCCCAATCAATCACCTGAGTGGATTTGGGAACAATCACATCCGTGTGGACCGCGTTGGACACAAGATACAACTTGACCCCGCCCTCGGTCGGTACAAAGTCGTTGTTGACCGGAATCAAGCCCACCAACACGATCACCAAGTAAACCAGCACAGCGTAAAACAGCCATTTGAATCCACACTTTAGCCAACGCAGCAACCGGCGGATCACAGACTCTTTTTGGTCGGGCTTAGCATCCATAAAACAACCGCGTTTCAACAAAGTTACGACAAACGGTACGAAGAGTTCAAACCTGTGCTGGTCAACTTGGAACAAAGTCGATTGTAAGCACTTACAATACCACAGCGCCAGCTGACACCGACAACAACGGACTGTCGCAACTCTAAATCTCTCGCGCTTTATTTTGTCATGAAGCTTTCAAAGACCCACTCTTTTTGCAAGTCGGGTTTTCCAAAGTGAACGCAACACCACGCCGTTGCGTTGAATGTCTAAGAGCCGTTACCGGTTGCGGAAAACCACATCACAACCGCGGAGGGTAATCACCACTGTTAGTCGTTTCTTTCCGAAAACCCAATCGAACCATACTCATCAGTTGAAGAACTTGACTCCCTCAAGCAATTTTTCCCGGCGCGACACAAATCTCGATCTTATATTTAAGCCCCTTCTTTTCATCTCATCCTACCTAGAATGGAACTTATCCCATGAGATCTTCATCTGCGTTTTGGCTTGCGATTGTCCTTTCACTTTCGTTGTTTCAAAACCTTTCGGTTGCAGACATCGTTGTTGATTCAGGAACAATTGATGGAACCTCCGGGACCGTTGGCAGTTACGTCGCCGAGACATCGACGTTTACTTTATCCGATTTTCAAATTGCACAAACTGAGTTGTTTACAGACTTTTTTATTATCGATGACGGCGTAGAAATTATCGTCAACGACACAAGTCTTTTTTTAAGTGCCGACACTTCTGAATTTGGTGCTCAGGATTTTGCGGTGACTGCCGTCCAGCCCAATGACATCGCCAGCCCTTGGACACCGAATTCAAACGGACTACCAAGATTGACAGTTCTTGCCGATTCAACAGGAGTAGCGTTCAGCGGTTCAGTTGATACGACAACAGCAAATATTGTTGACTATCTACCTAACTTTACTGTTGCAAATTTTAGAGATGCATTGATGGCTGGTACGAACACAATCCGATTTGTAAACCATAACGGGACTGAGAATGCTCGACTTACCGGAGCATACACGGTAACGGTACGCTCTGTTCCAGAACCAACGTCACTCGCGGTCTTGGGGGCATTTCCCTTGGTAATGGCGCTGCGACGTCGTCGGCGCTCGTAGACGATGAAAAAACGTTGGCCAAGGCAAGCCAAAAAGCACGGTCAAGAATGCCTAGCTCAAGCCAAGCATTGAGCATGTCTACTTAAGCGAGGCAATCAAGAATTCGCTATTCGAGAATGTCAACTGACTGGCCATCGGCGACAGCAATCAGTCTTTCCCAAGTTCCGTAAAGAGTACGATCACTCGGTGGAATGACACCGGCGTTGGTTCTAAAAAAGCTGTCGATCTGGTCTCCGATGAAATGCGCCGAACCATCAGCTGCCCCAACAATTACGCCGCCCGGGTGACCGCTCGAAACTCCAAAATCAGCAATGTCATTGTCGTTCACTTCGTCAACGAAGTTGATTCGGCCAGCACAACCAAACAAGCAATCGTGCGCTCCAGTTGGCGATCCGTCCGAGGTAGAGCCATTTCCCAGTTCCAGCGGTAGCCCAATTCCTCGACACCCGAACTGCAAACCTCCACCAGCGAATTCCAAATTTCGACCATTGCGAATGGTTGTCGAAATTCTCTCGGAAATCAAAACCGTATTTGAAGTTCCATCTACCATCGAAGCGAACGTTCTGGCTTCAATTCCATCAAACGAACCAGCCGGTGCGGCATTAGAAGTCGGATGGCGAAGCGCGTGGACAACACCAATATTGTTCGCAGCCAGGTAATTTGATTTTGCAATAAAAAGGATCGGAGAACTCGATCGACGATTTTGATTCAACCGTTCAGTCGTTGAATCTGATGGGCATTGAAAACCAGGAATCGAGCGCTGCAAAACATCGATCACAGCGGGACCATCGTTAGGATCATTTGCTCGATCAAGTATGCTGACATTGGGACTTGGCCCCAAGACACCAAACGCATTGTTTTGCTCCATGAACGGAAGGACTTCTGTGCCCCATCCGAAAAATTCAACATTTGAATCAAATTGAGTTGCAACTGGAATGGATACACCAATTGGCAGTTCACCGCGTGCCGACTCATAGTTATGAGCAGCCAAAACGATCTGGCGAATATTGTTCATGCAATTCGCACGTCGAGCAGCCTCACGAACCGATTGAACGGCTGGCAAAAGCATTCCAATCAAGATACCAATGATTGCGATTACCACCAATAATTCGACAAGTGTAAACGCAAGTCGATTGTGAGTTTTCATTTTGATCATTGGATTACGATTCCTGTTTCGAGGTTGGATAAAGCTGCAAACCATCGCCACTTAGAAGAGACGACTATTGTAGGAAGCGAAAGGCAAATATTCAAATCGCCTCCGCATTGCTTACCCAATCCGCAAACGGGAATCTTGCATGTGAGTAATGTCACCAAACGATCCAACAGCAACGATCGAACTAAATCCAATCGTATCGCACAATGCTATCTAGGATCTTGCATGGAGCTGTATAAGCCGTTTGTAGTCCCGCCTTTAGGCGGAATGGCAACGAGCCGGCTAAGCCGAAGTTGCAGCAAACCATGCAAGATCCTATAGCGCGCGTCGCCAAGACAGGGGAAGCTACCGCCCAATGCAATCAACCCATACTTCAACCGAAACGCCCAGAGACTGATTTCAAACGTGTCTGATTTCAAGTGCTGACTTACTTATTTGTGCGTGAACGCCTCGAATCGTGGAGGACCTGAGCAATCAAGGTGATCGAGAAATGCCATCCTCCCTGTTTAAGGCCAAAGACGAACGGAATGCTGACATTAAGTTCGTGAATGAAGTGTTTGATGACCTTCGAGGAATTGTGAAACGAATGTACGATTGAAACAGCCGCCTTTTGTCGAGGCTGGCTATTGCAACAGACCAATGCCGAGGCACCCACGGTCTGTATAAAAATATCATGCACGCGAAGTCGGACATGCGCATGGTTTGAAGTAGATGATCGTTCCGAACCCGTTAACCTGCTCAAGCAAATGTACGAAACTCCCGCTGACCTTGAAGCCTTTTTAATGGATTCAGCCCAGCTCGCATACGATGCTGAATCGTGCGACGTGGGTCGCGTAGTTCTCGTGCCTCTCTACGATCTGTGTGCGGTTCAGTTTCCCGTCGAAACAACCAGCTTTCCAAATTTCGATGAAGATCCCAATTACCCCAACGTGAATTCATATCTTGTTACCGCATTCAATTTGACGGCTGAATGCAACGACGACTACCGTCCGGAAGGAATCCTGATTTGGCTGCCAGTTGAACAACGGTACGGTTTTTGGGATGACTCACACTGCACCATTTCAATGTTTTCAGAATCAATATCTTGGGCGGACATTGTTGCTTCGCCGCAAGAATTCTTGAATGCATGTTGCGGCGGAGACGAGCTTGAACTCGAAACACTTGTCCCGTGGAACGACCATCCCCACCATGGCTCACAGATATACGACCCAATACCGCTTGAAGACGCTTGATAATAACTTGATGCGCGAGCTTGTTTGAGTCGAAATTGACGATGCAAAAGGTGATACTGAGTTACGCAGTTGCTAGGCGGAATGCCAGAAATATATGAAAAGCACTGGAAGTCGCGGACTGCAATCGAGTAAAATCAACTCAACTTGTAACGATGTGATGCGCGAAGATCAAGCATTGCGTGGTTTGGAAGTGAATGCCGTTCACGGACTTTGTCCAGTTGGGATTTGCCTATGCCTTGGTCGCGTAAAAAACAGCAACGAACACGGCTGCCAAGTCGAATCGAATTCACCGGGATTGAGCATCCATACGGAATGCATCCTGACAATCCTGTGCTTTGTGGCCGAGGTGTCGAAGGCGAGTTGGACTATCTGCAACGAGTTCGCTGTCCATCCGGAATGCCAATCCAGTTTGAGCGGACGGGGGCAATTGCTCGTACAGAAATCGACTATCTTGATCATCCCGATGTTGAGCTGGATGTATCACGGGGAACTCGGCGTCGATTGGGTGACTACGACGTTCGCGAGTTACCATTGGATGCATATCTTTTTGTATGCGACTGCAACGAACATCAAGGCGAATTGTTCATTGACATGTATTTTCGCGGGCCGCAACTTCCAGTTGGCTTAGATGGCTGGCAATTGGCAGGTACAAGTGAACTTCCTCCGATAGAAATTGCGAACTGCCCCTATTGTGACAACGAACTCCGAACACCATTAGCCAAGCAATGTCGCTTTTGTAAAATGGACTGGCATGACCCTGAAAATGTATACCGAAGGGAGTGATGAATTAAAACGTCGGTGCAGCGGAACTGGCTGGAATGCTTTTGACTGGTCGCAAATTCGGGTTCGCGTGTATCACTGTTGCCGGCGTATTGAATTGTGGCGTTTGATTTGCCTTCGCCGACTAAATATAGATCTCTCTGGAGGAAATGTGAAACAACAACCCAAGGTCAGCCTGTTTCATTTGTTGTTCTTGATTGGCCTGACGTCCACTCCGGTCGCTTTGGCAATAATTGGCTTTCGAGAGCTCGGTGCTTTGGGGGCATTTTTGGGGGTTGGACTCGGGGTACCACTGGGCGCATTGGCTGGCTACTCTCCGTATTGGATTGCTGGAAAAATCTTGCGGGCGAACGATTCAAAATCGTGATCTGACATTTACGCTGGCAATCATCCCAAGGACCTTCGCAACGTCGCTCCACAAAGGAAGATACGATACAATGTGATGCACGAAGTCTGACTTGCGCGTGCTTTATAAGTGGATGACTGCTCGTTTGGCTTGGTGATCTCCGCGTTATGCGGCTCAGCCAGTCAGGAAACTGAATGACAGACTTTGGAAAATTCGATTACGAACGGTCGCGGGCAGAGCGCCGTACGCCGGTCGTGCGCTTGCGACCAAAGCCCGACGAAGTGACAATAAGATTTAAGATCAAACGCGCTATTGAACTCTTGAAGACAAACAGCGAAGTGCAAATCGTGGTAAAAATGCGAGGGAGAGAAATGGCCAATCGCGAGGAGGCCAAAGCCGCGTTGGAATCGGTACTTTCAATGGTTGTGCCTGCACATGGTCGGCTCGTTTCAAATCCCGAATCTAAAGGATCACAGATTTCTTGTACCATCGCATCCGTAGCGAATTCAGACACTGATGGAGACGTTGAAGGTTGATAATCGCAGCCGGGCTGATGTTTTTTAACAACCAATCGTGGTCTTCACCCTGAAACCCTTCCTTGAGTGTGCGAGATCTCGCTCTACTAAGTGGGCGTGTTTCTTTCGTTCGCTGTTGTTCACGCTGGATTCCTGAGTTTTTTTGTTCGTAGAAAATCTGCGCCACATCAACTGCCACGGCGAATACGATTTTTGATATCATTGGATCTTGCAAACTTTTTCCTGACCTATTTTTCAAAATTCGGATTGAACTCAATGACACGTTTTTGTTTTTCCAAAATACTTTTCTTGGCGGGCTTCGTCGTTGCAATCGCTCCTAAATTTTCAGCCGCTCAAGAAGCCGGGCCACCAATCGCAATTCGGAATTGGGCCAACGGTGGGATCACGGTAGAAACCATGTCCGGGCTGACCGTTGCTGCCGGATTCAAATCCGAGGAGAACGCAGGCAAAAAAACTTCTGACGACGCCACTGGTTCACGGATTGATTTTCACGCGGAAGAGTTGGTGAAAGGTGGAGCGGATATCATTGGGGTTTCACGAAAGCCTAATGCGGAAAATTGGTCCACCCGTCAGCTTTCAGGTGAAGAGCGAGCTGAAGGTGAAGTCGCGGTCGCTTTGGGTGAGATGGGTGCGTCGATTTCAATCGGCATGCTACAAGTCAACAAGTTGGGTGATTTGCCATCAGAAGAATCGCTTGCCAAAGCCAAAGAGGGTATTGAGAACGCTCGCAAGAGTGGAAACCGATTGGTTGTCATTGCGACCGGCGCACAATTTGATAAGGCTGCGTGCGAAAAAATAATCGAATCCACCGCCCCGCGAATTTTGATCGTCGGTGACGCGATTGAGCAGGTAGGTGAAACCAAAGTGGAAAAGATTGCTCATAACACCATTGCATTTTCCAACAGAGCGAAACCGGATGCAAAGACGCGAGTCGTTTCACTGGGGACTGAGCCTTACCAGATGTCCGACGAACTCGCAGATTTGTTCGCAAAAAAGGAGGCGGCGTGCAAGTTATCGCGCGAGATGTTTGCCAAGCTTTCGGTCAAACAAATGAATTTTAAGCCAAGCAATGGGTCTCACACGCCGCGTTGGAATACTGAACACATGATGGGGCGGGAGCTGATTTTCTTTTCGCAAATTTACAATGCGGTCGATCCTATGATTTCAATTGTGGATCTTAACCCGAAGCAAATGCCAGAGGACTACGAGTTCGCCCATGAAGACTGGACAGGAGCAGAAGAGGCGAGGCAGACAAAACGGGTTGAAGATTTCGTGCGACGGTTTGCTTACTTGCTTGACGGAATGGATTTGGACAAGAGGGCCAAGGGAAGCCGGTTCTGGTCGCCTCGAGCGTTGTTGAAACAAATGGAAAGACATTACAAAGAACATTCGGACAACGTAGTTAAAAAAATGAAGTTAGATGGCTGGCCGGCAGACGACGACCAATAGGTTTCTTCAAGCAAGCTGGTTTAGCAAACCGAATGGCCGGCGCGGTTTCACGCTGGGAAAGCTCAATGTCGATCAAGTTCTAAGTGCTGTATGACAATTGTGATGCATGCGTGTAGCCGGACTTGCGCGTGGTTTTGAATTCGATGGTCGCTGTTCCGGCTCGGTGATTACAGATGCTATCCCGCTTGATCCATGGCAACCAAGGCTGACGAATTCGATCCACCCAAAAACATCTTGGACGCCATTGTTCGGGATTCGTTG
Organism: uncultured Pirellulaceae bacterium; assembly: GCA_964448575.1. Taxonomy (GTDB): domain Bacteria; phylum Planctomycetota; class Planctomycetia; order Pirellulales; family Pirellulaceae; genus Mariniblastus. Next base: position 208,164 of record CAYUWY010000001.1, read on the forward strand.
TCCTCGGTGTTGGCGAAGATCGCATCGGAGGCGGGAAAACCATTCATTGCGAAGCTCTCTGTATGGGTCGATCAAACCGAGATTTTCAAATCATTCTTTGCTGAACAAGGCTACCTGGTCAGCGAATGTGTCGAGGAGAACAGCGATGTCAGGATTCGATGTCGGAAGACATATCGGGAGGACCGTTTCATTTATTCAGTTGAAACGCAAAACGCTGAGACTTGGCGTCGATCCGGGTTCTCTGGCGTTCGAATCCGTGGCGATGTCATCGTGGACGAATCCGGAAAGGCGAATTCTCGTATCAGAAACAAAACGGTTTGTTACAATTCAGGTTGGAGCGGTTGGTGATCCGTCCATTGCGCGGTAATGCGGCTCGGGTAGCTGGACTCGCGCGTGGTTTTGAAGTGGATGATCTCTGGTTTTGTTTTGGACGTCGCGGCCTTTATCCGATTAATGTGTGTAATGCGAATCAAAATAACATTGCGTGTTCTGTTAGGCTTGGTGGCGTTTTTCTCAGTCTTACTCGCTCTCGATCAGGCGGCCAATTCGGCTGCTCGGAAATTCGTATCGTCATTGACTGCGTCGAACGACTTCCTCGCTGGCAGCGAACAGCCTAAATGGGTTGCCAAACCGAAAGTAAAATCAACACACGATATTACGACGATTTTGGATCGAATTCGATTTCGCCGTAGAATTGCGGTAGACTACAGGAAGCTCATTGCCGGACCGCGAATGCAATACACGGTGTTGGAATGCCATGCGACATTCGTAGTTAGTCAATTAGCTTTGGAACACGTCAGTCGGACGGAAAGACCGACTTTCACTTTTTACTAACATCCTGTGAATTGTCAGATAACAATGGGGTACGCGAATCTGGCCATTTGTGTGGTTTGAATTGGATGATCGCTCGGGTATCCGGACGTTAACTGATTACAGGGTATTTTTCGATGAACCAAAATTCCAATCCATACTCGGCTCCAAAGCCCGTGCTGGCAGACGCTTCTAAATCCACGGTTTGTCGGCGGAGATTGGATGTGGCCTTTATTGCGGTTGCTTTTGCAGTCGCTTCAATTGCTTCAGTATTTTCCCTCAAGATCCCGGAGTTCTTTGCGTGGCTAAATCCTCGCTTTGGGTTCAGCCTTAACCTGTTGCTGTTTCCTCTCAACTTTCTTTGCATGTTCCTTTGGAGGCCTGCTCCAAAGTTGCTCTGGGCAGCGACAGGCATGATCGCAGTTGTTGCAATCATTAGCGGGGCAACAATCTGGTGGAAGGGAACCGTTGCTACAGTGTCCAACCCATTTTTCGACAGATTGCATTCCGCGTATCTATTTTCAGTGATTCCATTGATCTTAGTTGCGATATATTTGGCCTGCGTTTCGTGGCAAATACGGCGTCAGATTGCGGCTTCAAATGATAGTAAGTAACGACAGTCCTCGGTGAATACCACCGCATTGAATCGTCGAATTCGATTTCAATACCTAAAGACAGAGTAAAAGAACCGCGAATGAACGCCAATGAGAAACCAAATTTTTATTCGTGTTTATTAGCGTCCATTCGCGGTTGAAAATCCAGCGATCAAACCTTCCATTTAACGTCCAATTGATAATCCGCCTGATGACAATGTGATGCACATGAAAGCCGGATTTGCGCGTGGTTTTGAAATGGAAGGTAACTTGTCGCGGCTCGGTGGTCATTCCGTTATGCTGGAGGGAAGTTTGTCGCTTGGCGAATCTGTAAAATAATCGCTGCTGCGGTTGGTTTGTGTGGCTGTTAATCCCGCATCAAATTTCACGAGAGATCCAATGAAACGTCTCAACCGTCGTCGGTTTCAATTTCGAGCATCTACTCTTTTGCTGCTGACTCGAGTGATGGCAATTTGAAGAACAATCCCTTGGTAGTGGCTGCAAAACGATCCTCGATCAAGTTGATTAATGCCCAGAAGCTTGTCGATATGCTGAATGAGTTTTAACTAATTGAGAAACACTAAGTCCTCGGGGCAATAAGCAATTGAAATTTACAATCGTTCAAATTTTCTTGTTTATCACGTTTGTTGCGGTAGAGATTCGATTTGTTCAAACGCGGTGGGTCGGGCTTGCGATATGCGCGGTTGCTATTCCGGTTTCGCTGTTCGCAATTGTGGCGTCAGCGTTTACAAGTGAATCCAAAGACGGAATGTTAAACGTGGATGCCAACCCTGCCTTTACGATTTGGCAGCGAATATTGTTATTTTGCATTCTCAACCTGCTGTTGGTGGCGATATTGCAATCGTTGTTTCCCAATCAAGAGAATTTTCGAAATTGGTAAAACACGACCGGTACATGACGAAAAAAGGCCGCCCTGATTTGTAGGGCGGCCTTTGGTTTTGATGTTAAGCCAATTTCAACGTTGGCGGGTGCTCGCTATTACAGAGCCAACAACAATCGACTTGGTGCTTCGAGGTAACCGATAACTTCGTTCAGGAATCGTGCTGCGGCACCTCCGTCGATCAAGCGGTGATCATACGAAAGGCTAAGCGGCATCATCAATCGAACTTGCACTTCGTCATCCACGACGACAGGAAGTTTCCGCGAACGCCCCACCAACAAAATCGCTGTCTCTGGCGTGTTGATGATTGGCGTTGAGTATGTGCCGCCGATCGCACCGAGGTTGCTGATCGTAAACGTTCCGCCACGCAGGTCGTCGATTGAGAATTTGTTGCCTCGAACATTTTCGGCCATCGTACCAAGCTGCCGGGCGATATCAGGAATGCCGAGCTTGTCGGCGTTGCGAAGTGAAGGAACAACCAAACCGCGTTCGGTGTCCACCGCAATGCCAACGTTGATATAGTCTTTGTAGATGATCTGGCCGGCTTCGAGATCGACCGATGCGTTGATGACCGGGTGAGATTTAAGAGCCATCGCAACGGCTTTGATCAGGAACGGCATCGACGTGAGCTTGACTCCGCCGGCTGCGTATTCCTGTTTGCTGTTTTTGCGAATCTCTTCAAGTGCCGTTACATCAGCGTCGTCAAAGTTCGTCACTCGAGGACAAGTCACCCACGACTCATGCATCTTACGTGCGATTGTCTGGCGAATCTTTGGCATCTTTTCGATGTGGACTGGGCCGTAGCCATCGGTTTGGCCGCCAGGGGAAACGGCAGCAGAGCTGACTCCTCGCCCGCCTTCTCGAACGACTTTCAATACGTCTTCACGAACGATGCGGCCGTGTTCGCCAGTGCCTTGTACGGTTGCCAGGTCGACACCGACTTCGCGAGCGAAACGGCGGATTGCTGGGCCAGCGGCGACCATTGTTGAAGCTTGTGCGACCACGGGTGCTGCTGGAGCGGGAGTGACTGGTGGAGCAGGGGCAGCCGGAGTTGGCGTGACTGGCGGCGCCGGGGTTGGTGCAGCCGGTGGAGTCTGAGCGGCTGGTGGAGCCTGAGCCGGTGGCTCAACTGGTTTCGGAGGAGCGGCAGCTGGCGGGGCGGCAGCCGGGGTAGCTTCCGCAGGAGCCGCTGACCCTTCCACGGTCAATACTGACTGGCCGGGTTTGATCGTGTCGCCTTCAGCGCAATTGATCGCTTTAATAACGCCACCGACATCCGACGAAACAAAGATCGTGGCCTTGTCGGTTTCAAGTTCGACGACGTCTTGTCCAGCCGTGATCGTTTCACCGACTTCAACAAGAATCTCCAGCACGTCGCCAGACTCAACGCCTTCACCAAGTTGGGGTAATATAAAATCTGCCATTATGATTTAGAACCTGATCTAAATTGTGTTTGATTGTTGGGTGATTTTTCAAAGCAAATGAGCAACGTTCGGAAGCTCAAAATCGCGCCAGCGAAACTAAGTTGATTTCGCCAGTGCGATTGATTTGGAAAACTATGCGTAAAGTGGGCTGAGCTTTTCCGGGTTAACGCCCAAGTCCTTGATCGCTTTTTCGACGACTTTGGCTTCGATCTTGCCTTGCTTGAATAGCTGTGACAAAGCTCCGATGACAACACATTCGGCATCGACTTCAAAGTGACGACGAAGTGCTTCGCGAGTTTCGCTGCGGCCCATTCCGTCGGTTCCAAGTGCGAGGAAATCGTTTGGTAGGAATTGAGCAATTTGCTCACTGTGGGCCTGAACGTAATCGCTGACTGCGATGAACGGGCCTTCGCTTCCTTCGGTAACGGTTTCGACGTAACTCTTTTTCGGTGGTAGCGTTGGATGGAACATATTCCAACGCTTGCACTCTTGAGCGTCACGGCGAAGTTCGTTGTAGCTGGTGACAGACCAAACATCGCTTGAGACACCGTATTTTTCGGCAAGGATTTTCTGGGCTTCGAGGACGCCCATCATGATCGCACCGCTGCCAAAGAGTTGGACACGATGTTTTGCTTTGTCGGCTTCGACGGTTCGGAATTTGTACATTCCTTTGACGATGCCTTCTTCGCAACCTTCCGGCATTTCCGGCATGATGTAATTGTCGTTGCCGACCATCAGGTAATAGATCGCAGTTTCGCCATCTTCATACATCCTTTTCATTCCGTCAAAAATGATGATAGCCGTTTCGTATGTGAAAGCTGGATCGAAAGCGCGAACCGATGGGAATGCAATTGCGTTTAGCAAACTGTGTCCGTCCTGGTGTTGAAGACCTTCACCATTAAGCGACGTTCGCCCAGCCGTTCCGCCGAGCAAGAAACCTTTAGCTCGCATATCGGCAGCAGCCCAGATCAAATCGCCAATGCGCTGGAAGCCAAACATTGAGTAATAGATGTAGAACGGAATCATGTTGACGCCGTGAGCGCTATAGGCAGTACCTGCCGCGTTAAACGACGACATCCCTCCGGCTTCGGAAATTCCCTCTTCAAGAAGCTGGCCGTCTTGCGCTTCTTTGTAATACGTATTCACGTTGGCACTGTCGATAGGTTCGTAAAGCTGGCCTGCGTGAGCGTAGATTCCGACTTGTTTGAACATACCTTCCATGCCGAACGTCCGTGACTCATCAGGAACGATTGGGACAATGTTCTTACCGATTTTCTTATCACGGACGAGTTGTGAAATCAGTCGAACTGCGCCCATTGTCGTTGACATCGGCTTACCTTCTTCGGCGTTTTTCGTGATATCACGATCAACGCGCTTTTTATAACCGTCTTCATAACGCGGGACTTCCATTTTTGGAATCGTTGTCGGTCGTGAAGGAACGGGACCGCCAAGTTTTTCACGGCGTTCTTTCATGTATTTGATTTCGACACTTTCCTCAGAAGGCTTGTAGAATGGTGCCTTAGCGACTTCGTCGTCGGAAATCGGAATACCGAATCGAGTTCGGAATTCAAGCAATTCCTGCTCGTTGAGCTTCTTTTGGTTGTGGGCGACGTTGCGGCCTTCTCCCGCTTCACCCAATCCATAACCTTTGATTGTTTTCGCCAGGATAACGGTTGGTTGGCCTTTATGTTCCTCGGCCGCCTTGAAAGCAGCGTAGACTTTTTCGGGATCATGACCACCACGACGCATGCGAAGTAGTTTCTCATCCGAATAAGTCTTCACCATCTCCAGCAACTCGGGGTATTTCCCAAAGAAGTGTTCGCGGGTGTATTTGCCCGGCATGCCAACATATTTTTGATACTGGCCGTCGACGACTTCGCCCATTCGTTTGACGAGTAGGCCGAGATGATCTTCTTCGAGAAGTGGATCCCAATCGTCGCCCCAAACGACTTTGATTACATTCCAACCGGCTCCACGGAACAAGGCTTCGAGCTCCTGAATGATTTTTCCGTTTCCGCGAACGGGTCCATCAAGTCGCTGAAGGTTACAGTTGATAACGAACTTCAGGTTGTCCAATTTTTCTCGGCCACCAAGTGTGATCGCGCCCAAGGATTCAGGCTCATCGCATTCGCCGTCACCCAGGAACGCCCAAACGCGTTGGTTGGATGTGTCTTTGATGCCACGATCTTTCAAATACTCGTTGAATCGAGCTTGATAGATTGCCATGATCGGCCCAAGTCCCATTGAGACGGTCGGGTACTCCCAGAATTCAGGCATGAGCCAAGGGTGTGGATACGACGAGAGTCCCATTTCGTCTTGAAGCTCGCGACGGAAGTTGTCGAGGTTAACTTCGTTCAGTCGCCCTTCCATGAAAGCACGCGCGTACATTCCAGGTGAACCGTGCCCTTGGAAGTAAATGTGATCGCCATCGAAACCACTTGGCCCGCGACCACGGAAGATGTGATTCTGTGCGACTTCATAAAGTGTTGCTGATGACGCAAATGTCGAGATGTGTCCACCGACTCCGCCACCAAAGCCGCCGGGCTTGGTAGTTTTTTTGTTGGCCTTCACGACCATCGCCATCGCGTTCCAACGAACGAAGCTTTTAATGCGACGCTCGATTTCGCGGTTGCCTGGGTAAGGCGGCTGCTCGTGCTTGGCGATTGTGTTGATATAAGCAGTGTTGGACTTGATCGGAAGATCAACACCTTCCACGCGGGCACGGGCTTCGAGTACCGACAGCAAGTATTTAGCCCGGTCGTGGCCTTTGCTGCTCATGATGTACTCAAGCGACTCCAGCCACTCTTGCGTTTCCGTTGGGTCGGTGTCAACGGTTTGCTTGATATAGGGTTCGTTGGCGTCGTCACTTGGCTTAGGATTTGACTTGATCACGTCCGACATAAAATCTGCCTTATATTCAGGTTGGGAGGCGCAAAACTTTCACGCAGTGCTTCCTCGTTTAATACAGCTGTGTTTGTCAGGCTGCCATTTTGGTTCACGTTAGGCGTCTAACAATCAGTTTGATTGTGAGCGCGGCTGAATGAAAATGGTTAGACGACGGATTCTAATTACCTTTTCGACGCCCTGTCTCAATTCGATGCGTCGAGATTCGTCCACTATTCCAGCCACCGTAATTCTCGTAAATAGAACCGTTTGCGTCTAGAACAAGCCTGCGAAAATGCAGAGTATCGTTGAGTTCCCTCACCCAAAAATCGGGCTTAAGGGTAAATGAACGCACGCAAGCGTTTGGGAAGCCCAATTAAGCAATGAAAACCGGCTCGCGATACTACTTTGACGATTAGGTAGAGTTGGCCAAGCACCGCGTGAGTGGACGTTATTTGAGAACGGTTTATCTCTAATGAAGTGTTGGTGCCTGTAGCATGAAGCCATATCGGATAGCAACAAACACACACAAACCAGCGCATAAAAAAACACGAGCGGTGAACGCTCGCGTTTTGATTTGCTTTAGCCAGTCGCTCGCGGTTAGCCAACGACTGGTGAACTTTCGCTGTTTACTTGATCTCGACCCAACCGCTTTTCTTTGCAGGTCGGCGAGTGTTGTTTGAACGAATGTTGGCGTTTGACGACCAGCTTTGTCGAGACTGAGTCTGACGCTGCGGTACACTTCGTGAAGTCGTCGTCGTGCTGCTTGCTTTTGAGTAACTGGCCGTTCGGACAGGCGAGTAGCTCCAACGCTCACGGATCGGTGAGCGAGCCGTTCTCTCTTGGATGTTGATCGTCGCAGGGGTATTTCGCGGTGCCGAAGTCCGTAGATTGCGACTTGCTGATCCATTTAGAACACCAGAGAAAGGCTGTGATCCTTGTGGATTGATACCCTCAAGCAAACTCGGTGAAGTTTCAGCTGGTGTGAAATTACGCGTTCCAGATCCACTTGACGTTCCGAAGCCGCCCGATGGTGAAATCGTGCCTGCAGGAACTTGCTCATAGTAAGTCTGCGTTGTTGCTTGCGGAGGCTGTCCATAAGTCGGAGCAAAGTTCGTCGTTGTTCCCGCTGTTGGAGCATAGTTTTGCGGATTCAAAACAGGAGCCTGATTGGCAAAACCTTGAGCAGCCGGTTGTGGACAAGTTGGACAAGTCGCACACCCAGTTCCACAATTGCCAGTCGCACAATCGTTTGTGATTGTTGTCACAGGAACCTTGTATGTTTCCTGGCGATAAACTGGACGATAAGTCGTATAAGGAACTCGCTGCATTTGGTACGTGTATGTCGTGCAAGGACGCATACAAGTCACAGTACAGCCAGTACAAGGATCTGAGTTAGTCACAGGTCGGTACTGAGTCACAGGAACGCGGTTCCAGTTTGTTCGGTACGCTGTGTAAGGCACGTAGTTGACCACAGTGCGTGAGCAAGTTTGCTGACACGTTTTCATGCACTGACCAGGTTGAAGTCCAAACGCATTTGGTTGGGCTGCAGCAGCTTGTGGCTGCTGAAATGTTTGAGCGGCAAACGACTGTTGAGGTTGTCGATTAAACAAGCCACCTTGTTGTTGTTGGGCGAATCCAGAATTTGTTCCACAACAACTACTGGTTGTGTTGGGCCTCCATAGGCCGCGTAACCATTGGCGAAGTGGACCATCAGCGTTTGCTTGCGATGGCAGAGCTGCCATGCAGGTAGTCGCGATGGTTAAAGCGAAAATTAGATTTCGTAGACGTGACATGTGTATTTGACTCCCCAACGGATTTGACATCGTCGTCATGACGGAAAAGCGTCGTTCGCGTTGACTCTTTTTTAGAGTAAGTAAACTTTTGTTTGAGCGCATGGACCCTCTTTCAAGTCAGTCCTCTGGCTCGGCTTCGTAGAAAGGTAGGATAGAATTAAGAAATGGAAAGACAAAATATGGTCCAACACCATGTAATTTTTACAACTCGTGTCGGGTCGTGACGACAAAAAAGCTTGGTTAACGTACTGAGTTTAGGCCGATTGACTAAAATCATCGAAAAAGAAAAACGTGCGCGTTAAACCTGAACGATCGTGACCGTCGTAACAATAATTCCGAATGCGTTCCGTAGCTTTGATCGCCAACTCATTGGCCGCGCCAGGATGCATTTCTGAAAGTTCAATTCGTTTGAAGTTCAATTCGTTTTGAACAAGCCCCATCCCAGATTCAAGGGGCAGAAGGAGACAAGCCAAGATCATGCGACTCGCCTCGGATGAATAATACGGGTTCGGGTTGCCAAGTCAATAAAAACCGTGAAACCAATGGATGTGTATCGTCGCATTCAGCCGGCTAGCACGAGACACATGTTTGCGGGCAAAATAGACGGCAAACGAGTAGCGTTCCTCTCCAAATAAAAAACGTCAACTGAAAAACTGAATCACAATGTTCTTCGTATTCGATGGCGTCGATGGCGCCGGCAAATCAACCCAACTCGAAATGTTCGTGGACTGGCTGCGCAAACAAAACCATGACGTGGTGACTTGCAAAGATCCAGGTAGCACGGAATTGGGAGAGCAGTTGAGAGCCGTTTTGCTTGGCAAGCACGAAACGCCAATTTCGATGCGGGCGGAAATGATGATGTTCACGACCGCACGGACTCAGTTGATTCAACAAATTGTTAAACCAGCATTGGCAAAGAAGCAAACGGTGGTCCTCGACCGTTACATTTTTTCGACCGTCGTTTACCAAGGCCACGCGGGCGATCTCGATCCGGAAGAACTTTGGACCGTCAACAAAATCGCAACCGAAGGCCTGATGCCCGACGCGACATTTATCCTTGACCTTCCCGTCGAAGTCGCCATGCAGCGGCTGGGTGAGTCGCTTGATCGAATGGAGTCTCGTGGTCAAGAATATTTGGATCGGGTGCGAAAAGGGTTTCTCAAAGAAGCCAAACGCTGGCCCGAAAGCGTGGATATATTTGATGCGACCCAAACGCCAGATGAAATTCAAACTAAAATCCAAATCGCGGCGACCGGTTATATGAAGAGGAAAAAGTAATCGTTTAACCAATGCCGTTCGATGAACGCGAAATGTAGCTGGGCTCGTCAGAGTTCAGGAGAGCAGAGCGCCTGAAGTGGCCAATCCAGCTACGTTTAAACTTAATCAATTTTGCCAATAAACTATTTCACGTTGGCGTGCTGTAAAACTAACTGATCTTTGGCTAACAAGCATCATGAGCTGGAACGAAATCCTTAACCACCAATCGGCACACGAACGTTTCAAGAGAAGCGTTGACCGCAACCGACTGGCGAGCACTTACTTATTCGTAGGCCCAACGGGAATCGGGAAACGGTTGTTTGCGCTTAAACTCGCAGAAGCTTTACTTTGCGAAAAAAGCACTGAGGCAGAACTCAACCCTTGCGGCGTTTGTCCTGACTGCCAGCAGGTTCGCGCTCAGTCGCATCCGGATTTAATTCTCGTTGCCAAGCCCAAAGACAAGGCTTTCATTCCTGTTGAAACATTTATCGGTGACAAAGAACATCGCCGCCAGCGCGGGCTTTGCCATGACATTGGTTTGAAGCCGTTTCGAGGCGGAAGAAAAATCGCAATCATTGACGACGCGGATTTTCTCAACCAGGAAGGCGCCAACAGCTTGCTCAAAACATTGGAAGAGCCGCCGCCGCAGTCGATATTGATTTTGATCGGAACCAGCGAGCAACGGCAGCTTTCGACGATCGTTTCCCGCAGCCAAGTGGTGCGGTTCGAGCCGTTGACTAACTCGCAGGTGCTAACCGTTTTACAGAACAACTCTCTGATCGAAACGGACGATGTTCCATTGGAGAAACTGGCAAGTGCTTCCGGTGGCAGCGTTGATTTGGCGGTCAAGCTTTCCGAACTGGAGACTTTCGACTTTCGCAGTTTACTGTTTAGCCAACTCGCCAGTGGTGATCCTGGGAAAAGCGGGTTTGCTTCTGCCGTAACCGGATTTGTGGACGCGGCTGGAAAAGATGCTGCCAAGAAACGGATGCGAATGGCGATGGTTGGCGATTTTGCGATATCGTTTTATCGCCAATGGTATTTGCAACTCGCCGGCGCTGAGCTGGATCCAGAGCGAAACGATCCAAGCCTTACTAAGCCAGTTGAAAAAGCGATCGCGGCTTGGGCTGGCGACATCAATACAGGATCCGAAGTCGCCGCACAGTGCATCGAACGCTCAACCGAGATGCAGCGGCATATCTTTCACAACGCCGGAACTCCAAATTTGGTGGACGCCTGGTTGCGAGATCTTGGTCGAATTTGCCGCGGCGAATATTCAGCAGTTTAAACTCGATTCAATCGAAAATAGATTAGCCGTTCGTTATTAATCGTCCGGCTTTTCGGTGCAGCCAAACGTCGAACAACCGCCAAAGTAATCCCAGCATTCTACGTGATGTGGCGTTTCGCAGGCATCGCACACGATTGAATTTGTGTCTTGATCGACGGGCTCGCAACAAACCATGCAAATTGAAATTTGATTCTCGATCAATTCAAGCTTCAACTCAGAGTCAGATAAAATCGCTGTCTCGCTGGTATCTTCATAAAGAGAACAAAATACTGTGGTGATTCGATTGATAAACTCGATCGTTAATGGTTTCCTGCGTTGTCGCCAACATTCAATCTCGATCAGATTGTCTTTGACGCGGACCCAAGGCAGATTGTCTCTGGGATCAAACATCGATGGTCGCGACCTGGGCGGCTCGGATTCGGATCTTTTGCGAAACGCAGATTCAAGCTCTTTTTTCAGATTCCGGTTGGGCTGATTCCGAAACGAATGAGGCTTGAACGCCGAAACGATTCGAATTCCAGTGGCTCGGTCGCGATTGAGTGGACTTAGAAAGATCGGAATCTTGGAGCGTCTGGTGTCCAGAAGAAATCTTACGTAGTGGCGGTTGCGATATTGGTAGCAAACCGCGTTTTGTTTTTCACGTTGGCCAGCAATTGACTTCATCAGCCGGCCATAGGGCGCATGGACTTGTTCACGAATCATAAAGTATGCGATCACCGGAAAAGCGAAAAGAACGATCGCCGCAAGAATGCCCAGAATTGTAGTTACTGTCGTTACCATGTAATCACTTAGACTGGAATGGCAGAGTTTGAACGGTCCCCTGGACTCATTATATGCATCTCAATCGCTGGCTCGCAGCATCATTGGATTGGTCCAACCAAAAAAAATGGCAGAAGCCGAAGCTCCTGCCATTGTTTACTTAAATCAAGATTTCTGAATCTTGAACTTTCTTTGCGTTACGCATTTTCAATCGCTGCTTGAGCTGCAGCCAAACGTGCGATTGGAACTCGGTATGGAGAACAGCTAACGTAGTTCAATCCAGCATTGACGCAGAATTTAACCGAGTTTGGTTCACCGCCGTGCTCACCACAGATACCACACTTCAGGTTGGGCCGAGTTTGGCGGCCTTTTGTGACAGCCATTTCAACCAACTGGCCAACACCTGATGCGTCGATCTGAGCGAACGGGTCAACTTCAAGCATTTTCTTGTCGAGGTAGTCCGGCAAGAAAGTACCAATGTCATCACGACTGTAACCGAATGTCATTTGAGTCAAGTCGTTGGTTCCAAAGCTGAAGAACTCAGCCGATTCAGCGACCTGATCCGCAGTCAAAGCAGCACGTGGAATTTCGATCATGGTACCGACCAGATACTTGACCTTTGATTTTTCCTTCTTGATGATCGCATCGGCAACACGGCGAACAATCTTCTCAAGGTAATCAAGTTCGGCTTTTGTTCCGATCAAAGGAATCATGATTTCAGGAAGAACTTTGATGCCCTTCTTGGTGCATTTCACAGCCGCTTCGATGATCGCTTGAGTTTGCATTTCGCAAAGGATCGGGAACGTGATGCTCAAACGGCAACCGCGATGGCCGAGCATTGGGTTGAACTCGTGAAGAGCCGCAACGCGTTCTTTGATCTTGGCAAGTGGAACGCCAATTTCAGTCGCCATCTTCTTCATGTCCTTCTCAGCGTGTGGAAGGAATTCGTGAAGAGGCGGATCCAACAAACGAACGGTAACCGGTTTGCCGTTCATTGCCTTAAAGATGCCTTCGAAGTCTTTACGCTGGTGCGGAAGAAGCTTCTTGATCGCTTTGTTACGATCGGCGTCAGTCTCAGCAAGGATGAAGCGGCGGACATCGGTGATCCGATCGCCTTCGAAGAACATATGCTCTGTTCGGCAAAGACCAATGCCTTCTGCACCAAACGCGATCGCAGCGGACGAGTCAGCAGGTGAATCCGCGTTGGTGCGAACACCGATTTTGCGGAACTTGTCAGACCAATCGGAAACCGTTTGGTACATCTTGAAGATCCAGTGTTTCTGGGCCTTCTTGTTGCCTTCGACGAGGGCGGCAACAACAGGAGAAGATTCGCTCGGAATCTCGCCTTCGTAGACTTTGCCTGTCGAACCGTTAAGCGAAATTGTGGTGCCTTCTTTGTAGACTTTTTTGCCTACGGTTACGGTGCCTTTTTTGTAGTCGATCTTAAGATCGCCCGCACCACAGATGCAGCACTTACCCCAACCACGGGCAACAACGGCAGCGTGAGAAGTCATTCCACCGGTGCTGGTCAGGATGCCTTCTGCGGCGCCCATTCCACCAACGTCTTCGGGTGAAGTTTCGTGACGGACAAGAATAAGCTTCTTTTTAGGGTTCTTTTTCTTGATCGCTTCGGCCTTGTTGGAATCAAGGACGATCTCACCAAAAGCCGCACCTGGACCGGCTGGAAGGCCAGTTACAAATGGCTTTTTCTTGGCTTCGGCGGCGGCGTCAAAAATCGGGAACAACAACTGCTCAAGGTCGCTACCAGTAACCGTTTGCAAAGCCGTTTTTGGGTTGAGCAATTTCGGTTGCTTGGCACCGCTGATGACGTCCTGGCCAGTTGCCATTTCAACGGCCCAGCGAACACCCGCGATACCAACACGTTTGGCATTACGAGTTTGAAGCATATAAAGCTTGCCCTGCTGGATCGTGAATTCAACGTCCTGCGGGTATTTGTAATGCTTCTCAAGCATTGCCATGGTCTTAAGAAGTTCCTTGCCAGCTTTGACAAGGCCTTTGTCCGATTCGTTTTGCAAGTCGTCCAGGTTTTGCGGAGTACGGATACCAGCCACAACGTCTTCACCTTGAGCGTTGATCAAGTACTCGCCCATCGGTTTGGCTTCGCCGGTTGATCCGTCACGTGTGAATGCAACGCCGGTTGCACAATCGTCACCCATGTTTCCGAAAACCATGGTCTGAACGTTAACGGCCGTTCCGATGAGTCCAGTGATTTTGTTGAGGATACGATACTTGACCGCACGCTCGGTTTGCCAGGAATCAAAAACAGCGTTGATTGAATACTCAAGCTGCTTCATTGGGTCCTGAGGAAAGTCTTCTTTGACGTGTTTCTTGTAGATCTTTTTGTAGTTGCCAACCAACTCTTCCAACTGCTCGGCAGTCAAGTCGGTGTCGGTTTTGCATTTGTACTTTTTCTTGATCGCAGTCAAAGCTTCTTCAAAGTGATGATGCTCAAGTGTTGAGCTTGGTCCCATCACAACGTCGCCGAACATATCGATGAAACGTCGGTAACAATCCCAGCCAGCACGAGGGTTGTCGTACATTTCGATATAGCCCTTAACGGACTTGTCGTTCATGCCGAGATTCAAAACGGTGTCCATCATTCCCGGCATCGACTGAGCGGCACCGGAGCGAACAGAAACAAGAAGCGGATTCTTGGCGGCACCCAGTTTCTTGCCTTCGAGTTTTTCAAGCTTGGCCAATTCCTTCTTGACCTGCTGCATCATCTCTTTTGGGTAGGCGCCTTCTTTTTCATAGATCCCACAAGCTTCAGTTGAAACGGTGAATCCCGGAGGAACAGGAACGCCTGCGTTTGACATTTCAGCAAGGTTCGCACCTTTGCCGCCAAGCAGCTCTCGCATCGAGCGATCGCCATCGGTCATCTTTTTGCCACCGCCGTAAAAGTAGACGTATTTCTTTGCCATGTTCAAATACCTAAGTTTCGTCTTCAGAAGGTTTTAATTATTTCAAAATGGAATGTTCGTTATCAAAGCGAGGATTTCCCGCAGTTCTTTCCGTCCAGTGTTGTTAAGAAGTCAAACAGCTTGAGTTAAACAAATCTGTCTTGATGGCGAACCGTCCCACCAACGGTGCAGGAACGCCCACGCCGTGTCGCTTTCAGGGCAATAGGGTAACAATGAGATTGATAATGGTAAAGATCACGCTATTGAGCGATTTGGATAGCGTGGGAATGGTTGGCGTTATAGCGGGGTAACGGGAGAAGGGTGAGGTTTTTTGGATGGAGAGCGTGGAACGTTTTTTAATTTCAATGCGGAATTCGGAATGGGGAATGCGGAATACTGCGTGGGTTGGGAATATGGTCAGTGAATTTCGGCACGATCAGGTGTGTTTGGTCGGCCGTTTATGAACATGCTCACGCGAGCTTGAACTTGGCAACCGAATTCTTAGTGCAGCCGAGAGTTTGCGCAGCGCTAGAGTTTTTGCAGCCGAGAGTTTTCGCAGCACTAGAGTTTTCGCAGCGGAAGCGTTTAGAGCCTTCGCAGTGCTTCGATTGGGTCCAGCGACGCGGCGCGTTTTGCTGGGTAGATGCCAAAAATCAATCCGGTGGCCATGGCGACAGAGACTGCGACCATTGGGCCCCAGAGGGTGATGGCGGTTTCGCGACCTGAAAAAAGACTGATCAGTGGGGGAGCGGAAAGTCCTGCCGCCGCTCCAAGAATCGCGCCCGATGCTGAGAGGACTAGCGTCTCGACGAGGAACTGAAGTGTGATGTCGGATTGTTTTGCCCCCAACGCGCGGCGGATTCCGATTTCGCCGGTTCGCTCACTAACGGTTGCCAACATGATATTCATGATGCCGATTCCACCGACCAAAAGTGAAATGGCCGCAATGCCGCCGAGTACAAAATTAAAGATTCGCTGGTTCGCTTTTCGCTGTTCAAGCAGATCCAGCGGAATGGTGATCATGTAATCTTCTTTTTCGTGCGTACTGGCGAGCAAGCTTTTGATTGCAGCGGCTGTTTTTTTGACTTCATTTGGATCGACAACGCGGACGGTCAGTTGGGTTAACTCCAGTTTTTCGATTTTCGTTTGGCCTTCGGTGATTTGAATCAATGTTTCGCCAATCCGTTTGTGGTCGGTGGTCAAAGGAATATAGACGTCGCGATTAAAATTCTGTGCAGAAAGACTGCTTCCCGATCCTCCGGACGACATTTTCTCTGCAACCACGCCGATCACGCGAAAGCGGAATCGATTGGCGACTTGGATTGTCTTGCCGATTGGATAATCGAAACGAAAAAGTTTCTTGGCAACTTCGGCACCCAGCACACAGACATTGGCTTGCGCTTGAAGGTCGGTGTAATCAATGAAGCGACCTTGGGCGATTTCTAGCCGATTGGTTTCTGCGTATTCGGGTTCCAATCCGACGAGGCGCGCTTCAAGCATTTGGTCCAGAAATCTCGCTTCGTATCGAAACTCCCGAAACGGGGCAATGGCCTCAACCGATTCCAGTGTGTCTTTGATTCGCGTCATGTCAGCGAATGTTAGTCCGTATTCGAGGACGCCCCCAAATTGTTGTTGGCCTGCGTTTTTGTCGTCCTCTGTTGGTTTCATACTTTGAACGATGATGTTGTTGATACCCATCGATTCAATTTGCCGCTGCGCTTCCAGACCGGCCCCTTCGGCGATGGCAAGCATGATGATGACCGAGGCGACACCAAATACCAATCCAAGAATGGTAAGCAGCGAACGAAGCTTGTGAAGCATGAGAGAACGTAAAGACATACGAACCATCGCTTTGATTTTTTGCCATCGTTCCATTGTCTTACTCCTTTCTCGTGCTTGGTTTTATTTTAGTTTGGAAAATTGAAGTATTGTGCGTGTATAAAAGAGCCAGCCCAGGGAACGTGTCGCAACGTGCGTGATTTAGTAGGATGGACATTCTTGTCCGTCTCTTCAAATTCGCGACTGTCGGACAGGATGTCCAACTTACTTATTGAGTCAGCCAAACGTCGCAATCGGAACCAAAAACAGAACGCTTTATGCTTTTATCTCAACCGGAACTGGTTCGCCAAGCGTTCCACTACCCGATTCAATTTCGATACTCGGTTTAGTTCCGCTATCCGAATCAGATTCGCTTTTCGATTCATCCATTGGTTTAGGCGGAAGATCGGTGTCGGCTGGTTCAAGCGGTGGTCGCGGCGGCAGATCGGTGTCTTGGGCTTGCTCGTCTGATGTTTGGCCAATCTTCTCTTCAGCTTCCGTCAGTTCGGAGACAAGTTGATCCGTGTCGTCTTCGATTTCCGGCTCTTGGTCGCCGAATTCTGTCAACGCTCTTTGGTAGGCGTCGAGTGCAACAACGTTTCCTACGTCCAGTCCAGAAACAATTTCAACGAAAGAGATGTTTGCGTTGCCAACTTCGACTTCTTGAGGTTCAAAGACGCGCTCTGCGTTTTGCACGAATACAAATTTCTTATGTCCAAAACTTGCAACTGCCTGAATCGGAATCGCGAGAATGTCATTGTATTGGCCAACGACGATTTCTACTTTGGCGGACATGTCAGGTTTAAGTTTTAGTCCTTCGGGAATCTCATCAATCGTGACAATTACGGTGTAATTATTTGAGGGCTGCCAGCGAGTGGAGGCAGACAAAGGCGAAACAGATTTGACCGTTGCCTTTAACGCGAAACTCGAAAACGCGTCGACTCGAATGATCGCTTTTTGACCAGGTTTGACTTTGCTCACTAGCGATTCGTGGATTCCAACCTTGGCTTGCATTCTTGCCATATCGGGCAAAACGAAAACCGGTTGGTTCTGATAAATCATCGAACCTTCGTGAAGTTTCTCGCCGTTACCGCGCCAGTCGTCGTTGGCGTACGCAAGCGTTCCGTCTTGAGGAGCAACCATGACATGTGCTGCGAGGGCTTTTTGATAATCTTTGAGGCGACGTTTTTGGTGCTTGAGACTGTACTCTTCGTTCTTAAGTTTGTCTTTGGCCTGCTTCAGTTTGGCTTCGGCAGTCGTTTTAGCAACCGTAAGTTTGTGTTTGGCTTCTTCGAATTTGCCTTTGAACTCAGCAAGACTTTTCTTGTGTTGAAAATTGTCAAGCGTCGCAAGTTTCTGACGATCGCGCGTCACGCGGATTTCGGCGCTGCGAACCTGCTGCTGGGCTTCAAGGTAGGCTTCTGCGTTACTGAACCCTCGTTTCACAAGTGCCCGGACGTTCTCCATTTTGCGGCGAACTTTTTCGAGGTTGGTTTCGGATTCGGAAATTTCAAATTCCATTCCGGACCTCGTGACTTTGTAGTCTCCATCTTCGTACTTTTTAAGATCAAGCTCTGCAAACTCAACGGCTTGCTCGGCAGCCCGAATCGTACTTTCGTTTTCGTCCTTTTGAACAACCAGCTGCTGACGGGCGGCTTCGACTGCTGCCAATGCTGTGTTCACTCGCGTCACTCGTTCGCTGACGTATTCCTGAAACTGGGAGTCATCAAACTTGGTAACGACCTGGCCTTTTTTAACGAGTGAGCCTTCGGGCGCGAGAAAAATGATTTTGTTCTCGTGATGGTCAATCTGACACTGGCCAGTGACGGTGCTTTGGCTTTCGAGACTGCCTTCTTCAACAACCTTGTCGCGCAAGTTCATCCGCTTGACGACCATTGTCGGAATATCTTCAGCAGCTCGGGCGGACGGAGAAAGCCCCCAGCTATTTGCGACCCAATATATTCCGAAGCAACCCAAACCGATTACCAGAATCATCAGAGAGCGGAGTATCCAATTGCGGCGTTTCGAGTTCGCTCGGCGATTCGATTGACTCGATTGGAGATTCGGGTCGGGGAGCGTCGATTGTCTCGCTGTCTCCGATTGGAGATTCGTTGAATTCGTTTTGTCCGAAAGAGGAGTCAGGTTCGCGGAAAGTCGTTTCTTCGAACTCGAGCCGTCCGTCGGAACTGATGTCGTTGAGGTTTTCTCTATCATTGATCCAGATCCCGTTCTCGTCCAACTCTAATAATTCTAAATCAACGAAGATCGAAATGCGAGAAGTTTCGTATGCGATCCAGCTGGAAATTAAACTATTTCGTGCACCACGCAATCCGTCAAGCGCGCTTAGAAGGTCACGAGTTCCACTAGAGTCAGCCGTTTCCTGGGCTCTTAAATTGATTTGTGCCTGCTCAACTTGCCGAGTCGCCGCAATTAGCTGCTGGCGGTTAATTTGAAAGTTAAAACGGGCCGTCCGTAAGTTGCGTAGATTTTGCCGGATACTGTTAACAATCGAGTCCTCAGTTGCCATATAGGCACGTCGCTGTTGCTGGTAGGAAATCTGAGCCGAACGGTAACCATTCCTTTCCCCGAGCCGGTTAAGTGGACCGTCAAACTCAATCCCTAAATTGTATTGATTGGCGTTGCTATCGAATCGAAAAGCATTGTTGACATTTGGGTCGGTGGCAAGGTTGGCAGACGCACTCACTGAAAGATCACTCTTCAAGTTGTTGGCAGCGATTTCAACTTGACGATAAGAATCGACCACCGCGGCACGACTGTTCATCAAGTCAAGCCGATTCTCAAGAGCGATTTCAACTGCCGCTTGTTCTTCGATATCCAGCGGCTTGATCGGGATCAAGTACAAACGAATTCGCGTTTGCGAAACAAACAACGTTGCGATGCGATCTTTCAATCCGTTGGCATTGGCGATCATGGCTCGCAGTTCGAACCACTCTTTGACGCGCTCATCCAGGTCTTTGTTGTTGTCGATCTCAATTTTTTCTTCGGCACCCTCGTCGGTCATGTCTTCGGTTGGTTTATCAGATTCGTCTTTGGACTCAAAACTTCTTTTGGCTTCAGCGATTGCCTCGTCCAGCTCTTTGAAAAACTCTTTGATATTCTCGGCCTGAAGCACCTGTTGCTCGTGGTCGACTTTGTCCCCTTCAGGAGAATTTTCGTCAGGTTTAGTTTCTTCAAGTATTGTTAGCCACTGCTCGAACTCTTCTTCAACTTGCGGCTTAAGCTCTTCCACTTGCTCGGACAGCGATTTGACATTCTCACGGACTTGGTCAAGGAATTCCTGCGGCGCTTTGTCATCACCGTCTCTAGCTGCGGATTCGCTGCGACGCCCGGTTTCGTCTTTCAACAGACTTTCGTTTCGCGGCAAGTATTGCATCATCGATTGCTCAAGATCCTGCGCATCGTTTTGAAGCTTTTCAATCTCTGCAGAGTTCAGCTGAAACGGATCGAGGATCGAATCGTCCAAGCGAATTGGAATTCGAGCAGGAAGGCCAAGCTGGAACTTGAAGGAATCGAATCCGCTCTGCAGGTTCTGCTCGGAGTTGATCAAGTTCAGGCGGGCACTTTGGTATTGCTGGAAAACTTGGTCGACTTGAATTTGAGACGCATCACCCTGAGAAAGCCTGAGTTGCTGTTCTTCAAGGTTGCGTTCGAGGTTGGTCAAGTTTTCTTTTTCAATCTTGATCGCTTGCGTTGTCGTCAACAGATTCAAAAACTCTGTGACCCTGGCAAGATAAAACGTACGTCGAAAGCGGGCGAAGTCACGGACACTATAAAGCATGCTTCGTTCGGCCTGAGTCAACGATTCAGTTCGCACATACCGAAACGCATTGCGAAGAAGCGGCTGGGAAAAAGTCAGCAGAAGGTTGCCCGCGCTGAAATTCGAATTCCCATTTCCACCCAACTGCCAAGTAAACGAGTTGACAAGGTTGGCTGCAAACTGGCCACCGGCTGCAAGGTTTCTTGAAAGCCCAAGTTGATTGGATTGCGTAAGGACGCGACTGGCATCGGCTCCATCGCCACTGGCACTAAAGCCTGTTGAAGTTCCGCCCAACCAGTTGACATCGAATTCGAAACGGTTTGCCGAAAGGCCGAGGGCTTGAATGTGCAGCTGTTCGATCTGGGTTTGGAATTCTCGGCTGTGCAATAAAGACAGGTCCATCGTCAGCTTTTTGTCGATAACGACTTCGCCTGACTCGTTGTAGGGTAGATACTGCAACCATTGTTGGCTGTCGATCGCATCCGCCTGACCGCGTTTGTTCCAGTAGCTAACAGGCCGTTTGGAATTGTATGGCTGCTGCATGTAGCCATGTGCGGCTGGATCATCAGGCGGCATCGGCCCGCAATCGGGGTCTTGAATATCAGCCAGTCGCGAACGCGGATCCGGCTCGACAGTTCGCGTTGGAATCTCCCAGCGTTCGTCAATTTGACGGGACTTGATCAAACGGTAAGCGTCCCAGTCAGCCCAATTGCGAAATGTGGAACGACTACAGCCAGCGCAAGTCACCACGACGACAAGGACGAGCAAAAGAATTGCGCGCGATGCCGACGTGAAAAAATTGAAATCGGATGGCTTCATGAGCGGGATCATGAGTTTGAAAATCGATTGATGTATCACCAAACGGCTTCGTCGATACAATGCTGGGACACAGTTTCGAATCAACCTAATGGAAATTGCCTGAAAAGGTTTGTCTCCTAATTTGATTCGTCAACGAGTAGGCTGCTTGTTTGAGAAGATCTGAGTTTTCTAGCGGTTCTACTAAAAGCGCGGCGTTAAAGTTTGACAAGCTTTTCCCGTTTGCCCTGAGAATTGATAGCACTACTGGATACTGATGGATTCCATTCCCCGTTTAGAGACCGAACGTTTAAAGCTTCGCGCAGTCTTCCCCAGCGACACGCAAGCAATATTCGAGATCTATTCCGACCCAAAGGTCGCTGAGTTCTACGATTTTCTTCCGCACCAATCGCTTGGCGAGACACGCGACTTGATCAACCGATTCACTTCCTGGTTTCAAAGCAATCTTGCCGTTCGGTGGGCGATGCTTCGCAAAGACACCGACCAGTTAATTGGAACCTGCTGCTTTGATGCGTTTCATGTGAACTTTCAAAGCACGAATCTTGGTTACAACATGCGCTCGGATCAGTGGGGCAATGGGTTTGCAACCGAGGGCGTAAAAGCGATTATCGAATTCGCATTTGCAAATGGCTTGGTCGGCCCAGTCAATCGAATCCAAGCGATCACTGATCCGCGAAATGTGGCGTCAGAAAAAGTTCTGGAGCGGCTTGGTTTTGAAAAGGAAGGCACGATGCGCGAGTATGGATACTGGAAAGGCTGTTATCACGACATGAATTTGTTTAGCCTTTTAAACACTTCAAACTAAGATTCATAAACAGAATCGAACTCCACCGCCTGCCGTCTTTTGATCTTAGATTTCCAGTCCACGGCGTGAAGTCAGCGGCAATCACAACCCGGTTGATTGAGTTCGGTTATATTGGGACGATGTTCCCTCTCAACATGATATGAACTTAGTAAGGTTTTGGTGGCAAATGAATTCCAATGTTTCGATCTCACGACGAAAGTTGTTAAAGCTTTCTGCTGCTGGCTTTGGTGGAGCGGTTACTGGCCTGGCTGGTTTCAATAGTGGAAGAATGGCTAGTGGAGTGAGCTTGAATCGCCAACAGCAAGAAGTGCTGGATGCGTCTCAATTGATCACCGGCAAAGATAAACGACTGATCGTTTTGAAAAGTGGGCCCGCTGTTTTCGAAACGCCTTTGGAGCTGTTGAACGAAAGCCATATTACGCCGACTGAGTTGTTATTCGTCCGCAATAATCAACAGCCTAAATCCATGGCAACGATAGCAGGAGTTCTCCAGGACGATTGGGCGGTCGAGGTTCTCGGTAAATCAATCACACTGGGGCAGCTGAAAGAGCTTTCACAGAAAAGTGTGGAGATGGTACTGCAGTGTTCCGGCAACGGTCGTTCGTTGTTTTCTCTCGACGCACAAACAAAAGGAACACAGTGGGGCCGAGGTGGAGTTGGCTGCGTTTCGTTTGGTGGAATCAAGCTGAGCAAAGTGCTCGACCATTTGGGGATTGATGTGAACGTCGACGGGAAGTTCTTGTTGGCCGAAGGCAAAGACAAACCGCTCCCAGACAAAGAAGACTTCTTGCATACGCTTCCCGCCGTCGCAGCACTCAATCGTTCCATGCTGGCAATTTCGATGAATGGAAAACCGCTTCCGGCGATCCATGGTGGGCCGGTTCGGTTGATCACGCCGGGCGTTTTCGGGACGATGCACATCAAATGGCTGGGGCGGCTAAGCGTCGTTGATTCGGAGTCTTCAAACTACAACCACGTCCCTCGCTACCGTGTGCCCAACCGGCGGATCAAGCCTGGCGCCGAGTTTGATTTCAATCTTGAAAACAGTAAATCCAACTGGAACATGAAAGTCAAAACCGTTTTACTCAACCCCATTGAAGGAGCGCGTCTAACGGCAGGTAAAAACAAGATCCAGGGAGTTGCCTTTAACGATGGATTCGCCGATATCGAGACCGTTCTCGTTTCATTCAACAAAGGCGAGACTTGGCAGCAAAGCGAGCTGAAGAAACCGGAGAGCAAGTTCTCCTGGACGCACTTTGAAATCGAAAAAGAGCTGGCCGCAGGCGAAGCAAGTATCTGGACTCGCGCCATCGATTCAAGAGGACGCAGCCAACCACTCAACGGATCCGTCGCGTGGAATCCACGTGGCTATGAATGGAACGGCGTCGAAAAAGTAACCGTCAACGTGAGTTAAGAGTCGACTGTTCGAAAGGCCCTGCACCTGCGACTCCCTCCAACCAAGCGACGACACACTAAGTTGGCACAACACAATGAGCATCCACAAAAAAGCAGCATTGATTGGCGTTGAACCAGAAACGTTGGCCAACTTTCTAGCTCCAGATCGACGATTTCGCCTTCAAAGTGCCGAGTACTACGGTTGGTTATGTGGCAAAAAGGGAGAGCGGCAAGCGTTGGTCAGCACCTTGAATTTACCAACTGAAATTGAGGTTTTATGGTTTGATTCAAATGGACGAAAAATTTCAATCGAAAAAATATTGCTCCCAAAGAAAATTCAACCAACGCCAAATGAAGTCAATCCAAAAGTTCGCGGGATGGTTACCTCGATAATGTCCAGATTGGGGCACAACGTTGATTCTTCAAAAGCCAACCGAACGACCGATATTCCAAATCAAGAGCAAATAGAACTTCTGCTTGGGCATATTGGAGTAACGAAAGCTACGATCGAAATCTGCGAACTCGACGAAGATGCGTTCTATACTTCACCACTCCCCAGTGACTTTGAAGAGTTTTTAGATGACCACAATGGTGAGTTCATTTCGGATGAAGATCGCATTGAGTATCCAAATCAAATTCGAAATTGGATTGAAGATGGATGTTGGATTTTAACTTGCGGCAATGATTACTATATGAATAAAGATGGATCTGTTGATTCATCATAAAGTTCTATTCCTTAGTTCGTGCTACTCGCCCCATTTCTAGTGCCGCCGGTGGAGAAGTTCCGGCCATCGATTAGACTGGTGGTCGCCAAAGTTGTTTACGATCCCGTCCTGCAATGGCGGTTTCTTTTTTTCCAGTTATCTGCGAAGGATGACGGCGTGTCTTCCGTTTCGAGTTCCAACAATTGCCCTGAGTTAGAGTTAGCCATATCAGAGCTGCGGAAGGGAGCCAGCGCCCTTTGTGGGCTTTCGATTGGTGAGCGAATCGGGCTGGTAAACGCTTGCATCACCAATGTGGCAAACTCTGCAGAATCGTGGGTTGAAGCAGTTTGCAAAGCCAAACGTATTGCGATTGACCAACCCATTGCATCGGAGGAAATTCTCGTCGGCCCAACGAGCCTGCTGCGGTACCTTCGTTTGCTTTCTAAAACGCTGCAGGATTTTCAAAAACATAGCGCCCCTCGACTTCCTGCAAAACCACGAACAAACTCTATCGGACGAACTTGTGTCCCGATTCTGCCAGTAAAGAGCCTTTATGACTCAATCGTGTTTATGGGATTGCAAGCAGAAGTTTGGCTCAACCCTGACAACCCAGGCAAAACCGATCGGGACATGTTTGACGACTGCGACCCTCAGACGAATGAGCCAAAAATCGCGGGCGTTCTCGGGGCAGGAAATGTCAGTTCGATTCCAGCGACCGACATGCTGCATAAGATTTTTCGCGAGCACCAATCAGTTCTTTTGAAACTTAACCCAGTCAACGAATACCTCGAACCCATTTTCAACTCTGCGTTTGCTCCTTTGATCGAAGCAAAATTGCTGCGAGTGATTCGGGGCGGCGGCGAGGTGGGCAAGGCGATCGTCGACCATCCCGATATCGATTCGATTCACATTACCGGTTCACATATAACCCACGAAGCAATTGTTTGGGGAAGCGATGAAGACTCAAAACAAAGGCGACGTGCTGAGAAAAAACCAGTCGTAACAAAAGCGATCACGAGTGAACTTGGCAATGTGTCGCCTTGGATTGTCGTGCCCGGGAAATACTCTCGCCGACAACTTAAATCCCAAGCCGAACATATGGTCGCCTCGATTACCAACAATGCTTCGTTCAATTGCCTGGCGACCAAGATGATTGTGACTTCGAAAAATTGGGCACAGCGAACCGAGTTTCTCGACTTGCTCCAATCGCTGCTCAAGAAAGTCCCAGACCGGTTCGCGTATTACCCGGGAGCAGCCGAGCGATTCGAAAAAGCAACCGGGCATGCCGCGCCAGAGAACACGGACGGCACGCTTCCGTGGACTTTGATTCGCAACGCCGACCCACAACAGGACCCCCAATTGTTTGCCGAAGAGTCATTCGTTTGCGTTTGTGCGGAAACAGCTTTGGATTCAACATCCGACAAACAGTTTCTCGAATCGGCTGTTGCGTTTGCCAATGAACAACTTTTTGGCACACTGAATGCGAGCATTACGATTCCCAATCAGTTTCGTCGGCTGCACATTCACGAATTGAATCAAGCGATCGAAAAACTTCGCTACGGTTCGGTTTGTATTAACCAATGGTCGGGAATCAATTATGGATTGATGGCACCGCCTTGGGGTGGTCATCCGGGGGCCACGTTAGAGAATCCCGAAAGCGGCATAGGTCATGTCCACAACACGTTTTGGTTAAAAGATTTCGAAAAATCGGTTCTCTGGGGGCCACTTTGGAATTTGCCAAAACCGGTTTGGTTTGCGTCAAACAAAACCGCGAACAAAGTAGCCTGGGCGCTGTTTCGAATTTACGAAAAACCCTCACTCACACGATTGCCCAAGCTACTTTGGCATGCGGTACGGGGTTGAAGTCTACCACAAAATTCAACCACGTAAAAAGTGCCTTGAATTTTCAAGCGCAGTAATTCATCTCGGCTTCCAATCGGTGATATAATTCTCCGCTCCCTTTTTAATAAAGACTTTGAAAGTAAAAGAAATGTTCGCACGCGTTTTCACCCTGTTCATTGGCTGCTTGGCCACGTTGGCTCTCTTTAACTCGAACCTTAGTGGACAGGAAATGATTCCAAGTAACAGCAAAATCATTTTTCTGGGCGACTCGATCACGCGAGCCGGAGTTCGCCCCGATGGCTATGTGACTTTGATCAAGAATGAAATCGAAAGAAGACATGCGGATAAAAAAATAGAACTCATCGGAGCAGGAATTGGCGGGCACAAGGTTCCCAATCTTCAAAAGCGACTTAAACGCGATGTGCTCGACAAGAAACCAACGCACGTCGTCATCTACATCGGAATCAACGACGTGTGGCATTCGCAAAGCGATCGCGGCGGAACGTCAAAGGAAGACTTTGAGTCGGGCCTGAAAGATATCATCAAACGAATTAACGACATCGGTGCTAAAGTCATTCTTTGCACGCCAAGTGTCATCGGTGAAAAAACGGATGGAAGTAACGAACTCGATTCGATGCTGGACGAGTATTCAGCAATCAGTCGAGCCGTTGCCGAGTCTACGAATTCACAATTACTTGATTTGCGAAAGCAGTTTGTTGCCGAGCTAAAAGTAAGCAACGAAGCCAATAAGGAAAAAGGCGTTTTGACGCGCGACCGAGTACACCTTAATGCAGCTGGAAATAAGTTTGTTGCCAATCGAATGTTGGAGGCACTGGGAATGGAGACAATCCAAAAAGGCGTAAAACACATCGTGTTGTTTAAATTCAAAGACGACGTTACACCCGACCAAATCAAAGAAATCGTCACGGCGTTCGGTGAGCTTCCGAAAAAGATTAAGCAGATATCAGGCTACGAAGCCGGCACGAACATGAGCCCAGAGAAACTTGACCAAGGATTCACACACGCCTTTGTTGTTTCTTTCGGTAGCGCAAAAGATCGTGACGATTACCTTCCGCATCCGGCGCACAAAGAGTTCGTCAAACTGCTGGATGGAAAAATCGACAAGGTTTTAGTCTTTGATTTCGAAACCGAGTAAAAGGCAGCCAGGTCTTGACCGGTTTGAAGAAGGACTCGTTCCCGACTCGTCGTGCGCTAACGCGAGTCGGACTGGAAACGCAAACCTACTCATGCTGCGTGCGCTTCGACGTTGCGCAAGCCGTCTCGCTTAATCTTCAGAAGCCAGAAAAGGGATCCCGTTCAAGCTCAACGTGCTGATGAATTGTTGTTGGATGTTCAAGAAAGCTTCCAACAAACTTTCGGGCGAGATCTCTTTGCGGCTGATAACGCGGATTCGGTTCTCTTCAATCATCACGGTCGTTACCGTGTCGATGATTTGGACTTCACACCAGGTTAGGTCTTTGTCGTAGTCAACTTTGACCGTGTCCAGTTCTGCGTCTTCGATGTGGTCGACGATCTGCTCAAGGTCCAATAGTTGTTTCGCATTGAATTCCAAGATCGAAAATCGTTCGCCGAAAACTTCTTCGAACGGACCAGCAAAAATTCTGGCCGGTTCGCGGATGGCGCTGATGGAACGTTGCCAGTTAACTCGAGATGGGTTGTCTTCGGCGAGGCTGATTTGAATTTCGTAGTTAAAAAACGGAGTCGTGATCACACCACGTCCGTCAACCGGCCCGTCGACCGAGATTTCTTTTCGTTTAAGCCCATACGATTTTCGCAGGGCCGCAAAAACTTCTTGAAGATCTTCGTCGAGATCTGATTGAGCCAACTCACAAAGATAGCGATGGTCTCCCGGGCCGGCGGAAGTGGGGACCTTGTGGTGCTTTTGGAAACCAGAAAGGTTTTTGTAAGGAACGTTGCGCTCGTCGACCAAGCTCACGTCATCCATTCGCTCTGTGTTTGTGTCGGTCATCTCTATCTCCGTAATGAGTGGGTCGGTATCGATAGTAACACGACTCTCCGAGTCGTTACGCGCTGTGCTACGACTCGGAGAGTCGAGCTACTATCGATGAAGCAAGGATGTGTAAACAGCTGCTCCCTCGCTTACGCGTCGGGTTTCCATTTTCTAGTTCATCGAACGCAATGCTTAGACGCTTGGCATACCTTGGATTCTGCGCCAAGCACTCACCTGCCCTAGATGCCCATTCTCGTGATTAAGCATCAGATAAGGCAACGCATGACCGGCTGTTGGCATCCCCGCACTCCAGCGCGGTAGCTCAACTGGTTTGGCAAATACGGAATCGTCCGCGTTGCCCAATAGCTCGGCGACTTGCTCGTGCCCTTTGATATACTCGGCAATCAATTCGTCTTTGCTCGCGTAAAGATCTCTCGATGCCTCAGGCTTGGATGTCATTCCAAACTGATGGCCTTTAGGGTCTTCGAACCCTTCGCCTTTGATGATCGAAGCCATCAAAGGGAGGTAAACGTTGAGGTGGCTGAAGACCCATGCCGGATGGTTGGACGCGGCGCTGCCTGCAGGCGCGGGCTGGGCAACCATTTGCTCGTCGCTGAGATCCGCGACAAGCTTCGGGGCGTAATCAAGATTCTTTTTCCAAGCGAACAATAATCCTTCGATGATCGGCGACATGTTTTCTCTCCCAGGGCGACAATGAATAACGATTTTGTATGATGGTAAATCAAGAGTTAGCCTATCACGAGTTAGCCCGATTTTGGAAGTACACCCACAAAAGAACCTGCCATGCGATTGTTTGAAGGAACCGAACTTGACCGTCCGCCGCGCTGCGAAAAATGCAGCCAGCTCGAATCGGATTGCAAATGCCCGCCCGCTCCGCCGAAGAAAAAGCCGCCTGAAAAACAGACTGCACGAATTCGCGTAGAGAAAAGAAAAGGTGGCAAAATGATCACCGTGGTCGCCGGACTAAGTGCTGGCAATCCTGGCGATCTGCTGGGTGAACTGCTGACCAAGTTAAAAAATTCATGCGGTGCCGGTGGAACGATTCAAAAAATTGAGCCAACGAAAGCCGCGCCTCACGAGACCCGCCAGATTGAGCTTCAAGGCGACCACTTGGAGCGAGTTGCAAAACTACTGGGTGAAATTGGATTCAAAACGAAAACTTGATGGCTGCACGGTCAGCAAGCGGATTCAATCGGTGCTAAAATTTGATTTACGATTCGCTTGTTCTTGCAATCGCTTGCTTTTGCGATTCGTTTTCTTTCGTCGTTGAGACTTAACAAAAGAGTCAAACGTGAAACCACTTTCTATCTTTGTAGTTACTTTGGTTCTTTCAACCACTTTTTGCTTTGCCCAGGATGCATCGGAAAAAGCTGATTTGGACAAATCCGGTTTGAATAAAGCGGACACCAATCAAGTTGACGAAAACAAAGTCGACTTCAACAAGCAAATCAAGCCGCTACTGGCAGAGCATTGTTTTGCCTGTCATGGGATGGACGCCGAATCGCGAAAGGCTGACCTGCGTTTGGATCAAGCAGGCGCGGCCGTTGACGCGGGAGCGATCGTTGCCGGCGAACCTGATGAAAGTTCGTTGGTCGAGCGCCTGTTTTCCGACGACACCGATTTGGTGATGCCACCACCGGAAACAAACAAACCGCTTTCGGATTCGCAAAAAGAATTGCTTAAGCGTTGGGTCAGCCAAGGTGCCCAGTACGAAAAACATTGGTCGCTGATCGCACCAACTAAACCCGCGTTACCAAAGGTAAAAACGGAGGGGTGGGCTCGCGATGAAATTGATTTGTTCGTGTTGTCGCGGCTTGAGAAAGAGGGGCTGACGCCAAACCCGCCAGCTAGGCTGGAAAAATTGTATCGACGCCTTTCGCTCGATATTACTGGGCTTCCACCCGACGTTGATGAAATGCAACGTTTTGTCTCGGTCTATGGTGAGTGGGGCAGTCGAGATATCATCTCCAATGCGATTGATAAATTAATGGAGCAACCAACATGGGGCGAACACCGCGCGCGATACTGGTTAGACGCGGCGCGATACGCGGACACGCATGGAATGCACTATGACAATTACCGCGAGATGTGGCCCTATCGAGATTGGGTGATCAAGTCATTCAATGCGAACCAGCCGTTTGATCAATTTACGATCGAACAATTAGCCGGTGACTTGTTAGAGAATCCAACTCAAGAGCAATTGATCGCGACGGGATTCCAACGCTGCAACATGACGACCAACGAAGGCGGCACGATCGACGAAGAGAACCTGGCCATTTACGCGGCTGATCGCGTGCAAACATTTGGTTGGGTTTACCTTGGCCTGACGACGAATTGTTGCCAGTGTCACGATCACAAATTCGATCCGATCTCGACGAAGGATTATTATTCGCTTGCCGCTTACTTTCGAAACACAACTCAAAAAGCAAAAGACGGAAACGTAAAAGACGGTTTGGGGCCAACGATCGTTGTTCCAACAGAAGCAGACGCACCGCGATGGAAGCTATTGCCTACCGAGATCGCTGCAGCAAAAGAGAAAAAAGACCAGCGAAAAAAAGCCGCCGAGCCAGCGTTTGCGAAATGGCTTTCCCAACTCAATGCAGACGACGTTGGAAGCCTGACCACAGACAAGCTTGTTTTGCACTTGCCGCTTAACGAAGGAACCGGCAACACCGTCGCCGCAAAATTTCCTTTGACAAAACCCGATGCGAAACCCGGGGACGATGAATCGCAAGAGAAAGCCACCGAAACCGATGGTGAAAAAAATTCTGGTGAAAAAGACGACTCTGAAAACGATGGGTCTGAAAAAGAATTGGACAAGCCTGACGAAGATCGCTTAACGTTTGCTGGATCGGCGGACTTGAAATGGGAAGGCGATGGTGTCATCGGGCCGGCACTTAAGTTCTCCAAAAACAACACAATCGAGCTTGGTGATTACGGTGATTTTTCGTTCAACAAACCGTACACCGTAGGTTGTTGGGTCAAAGCCACTGGCAAAGGCAGCGGCGCGATCGTTGGCAAAATGAAAAACGAAAACGCCTATCGCGGCTGGGACGTTTGGCAAAACGGAGGCGAGTTCGCATCGCACTTAATCGATAAATGGACTGAAAACGGCACAAAGATTATTACAAAAGGCAACCGCGTCAAACCAAACACTTGGCAACACCTGGTCGTGACCTACGACGGCTCTGAAACATCCGAGGGGCTTAAGATTTTCATCGATGGCAAACTGGCCGACACACGCCTCGAGGTTAACAACTTGAAAAAAGGATCTGATACGCACACGCAAACGCCACTTGCACTTGGCCGCCGCAGCACGGGGCAGTATCCGTTTGACGGTTGGATTCAGGATTTTATTTTGTACGACCGAAAACTTGCACCTGAGGAAATCGCCAACATCGCAAGTGCAGGCCCCATTCGAGTTGCTGCCGAAACTCCAGCCGCAGAACGCTCTGAGGAATTGACCAAAACGCTTCGCGATTATTATCTGCGCACGCACGATTCTGAATTCAAGGAACTGGACAAACAATTGGTGACGCTTGAAAACGAATTGGAAACGATCAAGCGACGAAGCCCCGTGACCCATGTTCAAGTCGAAAAATCTGGCGTGCCGATGGCGAACATTTTAATGCGTGGTGCCTACGACAAAAAAGGCGAGCAAGTGACCGCGGCTCCGCTTTCGGCCCTACACCCGATGCCCGCGGGCGCACCAAACAATCGGCTGGGACTGGCAAAGTGGGTGGTCGACAGAAACAACCCGCTAACGGCTCGAGTAACAGTGAATCGTGTTTGGCAAGAGTTATTTGGTCAAGGCATCGTTGCGACGTCAGAAGACTTTGGGATCATGGGAACGCCGCCTGCGAATCAAGAGTTGCTTGATTGGTTGGCGGTTGATTTTCAAGAATCCGGCTGGGACGTAAAACGGCTTTACAAAAAAATAATGATGAGTGCGACGTATCAGCAGTCAGCGATCACGTCGCCTGAGAAACTTTTAAAGGATCGGGACAACTCGCTGCTGTCTCGCGGGCCACGGTTTCGAATGGATGCCGAGATGGTTCGCGATTACGCGTTGAGTTCGAGTGGTTTGCTGTCCAAGAAAATGTATGGCCCCGGAGCCAAGCCGTATCAGCCAGGAAACCTATGGGAGATCGTCGGGCTGCCTGGAGGTGATACACGAAAATACGTACAGGGCAAAGGCGAAGATTTGCATCGGCGGAGCGTGTATTCGTTTTGGAAACGCATGAGTCCACCGCCAAACCTCGAAGCCTTCGATGCGCCCAAACGAGAGGTCTGCAGTGTCCGTCGGGATCGAACCAACACACCCCTTCAGGCGTTGGTGACGCTAAACGATCCGCAGTTTTTCGAAGCCGCCCGAGTGCTCGCTCAAAACGCAATGAAAGCGGGCGACGGCGACACGCTTGAAACGTTGAAGTTTATTGGCCTCAGAACAGTAAGCCGTCAGTTTGTGTTTAAAGAACGGGCGATTATCAATGCCAGCCGAGAAGAATTCGTCAAACATTATGCGGAAAACAAAGAAGCGGCAAAGGCTTTGGTTGCTTTCGGCGAAACCGCGACAGACGAGAGCCTGGACGTCGTAGAACTGGCAGCCTGGACGATGGTTTGCAATCAGGTTTTGAATCTCGATGAAGTCTTAAACAAATAAGCCAGCCAGAAATGTAGTTGGTACCCGCCAGACGAATTGCTTCGCACCAAAACAACAAAAGTACGACCCATGAACCCAGTTGAACAATTCAAAACCCTGCAGACTCGCCGCCATTTTCTTTCCAAAGGAAAACACTTGCTTGGTGGAGCGGCTTTAGCGACGTTGTTTGGTAGAACGGCATCGGGTGCGCTAACGGCAAAAACACGCGACGTTCATTCGCCGCATTTTATGGCCAAAGCCAAACGGGTGATCTATTTGCACATGGTCGGCGGGCCATCACAAATGGATTTATTCGACTACAAACCGAATCTTGGTGAGTGGTACGACAAAGAACTCCCCGAGTCGATTCGCAAAGGCCAACGACTGACGACGATGACCAGTGGCCAGGCTCGTTTTCCAATTGCTCCATCCAAATACGAGTTTGCTCAGCGTGGCGAATGTGGAATGTGGATGAACAAGAAACTATTGCCATGGCTGGGGAAAAAGGCTGACGAAATTTGCTGGATGAGATCACTTCACACCCAAGCCATCAATCACGAGCCGGCGATCGCGGCAATGCAAACAGGCAATGAGATCTTCGGCCGCCCCTGTTTGGGCTCGTGGGCTTCGTATGGTTTGGGATCGGAAAACGAAGACCTTCCCGCGTTCGTGGTCTTGGTCGCAACGCCCAGCAATCGCGAACAGGAGCAAGCGATCTCTTCTCGGCTTTGGAATTCCGGTTATCTCCCAGGCCAACACGCAGGTGTTTCGTTTCGAAGCAGTGGCGATCCGATTTTGTATATTAACAATCCGCCGGGAGTTTCGAGCAAGATTCGAAAGCAGTCGATCGATGGGCTCAATCGTTTGAATGAGTTGACCTACGAAGCGATTGGTGATCCAGAAATTAACACGCGAATCCAGCAATATGAAATGGCTTTTCGAATGCAAGCCAGCGTTCCCGAGTTGACGGATTTAGCCACGGAGTCAGAAACCACATTTAAGCTTTACGGCGAAAACGCCAAAAAGCCCGGCACGTTTGCCAATACAGTTTTGATGGCAAGGCGGTTGGTGGAGCGGGGTGTTCGGTTCGTGCAGATTTACCATAACAACTGGGATCACCACGCCAACGTCAACGGCAGGATGCCTTCTCAATGCAAGGATGTTGACCAACCTTGTTACGCGTTGTTGGAAGATCTGAAGGTGCGCGGAATGTTAGAGGATACGCTTGTCATTTGGGGCGGCGAGTTTGGTCGCACGATTTACTCACAAGGCGGTTTGACAAAAAACAACTATGGTCGCGATCACCACCCGCGCTGTTTTTCAATGTGGATGGCGGGCGGGGGCGCCAAAGGTGGTCAGATTTATGGCGAGACGGATGACTTTTCCTACAACATCGTGAAGGATCCGATCCACATTCGTGACTTTCACGCGACCGTTTTGCATTTGCTCGGATTCAACCATGACTCGTTTACTTATCGCTACCAAGGGCTTGATCAGAGGCTAACGGGCGTCGAGAAAGCACATGTGATCAAGGATTTGTTGGCTTAGTTTGTTCCCTAAACCGAATTGGGGGCAATTTGGATGGGAAAATTAACGTTAAACCCATTGTCTTTTCCCTAATCCGCAAAGAAAAGCGATCGGACGTTGGATTTGTAAATAGTTTGAATCAAAGTCGCCAAACATTTTCGGTCGCAATCAAATAAGGTTAAGATAAACCTAACTGGTTTCTAATTTAGGAGAACTCGATGAGACTTCAGGCGAAAACTTTTTCCTTCATCTTGATTTTGTTGGCCGCGTTCGCACTGACGTTTTGCTCGGCTACTACTTCAAATGCGTGTCTGGTTCAGGACCCTTTCAGTGATGATGATCCATTTGGTGGCAAAAAGAAAAAGAAGGCAACCAAAAAGAAAGCGACTGACGAAAAAGACGACGAAGAAAAATCAGAAGACAAAGAAGAGCCAAAGGCAACCACTCCTCCGCCTGAAGAAAAAATCAACCAACAATATGCCCAGCTTCATTTGCGAGACGGATCAATCATCGGTGGTGATATCCAGGCTGAAGCAATTACTGTCAAAACGGCTTATGGAATGTTGACTGTTCCAATCAGTCGTATTGTTCGCATGTATCCCGGTTTGCAAAGTAACCCTGAACTCAACGGTCGCATCGATACATTGGTGAAAGACCTTGGTGGCAAAGAGTCTGCCAAACGAGATGGAGCTCAGAAGGAGCTTTTGCGGATGGGAATCAAAATCCGTGACATTCTTAAACGTGCCCAAGATGGCGGCAACGCAGAACGCAAAAAGCGGTTGATTCAGATTCAAGCTGAATTGGATGAGCTTGCCGAAGAAGCAGCTGAAGAGCTTGAAGAAGTCGAGCCGCAGATGATTAATGAAGACACAATCGTCACCCCAGATTTTTCAATTGTTGGTGAGATTCAACAAAAGGAATTTAAAGTCATCAGTAAGTTTGGTGATCTGCGCGTTCAATTGGCTGACATTAGATTGGCCGATCGAAAAATCAAAGAAACCAAGTCAACGATTCGCAAATCTGTTTCCGTCGGAGCGATGGCATTTTTCCAAACGACTCCCGTCAAGACTTCAATTCGAGTCAACAAGGGAGACAAGATTGAAATCAAAGCCGACGGTGTGGTGCAGTGGGTTAACTGGAGCAATTCCAGCACACCTGAAGGCCTGACCAATCGCAGCCAGTGGAATGGAATCAACTCGGGAAAACTGACTGCCAGAATCGGCAGCGACAATTCCAAGTGCGTGCAAATCGGATCCAATGCGAGCTTTGTCGCAAAATCCAGCGGTGTTCTTTATCTAGGCATCGCCATGCGAGACAGCTACGCCAGCGGAACAAGCGGTTATACATGGACCGGAGCGTATAAGGCGAAAGTGGTGGTCAAACCCAGCGACAGCGAGTAAGTAGTCGGTACACGGCCGTCCGCTTAATTTACGAGCGCTGCAGTTTGGTAGCAGACGTCGTCAAGAGTTCTGTTTTTTGAGTATGCCCTGATCTCAAACCCTTATAAGCAGGACTTGCGAGCGTGGTTAGAAGCGGATGATCCTCGTCGAGCTCGGGTTCTCGGACGTTATCTGGCGAGATTTATGAACAGTAAAAAGCTACAGTTTTCGATCGCCACTTTGCTGTTGCTGACGTTTCTCGTCGCCATAGTTGTTAAAACAAATACGTCCAGGCCTAAGCTTGAACAGGCCACGCGATCCTTCGGTGCAAATGCATTGCTGGAAACAGGGATCCGTGGCAATTCACTCGAATATTTACTAGTGGTCCATGGTACGGACTTAAACCGAGCTTCGATAAAATGGAATTATTCTGATGGGCAACCTTCGGCCTTTCAGTTGCAAGGCGGTAAGATTCGGCAACTCAAAACCGAAATCCAATTATACGAATGGAAAAACGGACGATTGACCGAACGCCCAGGGACAGTATCTATTGAACAGTTTAATGAGTATCTTGCAGTTTCGAGCGAGACACAATTTTCGATAGATGGATTGCTATCATTTACATCTGGCCAACCATGATCAAGATAGGGTGCCCATCCGGCGGTTCCTCTCTTCCAAGCAAACTTGCTCCAGATCTCCTCAAGGCTTACCAATCCTTGGACAAAAGGGGACGTTGTACTTTAATTTTGGAGTGCGGATTGGGAACGCACAAACCCAGCGTGCGATGAGCTTTGGAGTGGAACGCCGTTGGCGTAGATATATCTACACTCACGTCGACCAAACCCGCCTAAAAAAGGTCCACAAGCAATTCCATCCACGCAGGTAAGTTTGCGTTGGTAAAAGCGAGAAGTCTTGTATCAGTTTTGCGAAATCGGGTTCAACAGTTTTTCCTGTTTAAGTGATCTGATAGAATTGAGGTTTTCTCTTCCACCGAGCAGCGAACATGAAGCTGAAGCGATTTCGATTTGGATTGCGGACTCTATTGGTATTGCTGCTTTGTATGGGCGCGATTTGTGGCTATTACGCAAGTCGCATCCACAAACTTGCGACGGAACGAAAAGGACTTGAAGGACTGGGGGAAAGTTGGAGCGGTGTTTCTGTACGGAACTACATCGATCCCGATATTCACATACGCAGTAACTGGCAGGAATGGTTGGATTGGCCGTTGGGTTTCTTTACCAAGTCACCTCAAAATCAAATCCATGCCTATCATTCCAAGGAACATGTAAAATCACTTTCGCTTTATGCCAGCGAAACTATACCCAGATCGCTGAAGGGAATCGAGAAACTTCAGCAGCTGCAAAATCTCAGATTTCAATATAGCCCCGCTGTTGGATCGCGAATTCTCCTTGACGGGGCAGAGTTTCGTCGGATCGCGAAATTGAAAAATCTGCGCAACCTCTCGTTGTCACATTGCTACACCGACGCCGATGCGTTCGAGATTCTGGCGAACTTGCACCTGCGTACGTTAACTTGCGGAGGTTCAATTACGGAAGCCGAGTTGGAACATATCTCGCAGGTGAAATCGCTGGAAGAATTGACAGTTTGGAGCAAGATCGCCAGTTTGGAATCGCTGCCCGCTTTGACCAACCTCAAGCAACTAACGCTCCGTGTTGACGATCTGATCGATTTGGAACCACTCGCTCAGATGCCGTCACTGACCCATCTGGTTATCAGAGCCCGCCAGATGGAAATGAAACATTTGGAAGCTCTAAAGCGAGTGCCAAACCTGAAGTCGATTGTATGGGATGGGGGATGGGGTTGGCAGCCAGCCATGACAGACACGTTGCTCGAATTCCCTTCGCTTGACGAAGTCAAACTTGGTGCCAAAGCATTAACGAAAACAGGGTTTGAGAAATTGGTTGCCGCTGGAATCGAAGTCGACCACCAAGGGCTGGTTAATTTCAAACCAACCGAGAATTATTTGAGGTACGATTCGCTCCATTTTGAGCTGGATCTGGACCGCAGCGAAATCTTCGGCGAAATTCAAATCGGAAAACCGGGCGTCGACTGGCGAATCCGCATGCAGGCCAGTGATCGCTATGCTCCGACCGCTTTCCCGCCGCCAAGTTTCAGCTGCGGACCATTTAGTCGAACTGGTGACTGGCGCGGACTGGTTGGTTTTAAATTAGTCTCAACAAAGCTTGCGAAATTATCGAACGTGAGCATGTTTGGAAAAGACGTCGAAACATTTGAAGACTATTTGGAAATTCTTTCAAGCAACGGAAATTACTTCTGTTTGAGGAGTGGATTCGCCCCCGGAGGAAGCGAAGGTTTTGTCAGTATCGAAGCCGAATTGTGTTTACGGCGAGTCATTGTCAAATCGGATCAGCCAATTTCGCGTGACGAAGCGACATTGGAACTTGCTAAACATTTCGCAGCTGAAGACTTTGATCTGACCGAACAGATTACAGACAAACAGCTACGTCGAGAGCATGAATTCAAGCTGATCATTGAACCTTAAAGCCCCACACGGATGGATTGCAATTTGTTACCTCATCTAAGCCAAATGACGAAATTTCGACTTTCAACTTTACTACTGCCGATAGCAGGCTCATATGTCTAATTTAACTGTTGAAAAACTGTGCCAACGAATACTTGAGTGTCGTCTTGTCGACGCTCAAGAACTGGAACGCGCCGTTGCTGACGCTGGTGGGCCCAGTGTTTCTCTTGAAGTTTTCGCGAAGTTGTTACAGGAAAAAGAACTTTGTACGAACTGGCAAATTCGTCAGCTCATCGTTGGCGAGCAGCATGGGTACTTCTACGGTGATTGGAAAGTGCTGTGCATGGTTGGCTCTGGTACGCATGCCCGAGTTTATCGAGCGTGCCACTCCCAAACGAATGAGTACCGCGCGATCAAAGTTTTGCGAAAGCGATACTCGGAAGACGCTGAAGCAAAAGAGAGCTTTCTGCGCAAAGTCGACAAAGAGCAAGACAACAAAAGTACGATTTACGAATCCGGTGAAGCAAACGGACTGCCTTACCTGGTCGTGGATTTTATCGAATCGGTCTAAGAGTCGACTTTATCCGTGAGCCTCGTTGTGCTGGATTGGTCGCGAAGACAAGCACTTGAATGAACTTGCAAAGTTGAAATCCCTGCTCCAACTCTTACTCGTTAACGATCGAACGAAACGCTATTTCTTAACTACTGGTTGAAATAGAATTCGGGTCGCGATGAGTTCGTTTTCGTTGGGGCCTTCGATGGCCGAGAGAAAGACCTGAGTCTTGTCGGGTACAAGTGCGGTGATGGAAAACCCACTCATCGTCGCGGTTTTAAAACCGAGCCTGATCGGCATCAACTTGTCTTCGATTTGCAAACGCGGTTGCCCGTTTTTTTGAATTGCTAATTCGCCCGAGATGTAGGGCTCAGACGCAGTAGGAAGATGGCTTCCTAAATCCTCTGGCGTAATCAGGTAATAGTTGATTCGTTTGACATTGGTCCCCATGATTTTGGTCATGTGTTCGACATCAGTGAAACGCGAAATCAAAAATAGCTTTTCGGCTGGCAGTTTCATCGCAACACGTTTGGCCGATTTCGCATTCGGGTCATTGGGATACCGGAGCGCATCGACTACGACTCGATTGTTTTTCCAATCGAACCATGGTTGATTCATCCGCATCCCGATCGGAGCACCATTGGCAAGTTTAACGGTGTAAGTCTTATCGCCCGACTGAACCGTCATTGAGTATTTTTTGAGCCCCGTCACCAGGCCATCCATGTTGACTTCCACGGCGGCGGTTTTATTTTTCACATCCGCAGAGGATTTCGGTTTGGCTGCTGAATCGGTCGCGGTCGCTGAATTCGATGACGCGACTTGATCATTCGTTTGGCAGAATCCTGTTTGGCAGAATTCCGATATGGGGGCCAGCCAGACGATCAGAAGAGTCAAGAGAGTGATTCGAGATGGTGTTTTACTCAAAGGACCAAGCCCATTTGTTCGTCAATGAAATAATGCTGATTGGTTATTGTAGTCAAGAATCGGCGTATTGTAGAACGGAATACACTTTGTTTGTCTTGCAACCGGAAGAAAGCCACGTCATCAGGCAGGGGTGACTTAAACAAACGCCAGTTTTGATGGGGACAAGACACGTAGCTTCAGGCAGGGCACAAAAAAAGCCCCATCGCTATGATGGGGCTTTATTTTTTTATCGTATCAAATCACTTTACCCAGCGGTGTCCTCGCAAGTTGTAAAGATCATCGGAGTCATCAGTTTCAACGTCAGCGGCTCCGCTACCTTTTGAGTTGAGCGAAGATTTGTAAGTACCTTTCAAGGTCAAGAATTGGAATCTAAGCCCAGCTCCTGGACCGACTCCGTTGCCGCCAAATGGATCGGCAGTAAAACCGGTTACTTTTGGCCAGCGGCCGGTGCCGGTTCCTACTGGCGCGGCAAACTGATCGTTAATGCCAATGACAGCGAACCCCATATCAGCCATTGCCCCATAGGTGGCATTTGATGTGAACTTAGGGGTGAAAACGATTAAGCCCGTGTCGGGATCAACGTCCCCTGCAAAACCAGTCAAAATTTCTTTTGTGAATGCAGCAGTGAAAACTTGATTGAAGAATGGTGGAGCATCGATCCAGTGACCTAATGCCGTTCCTGGTCCGCCTCGCTGCTCAAGTGGAATGAATGTAACAAGTGGATTGTTGATATCAGTGCGGTAACCTTCTAAAGCGTACGTGCCACCGATGTACTGAGTCAAACCGATGCCGCCAAGCGGGCCGATTAGTCCGTTAAGATCAAACAGAGTTCCGAATCCAAGTGCATGACCCATTTCGTGTTCAACAACGTCTTGCAAAATCCCGTCAGCTTCCAAAGATGGAAAATCATCCAGGTCAAATTGCATTGACGCAGCAACCGCAACGGCCCACGGACGAACATTGTTAAACGGAGAGGTCGGGTCGCCAGGAGAAAACGACAAGATCGCATCAGGACCGGCTTGTCCAAGAATTCCGCCAACACCGTCAATCGGCGCTACAGTAGCCACGATCGTCAATGATGAAAGCTGGTCCAAAATGGCCCGTGGAATTTCCGTACTATAGAACTGGATGCGTTCCTCCCAAGCCGCTTCAGCTGCTTGGATAGTAGGTAACGCAGAAGGATCAACGGCAGACACATCAATATTGATGATGTCAGCGTTTGCCGTGGACGCAAAACAGCTGAAACAAATAGCCAATACAATGGCATTTGTCATTTTCGAAACAAACTTCATTCCAATCTCCCTTGAGTGCCCAATTTATAAAATAGGGGCAAAATATTGCTATACAAATCGTGTATCGATAGAAATTCTTCTCTGTAGACGTACCGTCGTCCAGACTAGTTCCAGTATACCATGAAGGGGCCATTTGGTGGGTAAATCGTTAAAAACAGGACGTTTTGGTGAGCTAGGGGCTTTTGGCGGAGGGGAAAAATGATGTCAAAACGGGAAAAACTGACATGTTCGTCAAATTCCTGCTTTCTTATTCAACCCTCACAAACCAACACCCGATACTTTTTGTGAGCGGAATCCCTTGGATTTCACGTGTACTTGCAAACTGCAAAAGCAGGAAGAAAAGCAATGGCTTTGAAACACATGTTAAAGATTTTTGTCCTAATCGTTTCCTTAGTCGCCACCGAGGCGGCATTTGGACAGGTTAACATTCCCAGTCCCAAGTTCAACGGTGGTCAAGCCGTTGAATCTGCAAATTCGACTCGGCCATTCGCTTCGCCGGGCGTGTTCAACTACGACACGCAAGTATTTGCACCCTTGGAATTTACCAATGGTAAAGAGAAAGCACCCAATAGTGGATTCTTTTTCTCCATCGGAAAATCGTACACCAGCGTCGACAGGCCTGGTGCGGTCAATGGCGACGGATCGTCAGTCCAAACGGGATCCCACTACATTTGGGGAACCCAGTATGAGTTGGGTTGGTTCTCAGATAATGATGACGGCTGGGGACTGAGTTACCAAAACGCCGAGGGTAGCTTCTTTACAGCGGGTCAAGACGTTTCGGTTTCACAACCGGCGTTGGTCACAAACAAATTCGACATCGTTGAACTCAATCGTTTGTTCCGCCAGGAGTTGACAAGTGGAGCGTATTTCGAGCCGTATATCGGTTTTCGTTTTAGCAGTTTCTCAGACAATACGTTGGAGGACACGACTCAGACCTTAGGGGTTACAACTGTGTTCAATCGCTTCAAGCAAAACGTAACTAACAACGCTTTTGGTTTGCAGGCTGGTGGACGCTACAACGCTCGACGTGGACGATGGCGTTTTACTGGCGACGCTGCGGTTGCAACGACTTACAACCAGCAACGCTACTTTGCAACAGACATCACAACGGCAACGAGTGTGATTTTTCCACCGCCACAAGCCGTTACAGAGACATTTCAGTCTGACCAGGCATTCGTGCCCATCCTCGATGGCCAAATCGACCTGGCTTACAACATCAGTCGCGATATCTCGATCCGAACCGGTGTGCAAGCCCTGTATGTTTGGAATGGCGTGGCTCGTGCCAACACGGAGACAACCAACCTGAATCCAAACTCCGTTTTTGGAGCTGGCGGAGTGACCGGATTGTTCGACGAAAACTATGTTGCAGTTGGACTAATCTTTGGTGTTGAATGGCGACGCTAAATCTGAATTCGACGACTCAGCACTGACTAAGTGTTTGAGGGAGATCAAATTTACGGGCGATGGATTATTTCCATCGCCCGTTTTTTCGTGCGGTGATGGCGATTCAAGACTGATTGAATAATGCCGCGATTGCGTTACCCCAAGCGGTCAAACGAGGGGCAACAATATCGAAACCGTGGCTATCGCCAAAACGGCTCATGTTAAAAGGAATCATGATGTGGTTTCCAATCAGCATTGAGTGCCGCAATTTGAGCCTGTGGCTTGATAAGCGATAGCCATCAGGTCGGAGGCAAGGTAAATTGTGTGCAACTCTTGGGCTTCTGGAAAATACCATTCGTGATTGCGTCGCTTAACAATTTACTGCTCGCCAAACTCTCTCCCGATACGGGGCTGTTGGCAAGGGTTCCGGTCACCGAACTGGATTACTGGACTGTCGTATTGGTCTTGATCGTGTTGGTGACCCTGACCGTCTTTTTGGTCATTGGGCAATACCTGAAGCGGCAGCCTGAGTCGCACATTGATCCGGCTATCATTCGTAATTTCAATAAACGAGTTAGTTCCTGGCTGACGATTTGCGTGATTTTGGTCGTCACGTTGCTTTCCCAAACAACGGTTGTAACTGTAGTTTTGTTCGGACTGGTTTCCTTTTGGGCGCTTCGGGAATTCATTACGATGACGCCAACGCGTCGCGGTGATCACCGAACGTTGTTCTGGGTGTTGTTCGGATTCACTCCGCTGCAATATGTTCTCGTTGGATTGAATCTCTATGATTACTTTACGATCGTGATCCCAGTTTATGCTTCGCTTTTTATCCCCGCGCGAATCGCGTTTACCAGTGACCACAAACGTTTTCTTGAACGCACGGCAAAGATCCAGTTTGGTTTGTTGATCTGCGTCTATGCACTGAGTCACGCTGCAGCGCTTTTGTATCTTGAGCTGGAGACGTGGAACGGTGCTGTGGCGACGGTGAATCCAGATGGAAGTATGACACCGCCCAGACAAATTCCCTGGGCTGGCTCAACAGCAGGTCTGCTTTTTTTCCTGATCGTCATGGTTCAATTCAGTGACATGCTGCACTTCGTTTGGGATCGAATGTTTGGCAAGTACGTGATCGCTCCGACGGTGAACGCAACCAAGACGTGGGAAGGCTTGATCGGGGCGGCATGTTGTACTTCACTTGTAGGGATTCTGGTTCAAGTCCTGTTGGGCGTAACCCCGTTTACTTGGTACGGCGCCGGATTCATGGCGATGTTGATTAGCGTGATGGCTTCGTCAGGAAGCATGACGATGTCGGCGATCAAGCGTGACCGAGGCGTGAAAGATTACGGCACACTGGTGATGGGGCACGCCGGTGTATTGGATCGGATCGATTCCGTTTGCTTTGCGGCTCCGATTTTTTTCCATGTGACAAAGTTCTTTCTTGGTGTGGATTAAGAGTCGCTAGTGATCAATTGGCTTTTTTTCGGGACTTATTTTTTTGCTGACTTTTTCGATGACTTCTTGATTGATTTCTTCTTTGCCTTCTTCGCCAGCGCTTTCTTTTTGCCTTTCTTTTTCTTGGCCAATCCGCGGTTGATCGTCAGCTCGTAGGATTCTTTAAGCCACTTTTTCCAAACGGTTTTCGCAAGCGGTTTTTTGTCGGTGAACCGAGCCGTTACCCAGCCGTTGACACCGACTTGGATTCGATCGGCGTCTTTTTCAGCT
Source organism: uncultured Pirellulaceae bacterium (assembly GCA_964448575.1). GTDB lineage: Bacteria > Planctomycetota > Planctomycetia > Pirellulales > Pirellulaceae > Mariniblastus. The sequence continues at coordinate 251,875 of CAYUWY010000001.1, forward strand.
AACTTGGTGGCTTGGTCAAGCGATTTGTCGAGCTTAAACATCGCCTTGTAGCCAACTCCTTTGTTGCCCGGGCCAATGAAAAGGAACGAATCCTTGCCGACTTTGAAAGCGTTCTGATTGCAGCTCATTGAAGTTTCAACATCGGCAAAGCTTGCGGCCATCTCGCAAATTGGTTGGATTGGGGCGCTCATGAATTCGAATCCACATTTGTTCGTCTAATAAAATTAAATCGTAGAAAGTAAATCTTTCCGAAAGCAAATCAGTCCGTCTTTATTTTTTTAAGCCAGTTTTGCCACGAGTCAGCAATGTGATGTTATTTGATCGTCGCTGAGATACAATTGGCCCATCATGATTAACAAAATCCTGAGGTTGTCGGGTATGCGAATCGTTCGATCGGTAATTTTTGTTTTGGCGTTATCCTTTTGCCTGCTGCCAAAGGCACACGGGCAGTCAATTCCTGCGGATGCCGAACAAGCAATCAGTTACAGCCGTGACGTACGGCCCATTCTTTCAAACAACTGTTTTCAATGCCACGGCTTTGATCCCAAAACTCGTGAATCCAATTTGCGACTCGACACCCAAGATGGCGCTACGGCGGAACTTGATTCGGGGGACGGCCGCGCTATCGTGCCCGGAGACTTGAAGCAAAGTATCTTGCTGGCCCGAGTAATGTCTCATGACTCCAATGAAAAAATGCCGCCAGTGGATTCGGGAAAGCAAATCACAGCTGCCCAGATCGAGATCCTGAAAAAGTGGATCAAGCAAGGAGCAAAATACGAGCAGCATTGGGCGTTTGTTGCTCCCAAAGCTAAACCGGTTCCAAAAGTCACTAACAAAGATTGGCCAAAAAACGCGATCGACTATTTCGTGTTGGCGCGACTGGAAAATGAAAAACTCACGCCTTCTCCGGCCGCTGGCAAACGGACGTTGATTCGCCGAGTTGCTTTTGACGTAACAGGATTGCCTCCTACGCTGGAAGAAGTTGAACAATTTTTGTCGGATGATTCGGTCAACGCTTACGAGGAAATGGTCGATCGTTTTTTGGCTTCCGCCGCTTATGGCGAACACATGGCCAAACGTTGGTTGGACCTCGCGCGGTACGCCGACACCAGCGGATACCAATACGACAAAGAGCGGACGATGTGGGTGTGGCGCGATTGGGTGATTCACGCCTACAACAGCAACATGCCGTTTGACCAATTTACGATTGAACAGTTGGCCGGTGATCTACTACCCAATGCGACCCATCAACAAATTCTTGCGACCGGGTTCAATCGCAACCACCCGATTACGATCGAAGGTGGCGTCATCGATGAAGAGTATCGCACTGAGTACGTGATTGATCGCTTGAATACGACATCAACGGTTTGGATGGGGCTAACGGTCGGTTGTGCGCGATGTCACGACCATAAATTCGATCCAATTTCTCAGAAAGAGTTCTATCAACTTTCGGCATTTTTCAATCAAGTGAAAGAGCGTGGTTTAAATGGTTTCGACCCGATGCAAAAAATTGCTTCACCACTCAGCCCGCCAATCGCTCCAGAATTAGCCAAACAAATGCTGGCGATTGAAGCGCAAATGGAATTGCTGGCTCAACCCATTGAAAAAGAAGAAGTCGCAGCTTGGGCGGCGAAAATTGCTGCGAAAAAAACAACCAGCTGGAACGTGCTTGACCCCGAATCCATGAAGTCCAGTGGCGGATCGACGCTGGTTGAGCAAGCTGATTTTTCCATTGTTGCTGGAGGTGCGAACCCGCGCGAGGACGTTTACGAAATCACCGCGACCACTCAGGAAACTGGATTAACGGCGATTCGGCTGGAATGCTTGACGGACGACTCGCTTCCCGGCGGCGGACCTGGGCGGCACGCAAATTCGAATTTTGTGCTCAGCGAGTTTGAATTGGTGGCGACGTCCATTGCCGACCCTAAAAAGAAACAGATCGTCAAATTTTCCAAAGCGATGGCCGACTATTCGCAGGCCAGCTACGGCGTCGAAAAAGCAATCGATGGCTCCGTTTCAAATAACAATGGATGGGCCGTTGATGGACCGACTCGAAAAGAACCAGCGACGGCGATTTTTGTGGCGGCATCAAAATTTGGTTACACCGGCGGAACGAATTTGAAATTTCGCTTGCGACACGAAGCAAGTTTTGGAGCCCACGGAATCGGTCGACCTCGGTTGTCTACAACTGCTGATCCAACGGAAGGGCTTGCGTTTCCAGGCTTGCCGTCTGACTTGATTGCTGCTGCGAAAAAAAATCGCAAAGACCGCACGAACAAGGAACGCCAATTGTTGAACACGGCGGCGCAGGCAGAGCGAGTCGAACAATCCAAAACGTTGAAGCTAAGACTGGATCAACTTTCGCCGCACAGCAAATTTCCGCCGACGATGGTGATGAAAGATTTGGCCACTCCACGAAAAACTCATGTGCTAGTTCGTGGTCAGTACGATCTCAAAGGCGAAGAAGTCACGCCGGGCGTTCTCGCGATTCTAAATTCGATGCCCGATGACGCTCCCAGAAATCGTTTGGGAATGGCTCAGTGGCTAGTCGATCCGAATCATCCTTTAACGGCACGCGTTGCGGTCAATCGTTATTGGCAGATGTTGTTTGGAACGGGAATCGTGAAATCGTTGGAAGATTTTGGAACGCAAGGCGAGTTGCCCAGCCACCAAGCATTGCTTGATTCACTTGCGATTCAATTTATAAAAAGTGATTGGGATGTGAAAGCGACGCTTCGTATGATTTTGACTTCGGCGACGTACCGGCAAAGTTCACGAGTTGATGCAAAATTGTTGGAGCGTGATCCGCACAACCGGTTGCTGGCTCGTGGCCCTCGGTTTCGTTTGGATGCGGAACAGATTCGCGATCAAGCTTTGGCAATTAGTGGGTTGCTGAATAGGAAAATCGGTGGCCCCAGCGTTTATCCGTATCAGCCAAAAGGGCTTTGGATGGAGCTAAATAATCGTCCCGGCTATTCGCGCGAGTACGTTACGGGAAAAGGCGAAGAGCTTTATCGAAGGAGTGTTTACACGTTTTGGAAACGAACGGTGCTTTCGCCAATGCTGACAACGTTTGATGCACCGGGGCGTGAATTCTGCACGGTGGCTCGGTCGCGAACCAATACCCCGCTACAAGCCTTGTTACTGTTGCAAGGTCCGCAATTCGTCGAAGCCGCGAGGAAACTGGCGGCGCGAATGGCAATCGATGTCAGCGATGATCCGCAATCGCAAGTTGAATATGGGTTCCAGTTGGCAACATCGCGGCTGCCAACGGAACGGGAATCTGAGATTTTGCTCAAGCTGTTTCAAGAACGTCTTGTTGCGTTTGAGTCGGACCTTGATTCAGCTAAAAAGCAATTGAACGTCGGTGACTCGCCACAAGAAAACGAAATCAATCCTGTTCAACAAGCCGCTTTGATGGAAATCGCGCGGCTGATTTTGAATTTGGACGAAACAATCAATCGGGACTAGGCCATGGACCCAATCGAACAATCAAAACTGCTAGAAAATCGACGCCAGTTCTTTGGTCGCACGACGACTGGAATTGGATCCCTTGCGCTGGCTTCGTTACTGAACCCAACGTTGTTGAACGGTCAAACGCAAACTAAATCGGATGATGAATTGCCAACAGGGCTGCCGCATTTTGCTGCCAAAGCCAAGCGTGTGATCTACTTGCTGCAGTCTGGCGCGCCGTCCCAGATGGAGTTGTTCGACTACAAACCTGGCCTGAAAGACTTGCATGGAAAACCGCTTCCCGAGTCCGTTCGTGATGGCCAACGACTGACCGGAATGACGGCGGGGCAAAAATCGTTTCCGATTGTCAATCCGCCGTTCAAGTTCCGTCAGCACGGAAAGAGCGGGACTTGGATGAGCGATTTGTTACCGCATTTAGGAAAAGTCGCCGACGATATTTGCGTTGTAAAATCAATGCACACCGAGGCAATCAATCACGATCCGGCCATTACATTTTTTCAATCAGGCAACCAACAGCCTGGGCGCCCAAGTATCGGCTCATGGTTCAGTTACGGATTGGGTAGCGAAAATTCCGACCTGCCCGCGTTTGTAGTCTTGTTGTCAAAGAACAATTTTTACCAAGCCCAGCCGATCTATTCACGGCTATGGGGAAGCGGATTCCTTCCGTCAAATCATCAAGGCGTAAAATTTCGCAGCCAAGGCGATCCGGTTTTATATCTTAACGACCCCACAGGCTCCGACCGCGCGGCTAGACGAAAATTGCTTGACTCTCTGGCGCAGATGAATCGGCTTCGCGAAAAAGAAATTGGCGATCCGGAAATTCTCACACGCATCGCGGCTTATGAAATGGCGTATCGCATGCAAACATCAGTGCCCGAACTGGCCGACACTTCCGATGAACCAGAAAGCACGTTCAAGCTGTATGGAGACGACGCGAAAATTCCTGGTACCCATGCGGCGAACTGTTTGCTGGCTCGACGACTGGCCGAACGCGGCGTGCGTTTCATTCAGGTCTTTCATCGGGGATGGGATCATCATAGTAATCTTGCCAAACACATGCCGGTGTTGTCCAAAGAAACGGATCAGGGAACCGCAGGGTTGATCATGGATCTTAAGCAGCGTGGACTGTTGGAAGATACACTTGTTATCTGGGGCGGCGAGTTTGGGCGCACGGTATATTCCCAAGGCGGCATCGATAAATACGGACGCGATCACCATCCACGTTGCTTTTCCGTTTTCTTTGCTGGCGGCGGTTTCAAGCCCGGTATTTCATACGGAAAAACCGATGAGTTTTGTTACAACATCGTCGAGAATCCGGTCCATGTGCACGACTTTCACGCGACGATTCTGCACGCGATGGGCGTTGATCACAAGCGATTGACGTATCGTTTTCAAGGACGCGACTATCGGCTAACGGACGTGCATGGAAAAGTCGTCAAAGACATTTTGGCCTAGCCGCTGGTGCTTGAAGGCTTTTGAAATTCTGAAACTCTTGAAGCACGCGGGCGTGAGCAATTACCCAACGGCTTGAATGTCGGCAACGTTTTGTTTGACCCACACAAGGCAGTCATCAAAAGTATCGAATATCTGCGATTGAGGGACCAAGTCGGGAATGATGTCGATTAGTTCCAGCATGTATCGGACTTGTTTCTGCACCCCGACCAGCAAGATCGTTTTGTCTCCATCTCTTAATTCCGTCAAAGCATCCTCGATCGCATAAAGCCCGGATTGGTCGATGTGATTGGTTTTAGCCATTCGAACAATGACGACCGTCGCCGTTTGTGGGATCTGCTTCATCAGCGTTTGAAAGTCGCTGGTTGAACCAAAAAAGAGCGGACCGTTAATGTGCTTGATAAATACTTCTTGCTTAAGTTTCTCAGGGAACTCCCGCTCATCGTCCCAGGAATCCTCTGGCCCCAACGGCAGAAGCTTGGATTGTGATGCAGTGAAATCGCCAATCGTTTTCATGAACAGAAAACAAGCGATAACAAGCCCGACGCCAACCGCGTAAACAAGATTCCAAACCGAAGAAAGGACCAGCACGACCAGCATGATCGCGACTTCCGATTTTGGCATATAAGGAATCGCCTTCAGCCCTTTGTAGTCCATCACTCCAATTCCAACGGTGATCAGAATGCCAGCCAGAACGGCAGCAGGGATCTTTGACGCCACAGGCCCCAGAGCAAGCAGTACCACCAACAACAAAGATGCCGCAACCAAACCCGATATGCGTGTGATGCCACCTGCCTGAATATTAACTACCGTTCGGATCGTCGCACCGGCTCCGGGGATTCCGCCAAAAAATGCTGCGACCGCATTTCCAATTCCTTGCCCGACAAGTTCCCTGTTCGGGTTGTGTCGCGTTTTCGTCATGTTGTCGGCCACGATCGAAGTCAGCAACGAGTCGATCGCTCCCAGCAGCGACAGCGTAAGTGCCGTGAGAATATAAGGTGCAACGCTTTGTAAGTTAAACTGCGTGAACACTTCAAAGTTGGGCCGAGGCAATCCGCTTGGGATCGCCTGGATCGGTCGGTAGTCCAGTTGAAACGCCATCGCAGCCCCCGTCACAACGAACAGTGCGACCAAAGTGGACGGGACCTTTTTGGTAATTCGTTTGAATCCAAAAATAATAGCGATGGTTGCAAACGCCAAAATGGCTTCTAACCAATTGATGTTGGACAGAGCACGCGGCATGATTTTCAATGCCCCAATTACGCCAGCTGTGTTTTTACCTGCAATCGTTTGTGATTCTTTTTCGATTTGCTCTTGGGAAACACCGTCCGCGCGACGGACCGTTTCGTCAAAGTTCTCTAGAACATTGCTTCCCTCGTCGACTTGTTCGCTCAAAATTCTTTCGACGATAACTTCTTCGGCTTCCGGCCTGAATCGTTGTACGTACTCGGCGTCTTCTTTTGGATAGTAACCGATGGCTGGCAAGACCTGTGTCACAAGAATGATGACGCCAATCGCCGTCATGAATCCCGACACGACCGGATAAGGGATATATTTGATGTACTTGCCCATCCCCAGCATGCCCAATCCGATTTGGAAAAATGCAGCGATCATAAACACGCTTAAGATAATCGGGAGAGCGGTCGCGACTTCACCATCGTTGGCAGCAATGATGCCCGCAATGACCAGCATACTAACTGCCGTCATGGGAGCCGTTGGGCCAGAGATTTGGGTTGCCGTCCCGCCGAACAACGCCGCGAAAAATCCAATGAAGATAGCGCCGTAAAGTCCGGCGCTGGGTCCCAGACCGGAACTCACACCGAATGCCAACGCCAAAGGAAGTGCGACAATACCTGCTGTGATTCCACCAAGTATGTCACCGCGAAGATGTGAAAAGTCAATGAAGGGTGTCTTTTTTTCGTTCGCCATTGTGCCGATTGCCGCCGCTGCATTTTGTGAATGTCAAATCCAAGTTGAATAGATTAACGTTCTACGGCGGAATTGAATAGGAACGGTAGTTTCAGTTCTCTCAAGTGATAAATCGGCCGCTATTCCTCTCAACGGTTCATCTGCGTTATCCGTCGTGGAAGTAAAGAATAGAAAACCGCGAATGGACGGTGATGGACGCGAATGAAAACTGAATTTAGATTCGTATACGCGCGGAATGAATACCTCGACGTTCGTGTTTCAACCAATACACGCAAATGACAATCCAGTTTCATTCGTGCAATGCGGAGAAAGCCAGTTGGCTTTAGCCTCAATCTGGCAAAACGATTGGATCGCCTTGCTTATTGCCAGGAAGCGGTTGATAGCGGTTACTTCGCAGCGACAGTTCATCGAAAAAACGGGCTGCAACTTTGGGGTGCTTCTCGCACCACTCGACAAGCTTTGCAATCGTCTGTTCATAGCTGGATTTCAAACCCGGCTCGCCATCTTTCACGTCAAGTTCATGACTCCATTGACTGGCAAGCTTTTTCGCAAACGAGTTCAATGCCAGTTCCGTCGCGCGGTTTTTGTGGTTCCTCGCATATTCAAGCCAACTCTTGAGCGGCAACTGCTGCCGTACCGCAATGTAGCGAGCAGCTTCTGTTGCAGTGTTATCGCTGTTGTCTTTCACCGTTTCCAACATGAACTGATCGAGATCGTCGGGCAATTCGTGCATCGATAACACTGCAGCGAATTTGGCCTTGGGATTTCGATGCTTGCCGGCGGCCAAAAGCAACTTTCTGGCTTTTTCAAACTTGTCCGCATTTCGTTTCCATTTGGCTCGAGAAACCATACTGGCAACGCACCTAACGACATTGCTCGCGTCAATCTTCAGGTCAGTTTCAAGTCGCTTCTCTAAATACTCCACCGTAGAATCTGACAGAGAGGATCTCAGTCCGTCGGTCAGTTCATTCTTGAGCGCGTCATTGTCACATTGGTTCAGAAAATCAACCAACAGATCGGCACCTTCGTCGCCGAGCTGCCAGAAGCGAGATGGTTGAATGCTGAGCTTGCCTTCGGTTCGCTTCCAACGATTCAGACAAGTAGCCAAAATGCGATCAAACTTCTGTTTCAATAGCTCTGGAGCCGTCTCTTCGAGCACTTTGAAATGGACGTCTTTTTTTAAAGAGCCTTTCCAAATGCCCCAGTTAATGGCTTCCAGTTCGAATCGCTGAGGTCCCGTTTTGTCGACCTCGTATGTTCGGTGAAACTCAACTGTTTCACCGGGCGGCAATTCAAGGAAATCACCTTCCAGTTTGTTTTCGTCCGGATCAAAAAGGTGAACGGTACTTCGCCCTCTTGGGTGTTTGTTTTCGAGTTGAAACGGCCTGGAACTCTCGACTCTATTTTTCTTAAAGCGATAAGTTTTATCAGTTACATTTTTGGCGGTGATAACCAGCTTGACAGGAGCGTGACGCAGGTAGACTTCTTTGTCTGCCTTGATGGTGATTTCCAGGCAGTCGTTGACGTCAGGCCTTGTATCCTTACGAGCAATTTTGGGTTTCTTGAACTCTTCAAGGTTCATGAGCTTTTGAGACGGTTCCATTTCTGCCGCAGATGCCCATGCAACAAACGTCATTGGCGGTGCGATTACAGTTGCACTCACTGAGGCCACCCGCCCTTTGTAGATCAGCTGATGACGACCGTTAATATGATAGAGATTGAGTTTGCCACTGGGTCCTTTCGAACCTTCCGAAACCTCTGAAAGCCAGGCAAGTCGTTGTCGCTGAGGTCCAAATAACAGCCAGCCTTTCTCATGCAAACCTGCAACTGCTTCTGAAGTCAGTGGAACCGGCTTTGGCTCTTTCGGGTCTTTTTTTGAACGCTCAAGCTCAAATGAGCCAACTGAATTCGCTTCTTTAAGCTCACCAGTCTCAATGTTGAGAACGTGCAAACCAATTTTTCCAAGGTGAATAGTCGCGTGATTTTTGCCCGCTGCAACAAACGTTGGAAAGGAACGCTTAGGCAGTTCGCAAAGATCAGAAACCGTGCCATCGTCGGCTTGAATCAATGAAACTTTTTTGACCTCGCCGCCCTTTGGAAGCAAGCGAACACCTTTACCGTGAAAAAATTCGCTGCCGTCGGTTGAGTATCCTCCGTAAAGAAGCCGGCTGTTATCCAACCAGGTAAAGACTGGGGCTTTCATGAAAAAACCGGCTCCTGTGCCGATAGTAATCGCGCGAAATTCATAGGGTGTTGTTGTCGTCTCCGTTTGACCAGCTTTGGCAAAAACGACTCTTGCAGTGATGTCCGCAGTCGCCGTAAGTCGTGATACTGGTTTCATTTCACTGACTGCCGCGGTCTGTCCATCAGGCGACACTTCGAGAGAAAAATCTGGCCCTCCCATCATCGAAGCATCACTTTGCAAGTTGCACACATCAGTCGACTGCAACGTTTCCAGGTCAATATGGACCAATTTATGAGTGTGCTCTTTGGTTTTCTTGGGAAGCTTCGCAATCAGATAAAGCTCGCCAGAAACACACTTTGCTTTGACAACGTTTTCCGAAACCAGAACTCGAACCGTTCCGTCATTCAAATCGGTTGCGAACAACTTTCCACTGAAGTGTGGCGAGTAACCCCCTCGGCCGTTGTTCAGAGAGAGTAAGTGGCCTCCAAAGACGCCGACGGGTCTTCCATACGGATACCGCTTGGTGGGAACGGATCGAATTTGTAGTTCTGAGTTTTTGGCCTCCGGTTCAGGAAGCGAAATCACCTGGAACCCTTTCTCGATATCGATAAGCACCAGATTTGTTGGTGGTTCGTCCAATGAGCTGCCCTGACCAATCGCCGGGGAACAATCAAGAAGGATGCCCAACGCGAATCCGATTGCAACAAGCAGTTTGGTTTTGGTGCCGATGGCGAACATGATTGACTCCGTGACCAGCAAATTGGAAAGTGCAATATCTGTTGGCCGAGGGCGAAAGTCAAATGGTTTGGCTTCGCGCAAATTCCTACCCGACCGAGTCAGCAAATACGAATCGGTTTCGTTGCGCCGTTTTTGCAACCAGTCAAGGAATGGCAAACTTGCCGCGCGGTGAGGCGAGGAGACGCGGCTTGTTTGGATTTTAAAAAATAGATTCGCTCGCGTTAGATCCAGCGAGCATCAACGGGAAAGTCAAACTCGTCAGTAGTCGAGTTCAACTCTTTAACCTGTAACGTGTTGGCTAGTGCCGAATTGGTTCCCGCCAAATTGGGCAGCACCGAATCGCACCGTACCGACGTCTGTGAATCGCAGTTGTGATTGGATTCGAGTTCAAGAAGAGCCGCTTCGAATTCAGAATTGAATTTGCGAAATCGCTCGTTATTCACCTCGAATAAGAAAGACGAAGTGTAAGAGTTTTGCGGCGGCGTTAGCTTTGCACGCTGAAAAAAACGATTGGTCATTGGAGTCTCCTGAGATTGGAGACATTCCCTGTCTGAGAAATGGGTGCAATCGTTGCACCCAATCTAAACACATACGCATGTTTAGTTGTTCCATGATCTTTGAAGATCTGCCGATTTAGGACAAGACCAATATTTTTAGAGGCTAAGCTTTCCCCGTTTGGCTGAGTTAAAGCTGATAGCAAGCGAACAAACAGAAAGTTGCGACGTAGCTAACTAACAAATGCTTGCGCATTTAAACGCTTTTTCGACTTCGAACTATTAACTCGTATTTTGGATTACGAATCAGCCTTACGAACGAGCTGCATTCCATTGCGACCGTGGTAGCTTAGGAGCAACGCATTGCTGGCGGCCTTGGCTTGGAACAGTGCCTCGTAAAACTTCTGATCGCCAGGCCACGGGAAGACAAAGAACAAGTCAAACTCCTCAAAGCCCATACCAATCTCTTTGTAAACGTCGCCTTCATTGTTATCGGCTTGCTCGACTTTGCGGGCCAGCTCAAGCAGCTCAGAGACTCCGTGAGGCACAAAGCTTCCACTGTAAAATTTAGCAGTCGAGTTTAATTCGTTAGCAAATTTATTGGCTTGTTCGACCAGTGCAGAATCAATCTCGATTCCCACAGATTCCAGTCCATGCAACGACGCCAACAGGGCCGCCACTCCCAAACCACTTCCAAGCTCGCAGAATCGGCGACCGTTTAGCAATTGGTTTTGTTCCATCCAAGTCAGCGATTGATCCAACAAGTGAAAGTCGCAGGGGATGAAGCTGTCGGTTATGGAATCGTTGGCCAACATCAGGGCTTCGATTCTGTCGTTTGCCTGATCGATCAAATTTGCAGCACTTGGCGTATGCGAAAGCTGCTTGATATCTTTGGGAATGTTGATCGACTGTAGCATCATGGGAGCAGTGTAACCCAAACTGAAAATTTCGTCTTGGTGTGAAGGTGTATGTTTTTTGACAGGATGAACATGATTGACGGGATGACGATAGCCAATGGCGCTTACTTTAGATTTTGTTAGCGACGAAAGTGGCGGCAGGAAATTTAATTCACGTTCTTGCGTTGTTGTTTACATGTCGCCCTTTCAGGGCTTTGAATAACTGGCAATTTTTTCCCATGGCTCGCGCCATTTGCTACAACCTATCACCCCATTCGGGGTTTCAGTTGCTATCATTTCAAACGCTTTCCCGTTTAAAGTAAGTGCCATTGGGCGATAGCCACGGTTTACCCTACACAAAACGATAGCCCGCTATCGCAAAACGAATAATAAAGCGACATTCTAAATTTAGCTCAGCTAACTTTTTATCTACCCAAGTGATGATAGATGCGTCCATCTTTAAAGCCTCCCCAAAGCGATGGTTCTTCGCTCATTGGCAGATTCTTCGGCGTCTTTCGCTATAGCAAAGAAGCACTCCATCTTGTTTGGACAACCGACAAACGCCTTACGCTCCTTCTGTTGGCTCTGACCATTTTTGCCGGCGTTATGCCAGGCGCGATTGCTTATGTTGGAAAACTCATCGTTGATGCAGTCGTTTTGGCAGTCGAGACGCAACTCGCAACTGATCGTTGGACGGTTCTCAAATGGATTGGTGTTGAAGCCATCTTGATCGTTTTGATGGCTGCAGCCCAACGGATCCTGATGGTCTCGAATTCTCTTTTGCGAGCGCTTTTAGGCCAACGTGTTAACGTAATGATTCTGGAGAAAGCTCAAACCCTGGAACTTTCACACTTTGAAGACTCCGAGTTCTACGACAAACTCACACGTGCCCGGCGCGAAGCTTCGTCTCGCCCGTTAAGCTTGGTCACTCGGACATTTGGTTTGGTTCAAAACGGAATCACACTGGTGACCTATGGCTGGCTGTTGATCCATTTTTCCTGGCTGGCTGTCGTGGGTCTTATCGTCGCGGCGTTACCTTCGTTCTTTGTCGAAACGTATTTCTCGGGCGCGGCGTTTAGGCTTTTTCGCTGGCAAGTTCCCGAGACACGTAAACGAAACTACCTTGAGTGGCTGTTGGCCCGCGAAGACTATGTCAAAGAGCTCAAACTGTTTGGAACGGGCGAGTTGTTTCTTGGTCGCTACTGTGAGATCTTTGAAAAGATCTACGCAGAAGACAAATCGCTCACGCTGAAACGTGGCTTGTGGGGATTTTTGTTGGGCGTACTCAGCAGCGCGGCCTTTTATGGGGCGTACGGGTGGATCGGTTGGAAAGCCGCCATCAACGATATCAGTTTAGGCGAGATGACAATGTACCTGTTGATCTTCAAGCAAGGTCAATCGTCCATCGCGGCGAGCCTGACCGCGATTGGCAAGATGTACGAAGACAATCTTTACCTCTCCAACCTCTACGAATTCCTTGAAGAAGAAATTGACACCCAAGACGGCACGGCACTCTCTGGGCCAACACTCGGCGATGGGGTCCGTTTTGAAAATGTCTCATTTACCTACCCCGGCCAAACCACTCCAGCGGTCGACAACATCAGCCTTCATCTTCAGCCCGGTCAAAAACTCGCGCTGGTGGGAGAAAATGGATCGGGAAAGACAACACTGATCAAGTTGCTGACGCGACTTTATCTTCCAACCCAAGGCCGCGTCTTACTCGATGGAAGAGATTTGAACGAATGGCAGTTGGATTCACTGCGCGATCGCATTGGTGTGATCTTTCAAGACTTCGTTCGCTACCAGTTGGAAGTCGGTGAAAACATTGGCGTCGGCGACGTGGTTAATGTGGACGCCCGCGATCAGCAACAAACTGCGGCTGAAAAGGGCATGGCCCATCCGTTTATTGATGAGATGGAAAACGGCTATGACACGCAGCTTGGTCGTTGGTTCAAAGACGGTCGCGAGTTGTCTGGCGGCCAGTGGCAAAAGATCGCTTTGTCGCGCGCGTTCATGAGAAAGCAAGCCGATATTTTGGTGCTTGATGAGCCGACTTCCGCGATGGATGCTGAAGCTGAAGCAAAGATTTTCGATCACTTTCGTGAAGCAACTCAAAAGCAAATGGCGATCTTGATTTCGCACCGTTTCTCAACCGTCCGCATGGCCGATGAGATTGTCGTTCTGGCCAAAGGCAAAATGATGGAGCGCGGATCCCATGAAGAGTTGATGAAGCAAAATGGTCACTACGCCCATCTGTTTACGATCCAAGCGAAGGGTTATCAGTAAGCGGAAAAGTTCTCAGTAAGCGAAGCCGCAGAATCAGTGGGCTGACTTTTTCGGCAGGATGACTTGATCAACAGAATTTGAAAAGGATTACCACCTCGATGCTCAGTCTCGACGAAATTGATCAAGTTTTTGCGCAGTATTACTTCGAAGGCATGGGAGCCGTTAGTCGTTATGATGCAAAATTTCTGTGCGAACTAATCAAGGAAGCCCGACCAAGTAAATGTTTCGAAGTCGGCGTTGCGTCGGGAATGTCTACGACTTTTTTGCTCATGGCATTGGCAAAGATTAGCCCTGAAAGCGAACTGGTATCGGTCGACATTAGTCAGCAGTACTACGCCGATCGAACGAAAGAAGTCGGCTACGTCGTCGATGCGGCAATTCCTGAAAAAGGTTGCCACTACGGACTGCATTTTCATCATTGGTCAGCGGACGCGGAAAAATTCGCTGCTGATTCGAAGTTTGATTTTGTCTTCATCGATGCCCATCACAGTCACCCTTGGGCCACGCTCGATACGATGCTGATATTACCGTTTGTCAAACCTGGTACGTGGATCGCCGTTCATGATATTGCTCTTAAAGACATTCCAAGGTTCGCCTCCGAAACTGGACCGTTTAACGTTTACGAATCGTTCTCGTCACCCAAGAAAAAATCACTATTCGAGAACCAGAACATTGGAGCTTTTCAAGTAACCAAAAAACACCGCGACTATGAGGCTCAGTTATTGGAATCTTTGGGCAAAGAGTGGACGGTATCGGGTGTGATCAAGCAATCATTTTACGATCGTATTTTCGAGACGGTCGAGCGTTTTTATAGCGCTGAGTTTGCCGCGCAGGTGCGTGCCATGATTGAAGCCCACAACAAAAAAATCACTTCTCGCGTTTCATGATGTTGGGATTATTGGCATTGTGGTCTTCGGTTAACACCACCGCTTTGAATCGTCGAAGCCCATTTCAATACGGTAAAGACGGACTATAAGAACCGCGGATGAACGCTGATGGACGCGGATAAAAACCTGAATTTGTATCCGCGTTTATCTGCGTCCATCCGCGGTTAATAATCCGCAATCAGAGCACTCGCAGCATGAGCATGCTTACGCTTCGCGTAAACATGGCACCCGTCAATTCAGGTTTGACGACGTTAAGCAATAAAGGACAAACTCAAGTTTCATTAGCGCCAATTAGTGTTCCTGAATCTCACTGATTCATCGACGCTTACACGTCATCCAACTCTTTGATTTGAACGTTGGCAACGGCGGCAATCAGTGACCGCCAAATTAAATACGATGCACCGTTTGGATCCCAGTCTGAAAGGTCCTGGCGGCATTCGGCAAGAAACCCTTCTTCATCTTCGTAGTCGACGTAGTCCGAGTATAGATTGTTTTTCACATCGGATTCGAACATCGTGAGATGGAGATAATTTGCCATGGAGCGCCAAGCGCACTCCAGCGTCTTGCCACGGACGACTAATTCAACCGAGGACTCTTCACCGACGTCCAGCGTCGTAGTCAATCGGTAGGAAGGCATGCGTTTTACTTTCGGTTTTCCGCGCGGTCACTAATTCCGAATTCCAATCAAAACAGGATCATGGTCGGAGCTACGAAACGGATCGGGTTGGAAAAGCGATTTTGGATTGAATTCTTCGTTGTAGTCCAGGAACCGTGGCTCGTCGGCGTTGATATGCCAAGTCCCAATGCCGGTTACGTCAGCCGCCAATGATTCAGTCGCCATCGCATGATCCAAACTTCCGCTTTGCCCGCGATAGATATAAGAATAATGGGGACCTTTGCTTGTTCCTTTGTTGCTTGATCCCATTTCGAAACGCTCTTGGAGATCAACCAGCCCTTTGGCTCGCATCGCATCGATCGGATCTTCCTGAGCGTAGGCGTTCAAATCGCCGACCACAAGAACTCGTGGTTGCTCGTCGCCCTGACTCAGTTGGTTGATGTAATCGCAGATCGCCAAAGATTGCGCACGTCGGGAAGCGTTGAAAGCACCTTGCCCGTCGCCTTTATTTCTGTTGGCAGCATCGGCTTTCGATCCGCCTTTGGATTTGAAATGGTTGACGATGACGGTGAATGGTTTGCCAGCCGTTTTTGATTTGAAAGTTTGAACGATCGGTGTTCTTGCCACGTCGAATGCCCCATCGCGAATCATTGAAACGTCTCCGACTGGTGTGACGCGGTCCGCGCGGTAAATAAAACCGACCCGAATAGCGTTATTTCCGCCCGGCGTTTCGGCGAACCCGTCAGGAATGCCGCAGCCTTTGAATACTTCGCTGCCAATTGCTTTGTTCAAAGCGGCGACCAATTGAATTTCGGCTTCAATGTTGTTCTCGATCTCCATCAAGCCAACAACATCAGAATTGAGTTCGATAATGGCGGCAACAATTTTTGCTTCTTGGCGTCGAAATTCAGATTGGGAATCGGCCCCACGAGCGCTGTTGCTTCCGTTATCTATTGTTGTGAAGTAGTTAAGCACGTTGAAGCTGGAGACAGTCACATCTGCTTTGCCAACATCAGGTCGCTGTGGCCGGGTGACGGGTGTCCATTGAAGTGGTGCACTTGGCACGAGATAGAATCTTTTCCGCTGCTTCACCAATTTCCCCGTAACACCACTGAGAACGGAGCCGACGCGGACCGATGGATGCGTCTTGCCAAGATTGGGAAACAATTTCGGCGGGAAAACATTTTGGTCGGACGATCCATCATCAAGCGTGATCGTGGCCGCGTCGTTCTGCTTCTGTCTCTTCACCACTTTCGCTACGTTGCTTCCACCTTCAAACGAAGTCGCGCTGGCGTCTGCATCGTTGGGATCAATTTGGCTGGTTGGAACGTAAATTCTTTCTCGCGCCAATTTGACTTGGCCACGACGAGCCAAATCGTGCGTATCCACAACCACCAAATCGCCGGCGATGGTAATCTGTTGCCCAACCATCGAATCCCAGTCAACCGAACCAAGATCGCCTTTGATGGCACCAGGTTCCGCACTCGCCTCGCCTTTTTCGCTTGTTTCAAAGGCATTACTTTTTGGAGCCACTGCAACGTCTTCTGTTTTGCGCTGTGAGTCTACCGAGGAAGTCTCCTCAGTCATTTCTTTGGTAGTTCCCGCAGCGGCCGAGTCATCGGAACTGATTGTTTTATCAGTGGGTGCTTTGTCTGTAGATGTTTTATCAGTGGGGACAGCTTTGTCAGCGGTTTTTGGAACCTCCGGTTTGCAGCCGCAGTAGCTTAAAAACGTGAGCGTCAGAAAGGCGAGAAACACGGTGTGAATTGTTTTGTTTTTGCGGATCATCGTTTTGATGGTTCTCAGTGCTCACATGGAAACAGGTTTTTCATCTCGCTTTGGTGCCGATCCAGCTTGGTCAAACTGTCGGACTACCCTGAACGAAATTGGTAATCCAAATTCTATATGAAAGAGACTGGCCACGTCAGGCGAATGAACTTTTTTAGATTGGCTGGATTGGATAGGGGAAGCTAGATCGCTCATGTCAGAAAGAGGCCAACGTTTTGAACCCAACCTTTAGCCCTTGGTTCCGTGCCCCCAACTACTGAATTTGCGCTGTCGCTAATGTGTCCATCGCTTTTTTTCACCAAAAATGTTCGAGTTCCAGCCCAGTTCGCCCAAAGTATTAGGCATGTATTAAGTCGGCTATGTCTTCACTCGCTTTAGTTTGTTCTGTTCTGTAAACGGATCGATCTCAGCGGCTGGGTAACAAACCGATGCCGCCTCTATTCACCAGCGGTATAATCGAATACCTTCTGATTCCTATCAGATGAAACAACTTCCCACACGATTTTGAAGAACTTTTGAAATGAAAAAACTTACTCAAACCAGTTTATTTTTATTGGCATTGATGGTCGCATTCACTGGGTGCGATGCTGCCAAAGAAGCAGCGAACAATGCGAAAGACAAAGCAGCAGGAATGATCGACATGCCTGACATGGGCGACTTTGACCTGGACGGCATGACAGAGAAATTCACTGGAATTACTGACGGATTCAAAGACGTTACAGCCGACAACGTTGATGGCTTGACATCAAAAATCACTGATCTCAGCGGCTCAATGGACAGCATGGGACTGGATGCACTTCCTGCCCCTGCGAAGACTTTCGTTGGCGGTTTGGTCTCGAAGTTTGGTGATACCGTTACGTCAGCCATGGGCGGCATTACGGAAGAAGGCATTCTTGGCAAGCTCAAGCCAGCTGTTGATGGCTTGATGGAAAAGATCAACGCTTTTAAGTAAGCAGCCTGTAGAAAATAGATGCTGAAGGGACGCCAATTGGCGTCCCTTTTTTTGTCGCTCATCGAAGGTCCGACGCACTCAACGTAGCTGGACTCGCCAGAGTTCAGGCCGCCCAGCAAAAAAAAATACGCAATCAGAGTTAGCTTTCTTTGCACGTTCGGCTCCCGAAGTCTGGCGACCCCGGCTACTTGAACGCCACTCCATCACGCTTGAAAAACGTCATGCTCGAAAAAGCATCAGGTCCGCTGACAACGTCACGCTTGTAGATCCGATCGAAGCAACCAGACTTTGTTCCGACCGTCGGCCTGCACGATAGGTCATCGCCAAAGCATCGGCGATTTCTTCGGGACCAATTTCAATCTGCGTTTGCCATTGATTTTGCTCGACGCAAGACAACCCGCTGGCTTTCATCTCTTCCACGATCGCTTCGACGCGACTTCGACGCTTGCCTTCTTTTTGAACCTGTTCCCGCAGCTCAATCAAGTCGTCTTCGCCCGGAACGGCAACAATCAGGCAACCGCTGGGGCTTAAGACGCGACTGATTTCAGTAACCGGTCGTCGCCCAAACAAAGACATCACGCAGTCTACGCTTGCGTTGGGAACTGGCAGACCGCGATCTGCATTTGCGAGAACCCAAGTGGCTTCGGGCCAGCGTTTGGCGGCGAGTTTAATAGCTGGCTTGGAAAGATCGATGCCGCAAAAGTTTGCTGCGTGATCCTGAAAAAGCGAAGGACCAAATGAGCCGTCTCCACACCCAAGATCCAGAATTCGCATGTCGGGATTGGATTCAGGAACCCACGTTTTGACAACCGTGATCAAACCAGCCGCGTGCCCGCGGTTGAGCCAACGATGCCTGGCGAGTACCGCTTCACGATTGTCACCCGGGTTTGCCGATTTTTTATCCTGAGGCTGCGTAAGATTCCAATAGCCTTCTTTGGATTGGTCAAAGTGATGGCCGGCGGCACAGCTGAGCCCACTTTCGGAGCGAATCAGAGGATGGCTGCAGTTTCGGACGGTACAACGTAATTCAAACATGTCCGAATTGTATCGCCGTTGTGGAATAGAAAAAGGTCGAAGCGTACGAATCGAATGACCGACACAAATCGGCGACTGATCTCAAGACTATTCCCTTTGAGATGTTCAACCGCGAATCACTCTCGCCAAGGTTCGTTGCGGCTGAACTTTTCAGCGCGAAGTTTGCACTTTTGGGCAGATTCAGTTTTGCCTGCCTTAGAAAAAATCTCTCGCGCCTGATTGGCCGTTTTCGCAGCTTCGGTAAATTTCCCGTTCTCTGCATACGCAACCGAAAGTGTATCCAATAGATTCGGGTGGCGATGATTCGTAAGCTCACAAACTTTTAAAGCAAGCTTGAGTGCGAGGGGGCCGTTTCGCAGATCAGCGTTTTCATTAGTCGCCAGTATCCAGCCAAGCGTATTGCCTGCAAGCAAGTGGTTGGGATCCAGACGAACTACGTCTTGGTAACTTTCGATTGCGGCCGCAAGATCTTGTGTCTGGCGAGCCAGTTCAGCCCGCTGGTACAACAACTCGATATCATTGGGCTTTAACGTGAGGGCTTGTTCGGTAATTGCACGCGCTTTGACCAATTGATTTTCACGAACCAAAGCGGAAGCCAGACGGCGTCGGCTGCGCAGGTCTTGCGGCAGCAACATTATCGCTTTTTGCAAGTGAGGAATCGCAGCCGCGGTCTGTTTTGTTTCGTCGAGCAACATCCCAAGCGAATAATGTCGTTTACCGATTTCTGTATCAGTCGCTCCCAGTTGATCATTAAAACGGAGCGTTGTCTCCAAGTAGGAAATCGCACCTTGGGTGTCATTGTGATCAAGAAACTGAGAAGTAATTCGACTAAGCCCCGTAGGCTGTGGCGGGCTGTTCCACTGCCCCGCAAATGGAATCGCGGACGCAGCTCGTTCTGGCGGGGGAGCGTTGATCAAACGCATGTCAGCGATCACTTGGTCGGCAGAGACAGGGCCACGATAAAATGCCTGAAGCATTCCGTCAGCGTCCACAAGAAAAGAACTTGGTACGGGCAAATCTATCCAGCGATCCATCAATCCACGCTGAGTGAATTCTAACGCATCAATTTGTTTGGCGGACGCGTAGCTCCATTCGCTTGAGAAAGAGATTGATTTCAAAAAATCCGCCGCAGAGACTTTCGACTTTTGCTCCTCACGATCAACGCAAAGGGCGTAGATGCCCAAGCCCGCTCGTTTAAAGCGGTCCTCTTGCTGAGCCCATTCTTTAAGTTCCGTTCGACATGGCGCACACCATGTCGCCCAGAGATTAATCAGTCGGGGAGAGTTTGAGCGAGGCAGGTTGAGCTCCGGCAAGGGCAGTGGGTAAGTAAGAAAGACGCGTGCAGCCGTCGACGAAACTGGCAAAGAAAGCGGCTTGTGAATAAGTTCAGCTGTTTGAGGCGGGGTCCATAATGTTCCAGCACCTTGCCCCTGCTTAACGGTATAAAAATTGTCCACCTGCAAACCAGAAATATCTTCGGCCTCGCCACCTGGCCACTCAATAGTCAATTGCTCGATGCGGTCGGATTCGCCCAAACCGATGTGAATCCAACCGCTGGATTGAGAAACGAAACCATCTCCCGCGCGGAGGCTGGTTATTTTTGGCGGCGCGTCTTTTAGTGTGACCGTTACACGCGCGCCGATCGCATCCGCGTTGGTCGCTTGTCCATTTCCCGAAAGTTTTAAAGCAATAAAGTGATTGGTATGCTGGGCTTGATTACGCAACAGTCGCACTCGCGGCGCGGTTCGATTGCTAATCCACACATCCGTTTTTCCATCAAAATCCCAATCGCTTAATGCGACCGCGCGACCGTCTTCGGCAAAATCAAATCCGGAAGCAGCCGAAATGTCTGCAAATTTTCCGTTGCCACAATTAAGCAAAGCGTTGTGACGTTCGTGGCCGCTGAATGAACGCCCTTGTTTCATCAAGTGAGTCAATGAACGCCAGCCTTGAAGATAGACTTCTGCTTTTCGCGACTCAACAACGGTATCAGGTGACTGCGACACGACCTGTCGCCAATAAACACTTCACAAATCGCTATCGTCATCAGTGCTGATAAATCCGTTGGCCACCAACAAATCCTCATAGCCATCGTTGTTGATATCGCAGAAACGCGAACCCCAGGCCCAGCGACCAAACGTAACCCCGGCATCGACGCTGATGTCGCTAAAACCGTCTCCCGTGTTTTCAAACAATGTGTTCCCTCGCGCGATGTGTTGGACCGCCGCGCGAATATCCGGACTTGTGCCGGGTTTAAATTGCCGCTGATAAGTGATTCGATTACCCGCAGCCGAGAACATGTTGGAAACATAAAAATCCATTTTGCCATCGCGATTTGGATCGCCCCACGAAACTGACATGCCTGCCGCGCCGTCTTCCACGCCCAGCGCCGGCGCGATATCGGTGAAGTGCCCGCCGTCGTTTCTATAGAAATTGTTCCGACCATAGTCGTTAGCCACGTAGAGATCTGGATCTCCGTCGTTGTCATAATCTTCCCAAGCAGCAGAAAAGCTGAACCGCCGATTGTTTACATCGAGTCCGGCAGACTTGGTCTGATTCGAAAAAGCACCCGTTCCATCGTTTTGCAAAAGTGCATTTGCACCACCGTTATTTGCGTCGTGAAACGGCATCGGCTCTCCAAATTCACTTTGCCGTTCACCGCGAGCAACAGGGTTATACCCGCACGCATAAATATCCAGATCGCCATCAAGATCGTAGTCGGCAGCGGTAATGGAAAACGTCTGGGCTGATAATTTGACTCGCTCGCTCAGTGTAAATTTCGCTTTACCGTCGTTCTTCATCACCAACAGTTGAAGCTCGGTCGCAACCACAAGATCTCGGTCGCCATCGTTATCTAAATCGACGATCAACGCAGACGCACAGTAGTCCAGCCAACCTGTACCGCTGGCTCCTGTGTAGTCTTTTAACTTCCCATCAGGATGGCGGAGGAACAATCGGTTGGGCAGGCCACCTGATTGCAAAACATACAGGTCGTCCAGTTGATCGCCATTCATATCGCCAACGGCCAAGCCATGATTACTCGCAACATCAATGCCCAAATTGCGAGTAAAACGTGCTCGCCAATGATCGCTGCCAAATTGAAGTTGGTCAGTCCAAGCTTTTTCCTGACCAAACACACTTGCGGTAACGTCGGCAAATAATCGCGGCTTGGCTGACAA
Organism: uncultured Pirellulaceae bacterium; assembly: GCA_964448575.1. Classification (GTDB taxonomy): domain Bacteria; phylum Planctomycetota; class Planctomycetia; order Pirellulales; family Pirellulaceae; genus Mariniblastus. The sequence continues at coordinate 273,786 of CAYUWY010000001.1, forward strand.
AAGCACTTGTTGATATTGAGTCACCACCAGCTGAGTAAGCTGCCGGGCATCGGGAGACCAGGTGCATTTCCACTTTGCATTTACTTGGTGTTGTTGATTCGCTGAATGAGCGAGGAGGGTTACCTTTATCTCGGTGACAACATCGGATTCCTGCGGCACGACCGATACGATTTTGAGTTCGGCTTGATCGACGCTGTTGTGTAGATGCTCACGAAAACGCTGGAGCGAAGACATGAACGCTTCGCTGCCGTCCTGAGTGAAATTCGTTGGCAACGACTTTGCATTGGCGATGTTCAAATCGCTGGACTGATGCAAAGTCTCGAACTCTTCGGGAAAGAAGGAGGTCGATTGAACGCTCGTGGCGACAAGCGAATTCAAGGAAGCGGATTGTCCGGTCTTAAGATACGCTTTGAGATGTTTGAGTTGTTTGGAAGCCTTTTCACTGAATGCTTCCGTCGCCCAACCGTCGGCTTGAGGGTCCACGCGTCGATAGGCATCGGCAAGCGCAGGAAAGTAAGTTCGATCGGCTACGGGAATCGATGTCGTGTCCATCGCCGCTGGAGCTTCGAATTCCTGAGTGGACTGGGCCAGTTTGTTTGGCTTTTTCTTTTTAGCGCACGCAACAAAGACCGCCAACAAAAGCAGTGTAAGAATAATTCCAACGCGGCGACTGGTAGTACTCAATGGAGAAACCATGGCAGAAGAAAGAAAGTTCGATGTCAAAAAGTTTAACGGCAAAAGTTTAACCGCAACTAGATGAGATCCGATGTGATTTCAGTTTTCTATTGTGAGAAACCCAATAGAAAAAAACGATTTTAGTGAAATTTTCAGATTTGGCACTCAACGAGCTTACAAACGATTAAGCCAATGCTGGATATCGAGCGGCCAGTCCGTTTGAAACTCCATAAGTTTTCCAGATGTCGGATGCGCGAACCGCAAATCTGCAGCATGCAACGCCATTCGCCGGATCTTGCTTTCGTCCACAATCTGCGGCTTTGCAAATGGGCCACGGTATTTAATATCGCCACAAATCGGATGCCCAAGCTCCGCCAGGTGGATGCGAATTTGATTGGTGCGCCCCGTTTCCAATTTACATTCCAATTCGCTGTAAGTGCCAATTCGTCGCAACGTTCGAAAGTGCGTGACGGCTCGTTCACCTTTGTCCGCCGTTGCTGCATCCGCTGTCGCATCGGGTAAACTTCCTCGTAAGCCATCGCCTCGATCGCGAATAAAATGTGTGGTCACCGTTTGGTCTTTGATCGTGCCGGGAATCAGCGCAAGGTACTTTCGCACCGCTTCATGGTGAGCAAACTGAGCAATGATTCTGGTTTGCGATTCTTTGTTACGTGCAAACGCGAGTAAGCCGCTTGTGTCGCGATCAATTCGGTGCACTGACAGCAATCGCGGAAGTTTCTTCAGGTTGTGTTCTGAATTTCTTTTACCGGCAGCATGTTTACCGATCAACCGAGGGACGCATTCATCGAGCGTTGGTTGTAAGTTCTTTCGTGCCCACGACCAATTCAAATCAGAATTCCGCCGCAGCGTCACCATGCCCGAGGGCTTTTCGACGACGACCAAATCGGCGTCAACGTAACGAATGTTGACATCTTTGTCCGCTGGCGGTGGTGGCAGCGGGTGCTCAAAAATCGTAATCACTTCGCCTTTGGACAACTGCCGTCCTTCGTCCACACAAAGCACGCCCCCAATGGCAACTCGTCGTGCGCGAAGCATTTTTTTGATCGCCGACCAAGACGGAGCATCTGGCAGTTGTTCGCGCATCGCGGCCAACACCATTTGTTTGTCAGCAGAAATCGTGAAGGATTGAATGGGCTTCATGGGACGATCAAAAATGAAAACGGGATAGCATTGTACTCACCAAAGATCGCTTGTAAGCCCTGTTTATTCATTTGCAAAAATCGGTGTTTCTCAATCCGTGCGCGAAACACTAACGATCTACGTCTAAGGCGGTTGAACGAACACTAATCTGCGCTAATCGACACTAATCCATGCGCCGATTATTTATTAGAGACTTCTCGGTGAACGCCGCCATTTTTACCATCAAGCTAGGCGAGAATCTTTGATTGCCGAATTTTCAACCGCGGATGGACGCAGATAAACGCGGATTCAAGTTCTGTTTTTATCCGCGTCCATCAGCGTTCATCCGCGGTTCTTTCTTCATCAGTTTTTCCCGTGCTTAAATCGACTTCGAAGCTTAAAAATGGCGTTCACCAAGGAGTACCCTAATCCATACCCGATTATTCATTAGTGAAAATCAGTGCTGATTAGTGTTCCTGATTCCGCGAGCAGGCTCACAGGCTTGAGGATACTGCCTTTTCATTTCACGCTATCGCTTGCGACGTGAATTTTCACCAATCTGATCGTGGTAGCCGATGTCTCGTTTCGCAAACTCCAACAGCTTGGTCAGCTCCTGCACAACCTTTGGATGCTTCGCCGCGACATTGGTGGTTTCGCCAATATCCTCTTTCAAATTGTAAAGCGTTGGCCGCTCAATGAAGGCACGGTCTGGTTCTGGAACATGGGACCGCCAAAGTTCTCCTTCTTTGGTCCGGTCGATCTCAGTATGCGCTAGATGAAGCTTCCAATCGCCATGCCGAACCGCTCGTAGCGATTGATGTTGATAAAAGAAGAATGAGCGATCAAGTTTCGTTTGTTGACTGTGAAAGATGGCTGAGATATCGACTCCGTCAATCACGCGATCTTGCGGAACCGTCGCACCGGCAAGCTTGGCGATGGTTGGCAACATGTCGATGCCGGCGGCAACCAAATCGCAAGTCGTACCGGCGGCGACCTTGCCAGGGGCTTTGATGATAAACGGCACTCGCAGTCCGCCATCGTAAGTGCTGGTTTTCGCGCTCCGCAACGGTTCGCAATGCCCGGCATGATCGCCTTCCCGCCACCACGGTCCATTGTCACTCGTGAAAATCACGTAAGTCTTCTCATCAAGTCCCAGTTCGGTGATCGTGTCGAGTACGCGACCGGTGTGAAAATCAAGTTCCTCGATAACGTCGCCGTAGAGCCCAGCTTTGGACTTTCCTTTGAATTTCTTCGAAGCCGCGATCGGTGTATGTGGCATGGGGTGAGCGAGGTAGACAAAGAACGGTTCTTCTTTATTGGCCGTTATAAATTCGATCGCCTTGTCGGTGTAGGTTTTCGTCAGCGAAGTTCGCTTAATTTTCTTGACCGCAATCTTGTCTGCTTCTCGAATCGGTTTCGAGCCACTTGTCTGTGTCCAGAACGAATAGTCGAAACCTTGGTTACTGGGATTCAGCTCGACTCGGAAATTGGATTTCCCACGCGTCCCTCGACCGGCCAAATCCCACTTGCCCATCATTGCTGTTTTATAACCAAGCGGCTTGAGCAGTTCCGGGATCGTAACCTCATTCAAAGACATCGCCGGATGTGGAGTCAACCCATCATCATGCTTCGCCCGCTCGGTTCTCATCGGATAGCATCCCGTCAGCAACGCCGCGCGGGCAGGACCGCAAACGGTCTGAGCATAGAAACTGGTGAACATCATTCCCTCACGAGCCATTTGGTCGATACGAGGGGTTTTGATATCGGGCGAACCGTAACAGCCAAGATCCTGATAGCCTTGGTCATCGGTCATGATGATGACAAAGTTCGGTTTGCTGGCCGCCGTTTGAACCCCAGCATTCGAATCGGTTCCTTGAGCCCAAGCGTCAACAGCCAACAAGTTGGCCAAAACCAAAACACTCGTGAACGCAATTCGCTTAAGTAGCGGGGGCATTATCGTTTTCCGTCTAAATCTATCGTCAATTGGTCGGTATTCAAAACTGGCAGCGTCTTGGCTGCTTTTCAAACCTAGTCTTATTGTAATCGTTCGCCCCGATTACGTTTTCCAATCGGCAATATTTGTTTCCAGACCCAGTTATGAGCAAAGCGTTGTCTGGCCGAGGCTAGCCAAAAAGTTTTGAATTTAAGAGAATTAGAATATAGTCAGAAAATTATGTATTTATTGTTGCACTTAGTTGGTTGATCGAGGCCAGTATTTTGGCAAAGAACTCAGAGAAAAGAAGACTTCGAAAGAAGAAAGAGAGAGAGAAGCGCGTACAGCAAAAATTAGGAGCCGCAAGAGCAAGGAAATCGGTTCGGGGGTTCGCGAATTCAAAAGTTGGCAAAGATTTTTCACGCAAATTCGGAGGTCTGTCCGCTGCCGATCAAAACTTAGTAATAAGAACAATGTTGGCCAATGAAAAGTCAGCACCCCACATTGTCCCGTCTAAATTCCCTCGTAATGCTCGAGAAATGGGGAAATACGGCACGCCTATAAATTCAAGTTCATTGAGTTTCGCCATTTCATTGGCTCGGGCGATTCTTTCAAACTATGAATCATTACTGCTTAGATTCCTAAGGTTGCGTCAAAAATATGAAACCGATCTCGTTAAAGGTGATTTGGAATATGCCCAAAAGGATCTCGATGAAATTCAAGGTGCGTTTGGGGTTTCAATGTGGGCATTCGAAGCAGCAATTCAGCTAGGCGAGTTGAAGTCGGGGATTGAAGGGAATAGGAAAGCGCTAAGCTCCATTCAAAAACAAAAACCACAGTGGTTAACTAACTTGCTCATAACATTTTTTAGCCAAAAAATGGAAAAAAATGTGAGTGTTCAGTTTTATCGGAGCGGTGTGTTCCGACTTAGGGAAGACGCAAAGGAAGCTGAAGCAGACCCAGAAATTGTTGCAACCGTGCTGTATTGGCTGGACCTATTTACGCCCCAAGTGGTGGAAAGGCCAGAGAATATATTAGATGCAATCCGATGCTATTCACTTGTGGATCTCGCAATTGCTTACGAAGTGTTTCTCAGTCGATTTGCACATTCCAACTCGTTTTCGGCAAAGCGACGGCTTAGTGCTGTTGCGCATGCGAAACAATTCTTCACACCTGAATCATTGAATCTTCTTGAGGTGTCCATTGATTGTCATCAGGAAATATTTGAGTCAGATCAAATAGCAAATTTGTTTGATACGTTCCGTCTGTTTTACCAAGGTAAATATTCAGATGTAGTTTCAGAAGGAATTCGACAGCTCAAGTTGAACCCCACATTTTTCGAATATTACCTTGTCGTTGCTCAAGCCGCAAGTTTTGGAAACTTGAAACTTGACTCGCCATTTCCATCGGAATCGTTGGGCTCAAAACTGTTGTCAAGCCTCCATAGTTGCATTGAGTTAAAGGAAGACATTTCAGAACCGCTCGAACAAATTCGGAAGATCGCTTATTCACTCGGGAATTCCAAATTCGCGCAGAGAATTATGGCGTTTTGGCTGAATGCGTTGGATTACAAAGCATACTTTGAGCCGTTGAGGCTTTCAGTGTTGCCGTGCGCCGTTCCGTGGATGGTACTTTCAATGCCATTGAAAGAACGCAAGATCATCATTGATGGCTTGATCACTTCATATGGAAGCAGAGTAAATTGGATGAATTCTTTTTTGCCGAAAGGCAACGGCGAATACTGTTTGCCAGCAGATTTTGAGCCACGGGTAGCAGAATGGTTAAAGGCCATATTGCACACGACCGATCAAGAGCGTGAAAAAGCTGCCGAGTGTTGGAAGAAGCTCAAGTCAATTTCCAATCACAATTTGTTTTCATTGTTAGCTACAAAACAGGTGGTCGTTCAGGCAATTGAAGAAAACGAGTTCGAATCTCTTGCGAGAGAAGTTGTCGACTCGTTTGTTAATAACGAAAACTACTTGATCGGCATCATTGGCCGTTCTGTTGAGCATGTCGTAGAGAACAAACAAAAGGTAAAAGCGAGTACCCAAGCTAAGGATCTGTATTGGCCACTCGCGTACTGGCTAGGTAAGAATAAGAACTTGAGCCAAGATGACATTTACGAATTGCATGTCGGAGTCGCAGAGTTTCTTGCAATGCACGGTTCCAAGAAAGTCTCCGACTTCATCAGAACAAAACCTCCGACTACGCCTAAGCTTTTCAGGTTTCTTTTTCACGTTTGCACTCTGAATGTCTTGAAACGAAACTACCGGATCAAGAACACAGCGGAGCTCCATTCTGAGAGAATCGAAATTCTTCAATTCGTCCTTAACAATGCCCCAAAACAGTTGGCGGGCCTGGCTCGAGATGAGATTGCCGACATTACCCGAAAAGAACTCTTGCGGTCAGCGATTCAGCAGGTCGAAACTCGTCGAATCAGTGTGAAGACCGAAGGCGTAATTGAGAGCCTATCTAAAGATAATGCTGAGCAATTCCAGCGCTTCGACCGTGCGAGAACCATCACCGACGAAGAGCTTCGAAATCAACTTAGCGTTAGAGATTTTGATTTGGCGTCAAAAGGCAAGGTTGTTGTGTATGGGGATTTCGCGCACCAATTGCTCAAAGAATTTATCGAACAGATCCGAGATGAATTTGTTGGTAATACATCTCATGGATTGAACACTTACATTGCAGTCAATGTGCGACATGGCCATCTTAGTTCGCAAATTCGTAGCCAGTTCGACCAACATCATCTTGCGACAAGAGGTAAGGCTGGAGAATATCAGGACAATTTGTTTTGGCAGGACGTTTTTGCTGAATGTGGACCTGAAACCTGGAAAAAGGCCAACGCTTTGTTTATTCAGTTTTCACTAGAATTAGACACCCTGATTGAAGAAGTGAATGGAAACTGGATAAGAATTAGGAGTGACAAGCATCCCGATGGAATGTTGGATTACAGCATTTCAGAACAAGAAGTCGTTGCCCTATTCTTTGCCAGCCAAGAAAAAAAATCCTACAGAGAACTCGTTGACTTAGTCATTGATTTACTTTGGATCAAAACAGAAGGCCTTTTGGAATCCATTAGGGATCGAATATCTGGCGAGTTGCTCCCACGAATACTGTCCATGTTGGATAAATTGGATGCAGGGATAAATTCTTTATCACCCGACATTGCCAACAGTGAATTCCCTGCTAAGACAGTTTCTTGCCGTACAGCCATTCAGAATGATTTCGAATTGCTGTTGGCGTGGTTTACACGAAGCACGGACGAAACGATCGCCAAATTTGATTTAGACTTGCTCCTTGAAGCTGCAACAAATGCGCTTGCTAGATTAAAGCCTACTGCTAATTTTATCCCGAACGTAAAAAGCAAAGCGAAACTTGAAATTCAAGGTAGTTGGTTCAATCCCTTCTATGAGATCCTAGTAATGCTCTTTGTAAACATCGTTGAACATTCGGGGAAGAATTCTCATCGGCCCAGCTTAAGTTTTTCGTTTGACGGTGAAAACTCATTGCGGTTGGAAGTAGTTAATGGGATGTCCGAAAACACAAATTTTGAATTTTTGCAAGAACGTGTTAATTTGATCAATAGCCAATTGGAGTCGGTCGATCCTGAACGACTACTTAGTGAACGAAATTCTGGACTTGCGAAGGTTCGCAAGTTGATGCTCGACGACCTTAAGCAAGTGAACAGCGCGTTAATCTGTAGCTGTGATCACGAAGAATTGACCTTTAGTGTTAGTATGGCATTGAATGATGTCCGACTGATTGCGGAGTAAGTTATGCGAGTTCTAATAATCGAGGATTCAGTTCGAAAACTCACTAACTTGGTTGAGTTTGTCAAAGAGCAATCGAAGAATGCAGAAGTCATACAGAAGAGGTCGTACTCCAGCGGCTTGGAATCCGCTTTAGACGAAAGTTTCGATTTGATTCTTTTAGACATGTCATTGCCAGTTCACGATGTCACTGCTGATAACCCGTCGAGCGATACTTTGGTCTATGCGGGGCGCGACATATTAAGAGAACTTCAGCGTTTGAAAAAAGACTGTAGTGTTGTCGTAGTCACTCAATTCCCTGAGTTTGGTGAAGGAGCTGAAAAGATTACTCTTGATGAGTTGACTGAAGAGCTAGGCAAATCGTTCACAGAGAATTATTTGGGAACCATCTATTACCTACCATCAAAACTAGATTGGCAGCAGGAAATAGCGAATATTATTGATCGTCTTGGGTTTGGGATTAAAGATGATTAATGTCCTAATTGTTGAAGACCAGCACGAAAAGCAGAAACGCATAGCCCAAGTGGTCCAAGATGCGCTAGGTCTTGGATGTAGCATTACGACTAAAGCAAACTATGTGGATGCTTGTGGGCCCTTGAAGACCAACATTTTGAGTTCTTAATCCTAGACTTATTGATTCCGCGCACAGATGAAAAAGGCGAAGAAGTCGAGGAATATGGGCTTAGCATTCTTCAATCCATTAGAAGCAGTGGTTCTAGGTTTAACGCCCCTCATTTCGTGGTTGGTCTTACTGCTTACTCCGATCGGATCGACGAATTCGACAAAAAATTTTCTCAGTTCGGTTGGCGCAGTTTTGAGTTTGATGTCTCAAACCGCGATTGGTCTGACAGCCTTACAGAAATGTTGCTTCATGCAAACACGGTTCTGAAAACAGAACCAACAGATTCCATTGAAGAAGTTGTATTGATACTCCATGGAATTAGGGATCTTGGAAGTTGGCAGACTAGGGTGAAACAACAACTTGAGTCATGCGAGAAAATAAAGGCATTTACGGTAAAGTATGGTCGATATGGGTTGCTTCAATTCGTGTTTCCAAAGTTTGTGTTTGATTTCTCCAAGGCACCGCTTCAAAAAGTTCGGCGCGAAATTCAAAACATAAAATCAACTCACCCTACCGCAAAAATCTCGGTAATCGCACATAGTTTTGGCACACATCTTTTGACGCAGCTCTTATTGGGCGATCCCCATATGATCGTTAAACGAGTTTTGTTGTGTGGATCTGTCGTTGATAGGGACTTCGAGTGGGAGTCAGTTCGATTGCAAATTGGAAACGCTTCCGATCCTGCAAAAGAAAAATTCATCTTGAACGATTGCGGAAACGGGGATAAATGGCCAGTCTTAGCCAAGTCCATTGGCTATGGTGCGATCGGTACGAATGGCGCTGGAAGCGTTCTGGTAACCGACCGATTTCACGTAGGCAAACATGGTTTGTTTTTTGACGCAGAGTTCATGAAAAAGTACTGGGTACCTTTTTTCGAAAGTGGTGAAATTGTCTGCTCCGAAGTTGAGTCCCGATCAGCCCTACATTGGTCCACAATTCCATTTGATCTAGCCCCAGGGTGGTTAATTGCCTTGGCTGTAGTTTTGATTCTCGGGCTATCATTTGCCTTTTGGAAGATTGGGTTTTGGATTCTACTAATATTGATACTAGTGTGGTTACTTATGGTTTTGATTAAATGAAATATGCGAGATCAATTTAAAGGGGTGCAGTTCATTTCCTGCTGGCGAGTATGTCCCCGGATGCATCTTCTTTCGCAAAGGGCGGAAAGCTGCGACTCGCCGTTGATGACGGGAGCTGTTGATGCCCCGGACTAAGCAGCCCTAGCTAGGCTGTGGTAAGGCGGATCGTTTTGTTGCCGAACTGCTTGGGGTATTCCGTGCCTCGCTTCGGTCCGACACACCAAATGGAGGCAAGTTACACTTGCTGGGTGACACATCAGATTTGATGCAGTATGATGCCGTCCAAACATCGAAGAAAAAGGTAGGCCAGGCAGGACTCGAACCCGCGACAAAGGGATTATGAGTCCCCTGCTCTAACCAACTGAGCTACTGGCCCTTGAAGCGGAGATTGTAATTAATCTTGGTGGACTCTGCCAATGGGATGCTGAGAAATGTTCTGCAGAATGAAGCTGGAGGTTGGACGTTCGTTCCTGTCGACTTTGTGGTGACGGACAGGAATGTCCATCCTACCCCTCCAGCATCTTCAACCAATTATCGCGCGAAGGGGCATGCTGAGGTCGGAACGGCGATCTGTTAATTTGCTGCCGCGACTTTGGCCAGTACTGGAATACGTTCGCGTTTGGAAACGGTTACTCCGCCTGGGCGTTCGACCGTTACCGCGAACATCACTGCGTGCTCGACGGGAATGTGGGCTTTGATTGGGACAATGATTTTGCCTTCAGAGTCAAAATCGGTTGATGCGATATCAAAAACGCCTCCATCGACTGGGTGCTCTTGGCCTGCGTCGGTGTCGAATATCCACAGTTGGAATTGCTCGATTAATGGATCGTTGGGTTTGATGCCAGTGAATACCATGTAACCTTCTTGGGCGCTGTCACTCCACAACACTTCTCCACCCGTTCCGATGTAACCTTCATCGACTTGTGTCCAGGTCTCACGCACAAAATCATCAGGCTTGGCTGCAAGAAAATCGGCCATCTTTTGAGATGCATTTTTCTCGCCAGAAAGTGAATTCGATTGCACTTTGGCCGCGCCATCGTTTTGTGTGATGCTGGTTTTGGCAAACGGGTTCCAACCGCTAAGCAGCAACATGATGCTGGCCGCAGTGACCGCCATCGCCAATCCCTCTCGCATTGTAAATTTACCCGCAGCTCGTGATGAAAGTTCCACTTTGGGATTCGCAGTACCTTTTTCGGTAGAGTTCACAGTGGACGCAGTGGAAGTGGGGCCAGCGTCAGAGCCTTTGATCGATTGCTGTGTCACGTTCGATGTGAAGTGTTGACCTGCGGCAAACAGGACCCGGTCACGAACGCTGCGGGGCATCTCTTCTCGCTCGCCAAGCATTGACAGGTCCAGTGCGGCTGCTGAAAGCTCAAACTTTTCCAGCTCGTTGATTGAAGATTCGGGTGTTTGAGAATCGACTGATTTAGATCTGTTTTTATCGAACTTTGATACCAGCTGAAGAAGCTCTTGCTGTTGGGTGTCCGAAAGTCCTGAAGTCGAAAGCTGGACCATAAGATCAAGCATCCGTTCATTATGTTGGCTTGTAAAATCGTCGTCGCTATTTTCGTTTTGTGAATTCATGCCTAAACCTCCCCATCTGCGAGGCTTGGTCTTGGCGAATTGTCGTCACTCAAAGTCTGGTTCAATGCGAACAGGGATTTTCTAAGCTTCATCAGACCGCGTCGCATGTGAGTTTTAACTGTGCCTAACGACAGCCCAGTCGCTTCTGAAATCTTTGAATGAGAAAGCCCATCGTAAACGCCCAGCTTGATCACTTGTTGTTGGTCGGATGGCAATTCACTTAAAAACTCAGCGGCCTTGGCTGCTTCGTCATTGATTTCAAATCGGGCAGCAACGCCCATGTCTGTGTTTGTGAAACTATCGAGCTCTACAGCCGATGACGAGTGCCAGTTTTTCTTTCGACTGAGGTCAATCAAATGCCGGCGTGTGATCATCGCGACAAATGTTGTTTCACTTGCCAGGTTGGGGTCGTATTTTCCAGCGACTTTCCAAAGCTTCAAAAAGATATCTTGAGCCGCGTCCTCGGCAGCCTGAACGTCAGGGCAACTCCGTCTGGCGAGTGACCAGACAAGATTGCCATAGCGTTTCATGCATTCCGCAACGGCGGCGGAATCGCCAGACGCTACTTTTGGAAGTACAGGAGTTTCTAAGGTCAAAGCGTTTCCTCGGACGGCTTGGTCATATCTAAAGCTACGGCTCGCACAAAGTGTTTGAGCCGTAGTTGGTTTTAATAAAGCTACCGACATGACTTCTCGCTTGATTATCCAAAGTCCCGTCAGTTTGGGAACCAATGTTCCAAAATTACTTAGGCATGATTACCGTGTCGATGACGTGGATGACACCATTGGTGCAGCCGATGTCAGTTTTTACGACAGTCGCACCGTCTACCATGACTTTTCCATCAACAACTTTGATCGCAACTTCTTGACCGTTTACAGTTTTGGCACTGGTCATTTTCACAACATCGGCGGCCATGGCTTTGGCTGGGATGACGTGGTAAGTCAAAATTGCAGTCAGTTTGGATTTGTTTTCCGGCTTCAAAAGATCAGTGATCACATCAGCAGGAATTTTCTTGAATGCTTCGTCTGTCGGAGCAAGGATGGTGAACGGCCCGTCGCCTTTTAGTGTTTCAACCAATCCTGCTGCTTTGACGGCAGCGACCAATGTGTTGAAGCTTCCTGCGCCAACGGCCGTGTCGACAACGTCCTTTTTCTTTGGCGGCATGATCACAGAGTCGATGATGTGAATGACGCCGTTCTTGCACTTGATGTCAGTCGTGACGACCTGGGCACCGTTGAGCATGACTTTGCCATCGACGACTTTGATGGCAACTTTGTCGCCCTGAACAGTTGTGGCTTCGGTCAGTTTAACGACGTCGGCCGCCATCACGCTGCCTTTGACGACATGGTAAGTCAGGATCGACTGAAGCATCTTTTTGTTTTCAGGCTTGATCAGAGTTTCAACTGTTCCCTCTGGAAGTTTCTTGAACGCTTCGTCTGTTGGCGCGAAAACGGTAAATGGACCTTCGCCCTTAAGTGTTTCAACGAGACCAGCTGCTTTGACGGCGGCGACTAGTGTGTTGAATTTGCCTGCACCCACTGCGGTGTCGACGATGTCCGATTCTTGATCGACTGCATTTGTCACAACCAACGACGTGGTGTGATGGGATTGCTGAGATGCTTTGCAGGCCCCTTTGGCCGCGGAGCATTCTTGGGCTTGGGTGACTCCGGCTGTTGCGAAGATCAAAAGAGCTGGAAGTACCAGCGTGGAAAGTTTGCGAATTGACATGGGTTCCTCGTTTGCTTTTTGTGAGTTGTGTATCGAACGCGATTGCGTTTGTCTGCACGAGTAAACGAGGTCGAATAGCGGATTGGATTCAAAATTTAATAAAAGAAATTTTGCTGATTTTCGCTGTGAAGTAAGTGATTTATCTGCGGTTAGCTGAGGTCGTCAATCGGCATCGTTTGGATCGCCAACTAGGTCATCGCCGAACGATAGTGGCGGTCAAAAGCGATCAACATCGGCTCAAGATTCGAATAGGGGCCGGGGCGGTAGGCGGGCGATTGAATACCCAGTTGAGTCAATTCGCAAACTTGCCAGTCTTGCTGGTTAACGTCGTCCCAAGTCTTAACGGCTCTCGCGAGGTCGTCAGGTTTTGTTTCTTCTGTGACGAAAAAATGACACTTTACAATCGTCTGCGAATTCGAGACACGCGTTAAATCATGGATCATGACGTAGTCCGGGTGAGCACTGACAAACATGGTCGGAAATAACGTGTAGTAATAAACGCAGCGTTGCTGTTCTTGGTTAAGCGTCTTAAACGGGTCCGCAATTCGCTTGCCATCAGTGCTAACCGTTTCGCAGTCATCGGAAAGCCCCATCGGTCCGCCAAGGATCGGACCTGATTCCAAATCGTTAGTCGCACCGCGATAAGGCGTAAGGCGGTTGAGGTCAGGGTGAACCGTCGGACAGTGATAACATTCGCTGTAGTTTTGAAAAATGATTTTCCAGTTGGCTTGGACATCGTAAGTCAGCGTTTTGGCAACGACTTTATCGTCCAAATTCCAATCGGCGAGCCTCTCAATGATCGGCGCGAATTCTGTTTCAAATTCCGATTCGGCCTGTCTTAAGTGAACCATTAAGAACCCATTCCAGTTAACACAGGCGATGGAATTCAAACCATGTTGCTTGCGATCGAAGGAATCGTTTTCGTGCATATTGGGTGCACCGATCAAACATCCGTCGAGGTCGTAGGTCCAAGCGTGATAAGGACACGTGACACAAGAGTTTTTCAATCCACCGGCGGGCTGATCAAGCAATCGAGTGCCACGGTGACTGCAGACGTTATGAAACGCGGCAAAGCTGCCGTCGGATCGACGAACAACAACAATGTCGTAAGGCCCAATGGAAACGCGGCGATAGGATTCTTCAAAGTTTGAATCGAACTCTTCGACTCGTCCGACGCACAGCCAGTTTTGGGCGAACACTTTTTCGGTCTCCGCTTCGAATAGTTTGTCGCCCACAAAGTATTCGCGTTCCAACCCAAAGATTAAATCAGCCATCGTTTTTTTCGCTATGTAGTTTTGTTTGCCTGGAGATCGAGTTCGTCAGGCTTTGGAGTGATTCTAACTGATTGAGCTTCAGCGTTGGGAAAGTCAGTCAGCGTGCAATGGCTCGCAATTGGTTTCAATACAGCCAAGCGTAAGTTTGGCATTCCTTCCCGGTGCCTGAAAAAGACAGCGAAGAAAGAACGAATGTCCATCCTGCAAAACGCGAACGCCAATCCTAACGAATGGCCACTTGAAAGAACGTTTTTCCCGTCGTCACAAAAGTTCGCGGAAAGCCACCCATGTTGAATTCTGGCGCGAGACATTTCTCCATAGGATACCAGTGCAAAACCGGCCCCAAACTGGCATTTTGTGGAACTAACGTTGACATCTGGATGGCGGTTGAAATAGTTTTTGCAATATACTTTTGGCGTCGTCGAACAACCTATTGTTGTTACGCTCGCTATCAATCTTGCAGCTTCTATGGAAATATTCTTGGACCCAGAACCCAATACGCCACGGCCAGATGAGGTCGATCCATTCACCCAGTCCGGCGAACAAGCTCGGTCACCGTTGGCGCAAACCGGTGATGCCCAATCGCGCGAAATTTCTCAACCAGCGATTTTAGCCGAACCAGTAACCGCAGATTTGGCCGATACAAACCCCGCGCCTCCGGAAACACAGTCAGAAGAAATGATTGTCGGAAATTTGGGACATGACTTTCATTCGCTGGATCCTCGAAACATCCAAACAGAACGAATTGCTGGGTTGATTTTTGCGGGCATCGTTTCAATTGGTTTGCTGGTCGGTGTGATTGTGGTTTGGTTCAATATCGGCGCGAACCTGATTTGGATTTTGATCGCTTCCGCTGCTGCCCTGTTGGCGGTCGCTTTTTTCGCCTGGGTTTGGTTTTGGCCGACCATCGCGCATCGCCACTCAAAGTGGCGGCTGGATGAAGAAGGACTCGAGATTCGACACGGCGTTTTGTGGCGTCATCAAATCACCATTCCGCTTGGTCGCGTTCAGCACGCTGACGTTTCACAAGGACCACTGCAACGCATGTACGGCTTGGGCACGATGACAGTTAATACAGCCGGCACGCAAAACGCGTCAGTGGATTTGGCGGGGCTCGCACACGAGAACGCAATCGCATTGCGAGATCAAATCGTTCGCCAGCGGAAAGATCAACATGTCGTTTGAAGAAACCCCACCTGACATTCCTCCGGTGTTGGGAACAAATCAGAACGACGATCAGTTTGTGATGACGCCCGTCGATAATGAAGATGCTCCAACGCTGTCTGGTGATGGACTTTCGTTTTTGCATCCAACTTCATTGGTGTTCGATTTTCTCGCACATGGAAAAACGTATCTCGTTCCGGCTTTATTCGGATTGTGGGGAGCCGCGCAAGGCGACCTGACTTTGATCATCATCTCGGCAATAATTTTCGTGCCGGCGATTATCTTTTCCGTGTTTCGATATTTTACGCTTCGCTACAGTATCCAAGGTGACAAACTGGTGGTGAACGAGGGTTTGATTTTCAAAAAGAATCGAACTGTTCCTGTTAAGCGAATTCAGAATATTGATTTTGTACAAAACCCACTTCATCGTTTGCTGGGTGTTGCTGAGGTCCGCGTAGAAACGGCAAGTGGCACCAAGCCCGAAGCAGTTCTCCGCGTGATCACGCTTAAGCAAATGGAGCGTCTGCGAAATTCCGTTTTTGGATTGCAGGCCAAAGTTGGGCTGTCTGAAAATCCCATTGGCCAGCAAAACGAAATCGGCGGGACGGGTTTTGACTCGGCTGCAGACAATGCGAATCTGCCTCAGCCAATGGGTGCTTCCGTTGGATCACATGTAGCAGGAGCGGGTTTGGCCGGGTCGGCTCAATTGGGCGGCTTGGCTCGAACCAATGATGAAACGCTTTTGAAGATCCCGCTCAGCTGGCTGATCAAAGCAGGACTCGCGAGTAACCGTGGCATGATCATGATTGGCGTCGCATCAGGTTTCTATTTTCAATTTGGCCCCGAAAGAGGTCGTTTCAATTTTGATTGGCTCAAAGCGATTGTGCCGGCCGAAGCTTCAATGGCATCCCTGATTGCGTACGGGATCGTTGGCTCGATCGTGTTGTTTATTTTGCTACGACTGTTTGGAGTTGGCTGGTACATTCTTCGCTTTTTCGGATACAAGCTGGTTCGGCACGGGGACGACTTGAGAATCAGTTGTGGCTTGTTCACCAAAGTCAGCGCCACCGTGCCGCGCAATCGCGTTCAATTTATCAGCATTCATCGCAATCTGATTATGCGCTGGCTTGGTTTAACATCGATTCGAATTGAAACGGCGGGCGGCGCAGGTCAGAATCGCGAAAATGCAACCGAGACGGTATCGAAGCGTTGGTTTGTCCCAGTGATTCCTGAGGACCAACTGCCCGGCTTGCTGAGCGTCTTGCGCCCTGAATTGGCATCGTGGGATGAATCGAAATTGGAGTTCAAATCGCTTTCGCCCAAGGCCGGTAAACGACTTTGCCGCTTGGCGGTCGTACAAGCCATCGGTGTTTCGCTCGCTGGACTTTTGATTTCTTTATACTGGGGCTGGGCGTTAGGAATTTTGGCTTTGCCTCTGTTAATCGCTTGGGCGTTTAAGAAAAGTAAAGCCATGCGTTATGCACGCACGGAAAATGGAGTCGTCTATCGCAGTGGAATCTTCAATCGAAAAACCAGCATGACGTTCTTTGAGAAAATCCAAACGCTCCGAATTGATCAGTCGCCGTTTGACCGTCGCTGGAACATGGCTAGTCTTTCGGTGGATACCGCGGCCGCCGGCCCCGCCAATCATCGAATCGAAGTTCCGTATCTGGAAGAAAGTTTTGCACAAACAGAATTTCAGTATTTACGCGTGAAGACCGGACAAGAGCAGCCCGTTTTTGGATAGAAAGAAGGCTGCCCGTTTTTTGTTTTCCAATTTCGGTGCAACTACTCGGCGACCGGTTCAACGATAGCCAGTTCACTAACTATCGGTTCACTCGTTTCTGGTTTGGGCCGATTGAATTGCAGGAACGACATCCAACCTACGATCATGAGCCACTGGAACATGTTGAGGTTCATCATGTATTCCAAAGACAAGTGAAACAGAAACAACACGCCCAACGCGAGCATTCGTGTCTTTCGAAACCAAACCAAAATTGGCAACGTAAGTTCAATTAAAACGGCCGACCAGGTTCCGATTGCGATCATCAAAAACGAATTGAACATGAATTCGGGCACTGGAAATCTGTAAAAAAAGTCGTCCAATCTCGAGACGTAATAAAGTGCCGTTCCATCTCGCCACTCGACGCCTTTCATTTTTTCGATTCCCGAAATGAACACGATTGCGGCGGTTTGAATTTGAACAAGCCGTAATGGCCAAATCGCAAACTTCTTCGGTTCTGATGAAACAAGCCCGTCTGAATCAGTCGCTCGTCTTCGCGCCAGCCAGTTATCCACCGAAAGATATTTTCCTACCGGTGCAAAGAACAAGTAAAACGTGAACATGCGAAACAGAGAATCTTCGCCGTCAAAAATTAAGTTATTCCGGTGGCAAAACGATGTGAACAAGACAAAGATGCAAGCCAACTGGATTCGCGGCAAGAACCCAACCATTAAAGCAATCAGGTTTGCGACCAACAGCAAATAACAACTCCACAAAACCGTTGTGGTCTTGGGGAGCCATTGGAAAATTGTATACGTATCGGTGTCGATGGCGAGCTTGGAGATTTCAAGTGTCATCACTCCGTTTTCGCCAAACCATTTTTCAAGTTCGGGCCACCATAGCAGCACATTGATCAACAACAGAATGGAAAACGCGATTCGGATCGGCCCAAAGATTGAAAGGTCTTCGTGGCGATGGAAAAAGTGATTCCAGGCGTTGATCAATTTTTTGAATACAAACAAATCAATCCTCAAGCTTGAATTGTTCGACGCACATAATGTAGCTTTCGGTCATCATCGGCAGCTCGGGAAATTCTTTGAGGTTGGCTTCAGTAGGCGGGGCGAAATCGCCCCAGCGACGCGAGAGTAAGACTTCCTTGACGCGCAGGTTTTCGTCGGTTGGGTGTTTGACGGTGCGCCGAAGATATTGAGCGTAGTTTTGCCAGATAAATCGGTTTGAATCCAATCGAATCGAGTCGATAAATTCAGCTTCGCGAAAACGGACTAAACGCTCCCAAGCCGAAATCTCTCGCCACTTGGGCGTTCTCAAAAGTACGACTTTGCCATCTTCGAACGCGACTTCGGCGGTCACTGAAGCATTAGTTTTGTCTGGCGAAGGCGCAAACAATCGCCAGTTTCCTTGCCAAAGCCCGGTCGCGTCCAGGAACGGATCAATGGCTTCTTTTAGCTGGCCGTGCCATTTGCCAACTTGTGGTGTCGGGTCGATGATCATGATCAACAACCAGGCAACCAGAAAGCAGTTAATGAGAACTTTTTTGAGCATTTGCGTTTTGGTGTTTATGCGAAAACAATCGCCGATTTGTGTGGCGGGATTCTAGCATTTTTGGCTCAACAAGTGACCACGAGTTTTCGGGCGGACAAACAGAGCTTTTTAAGTGCAAATGATTTGAATCGGCTCTTGCGGGAGTTTGGAGTGGAGCTTGTTAAAGGTTCTCCATCTGACGCTTGACGAAACTCATCCGTGATATTGTAAGATGCGAGCTTCTATCGGGTGACCATTTATCCCGTGATCGCCCACTTCAAGATTTCGCTGATCTTCGGCGTTTTTCCTTGCCAGAGAATCCCAACGCGAAAAATTCGTGAAGCGATAATGACGATGAAAATAGTCGCGATGCCGGTCAGCACCATCCCAAGCAGCGGCTGCCATATCGGAATCGTTTGGCCGGTCGCCATGCGTAACATCATCGCAGTGGGAGCACTTGGCGGGAAAAACGAAAAGTAAGTCGCCAACGGTCCTAGCGGATCGCGAACGATAAAAAGCCATACGAACATCGGGCTCATCATCATCATCCAAACAGGAAGCAACATTGCCTGGGCTTCTTTTAACTGAGAAACCGAAGCACCAATCGCCAGGAAAATTGCCGCATAGAACAGAACGCCCATAATTTGAAAGACAACGAACCAAGGCACGATTTCAAACGGAATTTGATCGGACCAGCCTTTGTACAGCGTGAATCCAAACGCGCCGATGAGGTAGATGCCGAATACGGTAAGCGAGCCAGCTACGGTCCCCAGAAGTTTTCCACTCATCAACTGGAAAGGATTCGCGCTACCCAATAGCACTTCGGCGATTCGCTGCGATTTTTCTTCGAGCACGCTTTCCAACATCGGCTGGGCTGCCATGAAGATGACCATGAACATCAAAAGCATCACGCCCATCGGAAGAAAAATGGCGCTCATTGGATCGTCTTCTTCTTCCGATTTGATCGACCCATCGGCTGCTCGTTCGACCAATCCCATACCGACTACATTGACCGGAGTGCTGGCTTGTAGAACTTTGACCGGATCAATGTCAGACTCTTTAAGCCGTTCGGCTCTGACTTTTTCGTTAACAATTTGAGCCAACCAACCGCGGGCTTGGGACAGGCTGGAGTCCTGCGCATAAAACCGAATTTTCTCGGTCGCGTTGGGGGCGGTAGCTTTCGCTGGAATTTCTACAATCGCGTAAAGATCCTGATTACGAATCCGCTCGGAAAGCTCTACCATTAAATCGTCATTGGCGGTTGTCGGGTCGACCGTCTCAATGACGTACTTTTCTTTTGAGAACCCCAGCAAATCGTCGTCAGGAGATTCCGCCTCGCTGTTTGCAATCGCTTTGAGGTCCGCGTCCATCTTCTGGTTTCGCTCATCGGATTTCGTGCTGATGAGCTTTACAAAGTCACCCGTGTGATCGATGACGGCAATTTTTCGCTGCTTGATCTGGCCAGCGTTCTTCAACACTTCCATAGCAATGAGACTGCCCATCATCAAAACCGGCATCATGATGATGGAAAGCAAAAATGCTTTCGTGCCGACCATGGCTCGGTACTCGCGCACCGCGATAGTGAGGATTTTTTTCAAAGGTTGCCGATCCCGTGCTGCAGAATACTAAGTGCATTCAGTTGGTATTGCGTCTCGACCTGGTTTTCAGGTGCCACGTTCACACATTGTGTGAGCATGTTCGAACGATGGATGGCTTTATCGGAAAAATAAGCCGAGACATGATACTAGCTGCGTCAAGTTTTGATTTTAGGTGAGCTGGATTCGCCAGAATTCAGGCCATCCCTAATAAAACCGAAGTCTGGCGACTCCGGCTACAATCATCCCTGGTTCGAAATGTGGATGAACCACTAGCATGGTCGCGATTTCGATAAATTGCAAACCTTGAACTGTAATATCAGGTGGAATCCGGGCGAGTTTTACTGAAGCCCGGACGGTACCCCTCTAGGATACTCTTTGGCAATGATCTGCTTGATATAATCACGGCGATTTGCTGGCCGCGGGTGAGTACTCAAGAATTCTGGTGTTCCGCCACCACCCGCCGATCGCTCAAGCACGTCCATGACGTTGATCAAATGCTCGGGATTGTATCCGGCAATGATAAGCAAATGGACGCCCCAGCGATCAGACTCTAATTCGTCTTTGCGGCCGTACTTCTTTCCAATCACACCTGTAATCCATCCCGCAGCTCGACTGCTGTTCAAGTCTCCACCCGCAACGCCCGCGGCACCAGTGATGCCTTTGAACAGATTTCCTGTCGCCATGTGCTCCGAACCGTGACGCTCAATTACGTGACCGATTTCATGGCCAAGCACTCCCGCAAGCTCACCGTCATTGAGCTGACGATAAAGGGCTTCGGTGACAAAAATCTGCCCGCCTGGAAGTGCAAACGCGTTTACTTGACGCTGGTCGGCCAGCAAGTGAAATTCAAATGGATAAGGAACTTTGATGTTCTCGACGGCAAGCTTTTCCTGTAGCGCTCTAACCAATTGAAATCCGATCCGATCAACGCGGGCCTGGGCTTCTCGATTAAGCGACTGTTGCCCCATGGAACCGACGGCTTGCAGTCCCATCACGATTTCGTCTTTGACTGACATGTCGACCCGTTGCTTTTCACCAGTAACCGGATTGACTTGCCCTTTCATCAAATAAGAAACAACGGAAAACAGCACGATCGCTCCACCAATAAGTAAGCGAAGTTTCAAACCGGAAAATCCGCCACCACGACGGCGCCGTGTCGGCTGTCGTTGACGTCCGTAAGACTGTTGTTCAGATGGGTAGTAACTCATTCGGAGAATCCAATTGTCGCAATGATGATCTTGGTCACGATGTTTGATACGAAGTGAAGTCACAATTCGACTTTCGGTCAATGCTTCGCATCACGCCATATTTTAGGTCATAAAATTGGAGAGACAAAGGCGCCGTAGCAGTACTCGCCAAGAGTTTTGGACACTTGAGTTCGGGTCATGCGAAAAAAGACAGAATTCTTGACGATTTCCGTACGAGCATCGTAGGTCAGGCTGTGCCTGACGTAGATTCACATAAAACCCTACGCTTGCCTTAAAGCATCCGTATCGTTCGCATCCAGAGATGGATAGTTCAATCGAGCAAACCGTCAGGCACAGCCTGACCTACTACTTCCGTTACAAAAAACGGGCGAATCTTAAAGCGGCAGGTCGCCTCGTTCTTCGGCCGGCGTCCAATGAAATTGGTAGGCGGGCCCAAGCTGCAAACGGGTGAGCTGAATGATCTGGTGTGTGTGCCCGACGAAATGGCTTGAGGCGTGCAAGATCGCGTGCATATGATTGACGTCAAAGCCCTGAATTTCGACTGGCCGCAAAAGCTGGCCATGCGCGAGATGCTTCCATTCTTCTTTGGCTTCACCGACAACCGTAACCAGCGTCTTTAAAAGCTCGTCCTGCGCGACCCGAATGTCATTTTGAAATTCTGATTCCCGGTCGCGTCGATCGCTTGCCATCGTGAATGGAGTGACCCCCCATTGCCGAAGATTACCCGCCATATGCAAGACTAGATTTCCAATGCTGTTCATCGACGGTTCCGGTCGCCACCAAATTTGCGACTCATTGAGCTGGCCAAAGCAATGTTGGATCTTGGACATTGCCTGCGTCAAAAGGTCATCATTCAATCGCGAAAACTCAATGCTCATTAGCGATTTTGGAAAGTCGGGTTGTGAGGAATCGCTCATGGTTGTGATGCAACTTTTGTCTGAGAGATAGTGGTCGTCAGTCGTTGGGATGATTAAGATGATGGCTTCAGGTGGTTGGTGTCAAGTCGCATTTTCAATCGCGATTTCACTTAATCAAGTTTATTTCACTTAATCGAGTTTAAGTCTTAACTGCCTGAATCCAAATCACTTTCGGATACCTTAAAAAGTATCTTCCTCAGCCAGCCGTTTTATCGCCGAGAATCAACGTGAAAAAAAGACAACCTATGCCACGAGTTTCGTCACCGCTTTCAATGTCGCTATTATGTGCATTGCGGATCGCGGGAATTGCATTCTTTGCGATCGCATTTTTTGGAATCGCTTTCACAGCAAACGTGTCCGCGCAAGACGCTCCCCAGCCGCCAGAAGGATTCGAGGCCATCTTTAATGGTAAAGACCTTTCGGGTTGGTATGCGATCGCGACCGACTCGCCACGAAACTTCAACGCACTGCCGGCTGAGGAACAAAAAAAGAAAATCGAGGCGGCTCGAGCGGCAACCGGCGAATTCTGGCGAGTCGAGAACGGCGAAATTGTTAATGATGGCAAGGGTCCTTACCTGACCACTGACAAACACTACCGCGATTTCGAATTGATGATCGACTACAAAACAGTCGCCGGTGCGGATAGCGGCATCTACTTAAAAGCAACGCCTCAAGTCCAAATCTGGGACTATACCGACAAAAAGAAATTTGAAATCGGAGCCAACAAAGGGTCTGGTGGATTGTGGAACAACAGCAAAGGCTCACCTGGCAAAGACCCCGCAGAGTTAGCGGATAATCCATTCGGCCAATGGAACAAATTCAAAATTCGCCAAGTCGGATCGCGAACAAGCGTTTGGCTTAACGAAAAACTAGTCGTCGATCATGTCGTAATGGAAAATCGACATTGGGGACGCAAAAGCAAACTGCCTCTGATTGTTTCAGGGCCAATCCAACTTCAAACGCACGGTGGTGAGATTCGCTGGAAGAATATTTTTATGCGTGAGATTGGGACTGCCGAAGCGAACGAGATTTTGAATTCGAAAAATGACAAATTCGAATCGATCTTCAACGGCAAAGATTTGGCTGGCTGGAAGGGCCCAGTTGATAACTATGAAATTGTTGACGGAAACCTGCGTTGCAAACCAAAAAGTGGCGGCACAATCTACACCGAAAACGAGTACGGAGATTTTGTAGCCCGCATGGAATTCAAGCTTCCACCTGGTGGCAACAACGGTTTGGCGATTCGATACCCTGGCAAAGGTGACACGGCCTATCAAGGAATGTGTGAACTTCAGGTTCTCGATGGCGAGCACGAGAAATTTAAACGTAAACCGACAGAAGACAATCCATCGACCGACCGTTTGGACGCCAGACAACATCACGGATCGGCTTATGGGATGGTGGCGGCACATCGCGGTTACATGCGACCAACCGGCGAGTGGAATTTTCAGGAAGTAACCGTGAAGGGGTCGACTATCAAAGTCGAATTGAACGGGACCGTTATTCTTGATTGTGATCTCGCAACGGTAACCGAGTACCTGGGCGATAAACCGCACCCAGGAAAAGACCGTACCACTGGGCATTTTGGATTCGCTGGACACAACGATCCGGTTGAATATCGCAACATGTCGATCAAGAAACTTGATAACTAGACAATGGCAAAGTACTACTTTCGTTTGCTGTTGCTGTTTGGTTCGGTGGTTGGATTTTTTGCAATCATCGGATCTTTGCTGCCGCGCGGGTACGATTTTCAAACTGAGATCGATATCGCGGCAGCACCTGAAGCAATTTTTCCCAAAATCAATTCGCTCAAGAACTGGCAGACTTGGTCAAAGCAATTTAGTCCTGATGAAATCGAGGGGCTGGAAATCAAATACAACGGCGACGAGTCCGGCGTAGGCGCGGCTCAATCGTGGTCGGACGGTCGAGGTGATGGAAAACTTTGGATCACCGAAAGCCAACCTAACCAATCCGTTTCTTTTGACATGACGTTCGGCAGCTTTCCAACAATGAACAGCCAGATCGAACTGACTCCCGTTCCAAATCCAGACAAAGAAGAAGGCCGAATGACGAAAGTTATTTGGTCAAGCAAAGGCACATTGCCGGGCGGCCCGTTCTACGGTTACTTTGGCTCGTTCTTCGGTGCCCAAATGCGAAATCAATACGACAAAAGTTTAGAGAAACTTAAAAGCGTCGTTGAAGGGGTAGATCAACCAAAGGATGCAGATCAGCCTAATGACGCACGAGAGCAGCCCAAGGCTCAATAATCAAACTTTGATTGAAATCGCAAGATTCAAAAAACGCGATTCATTGGTTTACAACTTCTGCGTAACCGTCTGAGCCATCGACGGTAACCAACGTCACGCGAATCGATTCGCGTTTCTTGTTTGGCATTGCAAAATGGTATTGATGACGGCCGATGGGTAAATCGGAAACGATTTTATCGCCTCGCAGGATGTCTTTCGTATCGTCTAGCGTAATGTCCAAGCCGTCTGGTGAATCGACTTGGATCCCGATCATGCCGGCTTTCGTGACATTGATTTCAAACGAAACGGCCACTTCGCCATTCAACGGCATGGCACCGTCGACTTTCGAAAATCCGATTTTGTTTTCCGGCAAGATCCAACGACGAACGACACGCTCTGGCGAAACTTTAAATGAACCGTCTTTTCCAAGTGCCGACAAAAACGCAACCAAGTCCACGAATTCCGTTCGGCTTAACTCAGAAACAAGGTCGGCCGGCATCAGCGAAATGGGACTGATTTTTTGCTCATCAATATCTGCTTCATCGAGCGTAATTTCTTTGTTCTCGGCGTCGC
Source organism: uncultured Pirellulaceae bacterium (assembly GCA_964448575.1). GTDB lineage: Bacteria > Planctomycetota > Planctomycetia > Pirellulales > Pirellulaceae > Mariniblastus. The sequence continues at coordinate 298,568 of CAYUWY010000001.1, forward strand.
GGATCGTCAATTTCCCATCAGCCGATCCCATTAGTTTGCCGTTGATCAATTTCCCATCCGCGGTCAGCAAAGTCGTTGTGTGATAGCCTTCTTTGATTTTCGCATTCGGGTCGACCAACGATTGCACGATATAGTCGACGGGCGAACTTGCTCCCAGCGAGATCATGTCCGGACCAACAACGCCGCCAGCGCCACCGATCGAATGGCATTTGATGCAGCCAAGTTTGTCGCGACGATAGATCAATTCACCGCGCTGCGGATTGCCTTTGGTATTTACCAGTTCAACAATGTTGGCCATTTCCTTTTCAATCCGCGATTTTTCCATCGCTGGATTGGCTTTGTTCGCCTCAGCATCGGGTAACGCCGCAGCGAGTATCTTTCCGTCATCCCGCATTCGTTTCGAACGCCTAATCAAGAAATCGACCACGTCTTTGGAAAGCGGTTTGTCTTTTAAAGCACTGGCAAGTTGCCGGCCGCCCTGCTGGCGTTTCAAGAAAATCTCCAAAAGCGATTGGGATTGAGCCAACTGATTGTCCGGTAACCCCGAAACGATTTCGGCGACATAGTTCGCTGCAGCCTCGGGATTAGAAACAGCAATCTGTTCGATAGCGGTTTTTCGCAAGAATATTGGATACTCCGGGTTGCTCGCGATGGCTTTGACTTCGGCCACGTTGCCCATTGCGGCAAGCCCTCGGACAGCGCTGATGCGAAACGCAGGCTTGGATTCCGAAGCGATCGCCGTCGCCTTTATCTTCTCACCCAAATCCGTGAGCTTCCACAAACCCGCCAAGTGAAAAGTTTTCTCATAGGCAAAAAACGGCTCCAGCTCTTTGGCTTCAACCGACAATTTGACCCCGCGTTTTTGAGAAGCAGACAGAAGTGCTTGAAGAATCTCGCCAAGGTGCTTCGATTCAAAAGTGTTTTCAATTTTCGCTTGATCAAAAATGCTTTGAAGCTGCGAAACATTGGCTCTTTGGCTAATCAGATCGAGCAACTCGGCCGTTTTTTCCGGCAACGCATTTGCTCGCAGAAGTTTCAAAAGTGGCTCGGCCGTTTCAGCCGAATCAACATTCTGCAGTACGAACAATTTCTGATTTGCGTCGGGAATAAAATTATCATCCGACAAACGCCCAATCCAATTTTCACTTGTGTCCCGGATCGCATTCGAAAGTGCAAACTCCAGATTCCTATCAAGCGGCTTGTTAAGAATGTTTAAGAGATTTTCAATCGAATCGGGAGAACAAATTCGCCGCCAAGCGTTAATGAACTCCAACCGAACCTGCGGGTGTTCATCATCAGCCATTTTCGCAACGCGATTTTGCAGTGCACTATCAGGCGTTCGATTGGAAAGAATACGAACGGCCGCGGCACGCAAACGGTGATCGGACGAAGTCAACGCGGTTTCGATGGCACTGGCGTTGGGGCGACCAATCGCTTCATAGGTCCAAATTGTGTTAAGCGAGAGTTGCAAATTGGGTTTGGCGGCGACGATTTTATCCAGCAACTTTGTGACGGCTGCCGGATCACGACGCTTGAGTTCGATACGGGCTTGGGCGCGATTCCAATGCGAGGGTGAATTGGTAAGCTCGACCAACTGGGCCAATTCCGCAGACTCAAAATCGGGTTTCTTAAGCGTTGGTTTACCCTTGTTGGTCACCCGCCAAATCCGACCGTGTTTGTAATCGCGGCGCGAATCACGAAAGTCAATTTCGCCGTGATTAATGATCGGGTTGTACCAGTCTGCCACAAACAAAGAACCATCGGGAGCCATTTTGAGATCGACGGGCCGAAACGCACGATGCTTCGAAGACAACATGTCTGGGACCTGTTTTGAGATATAGCCGGAGCCTTGTGGGCTAAGTTTGAATCGGTTGATTCGGTTGCCGCGAAAATCGTTGGTTACCAAACTGCCCGCCCACTCTTCTGAAAAATGGCCGTTGGAAATAAGCTCAAGCCCGCAAAGTTTCGGTTGCCCCGGATTCATTCCACGAAGCACGGTTCGAAATCCAACTGCAGACACGTAAGCCGATCCTGGAAATGCGTAGTTAATCCCAAAACCACTCGCGCCGTCAGTCGCAAAACTTTGCCCCCACTGGTCAAAAATATGCCCCCAAGGATTAACAAGCCCACGCATCAAAACGTTGGCGTTGACTTTTTCCGGTTCGAAACGCCAGATCCCCGAGCCCATCAAACGCTTCACACCGCTCGGCGTTTCCATGTGCGTGTGAATGTAAATCGACTGATTGAAAAACAATGCGGTGTCTGGTCCCCAACGAAACGTGTGGATGATGTGGTGAGTGTCTTCGGTGCCGAATCCGGCTAAAACAACCCGCCGCTGGTCGGCAACTCCGTCACCATCGGTATCAGAGAGATGCAACATCTCAGTCGAATTGGCAACGTAGCAACCGCCTCGTTCGTCAGGCAAAACGGCGGTGGGAATCAACAAGTCGTTGGCGAAAACTGTCCGCTTGTCAGCGCGGCCGTCGTTGTCGGTGTCTTCAAGGACAATGATTTCGTCGCGCGGTTTCGCACCCGGTTTGATTTGCGGATAGATCGGACTGGTCGCAACCCACAGCCTTCCTTTGGAATCAAAATTCATGTGAATCGGATTAGCCACCATCGGCTCCGAAGCGAACAGATTGATTTCCAAACCTTCGGCAAGTGTAAATCCTGACTTTTGCTCATCTGGCGAGAGGGCTTCGAAAGTCAGCTCAATCGCGTCCGGTTCGACAACGGCAGCAGGAAGCGGTTTGCCATTGAGATACGCCTGAATTCGCGATTCCGCCTGAGCAATCAGCGCATCAAACTCGGCAATCTCTTTCGCGTTTTGTCCCTGCTCGTGTTTTCGGAACCCACGAAGATACGTTTCGTTTTGTGGTCGGTAACGATGAAAGTAGAGTTCATTTTTGTCGAGCAAAAGCCCCAACAATTCCGGCGTTGGATTTAAGGATTGCGTCTCACCCGATTTGATTTCAAGCGAATTGATCATCAGGTCGGCGAGCTGTTGGTAGCCAAATCGGTTGAAGCGAATTGTGTCCGTCGTCCAGGATTGCTTTTTTCCGTCACTTGTAATTCGTTTGCTCGAATCGGCAAACAAGTCCACAAACCGGCAACCGTTTGATTCGCTTGCTTTTCGCATCGTCTCCGCATTCAACTTTCGAAGCCTGTTGGCCGCTGTAACATCAGCGAATTTTTCTCCAAGGCTTTCCGCTGCAGGATGAGAAATGAAAACCACTCGCTGCGACCGACTCTTCAATTCAGGAATCAGTTTTGCCAATTCCTCCTCAAACTTTCCTGCCTCCGCGTTGGCGCCGTAACAAACGAAAATTACGGTTGGTTTGATGCGATCAAGCTCTTTAATCAAACGAGAAAACCCTTCGCGAGCGTCGCCGAAATATCCACGTGCAATTCCTGACGGCGTATCTCCCGACCAACCTAAATTTCGAAAAACAATCTTTCGATCCGGCCAACGCTGGGCAATCGCGGATTCGAAAAAGTTGTGCTTGATTTGCTGTTCGACATACTCCGAGCCAAGAAAGACAACTCGATCACCGTCCTTTAGTTCGAATTCTTCGGCAACGGTTGAATACGTGACAAGAAATGGAAAACAAACAATTGCAACGAGAATTGAAAGCCGAACGTTAAGAGGAATCATGGCGAATCGTTTTTGAGAATGGGCTGAATGAGACCTCAGTATATCACCCCTTAATCGCCTCGTGTTTGGAGCCCCGAATGGGTGGCCTTCCTTGCAGTTCGATCACCATCCCAGCCAACAATCCGAACGCTGCACCAATGACTGCCGCTCGAATATCCTCGGCCCCAGATCCATTGATCGCAGGGGCAAACAAGAGCGGCCCTGAGAAGAATCCGATAATGATTAACGGAGCAGTCCACCGCACTTTCCGCCAGAAAGAAACCAGCGACACAAGAAACAATGCTGTGCAAAAGTTAAAGAAAGTTTCATCTGGAAAACCTGCAATAAAAATTGCCATCAATCCAGAAGCAAGCGCCGCCCAGATTTTCACCAACGTCAAACCATTCCGCTGCAGCCAGTTCAGTGGAGCCGGCGTCGAATGCCATATCCTTCTGTCTTCGATCGGTTTCTCATTGGCCACACACCGCCAGCAGTCACCGAGATTGTCGGAATGTTCTTCGCCACAATAATCGCATTCCCAAGCCATTCCTACCTTTCGATCGACATTGATTCATACCTGCAAAGTTTAACGACGAGCCGGAAGGCGTAGGCCGAAGACAGCAAACCACTCGGCAGGCATACAATTAGACCAACGAACAAACGAACAGTCAAAATTTGGCTTGGGAAGATCAGAGTAAAAGACGGAAGGAATTACTCAAAGATATTTCCATAGCGATGGACAGTTTCGGACACTGACTGCTCTTTGAGGTAGTTCAGCAATTCAATTCGGCCATTGGCTAACGCGGTTGCCGGGATGATCGGAATGTTGCCAATCTCGGCGGGGGCGAATTTGAACTCGTCATAGTCGCCAAAGATCCGCATCGTCCCGCCCTTCATCGACTTTAGACGCGAAACTAATTCGTCATCGGTTTCAACGACCAAGTGGCTTGACGTTGCTTTCGCAAATCGGGTTAACAATTCGTTTTCAACAGAGACGCTGAGATGCAAATCGACTTCAGCCGATTCCTTGGAAACGGTTTTGCAAGCCAAAGCAATCAAAGCCAGCGATTGGAGGTCTTTTGGATCAAACCCACCGTTCTCTGGCAAGTTTATCCGCACCATGTGCCACGGCCGCGCTCGATAGCGAAAGTGATTGGTCTCGCCGTGAATCTGTGAAGGGTCATGCTCGATTGAAAACTCTTCGTTCCACCAATGGGCATACGAACCGGCCGCGGCAGCCAATCGCTCGCTATTGTCGTTGCCAACTAAAGATTTCAAACGGCTGAGTACCGAACGAGTTTCGCTTGCCGTTTCACTGCGAAGTTCTGGCAGGTCATTCTCGGTCCAATCGCAAAATGTTGCCACGTAGTTGGGTCCGCCGGCTTTGGGGCCAGGCCCGACACAAGAGTCTTTCCAACCGCCGAATGGCTGGCGGCGAACGATGGCTCCGGTCGTGGTTCGGTTAATATAAGCGTTACCCACCTCGACCGTTTCGCGCCAAAGATCGATTTCGTGTGGGTCCAGCGAATGAAGCCCGCCAGTCAATCCGAACTCGCTGCTGTTTTGGATCTTGATCGCTTCTTCCAAATTCTCAACGCGAATCAAACCCAGCACAGGTCCAAAACATTCGGTCGTGTGATACCAACTGCCTGGCTGGACATTCAATCGAATTCCCGGACTCCAGTGGTTGGGATTATTGTCAATCATTTTCGGCTCGATCAACCAAGTCTCGCCTTCGTCGAGTTTCGTCAGGCCTTGTTCAAGGTATTGGTCTGGCTGGCGAATGACGGGCGTGACCGTTGAGGAAGCATTCCACGAACCACCGATCGTCAGACTTTCTGCGGCGTCTTTGAGTTGCTGGATAAATTTCGGGCTGTCGTAAACTTCTTTTTCTACCAATCCCAAACTGGTTGCCGAACATTTTTGACCGGCGTGACCAAACGCGCCGCGAACAAGGTCTTTCACTGCCAGATCCATGTCTGCGGCGGCCGTGATGATCAAAGCATTTTTGCCGCTGGTTTCGGCGTAAAGCTGAATCGACGGTCGCCAAGATTGGAATAGCTGAGCCGTGAAAATGCTGCCTGTCAAAATCACGGAAGCCACTCGCGGATCGGAAACAAGCGCCTTGCCTGTTTCGCCGTCAACGGTTGGCGTGAATTGAAGTGCTTCCTTGGGCACACCGGCTTTCCATAATTGCGTGACCAACATCCAAGCCACCAAAACCGATTCGCGAGCCGGTTTCAGGATCACCGAATTGCCAGCCATCAACGCGGCAAGCACGCCGCCGGCAGGAATCGCGTAAGGGAAATTCCATGGCGGAGTGATCACGACCACGCCACACGCTTTGGCAGACGTTCCATCCATCCAGCCAGCGTCGCTCAAAAATTCGGCGTAGTAATTCGCAAAGTCGATGGCTTCGCTGACCTCAACGTCGGCTTCGGAAATTGTTTTGCCGGCGTCCAATAGCATTGAGCCAATCGTTTCACCTCGTTGCAGTCCCATTTCAACAGCGCATTGCTTGAGGATGGCGGCACGTCCCGCAACACCGATTGCTTCCCATTTTGGCTGGGCGTCGACTGCAGTTTTTAAAGCCGTTTCGATATCAGATTTATTGGCTTGGCAAAATTGATAGGCTTTGTGTTCGGGGCGCGACGGGTCTTTGCCTTGGCCAGTAAGTTTGTCCGTTTTAAGTTCGCCACCAATTTGGATCGGAACGGGTTCGATCGTTTTGTTTTCCCAATTCGCAATGATGTCCGCTGCCCACTGGCGATTTTCGGGAAGGGAAAAATCAGTATCCGGTTCGTTATGGAACGGATCGCCAACGGGAACTGGCTTAAGCGTTTGAGCATTTTCGCCCAGCCGATTTTGACTTCGGTTGGGTCCGGCAAGCAATTTTTCATCACGAGACAGTTCAACCGCCTCCAGAAACGCATTGCGTTGTTCGGTCCATTCGGGCGTGCCTTCACGAAGCGCAAACAACGCGCCAAGGAAACTGCCGGGCGCAGTATTTTCATCCAACCGGCGAACGAGGTACGCGATCGCGGCTTCGAATTCTTTGTCCAAAACGACCGGGGCGTAAACGAGCAGCCCGCCCGAACGCTCGCGAACTTCTTCGGCTTGTGCGTTGGCCATGCCTTCAAGCATCTCGAATTCGACTCGGTCCTGCACGCCGCGCTTTTCTCTCAGCAGCATCGCAAACGCAATGTCGAACAGATTGTGACTCCCAACTCCGATGCGAACGGCTTCTGCGTTTTCGGGACGACAAGCAAACTCAAGCATCCGTTTGTAGTTCGCGTCGACTTCGAGTTTGCTGTGATAAGGAGCCTGCGGCCAGTCTTCAAGTGACGCTTCGACTTGCTCCATCGCAAGATTGGCGCCTTTGACCAATCGAATTTTGATTCCAGTGCCTGTACGTTTCTTTCGCTCGATCGCCCATGCGGTAAGCTCTTTTAGTACGACGTACGAATCGGGCAGGTAGGCTTGGAGGACAATACCGGCTTCGAATTTTTCGAACGCCGGTTCATCGAGGACGGATTTGAAAACGTCGACCGTGAGATGGAGGTCGCGATACTCTTCCATATCGAGGTTAACGAATTTTGGTCCGGCCGAACCGCCGCCGTCGATCGCGGCTTGGTAAATCGAACGCAGACGAGGCTTGATCGTTTCGATTGTTTTTTCGTAGCCAGTCAAACTGATTTGGCTGACGATTGCCGAGAGCTTGATCGAGATATAGTCGACGCCTGGTTCGGTTAATCGTTGGATGTTGTCGCGAAGTCTTCGGTCGGCTTCGTGGTCGCCAAGAACGGCTTCACCGAGTTGGTTAAAGTTAACTCGAATCTTTGATTGCTTTCGTTGCTCAAGGTACTTCGCAAACTCTTTTTCTTCCGCTGAGATGATGACGTGAGCCGAGTCCTGTTTGACCTTCTTTTTGACTTGAGGCATGACGAGGCCGGGAAACCAGTCGGCCATTTCGTTGCCAGCTTTAAGCGCCAGTCGATCCGTCGAGCTAAAATATTTCGGGACGCCGTATTCATCGACCAGGCTGTCCATTCGACTGGCCGCACGCGCCGGGCGTTCCATTCGCAAGACTTGATCTGCCATTGCGATGGTGAATTTCTTTCCCGGTTCGTCGCGCATCATGCGAGCCATCATCGCCGAACGATCACGTTCGGCGCGTGTTTCATTTTCGCGCGAATGCTTCAAAATTTCAGCCGCAAGTTTGACGGCAGATTGAGCGAGGTCTTGGAAATCAATATCGGAAGGATCAGCCATGAGTTTAGCCACGATGATAAAGGTGAAAGAATTTCATCTATTATCGTGAGCGAGGACGTCTAATTCTTGTAAAAACCGTTGGGTTGAAACACGATTTTTTGACAATTGCGACGTGTATAGATTGTCTATTGGGAATTCTTTACCAACAGTCCAAGGGCGATTTAAGTCCTGGCAGCAGCTAATCCCAAGGATCGTATCGCCAGTCGACAGGTTTCTTGTCGAGAATGGTTTTTTCACCGATCACCAATTTTTCCAGATCAGGCCAATGGTCAATCATGTTTTGTGAAAAATCAGCCGACTTGGGAAGCACGAGACTGCGAAGATATTTCTGGTTGAACAAGGGGGATAAATCCTTGATCTGCGTGCCACCCAAATCGAGTTCAGACAAAAGCATTTCGGGATGTAAGGCCGGGATTCGATCGAGTGGCAAATCAGCCAATTTCAAATGTCTAAGCTCTGGCAGTTTGGACAAAACAGAAAAATCAGTTGTCTTGATGCCTGACAAATCCAAACTTCTAAGGTTCATTTTCAAAATCGGCGATAAATCAGTAATCGGCGTGTGAGAAATGTTGAGGGTGCTGAAATTTGGCATGCCAGTCAAAGAGGAGAGATCAGTAACGGGCGTACCAGAAACTGAGATGTGATAGAGACTGTGTGAATCTGCCAAGAGCGAAAGGTCGGTTACCTTTGTTCGATCCAGTTTGACATAGTTGGGGCTTCCAAAATCAACAATCCGATCCACCCTGGTGTCGCTTGCGTCAATGTAGTCGAGCTTCAATCCCTTCGTTGGTGAAAGATCACTAACCGGTGTGCCTTTCAAGGAAAGATGCCTGAGCTTTGCCATCTCGCTAACCGTTTGAATGTCATTGATGGACGTGTGGTCCATATTTAAGACTCTAAGTGACTCGAACGACGGCAATTTTGAAACGGGCGTATTGGAGATGTGTAGTTCGTGAAGGCCTTGGGCTCCTGCTATCGCTGACAAGTCATGAACCTGCGTTCCCGAGATATCCAGTGAATAGAGTCTCGTACCGGTGAGCATTGAAATGTCATTGATGGGCGTATTGGACGCCGTCAACGCTTGCAGTTCTATTCCGCGAAGTGGCTCCAGATCAGAAACCGCCGTATCATCAATTTCAAGGTCTTCTAAACGTTTGTTTGCGACCAGTGAGATATCCGAAACCGACGTTTGGTTGAAATTCACTGACTTCAGTGGCATTCCGCGTAGGGCTTCCAAGTCTTTAACTTTTGAGCCTGGCCCGCTGATCCTGTTGAGTAAGGCACCTTTGAGAGGGCTGAGGTCCGAAATGCGCTCATTTAGCTTTACTATTCCCAGAGTCGCGATCGACATAGATTTTGGAATGGAGTCGACGTTGGTTAGGTCTAGCATCAGCGCTTCCGGCGATACAATGGGATGACTGGAATGTGACATTCCGCTTAGATTCGCGGAATTTAACGTAACGCGTTCCGCAGTCAAATTCGGAGCCTGCTTGAATAGGGCGAAGTCAAACGGCACAGGATTATCCTCTGACAAAATTGGCAATTCCAATTCTTCCAGGTGCTTGAGCTGCATCAGCGGCGAAAGATCAGTAATGGCTCCAAAATGAGTTAGCTTTAGCGATTTGAGGGACAAGTGATTTTCGACCCAATCAAGGTCCAGTGCGGTGGCTGTTGAATCCAATCGTTCTAAATTGGTTAACGGCGCGATGATCTGCTGCAGTTCATTTGTATCCTTACAATTAACCTTGAGGGCTCTCAGACTCACACATCGACTGATCGGCGAAAGATCCGCATCTGTGTCTTCAGGCAACTCAAGGACCTTTAGTCGCTTCAAGTTCTCAATAAAGCTCAGGTCATCAATCTTGCCTTTCTTGATTGTTAGCTCTTGCAAATTCGCCAGCTTGCTCAATCCAATACCATCATCTCGTTTCAGGAAACTTGCCTTTTGCAAAGTCGTCATCTTGCTCAACGAATCGAGGTCCACAGGTGCCGGGTTGTGGTAGTTTCCGCCCTGTTGAAACACAATCGGTCGGTGCAGCAAGCGTGGGCCAAAACTATTGTCCAGCCATTTTGGTTCTGGCGACGAAGCATTGGCAATCCTTTTGCCGTTGGCATCAAATTGATGCGCAAACTGGATTTCGTGACCTTGAGCCAACAAAATATTGACAGCCATTCGAATATTAAAACACTGTCGTAAATAGCTGATGGGGCCAAGCAACAAAGCGACTGCAAGCACCAGCAGCATGAGTGTGCGAATACTAAATCGAAACCTCTGTTTTGCAGGAAGGTTTGCCGCTGCAATTACTGAATCTTGTGGATCAGAATGCGCACGCTGGTAAAGAGATTCCTGTGGCAGCCATTTATTTTCGTTCGTCTGAAAAACAAACATGGTCGCATCATGGGTTGCTGCACACAGCGAGCCATCTTTGAAACAGCAAATGGATTCGATGGGAGAATCGTTGGGCCAGGAATGCCCGCGCGTCCAGCGTTGGCCACCCTCTCGATTGCTGAACCGATGAACAAAGCCGGCTTTGTCCAAGCACCACAACCCACACTTGCACAACGCGATTTGCTGAACGCCGTCGGGAGCACTTTCAAGTTCGACCGTCTGTCCTTTGATCTCGGCGGCCACCGATTGATCGGCCCTCAAAACGGCTGACGAAATATCGTGTTCGCAACTTTTCAGCCAGCCGACATCGTCTGGCAAAAAACAGAGCTGGTTTTTGCGTTTGTTGGCGTTCATTCGTGCTTTCAATCACAACAACACAAACAAGGTAGCTTGACCTAGCAAGCTACCGGGTTGTGATGTTCCGTCAGGCTGAAATTGGCCGCTGAGAAATCTGCGACCAAAATCAGCATTAAAGTGAAAGAGTCGTTTGGCCAAATTGAACTGCCCTTTGAGCGGACCAAGTATTCACTTTGGCTACGCCAGCATTGTACCAATGTCGGCTCGCTCTTTCACAAACGTGTCCATGAATTCGCTGGCCGACATTTTTTCCAGTTTGGATAGATCAGCAAACGTCGTCATGATTGAATCGCATTGTTCGTTATCGAAAACGCCTGGCAACGCGTTCTTGAATTTCTCTTTCAAAACAGGAATGCCTTCGTCACGCCGATTGCGATGTCCAATTGGATATTGAACCTCGATTCGATCGGTGCTTGATCCATCTTTGAAGAAAACCTGGATGCTGTTGCCGATCGCTCGTTTATCCAGATCGTAATAGTCTTTTGTGAAACTCTCATTTTCCTTCACAACCATTTTCTCGCGAATCGAATCAATGCGAGGGTCTTTGGCAAACGAATCGGTGTAATGCTCAGCCGTCAACTCACCAAATACCAAACCGATCGCTGCCATGTACTGCAGACAGTGATCGCGGTCGGCAAAGTTATTAAGTGGCCCTTTCTTGTCGATGATTCGAACGCCTGGTTCCTGTGTCTCCATATCAATGCGTTCGATTTCGTCCAAACGATCTTTCACGTCCGGGTGAAGCGTCATCGCACATTCGACTGCAGTCTGAGCGTGAAACTCGGCAGGGAAAGAGATCTTGAAGAGAATATTTTCCATCACGTAAGAATCAAGCGGCTGTGCCAAAGTGACTTGGTTGCCGCCGAACAGTACATCTGAAAAGCCCCAAACAGAAGCCGACATCGCAGTCGCGTAACCCATCTCTCCAGATTGAGCGATCAACGAAAGTCGTACCGCACGGCTGGTTGCGTCGCCGGCAGCCCAGCTTTTTCTGGAACCCGTGTTGGGCGAATGGCGATACGTCCGCAACGCGCCGCCGTCGATCCAAGCATTGGAAAGTGCGTTCAAAGTTTGATCGTAATTGCAGCCCAACATCTTGCTTGCCACAGCAGTACTGGCGATGCGGACAAGCAGCACGTGATCCAAACCGACTCGGTTGAATGAGTTGTCGAGGGCGAGGATGCCTTGGACTTCGTGGGCTTTGATCATCGCGGTGAGAATGTCGCGGACGGTTACTGATTCGCCTTTGACGCGATTTTGGTAATCGGCAACGGCCAAAATTGCGCCGAGGTTGTCCGACGGGTGCCCCCACTCGGCAGCCAGCCAAGTGTCATTGAAATCGAGCCAGCGAACGATCGCACCAATATCAAAAGCGGCTTTGACGGGATCAAGTTCAACACCGGTTCCAGGCACGCGACAACCGCCTTGCATCGAAGCACCCGGAACGATTGGCCCAAGCATTTTTCGGCATTGCGGATAAGCCAAAGCAAGGAAGCCACAGCCGAGGCTATCCATCAAACAATGGTGAGCGGTTTCATAAGCCAACTCGCTTGAGATTTCATGGTTGTGAATGTAGCTGGCGATATCAACGAGTAGCGAGTCCATCGAGGGCTCCGTGAAAATAGTTTGAGTTCAGTGCGTCCATCGACGCACACCGTATCGAGCCGGCCCAAAGCCAGCATTGAAGTCGAATTTGACCAAACGAAGATTGTAACAAATGGTTTTCGTTTAGCCGATGGCAAGGAAAGGCAAGCAAAAGCGAGCGTGCAGCTTTTCCGCGGTCGCCACAAGGCATTCGATCAGTGTGAAAAATGTGGAGCGAAGCAATTTATTGCGGGGCGTTCACAAGTTGGCACAGGCTTTCGCCGGAAGGCTTTTACGACACCTTCGTCGCGAAAGCAAAGGTGGTTTGAATTAAATTTGATTGTATAATAGGGGCGAAGCCAAAACCACATCGTGGGTGTGCCCGAAGGGCCTCTGCGTAAAAACCATGTTATGTGCCGGCCCATTGGAGTTAAGTCATGAATCTAAATCTGCCAAGTGACATCAATGCGTTCGTTAAATCGTTGGTATCCGATGGTCGATTCGATTCGGAAGAAGCGGCGATTATAGAAGGTGTCCGCATGTTAATGGGGCGCGAGCAATTGAAGGCCGAGATTCAAATCGGAGTCGAGCAATTAGACAAAGGCAACCATTTTGACGAAGAAACAGTGTTCGCAGAATTAAACGCGGAGATCGTCAAAGTCGAATCTACACAGCAGAGAAACTGAAGTCATGCCAAGGCTACGGTATTGCGAGCAAGCCAAGGACGATCACAATGCCACCAGCACCGACGGTATTTCGGCCATTGTTACGATTCAACACGTGTTTGCGATATTTCCGACGGAGGCTCGAGCCGTTCCGCCATCTTTGAGCATCGAAAAGTACAATGTCCCCTTATTTTTTGTCCCCAAGATGTTCGAGGAAATTCTCCAAGAATTTTGGAAGCTGATCTTCGAACCAGAAATTGAATCGCTCATCAATTCGCTTTCTAACAGCCCAATCTGCGGCAACTTTTTCCGCAATTTTGTCTCTTTCATGGAAGTCTAGGTTTTCAAGTATTCCGAATTCCTCATTTACTACTTCTTCAAGCTTTATTGCAATTTTTTCACATGAAATTTTCTTGAGGCTAATGATTGTTTCTTCCAAAAACGCGCCTGGAGGATTTCCAAACCATTGCAAAAGCCCACCATTGAGGACATCCGCATACAAATAGAAAAGTAGTTGGACATCTTTAACCCGCTCATTTGGCCAATTTCCCATATTTTTTGGACCTGAGGATCGAACGAGTTTGAGCATATCATCTTCTAATTTTCGAATTTCGATATTACTCTCCAATATGATGCTACTTCATGCACGGTTATTGAACCGGGAATGCTTAGCCGAGGAATAATTGGAATCGCCGTCGGGGGCGGGAGACTAGGCCCATTTACGCCGCCACCCTATGGGAACTTTGACGGGAGGAAGAATTGAAATTGCCCCTCGAAAATACTCTACGATTGACCTTTTAATTTCCTTCAAAGCTTCATAACAATCTTTAGCGTTATTATTAAGAGCTTCTTCAACGTATCGGGGCAATTGATTGATCTGCGTCCGCTAACGAGTGAGTGAACTTATGCCAATCCATTTTCTACTTAAATCACGACCACTGTCTTAAGTAATCGTTGGCGCGGCTGATTTGATTTCGTCGCTTGCTTTGTCTGCGTACTGCTCAAAGTTCTCGCGAAACTTTTGGGCAAGCACTTGAGCCGTTTTGTCGAACGCTTCGGCGTCATCCCACGTTCCGCGCGGTTGTAGCAAACGTCCTGGCACGCCGATGCAAGATTTCGGGACCGTCAATCCAAAAATCGGATCAGTTACGTAATCGGCTGTTGCCAATGTTCCATTGTGGATCGAATCGATGATCGCGCGTGTGTACTCCAAACTAATTCGTGAGCCGACTCCGAACGCACCGCCGCTCCAGCCAGTGTTAACCAACCAAGCACTTGAGCCGTGTGTCAACATTTTCTCGGCCAACAATTCGGCATACTTCGTTGGGTGCCAAGCCAAAAATGCAGCGCCGAAACAGGCTGAAAATGTGGCTTCGGGGTCTTTGACGCCAACCTCTGTCCCGGCAACCTTCGCAGTGTAGCCACTAATGAAGTGATACATCGCTTGGGCAGAATTCAATTTGCTAACCGGAGGCAACACGCCAAACGCATCGCAGGTGAGGAAGATTATATTTTTTGGCGAATCCGTCACACAGGGAATTTTTGCGTTGTCGATGTATTCGATCGGATAGGAGCAACGTGTGTTTTGTGTAATGGAAACATTGTCGTAATCGATGACGTGGCTGACTGGGTCTTGAACCGTATTCTCAAGGACCGAACCAAACCGAATCGCGTTAAAGATCTGCGGCTCTTTTTCGGCAGAGAGATTGATGCACTTTGCGTAACAGCCGCCTTCGATATTAAAGACGCCGTTGTCTGTCCAGCAATGCTCGTCGTCACCGATCAGTGGACGTGTTGGGTCAGCAGAAAGAGTTGTCTTTCCTGTTCCCGACAGACCAAAGAACAACGAAACGTCATTGTGCTCGCCAACGTTGCACGAGCAGTGCATGGAAAGGATCTCACGTTTGGGCATCAAGTAATTCATGATCGTGAAGACGCCTTTTTTCATCTCGCCAGCGTACTCGGTTCCAAGAATAACCATCTCGCCACGATCAAAATTCAAAGCAACACAAGTATCTGATTCGACGCCTTCGACTGACTGGTCGGCTTTCTTTTGGCCAGCGTTGTAAATCACATAATCCGGTTCGCCAAAATCTGCGAGCTCTTCGGCAGTCGGACGGATCAGCATGTTGTGCATGAACAATGCATGATACGCACGGGAACAAATGACCCGAATCTTCAAACGGCAATCTGGATCCCAACCAGCGAATGCGTCGAGTACGTAGAACTGTGGGCAGTCGTCAAGAAACTCAATCGCCGACTCGCGCAATTTTTCAAATGAGTCTTCTGAAAACGGAATGTTGACATCGCCCCACCACATGTCCTTGTCGATGCTATCCTGTCTGACAATTCGTTTGTCTTTAGGGCTGCGTCCTGTTTTCTCACCCGACCGAGATGAAAGTCCACCCGTGCTGGTGATGGTCCCGTTGTCGAATTGAAGTGCTTCCTCATACAGTCGCGAAGGGGCAGTGTTTCGCAAAAGGCCTTTTGGAAACTCGCCGCGTTGAATTGCTGCGACTCGGGAATTGGTTGCTGTGGCCATGATTTGATCCGGCTATATTTTTGGCTTATTGAAATTGGCGATTAAATTCTGCTCAGAGTATGGGCAAAATTTAAGTTGCTTGTTAATCAGTAATTTGAATCAAGCGTAGCGTTGCGGCTGATTCAATGAAAGTCGATTCGTGTACCTTTACTGGCATTTTACCAATCATTTTGAAGAAGATTTTATCCTTAGCGACGCCGCTAACGTTTGTCATCTAGCAACGAGTTGATGTAATGTTGATAATCTTATTTCAAGCGATCGTAATTGCGATCCATCACCAAAAGTCATCCAACATATGGAACCAACAATGCCGACAGGAAAGGCTTCAGAAAGTGAGCCCATGACAGCAGGCGCGCGCTTTCGAAAAGCGATGGCGGAAGAGAATCCGCTTCAGATCCCTGGAACGATCAACGCGTATTGCGCTTTGCTTGCCGAGCGTTCAGGCTACCGTTCAATTTATCTGTCTGGCGCAGGAGTTGCGAATGCCTCGTTCGGCATGCCTGACCTGGGTATGACTTCCATGTCAGACGTGGTTGCCGACATCGAACGAATCACGTCCGTGTCTTCTTTGCCGTTGCTCGTTGATGCGGATACCGGTTGGGGCCATGCGCTGTGTATCGCGCGAACCGTCAAAGCATTCATAAAAGCCGGCGCTGGCGCGATGCACATCGAAGACCAACAAGCCGCCAAACGTTGCGGACATCGTCCGAACAAGGCAATCGTTGAAACGGGCGAGATGGTCGATCGGATTCATGCCTGCGTAGATGCTCGTACCGACGAGTCGTTTGTCATCATGGCTCGAACCGACGCGTTGGCTGGCGAGGGACTGGACGCGGCGATTGAGCGGTGTCAAAAATACATCGAAGCCGGAGCCGACGTGATTTTCGCCGAAGCCATTACCGACCCCGACGAATACCGAAAATTCACCAGTTCGCTCGACGCTCCCGTTTTGGCCAACATGACGGAGTTTGGAATGAGCCCGTTGATGACCACCGAAGAACTAAAAAACGTGGGTGTCGATTTAGTGCTCTATCCGTTGTCAGCGTTTCGCGCAATGAGCGCGATCGCGGATGCCGTATACCGTTCCATTAGGACCGATGGAACGCAGTCGGCCGTTGTGGACAAAATGCAAACGCGAGATGAACTTTATTCAGTGCTGGACTATCACAAGTACGAGCAAATGATCGATCAAATTTTGAATAAAACTGCTGGTAAATAACAGTCCAAATAAACCGGGATCGGCTTGGCAATTCAGTTCAAGCACATCGCTTTCAAAATCAATTTCAAAACTCAAAACCAAAACCTTAATAACGAGAATCAACATGGCTAAAAAAACAGGTGGCTTGGCTGGCGTGGTCGCTGGCGAAACAGCAATCGCAACCGTCGGCAAAGAAGGCAAAGGGCTCAACTACCGCGGCTACTCCATTCATGACTTGGCTGAAAACGCAACATTTGAAGAAGTCGCTTTTCTATTACTGTTTGGTCATCTGCCCCTTCAGAAAGAGCTGGATAGTTTCAAGTCACGTTTGGCAAACAATCGTTCTCTTCCGGAGAGTTTGCGAGAAACGTTAAAAGCGATTCCTGGCAATGCACATCCGATGGACGTCTTGCGAACGGGCTGTTCGATGTTGGGCGTGCTCGAATCGGAGACTTCATTTGATCAGCAAATGGAAAAGGCCGAACGACTGCTGGGCAGTTTGCCTTCGATGTTGGTGTTCTGGCATCGTTACACCAAAGACAAAGTCGAAATTGATTTCGAGTCGAATCAGGATTCGATCGCCGGTTTCTTTTTGGAAAAAATGCATGACACGCCGCCTACCGATTTGCACAAACGGGTAATGGACGTCTCATTGATTCTTTATGCCGAGCATGAATTCAATGCCTCAACGTTTACCGCTCGCGTTTGCACGGCGACTTTGTCAGATCTTTATTCCGCAATCACGGGAGCCATCGGAACGTTGCGAGGCCCACTACACGGCGGTGCCAACGAAGCTGCGATGGAGTTGATTGAGAAATTCCAAACAGCAGATGAAGCCGAAGCCGGCATCATGGAAATGCTTGCCAATAAATCATTGATCATGGGATTCGGGCATCGGGTTTACACCGTTTCGGATCCTCGCAGCGATGTCATCAAAGGCTGGTCAAAGAAACTATCAGAAGCCAATGGTGATAAAGTCTTGTATCCCGTTTCAGAACGGATCGAGCAAATCATGTGGCGCGAGAAAAAGCTGTTTCCGAATCTCGATTTTTACAGCGCGTCGGTGTATCACTTTCTCGGCATACCAACGGAAATGTTCACGCCCATTTTCGTTTTGTCACGAGTCACTGGTTGGGCAGCTCATGTATTTGAACAACGCTCAAACAATCGCTTGATTCGTCCAGGTGCAGACTACATCGGGCCAGGTGATCAGCAATGGGTCGCAATCGAGAACCGCGAAGTTTCTCAAGAAGTGTAATTTTGTTGGTATTTTCCAATCAAATATAAAGCGTTAACTCGGTGGCCATCCACCGAGTTTTTTTTGTGCTTATAGGTTTGTGCTTCTAAGGAATCGCCATCTCGCGTTAAGCACAAACCTTCATAAAAAAACGGCAAGAGCTTTTACACTCTCGCCGTTGTTTGCATGAGGCCGATCTCTGGAGAACAACCTTGTTCATCCAGACAACCAATTTTGACTATCGCATTTCCATGTTATCAAAATTGAACTAATTAATTTTGGTTTAGAATCCTCCTCCACCACCGCCACCTTGAGGAGGTCCTGGAGGGCAGTTGTATCCGATAATCAAGTGGAAAGTGATTTCATAGGTTCCATCCTGAATCATTGCTTCTGATTCGACAACGAAATCCAGTACCTGGTGGCCTTCGGGTAAATCGACCGTGAACATTATTTCATACAATTGGACCCAAGCCAGGTCGTACGATTCACCCGGACTGTTGCCGACCCCAACAACGTCATATGGCCCCATTTCATAAGTAGTCAAATCGGCCTTCACCGTTTGACTGCTGGCCAGCACTACGCCTAGTGTGAGTAAAACAGTAACAATTTTTAATGCGCGAAACATAAGACGTCTCCTAAAGAAAAAGCTGAAAAGGAATTGAAAAGCTCTCTCTAGACGGACCTCTAGCGCAGGCGTGCCTCAACACCGTTGCTGTCCCGTCTAAAGAAAAGTGGAAGAGAAACTAGAAACAAAACAGGTTTATTGCTTTGATCCCGCGTGCGCAATTCGTCTCAATTGGCACTGCTTGAATTTGAAAAGTAGGTGAAAAGATTTTGTTAACGTCTAAAAGTTATTCCCGCTTCTGACTGGATCCGTGTCACGAAGCAGTTCGAAATATCGAACCAATGATTCGGAACTTTTATTGAAAAAACAGATGTGCAAGACTCAGCAAGAATTCTGAGAAAAACTAACGTGGTAATTCACGCCACTTCGCGTTAAAATTGAGTCTGAATGTCGATGAATCGAACACTGCAACATACCGAGAGGGTCTTCCCGCCTCTTTGTACATCTCATCGCTTCGCAGTGCGATTTCCTGGGCATAATTGGAGCTAATCATTTCCAAAGCCATCTAAATGCTGCCTTTTCTTTACCAACTCGCTTTTCTCATTTTCGCAACGCTCATGTTGTCGAATTTTGACGTTAGTGATTTGCCAAAAAAGAGACACGCGCCAGCCCCTTATTCATCAACAGGTGGGGAAGCTTCATTAGATGCAGAAGAAACGCAGCCCGGATTAGGGGGCGAAAGGTTCAGTGAAACTGCTCCACTGCCTGAGACTCCATTGGCCGACACGCCTTTTGTTGAAATTTGCCGCGCTGAAATGAAATCGCTTGCTGCTGGGAGTCCGGAGTATGTCCTCGCAAAATTCAAATTGACCAACGCATTGAGATTTTCAAATCTGCCGGCTGCCTACGCCAGCGCGACTGAATCGCTTCAGCCCGCAGAAAAAATTGAAGATCCAGACTTCCTTGTTGTTGCACTCGCTCAGGTCAGCGTTATCGATTGCTTAATCAACGGAAATGGTGAGGACAAGAAAAGCCCACTGGATTCATTTGAACTTACCTTGTCCGAAAACGCTTCCGCCGAACTCGTTTACTTTTACAACTCGGCAATGTTGGATCTGATTTCTTGGACATCCAGGTTTGACGTGTCCACAACGGAATTCTTGCGGCCTATTCAAAACGCTTCGTCACTATTAGATGACGACTTGCTAATTCAACGACAGTCACAAGAGCTTTATACCCAACTGTTTTGGCAAGTCGAAAATCCTTCCGATGAAAAGAAATCGGATTTGACAAAAAATCTCCAATCCACCAACAAGGATTACCTCGACGCAAAAACGATACTTGAGATGGCGAAGATGAATGATCGGGCCATTTCAAAAAAGACTCGCTTGAAGCACGGGATTGCTGCCGCAGCCGAAGCAGAATTGACTGGCAATCAATTTCTTAGTTACAAAACGCAATTATCAATCGGGAATATTTACTGGCAACTCAATGAATTGGAGAAAGCCAAGGAACACTATCAGTTGGCAAACCGTGCAGCCAACTACCTGGAAGCACAATTCTTAATTTACGAAGCAAAATCACATTTAGCTCGCATCGAAAGGCGTCTGGGCAATTCACAAAACGAATTGGCACTGCTTGAGCAAATTGAACAAAACCCGATCTTCGCTGACCTTTCCTACGCCACGAAAAACAGCATTTACCGTGCGATCTGTTTAATCCACGAATCGCAGGGCAACACAACAGTTGCCGAAAACTACAAATCGAAAATAATGCCGCGAGACGCTGTCACTGAAATTCATAAATTAACCCAACAAGCCAAAACGCATCAAGAATTGCGTCTTGCTGAAAAACAAAAATCGTTAAACGAAATTGATTCGCTTTACAAACGGCAGCAACTCAACAATGCGAAATGGGAAGCGAAACTCGATTGGCTTCGTGCATATGGAATGGTCATCACCCTGGTGGCGGTTTCTTTGGCAATGTTCAGCGCATTCATGTTTATCCGAAAACGTTTGGTGTTGGTCAAGAAACTTCTGGTCAACGAGCGCGAGAACATTCGTCAAAGCAGGCAACAGTGCGCCGACCTGACACACCGACTCAATCGGGCGCAGCGAATGGAAAGCTTGGGATTGATGGCCGGAAGCGTGGCACACGACTTCAATAATATTCTCGTCGGCGTACTTGGAAACGCTGAAGTGCTACAGATGAAGAACGAAAACTCAGATGGAGAGTTTAGAATTGCCCGCATCAATAGCATCATCAACTCTGCCGAAAAAGCTGCAAGTCTCAGTAAGCAGATGTTGGCTTATGCGGGAAAGCAAAAAATCGAAAGACACGCACTGGATTTGAATGAATCTGTCTTGCAGTACGAGTCCATACTTTCGTCCGTCTGCAAGAACCACAAACTTGTGTTTGAGTTGTCTGAAAAATCTCCACCGGTATCCAAAGTTGATCTGACACAAATCGAACAGGCCTTGCTAAACCTGGTCACCAATGCCACTGAAGCATCGCCAGCGGGAAGCCGGATCACGATCAAAACCGGTCATGAATCCATCCAAAGTGTCGAAACGGACAACCGTCTTTACGGCACACGCAGTCAAGGAGGCGAGTTTTGCTTCATTGAAGTCACCGATCAAGGAACTGGAATCGCCGAAGTTGAAATGGATCGAATTTTCGAGCCGTTTTTCACAAACTCCGATTCCAATAGCCGAGGGTTGGGGCTGTCCGTTGTTTATGGTGTCGTCCGAAGCCACGATGGGCTGATTCGTTGCTCATCAAAAATTGGAGTCGGCACGACGTTTCGAATCCTCTTACCCATGTCGGTTGAAGAAATTCAACAACCCATCGATCCAGGCTCGGACTCGGGATTCCATTTGCAAATCCCTTTCTCTGGCTCGGAACCACAATACAAGGAACCACAGTACAACATTCTGGTAATAGACGATGAAGAATCGGTCATTGAGCTTTGTGAACAGGCACTCCGGCTCAACGGCTGGAACGTCAGGTCTGCACTGGGTGGTGTGGCTGGTTTTGAAAAAATCAAAAGGCACGCCGACAAAATCTCCTGCGTCTTGCTGGACGTGATGATGCCCGAGATGGGAGCAAACGAGTTGATTCGCGAACTCGAAGCACTCTGTATCGACATTCCAATCGTACTGATGAGCGGATTTAGCCAAACCAAGATTGAGTTCTTTTTGGAAAAACCTCAAGTCGTAACGATCATTCAAAAGCCGTTCCGTCTTGTTGAACTTCAAGAAGCAGTTGAACAAGCCGTCAAGCGAACTCGCATCACTGGCTAAAATCTGACCTGGACTGACTGGCCGATTCAGCTGGCCAATTCTGTTTGCTTCTTCCACAAAAAGCCGCGTTTACACTGCGCCGGGCTGTTTGCCTGAGCCGCAGACTTTACCAATCCCGCACGACTGTTCAATCCAGTCTTTCTTCGCGGTTCGGCACTGCCCGACCATCCATTCGGTCAAAACGATTGAATCACAAGTTAGTGTTAGTCTGATTATCACGGTTGAACGATACAACTTACAGGTGGTATTTCGAATCAAAGCACCCTATTTTCGATTCAAGCCATTCAAGCCGTATTAATCGTGCATTTCGATCAACCGACTTACAAGGAAGTAACGTTAGCGATGGCAGGAAATACAGACTCGAAATCAAAATCTGCTTCAACGTTCAGCCGACGAACCGCCCTCAAAGCCGCTTCTGTTGCAGCGTTATCAGCGCTTGCTTCAAAGAAGTCAAAGGCTCAGGACTCAGGCGGCAATTTGGTTCAAATTGGTAAACGAACCAAGACAGAATTCACGCCGCTCAAGCGCCGTGCGATGGACGACTATCGCAAAAGTCTGGCACAATACGGTGGCAAGCTCTCCGTTTCGACGCGCGAGCTTTTCTTGACCGCCGAAGAGCCGGACAAAATTCACTTTGGCGTCGTGGTAATCGGATCGGGCTATGGAGCTTCAATCGCGGCAGCAAAACTATCGCAGCGCCTGCGTGACGAGCATCGCATTTGCATCCTCGAAAGAGGGAAAGAGTGGATCCCAGGAACGTTCCCCGACACGTTTGCCAACGTCTCAGGAAACGCGCGGTCGGTGCTTTCGGGACCTACCAAAGGTCAGCTCACCCAGCCGCTTGGCCTAATGAATTTGATGATGAACGATGAAGTCAACATTCTCTCTGGCAATGGACTTGGTGGTGGCTCACTTATCAACGCCAGCATCGCACTGCGTCCGCATTTCGAAGTGTTCCAGCAATCCCGCTGGCCGATGGCACTTCAGAACATTGAAGTACTCGGTCCCTACTACGATCGTGTTGCCAACGCGTTGAGCCTCAGCCGAACGCCGTTTGACCAAACTCCAAAAGTCCGTATGCGTCGTCTGGCTGCCGCGCGATTGAGTAACAATCCGTCGTTTTATGATCGCTCGCATCTTTCGGTCATGTACGACTATCGCCATTTGGATCAGCAAATGCGAAACAAACAAGGCATGATCCAGCGCCCGTGTACATTGTGTGGCGACTGTATCAATGGTTGCAACATCGGTGCGAAAAATACGCTGGCCCACAACTACTTGCCCGTTGCCCGGCACAACGGAACAGAAATGTACACGCAAGTTCAAGTCGACAAAATTGAAAAACGTCGTGACGGGTTCTATCGAATTCACTGCACTTACATTGACGATCAATACGAAAAAATTACACGCCACTCCGTCGCAATCAACACACAAATGGTCGTCGTGGGCGCCGGCAGTCCGAGCAGCGCCACGATTTTGATGGACTCAGAGACCGAGAATATGAGGTTCTCACCAAAACTTGGCCATCACTGGTCAGGCAACGGAGACACGATCGGGTTTGTGATCGGCATGCAAGAAGGCACTAACATTGGTGGATTTGGCGCCTATCCGTCTACCAGAGCCCCCGTTGGTCCAACCGTCCAAACAAGTTTAAATTTCTATCGCGATGTTGAACTCCGTCGACGTTTGTTAATTCAAGACGCAGCAATCCCTCGCGGTGTAAGCAATCTATTCACGGCGCTGCTTGGCGACCCTGCACTTGATCACTCAATGGCGATGCTTGGCATGGGCCATGACGAAGGACGAGGACGCTTAATCAAGAAAAATGGCCGGTGGCAAGTCAAATGGGAAGGGCTCAAGGAGAGCAAATATCGCAAAATGGTATTCGGCGAATTTGATAAACTTGCACGAGCACACGGCGGACGATACAAGCGGTTAAAAGCGTTCGGTGACAACCTGGTTACCGTGCATCCGCTAGGCAGCTGCGGAATGTCGGACACTCCAGAAGGCGGTCCGGTCAATCACCTCGGCCAAGTCTACGACTACAAAATGGGTGGGCACCTCGATCAGACTGGCAACCTCGCAGTACACCAAGGGCTCTATGTGGCCGACGGTTCGGTTATTCCAACAGCGTTGGGCGTCAATCCGTACATGACCATCGGAGCTATTTCCGATCGCATCGCCGAGCATATCGTCAATAATCCGGCACACGCGAATTTGTTTGCTTAACGACCCAATTACGTTTAGATTCGGTGGTTTGATTGTGCGCCCTTGATCATTCGATTGCTTGATCGTTTGCCGTTATGGCAATTCGCACCGACTCCGATCTCTTCTTATTGGTCAGTTAACTCCATTGAAATTCTTCCAATTCATATTTCGATGGTCGTGGCGACTGCTTTTGGTTGTGATACTTTTTTTCAACCTCCGCCTCTACGCGCCATCGCCGCTACCAAGTGACAACGCTCACGTTCCCAAGACACTAATCCGCCAGCTCAATGCCAGCCGAGCCGTTTTGGAAACTGATACGCCTAAGCAGATGCAGCAACTGTTTCCCGAGGGATATTATTTTTGCTATGTCTTGCACGGTTTGACGTGGGTCGAAGCCGCGATTCGGGAACCAACTCATGCTGCCGAAGCCATCGAACAGGCGAAATTCGCATTCAAACATTTAGAGTCGGCTGACGGAAAAGCTCCGTTTGATCCAGAGTTGCCACCGGGCCACGGCATGTTCTATTCGGCTTGGAAAGCCCATTTGTTGGCCGGGATTGTGTTGATACAAAACGGCGAATCAGAAGAAGAGCTCAATCAGCTTCAACGCGATTGCGATTCGCTTGCCACCGCGTTCAAGCAAGCTCAGACTCCGTTTTTGGCTTCTTATCCGGGTTCGGTGTGGCCTTGCGATTCGATTCCTACAATCCACGCGATGAAAACTTACGATTCGATAACGGGAGAGCAGCGTTACCAGCCCGTTATCGACAAATGGCTTGCAGACTCCCGTGACCGGCTTGATCCAGCAACGGGTCTAATTCCACATGTCAGTCTATTGCCTGATGGACGTCGCAACAGCGTTGCCCGCGCGACATCGCAAATGATATTGCTTCGGATGCTGCCTGACTTGGACCCCGAG
This sequence comes from uncultured Pirellulaceae bacterium, assembly GCA_964448575.1. GTDB lineage: Bacteria > Planctomycetota > Planctomycetia > Pirellulales > Pirellulaceae > Mariniblastus. The sequence goes on from CAYUWY010000001.1 coordinate 323,440, forward strand.
TTTGCCAAACAACAATACGAAGTCTTTCGCGAACGTTTCTTGACGACGTTTATCGGTATCCCATGCGTCTTCGAATACCCAGATGGATCGGAGAGCAATGGCGACATCGATTCCGGCCCACTAATTTTTGGCAGAAGCCTCTCCGCAACCGTGTTTATGATCGGCACGGCTCAGGTTTTCGAAGACCAGCCAACCGCCGACGCGATCGCCATCGCAGGTGAGACCGTCGGTTTGTCTTGGACAACCGGCGACAAGAAATCCTACGTGGGTGGCGTTTTGCCGATCGGCGACATCATGGCGACTTATTCGCACAATGCCCGGCCATGGTTTAACGGCCAGCAACATGTTCCAAGCCAAACGCCGCTTTCAAGGTTTTGGCGAATTTGGGTCCACGCAATTTCGCTTTTGTTTCTTGTTCCCTCGATCGTTTTGTGGCGAGTCAAAAAACGCAGACTTTCAAAGAGAGCCGAGCCGGCCGATTGAACGCTGATTGAACGTTAAACGTCGCTTTGGAAATTGGCTGTCCAATCGCTACCTCCAATTTGCCATTGATCTGTTTTCCACACCACGAAAATGTATTCACATTTTGACAATTACGGTTTGACGAAACGAACTGCCAAGCATAAAGTTGTAGTCCCGTCTGTTGGAGAGTGAGGTCCGCGAGGGGGAGCCGTGAACCGGGTCAGGCCAGAAATGGCGCAGCCCTAAGCGGGGTACTCTTGTGCGGGCCTCTCTCCCCAACAGACGCTTTTTTTATGCGCGTCGGTTGGTTGCCCCCATCAGTAGGTTGCCCGCACGGCTGGTTGTGGCCTACACGAATCGCTTGAGCGCGTACTTTCTTTTTCCAAACCGCAAAACGACTGTGGTTTCGCTCGCGAGGTCGGCTGAAGTGAGCCGATATTTTGGATCTTCAACACGACGATTGTTGACGTAAACGCTTCCTTGCTGGATCCCGCGTCGGGCATCACCGTTGCTTTTGGTCAAACCCGTTTTGGCAAGTGCGTCGATCAGCCCAAACCCTTCGCCTTCAAAGTCAGACTTTGGAGATTCGGCATTGGGCACGCCTTTGAAAATTTGCCCAAGCAATTTGTCAGTCAGGTCTTTGATTTCCGCACCGAAAAAAATATCAGTCGCCTGTTGTGCGACTTTCAATCCTTCATCGCCATGAATCAACAACGTCAATTGCTCAGCAAGTTTCTTTTGGCTCGCGCGTTCTTGCGGCGCGTCGGTTCGTGCTTGATCAAGCGCCTCGATTTCTTCTTGTGACAACTCAGTCAAGAATCGCAAACACTTGCCCGTGTCTTCATCTGCAACGTTGAACCAGTATTGGTAGAACTCGTAAGGGCTCGTTCGTTCAGGCGAAAGCCATATCGCGCCGGATTCCGTTTTGCCCATTTTTGTGCCATCAGACTTGGTCAGCAACGGACAAGTCATCCCGTACAACTGGGCACTAAACATCCGTCGGCCAAGATCGATTCCAGCTGTTACATTGCCCCACTGATCGCTTCCACCAATCTGCAACTCGCAACCGTGCTCTCGATTTAAGTGCACAAAGTCGTACGCCTGCAGCAGCATGTAGCTGAACTCGGTGTAACTCAAACCGGCTTCGCTCGTCAAACGGCTCTTAACGGAGTCTTTGCCAAGCATCACATTGACTGGAAAATTCTTTCCAACGTCACGCAAGAATTCGATGTAGCTAAATTTGCTCATCCAGTCGTTATTGTTAACCAACAACGCCGAACTATCGCCACAATCGAAATCGAGAACGTGACGCATTTGAAGTTCGATGCCTGCCAGGTTGGCCGCCAACTGCTCTGGCGTCTGCAAGTTTCGCTCGGCGCTTTTACCGCTTGGGTCGCCAATCATTCCCGTCGCACCGCCAGCGATCGCGATCGGTTTATGGCCGGCTTTTTGAAAACGTCGCAGCATCATCAGCGGAAGTAAACTTCCCACATGCAAACTATCGGCAGTCGGATCAAAGCCGGCATACAAAGTCCGCGATCCAGATGAAAGCCAGCCCGGCAAAAAATCATCCGCGGTGGTTTGATGGATCAACCCGCGCCATTGTAAGTCTGCAAAAATATCAGTCATGAATTGGTTCGTTTAATTATGTGAATGCATTGGGTCTTGTTTAGAGATTGACTCGATGCGATTAGGTTCAGGAAAACCGCAGATTCTAATCAAATAAACGCACGAGGTCATTCCGTAGACTCGTTTTCTGGAAATTACAGGATTTGGTAAGCTGACCGAAACCCCTATTCGCATCGCTTTAAGAATCTTTCCTGAAAATGAATTATTATCGTTCCGGTCAAAAGTGGCAGCACCGAGTCTGTCCCAAGCATTCAATTGAACTTGAACTCTGCATCAACGACACCGACTATTCAGCGTGGTCGCGAGCATTCCAAACAACGCTCGCCAACCAGGACAATCGAGTGGCGTGGCGTTGTGACGAGTGCATTGGGTATTGGTTTGAAAACCACTTTATCGACCACGCCGAATGGAGCCGGCCCTATCAAATCGAGAGTGCACAGTTGGTCGTTTCCTGTCCAAGCTGTTCCTCGCGTCGCGTGACACATACATGCGAACCTGCTTGTTGCGGCGTCCACGAATGCTTGGACTGTAACGCATCGCTTGAATCGCACGTTGAGGTTGTAAGTGAAGGCGAAAAAACTTCGCGCCCGAGTCTTAGGATGCGAGGTCAGGGGTGGACTGCGTCGGGTCGGTTTAAATCGGATCACATGCTGCGCACTGGTGTCCGCCGCGACTATCGGTCTTGCGAGAAAGAACATGAACAGATGCTGGAGCTTGTTCTTATCGACCCGATCGGAATCTGTGATGCACAAGTTGGCTGGTATTGCGATGAATGCGAGCGGGTCAATTACGAAATTGGCGGCATGCGTTCAGTTCGACTTGGCTTTGTACATGAAGCCCAACCCAGAGCGATTTGTCCTTCGTGCGGCTCTGAACACTTGGACTCAGCAGATTGCCAACCTGAGCGTTGTCGGTGTGTAGGTTGTGGTGCCGAAATCGCTGTGACGATGGTAGAAAGTTAACACGAGACGCAAAAAATAATTCTCGAACTTTCTTTCTAACCGTGGCTATCGCCAAAACGGCTCTGTGTAATCTCAGGTGGCTTCGAAGCGATAGAAAATGCTTCGCCCCACAAAAATCATCGCCGCAACAATTGCGGAAATTACAATCGCAGGAATCCAAATCGGTACACGTTCCAATAGCAACAGCGGTAACGCGATCGTGATCATTCCGCCACCAATAAACGGAGCCGAAATTGGGGCGGCAAGTGCATAATCCTCGGCAGCACCGGACTTCAGTTCAGGGTCCACCATTCGCAACAACACAAAACCTGTCGCAGTCGTTCCGGTCGACATTCCGTAATTGATTAGCCCAAGCTGAAACCAATGTTCCTTCGGCAACAGCCATCGCGAGATGAACAGTAGGCACACCGCGGTCCAAATTCCGCCGCAGACAAACAAGACAGAAAACGGAACAAGCATCGCGGCAACGGCTTGTAAGTTAAGCGAAGTAATCGCGGCCACGACCAGGACGTCCATCGCCATCGAAGTCAATCGGCTAACCATTTCGCCATCAACAAGATGACTTTGGCCAAACAGACTAAGCAATTTTTGAACGATCAAGCCACCGAACAGCGTGTAGATAAAAAGCGGAAAATCGACCACGTTGGAAATGGAAAGCCGCTTTGAAAGCTGAGCCTGTGCCCCTTCAACGGCTTCACCGGCAAACATGGAATCCAACCAACCGGCAAGACTCATAACACCAGTCTGCATCGCCATCCCGATTGCGAACGCGAGCGACAGCAGAATGATTTGGGAAAGTAGTGGAACGATTGTCCCCTGTTCCGTTTTAAAAAGTCCGATTAAACCAAAACTCAGCGCACTGGCTGGTTTGGATCCGGTTTCTTGCAACTTAACTGAATCCTCATGGGAATTGGTTTCCGGTTTTGTGATCCAGTTGCGACGGACGCCGATATTTATCCAGAAAATCCCCGTAACGATCCCGTAAACCAAACCGCCGGTCGCCATCAGCATCCCAAGGTCTTTTCCGCTTTCGACCATCACGGTTGGATGGGCGAAAACCTCTCCCATCGCGGCCGCTGTTCCATGCCCACCTGCGAATCCTGTTTCAATCAACATGCCAAACGAATTTGGGACTTCGTAAAAGGATTGAACGATGAGCCATGTCGCCAACAATCCAACCGCAGTTTCACCCAACACAATGATCCAGACCATCAAGCCCTGCTGGCCAACTCGTCGCGCGCTTTCTTTGGCTGGGGTCGATGTTTTCTCGAGCAACATTCCGGCGAACACGACCGCAATCAACCACCCCGGCCACCCTCCCAACACATCAGATATATTTGCCGTCCATTGGCCAATGGGTGCGAAGGTTGATTGCTCACCAAATTGCAATCCGAGTTGCACCACCCCAAGCCCAACCAATCCAGCGATCACTGAAGCTGGAATATAGAACCATTTGAATAGCGGAATCGACTGGCGCAGCAGCACACCAACGAGCAGCAAAACCGCGACCACTATCAGAGCTTGAGTCATTCCATATTCCAAATCGACTTACGCAACAACGCTCTTTTTTCGGTCGTTCAAAACTTGCTGGGCAGCCAACTTTCCCGGCCCGCCAATCACACAGCCACCGGGATGCGTTCCTGATCCGCATTGATAGTAACCTTTGATCGGCGTGCGATATTGATTCCAACCGGGAGCCGGCCGATTCAAAAACATTTGCGAACCCAATAACTCACCCGCAAAAATATTTCCTTCGGTGAGTCCAACCAATCTTTCAATATCAAGCGGCGTAATGATTTCGCGATGCAAAACTAGTTTGCCGAAACCCGGAAAGAACTCTTCAAGCGTTTCCTGAACGGTGTCGCCCAAGTTTTCTCGCTCGGTATCCCAATCGCTTTCAGCCAAGTGATACGGAGCATACATCACAAAGCACGACATGATGTGTTTTCCCGGCGGAGTCATGTCGGGATCAATCGTTGACTGAACACAGCAATCGAGAAACGGCCTGCGACTGTAACGGCCTGCCTGGCAGTCGGCGAAGGCTTCTTCGAGATAGTCAATCGACGGCCCAACGTTGGTAAAGCCCGCGTAAATGTCTTTTCGGCCTTCCAAACCAGGGAACTGAGGCACGTCACTGAGCGCGAAATTCACTTTGGCCGCCGTACCTTGAAACTTGAAATCGTTGATCGCAGTCACTAGATCTTCAGGCAAATCATTGGGCTCGACCAACTGAGTGAACGTTCGTTTAGGATCCAGAGCGCTGACCACAACGTCGGCGTGAATGACGGTTCCATCGTCAAGCCTCACACCCGACGCAACGCCGTTTTCATAGACGACTTGATCGACTGAAGCATTTAGTTGAATCGTGCCGCCAAGCGATTCAAACGCTTTGGCAAGCACTTGAGTAAAACCGCCGTTGCCGCCTTTGTGGAACCCCCACTCACCAAATTCGCCATCGTACTCACCCAATTTATGGAACAGCCAGACAAGCCCCGACTCTTTCGATTTGGGGCCGACTTTAGAGCCGATGATTCCACTCGAAGCGATCATGGCTTTAATCAGATCACTCTCGATATACTCGTCCAGAATTTCAGCGGCACTGCACTCGTTAAATTTGGTGATCATTTCCTGAACTTCAGGATCCAGATCTTCCATATACTTTTTAAGCTCAGCCATTTCTGCGATGTCGCGTGGGTCATCGCTGAGACTGTTTGGCGGGATACGATCCATCCAGGGCTTGAGCGCGAAACAGACTTTGTTGATCAAATGGCTAAGCTCTTTGTAGCCTTCGGCGTCTTCGATGGAGTGCCTTGCGATCTCGTGATAATTTTCATTGGAGTCGGCCCCCAAAATAAGATACTCACCGTTGAAGCCAGGTTGAAACGTGTTTGCCAACGGAAGAATCATCAGCCCGTGCTCGGCTAAATTGAGATCCTGAACAATGTCTGGTCGCAGCAAACTGATCGCGTATGAAAAAGTCGTGAACTTATAGCCTTCGACCAGCTCTTCGGTAATCGTTGCACCTCCGACAAACTCTCGTCGCTCAAGCAGCAACGTTTTCAATCCGGATTTTGCCAAATAGGCCGCGTTGGTCAAACCATTGTGGCCAGCTCCGATAACGATGGCATCGTATTTCGTGTTGCTCATTGTGATGCGCCTCCATGGGTAACGGATTGCAATTCGGTTTTGCGATCAGGATTAAAGAAAGGCATCTTGGTGACGCGGGAAAGTACGTTGACAGGTTTTCGAATGATTCCAATTTCTAAATCGACCTCCGTTCCGGGCTTGGTCAAGTCAAGTGGAAGTTTTGCAATCGCAATGGGTTTCTTCAACAGTGACGAAAACAGAAAACTACTCGCATACCCGGCGTAGTCCCATTCCTTTTCATTGCGCCGATAAATGCTCATCGTGGTTTCGCGATAAAGCTCGTGTTTGGGAGCAGCGATCCCCGCATTGAGGTGAACACGCTCATAGTCATGCCAGTCGATTTCAAGCCCGACCGTCGTCCAACGGCTTGTTTTCTCGTTGCGTTCTTTCTCAATCGCAGCCCGCCCAACAAAGTTACGATCGTCTTTGGCTAAACCACGAAACATCCAATTCCAGCCCAACTCGAGTGGAGTTTCTCTTTGAGCATCAACCCACGAATAGCGAGATGAAGAAAAATCGACATCCATCAACAGCAAGCCCGCTTCGACTCGCGCCATTTTAAGCGCCGTCGTTCCAATCGGCGTGATGTTGTAACCCGCGCCGGAATCCATTAACGCATTCCAAACTGAAACCGCGCTGTCTTTGTGAATCCAAAATTCATAGCCAAGATCCCCGGTGAACCCAGTTCTTGAAATCAAAACGTTATGGCCAGCGATCGTCGCGTTGGTTGATTCGAAATATTTGAGATTGGAAGCTTCGTCGGTTAACTGCCGCAACACATTGAACGCATGCGGACCTTGGAGCGACAGGATTCCGTATTCGGTAGAAATGTCATCAACACGCACATCGGCGAGGTTTAGTTTTCGTGCGAGGTTGCGAAAGTACCTGAGTGATGGCTCGGCGGCTGTCAGCCAGTACTCGTTTTCGGCAACATGGATGATCACGCCGTCTTGAAGCACGAAACCTTTTTCGTCACACCAAACGGTGTACTGAGCTTGGTCACGTTTGCACTTTCCAATGTCGCGAGCCAGCGCGTGTTGAAGCAGAGCTTTACTTTCGGAGCCGCTGATTTTGTACTTGAACAACGGTGAGGTATCTAAAAGTGACACCGCATTTCGAATCGCGTAATACTCTGTGGTGATAGAATATTGATATCGCGGCGCTACGAGGTACCCTGACCAATTTTTCCAAATGCCAGTCTGGTTGTAAGGCTCCAGACAGGAATGAAACATTGTTTTTTGAGGCATGAATTTTCTTTTAAAGTCTCGATTGACGGATGGTCCCAACTCTCAAAGTACCAGTGTCAATTAGAGCCCGCTGTAGCGATTTCTGTAGCGCGTTTCTTCGGCGGTTAAGAAGATCATTTTGCAAAGCGACGAAAAAGAAAGAAGGCGGTCAAAAAAAGATTGCGAAAGCCGAGTCTAGAGCGTGTGTTTGTGTTGTCAAGAAGTCAAATCTAACGCGTGGCTTTTTGCGACGTTAGAAATTGCCGAGACGATATTCTTGCGCGGTATTCGGTGGTTCATCCAACTAACTCAACTCTTGTGCCGCCAATGCGCATTGCCAAACGCTGACTTCAAATTGAAACCGGAATGCCACCTTGGCCCCTCTTTGCTCACTGCCAGCCATCAAGCAACAAGCTCCACAATCCGCCTGAAAACCGAAGAAAACGCGTCGAATGCTTGCTAGCAAATTCGAGGTTGTTTGATCTCCAGCCAACTGACAGAATCCCGCCGATCAATCAAGCCACTTTGATTGGCCACTTCTCAACAAAACGGTGTTATTAGAGATCTACAAAAACGACTTAGCCATCCAACGATAAACAATGGGCCAGCGAATAAAACTATCCAACGGACGACGTTTAGTCGACGACGTGATCCACATGGCTAACAAAATGCCATTGGCCGCGCTCGCCGGCGATTTCGATTCAGGAAAGGTTGCTCAGTTTCGGCGCAAAACACGTCCTAAAATTTGCTGGAATGTTTTGTACATGAAAGCCTACGCGTCCGTCGCGCAGCAGAACCCGGAACTCAGGCGTGCTTACGTGTCGTTCCCTTGGGGGCACATGTATCAGCACGACTATAACGTTTGCATGATGACGATCTCGCGAGAGTACGAAGGCGAAGAGCGTTTGTTTTTTGCTCGCTTCAATTGTCCGGACCAAGAGAGTTTGTCGGATCTTCAAAAACAGTACGATCATTATCGCAAAGCACCCATCGAAGAGATCAAGCAATTTCGTCATCAAATCATGTTTGCCAAAGTCCCTCGGTTCCTGCGTCGATTTGCATGGTGGACTTTGTTCAATGTTTGGCCACAAAAACGAGCCAGCCATATGGGCACGTTTGGAATGAGCATCTCGGGTCACAAGGGTTCGTATGGAGCGCAGCATCTTGGTCCCAACACAACGACGCTGGGAGTTGATCCGTTTCCACGCAAAGGCGTAAGCCGAATCGTGCTCACGTTTGACCATCGCGTTTTAGATGGCGCGCCCATCACCCGAACGCTTTCGCAGATTCAGCATATGTTGACGACTGCGGTCAGAACTGAGTTAGCGGAAATGATCGGCGTACATCCGGAAACGGGTGAGCCTCTGAGCGATGAAGAGCTTTTGGAAGTCGAGAACCGAATCCGCGCCCGGCGTCTTAAGTCAGACCAAAAACACGGTCGGCAAAAATCTCGCGCGGCTTAAGCTCGCAACCAGCCGTAAGATCGCAACCAACAGCGGTGGTCAGTAAGCCGTAGCTCAAAACACTCTTCACTCTTGGTAGCACCCTTCGCAACTATCGAATTAGAGTGGATGAACTTCCGCCCGAGTTTGACATGGCTTGGCGGACGTTTTCCAGATACTTACGCGGGTCCAATTGAAAACGCGCTCTCGTATCAGCGTTGGTGAATAGCACAATTCGCTGATGTGGTACTTTTCCCATGAACACACCGTGCTTTTCATGACCATCGACCAATTTTCCAGTCTCATGAAAAACCACAGGATCATATCCGGCAAGGATTGGGCTGTAAGCATCGGGATCTGATTGAAACAGATCCAGGTTTTCCTGACTTGCAAAAACGTAAATGCGATTGCGGTGGACGCACCCCCAGGTCTTGTCGCCATCAACCCATTTCGATTGAGTCAACAAAGTGACTGGGCATTTTCCATGCAACGCAAACTCCGGTGCAGTAGGCTGAGCAGAAGCCTGCTCGATGCCAAGTGAACTACTACCAACAAATTCGTTTTTAGGTTGTGGTGCGCGAGCAGCTGGCCCGAGCATTTTTTGACTTGAGACTGTCATGGCTTTTGTGCGCTGGCGAGTTGCCGGCATCTCGGGCGGTTGTTCCACAGCAGGCATTACTTCGTCATTACGACTTGGATTATTGTTGATGATTTGAGCCGCTAAGTTTTGCTTGGCTTGGGGTGCAAAATCATTCGAGTCGGGCACTTGCTTGTCGACGCTTGGAAGCTTGATTTTCGCGTGATAGTTTCCGTCTATACCATCAGTTTGAATCGCACGAGGTGTTCCATAAAACCTGTCGTCGGTGACAAGTTTAGGATCGACTTGAAACGCATTACGCTTCTGTTGAGCCTTTTCCCAAATCAATTTTGCAGCAACATCCGATTGCTCAAGCCGCTGCAAAGCCACATTTCGTGGAGGAACAGACGGTGCAACATTCGGGATGGTTTTTGCGGCTGGTTGGCCGGGTTGATAATGCGGCTCTTTGTCAAACTGAAATTCTCCCTGGACGATATCGGGAACATTGAAGTCTACCGGACTGTCTGACTGGGACTGCGGCGGCGTCAATGCAACTGGATTGTTGGGCAGTTGATTTTGATCTTGGTTTGAAAGTTGGTTTCGCGATTGAATCTGATTTGAGCCCACTGGTCCCGGTGCGATCCAATCCTGATCCAAAGGTGGCGGAGCGATTTCTTGATCAAACGACGGGGATTGAGTAACGTCAGATGGGTGGACAAACGAAGGTGGATTCTGGAACGACTGCGGATGCTCAAACGATTGCATCGGCTGAACAATTTCTTGTTGGGGATTCGCAAATTCGTTAGTAGGTTTCGGTGGTGATTGATCCTGCGGGGCGTTTAACTGAGAACCAAAAAAGTTTTCAATTGAATCTTGATCTAAACCTGGCAATTGGGCCGCTGGTCCCGACGTTTGAACTTGATGCATCGTTGGCGGCACTGTCAAACTTGGCGAACCGTTAGGCTGGGACGGTGCGAAGGAACGGTCTTGAACAATCGAGCCTTGAATTTTGGGCTCGACTTGAAAACCTTGTCCGCCTTGCACGTTGCCTTGGCCCTGAAACTGTCCGTTGTATTGATGCTGCGGCTGAGAATAATTTTGGGTTGCGAACGCATTGGCAACACGTTTTGGTTGGGGTGCTGCTTGAGGCGAGGGAGCAGTAAATGGATTGCTGATGATTCGCGACTTACGTTGAAGTTCGCTTGATTGTCTCGACGGCGCAGGTGCTTGATACGAAGGAGCATCAGGAGTGAACGACGTCGGCTGGCCTTCGAATTTCGGAAGCTTGCTCTGCATCGCTTCTTGGAGTTCCGCTAAATTCTGAGCGATCGCAGGACTCTGACCGCTTTGTCGTTCGCTCAGGATTGTTGAGAAGCCTTGAACCATCCGCGTATATCCGGACGGATCTTTTGGGCTTTTACGTTTGGAAATGACTCTACCGGATGGAGTCATGGCAACATCGTAAGGAACAGAATTGACGCCGTACGTTTGCCCTAGCTCAGGGTTGGCATCAACGTCGATCTTCACCGCGATGACGTTATCTTCAAAAGCTCGTTGAACGCTTGGATTACTAAAGACAAAAGTATTGAGTGTCTTACACGGTCGGCACCATGAAGCGGTAAAGTGCATCATGACCAACTTGTTATTCTTTGCGGCCGCGGCAGTCGCAGAACTAAGGTCTGGATACCAAACGATTTCCTGAGCCCGAGAATGTGTCGTGCTACCAGCGAAGAAAGCAAAAACGGTTACCAAACAAAGGTTGAGGAGGTGTTTGGAAATGTTGAATTGAAAATTCATGGTTGGGGCCGATCTAAGCGCGCGGACGTAAACGTACCTATCATCGAAATCGGCATTTCGCGTTAAGTGGGTTAGGAAAACCGGTCGGTTTGGCACGGTTTTTCTTGACCACTGGCGAATATTTGTGGAAAAACGAGTGCCAAACCAAGAAGAATGTGAAATTAGGCAATATTTTGATTTATGCTTGACAGCTAACTGTGTTTCGTTAACACTTTCAGCAGATCAAGCTTTCGCCTGTTGCTTACGGGCTGTGTTTAGCAGGGTCGCCTTTCGTCCTTTGAATACCTGATGGATTCAGGTTTCTTTCTGGCATCAACCAAGAGTTATCTCTGATACGTGGTTGAGTATGCGAGTTTGGAACTCAATGAAGACGAAAGTCTCTCCCCTGGTAATGAACTGCAATCTTCACCCAATACTCGGTTTGGATTGTTTTCAATGTTCCCCATGGCTGCGATTGTATCGATCAACTTGTTGTTGTTCTCCAAAGTTTGTTGAGACAAAACTTGGCGACTACATCTTTCCCTACTGTGTGTTTTTTGAGCAAGCATTGGATGCGCTCTTACACTGGTTACACGTTTTTCTGTGTTCCGGGTCGGCGTTGTTCAAGTAGCGTTAATCGCTCAGTTTGAATGTCTATGTCTGTTTTCGTAGTCTGATTTTTGGTGGTTCTTTTTCCTCCATTTTTTGGGCCAGCAGACCAACTTGTCAAACAATTCACAAATGGTTTGACAGACCAAGGTACCTCGTTCAGGTACATCATTTTTCAGGTGCTAAATGGCAAAAAAACGAACCCGTTCGCGAAGTTCAGATAATGACGAAGCGACAATGGACGACAATGTCCGGGTAGAATCCAAGTCTGACGATTCTAAAAGCGACCGACCTCGTCGCAAAAAAACAACCCGCTCACGATCTCGCAGTAGCAGCGATGACGGGGGCGATGAACAAAGCGAAACACGCACTTCAAAGCCTAGATCTCGGGCAGCCAAATCAGACGTTGACCCTCGCACCGATAGAGACGGCGAACCTCGCAATGAGTCCGGTGGCAGCGAAGGCGGATCCAACTCCGATGGCGGCGGCGGTGGTGGCTCACGTCGATCGCGAAACCGTTCAGGCAATCGTGGACGCGGCGGCGGAAACAATAACGGCGGTGGTAACAACCGTTCTCGGCGACGTCGCTCCGGTGGCGGCTCACGAAATGGTGGTGGCAACAATGGCAACTACCGTGGCGGAAACAATCAAAATCGAAACGGTCGACGAGGCGGACAGAAACGCTCTCCAGAACCAGTGGAATTTGATGATGCAGAATTGACAGAAGGCATTGGCCTGCTGGAACTGCATCCAAATGGATATGGATTCTTGCGTGAACCAACCAATAACTTTTCACGCGAACGCAGCGATCCATTTGTTCCAGGAACGATGATCGAGAAGTTTGGATTGCGACCTGGCGTGATGATCAAAGGCAAAGTCCAGCCGGCTCGACGTCAACAAGGCCCACGCCTTCGCGAATTGATCGACATCGATGGAAAGACGCCCGAAGAATATCTTGAAGTTCCCAACTTTGACCAACTCACTCCGATCAACCCGGAGCAGTGGTACCAGATGGAAACGGGGCCAACCCCACTAACGACGCGTGTGATGGACTTGCTCACACCGCTTGGGAAAGGCCAGCGTGCGTTGATTGTTGCTCCACCTCGCAGTGGTAAAACGATCATGCTTCAGCACATTGCTCACGGCATCGCAACGAATTATCCAGACACTAAATTGATCGTTCTTTTGATCGACGAGCGTCCCGAAGAAGTCACCGACATGAAACGAAATGTCAACGGTGAAGTCATCGCAAGTAGTTTGGACGAAGACATCGAAAGCCACGTGCGTCTCTCGCAATTGGTTATCCAACGTTGCAAGCGACTGACCGAAATGGGCCAGGACGTATTCCTGCTGATGGACTCCATTACCCGATTGGCGCGTGCGTTCAACAAATGGGTGGGTAACACTGGACGTACCATGTCTGGTGGTGTCGACATCAAAGCGATGGACATTCCGAAAAAGCTCTTTTCATCAGCACGTGCTTTTGAAGAAGGCGGTTCACTAACGATCGTCGGTACCGCTTTGGTTGATACCGGAAGTCGAATGGACGAACTTATTTTTCAGGAGTTCAAAGGCACGGGTAACATGGAATTGGTGCTTGATCGCAAACTGGCAGACCGACGTGTTTGGCCTGCGATCGACATCTCCCAGTCAGGTACCCGTCGCGAAGAACTTTTGCTTAACCCGGACACGCTGCACGCGGTAACCATGCTTCGTCGAACGCTTACTTCGATGCATCATGTTGAAGCGATGGAGCAGTTGACCCGGCAGCTTGGTCGATTCAAAACCAACGAAGAGTTTATCCAACTCATCAGTGGAAAAATGGGCGACCTCTAAGCATCCGGCTCACTTGGTTTAGAAATAAACCATCAAGCAAACTCAAAGAACCCCAAGTGGGTTCTTTTTTTATGGCCTGGGTTCTCTTGAACTTGGGCTATTGAGATGAATACACGAGCAATAGATTTCAAAGGTGCGACTTCGCACGTTTACCACGCCAGCCGACCCAAAAACATGCGCAAGCCCGCATTAACGCGCATCGCTTTGTTATCCGGCAAACCACCAGTGCAAAAGTTCATCCGACCAATATCGAGCCGGCAGGGCGGCGGCGACCTTTGGGGTATCTTTAAGCACCACAATCGGCAGAAGAGATTGACATAGCATGCTACCGGGAAGGTGCTTACGCACAAAAAGCGACGTCGATATTTTACAGTTCAAATTTGAACAGACACATCGCGGAACATCTAATCCGAATACTCGTATATATTGATCCGTCAAATAATTGGCAATTGGGGCAAGTTCCGGATTGGTTGGCTCAGTCCCTTTGAGTGAATACAACCGGTGAGCGACGATCGGTAGCATTTCTGCACAATCCCTGCTGTCTTCAAGTGAATATACCAATTCACCAGGTGAGTCGTTTGTGCCAGGCTCAAAGAGCGTTGAGTTTGCCTGGATGATGTGTCCCCAAACGACTTTGCCGTTTTTAAACACAGATGGAAGCCGATCAAAAAACAGGCTAATTTTGTCATCTGGATGCTGTTTCAACCATTTGGGTTTTTTCACGCGCATGTATCCCATTCGATCAAAGATGGAAAACGAACGTGGTGAATAGCCGAACTTCGCTGCAGAGTCCGCAATGAGTTTGTTCATGGTCAAGCTGGATAATGTGATCGCCCAGCCGGAAATAGCGATCGTCTATTTCTTAATCATGCGCAAGTCCGGCTTCGCTTGCTGTAATCCTGAGTATATGAATGAACACAACAAATTCCAGTAGCGCAACCAAGTAGCCGGAGTCGCCAGAGGTCGCCAGACTTCGGGCGAATTTCCTCAAGGCCTGAACTCTGGTTCGCCACGGCAGATTTGAATGTGTCTCCACAAGAGCCTGAACTCTGGCGAGTCCAGCTACATTTTTTTTGGGCGTGCTCCAAACCTGAATGTTGGCGAGCCTTCCTACGAATTTTGCACGTCTCTCAAGTGCTGAACTTTGACTACCTTTTCCAGTTCCCTCGTCCAATTGCCGGGGAAAGAAAATGGCTGTTTTGCGGAAGATCTGGTGGGAATATAACGATTGGAATTTCTTTAATTACAAATAAGTAAATGGATCGTAGGTCACCGCCACCATCTGGATTAAAAAATGGTAAATTGTTAGATGTTGCATCGCTTTCAAAAACAATTTACCCACCTGGCAAGCGATCAAGCAGGCGCGGTTCTCTCTATGGAACTCTTGATGCTTGCCACAACGGTTCTTTTGGGGCTGCTAATCGGTTTTACATCGACTCGTGACGCAGTTGTCAGTGAGATCTCAGATGTCGCCGGCTCTGTACAGGATTTCAATCAGTCGTTTTCCGTCTTTGGTGTCCAAGGGCACGGCTCTTCAACAAGCGGTTCTGATTATCAAGACGCGTTAGACCAATGTGATTCGGCGGACGACGCACCTGGTGTCGCAGACAATTGCGTGACATTTGGTGTTGCACCTACACAAGAGTCGGATCCTGCCACATTCATCCTATCGGATCCAAGCGTACTCGATATTGACAATGCGATTACGGGGGTAGGCGGCTCGGCAACGGGAACGATTGGTGACGGCACGATTGAAACTGAATTCACAATTGCGACAGACACTGGCAATATTGCTGGGACGACCGGCGGCAGTGAGATTCGATTTCGCGAAAACAATGCCAACAATGGCACGTTCACGATTACCTATGATGACCCGCTGACTGATTTTGAACTTTGGATTCGCAACTTGGCAAACATAACTGGCTCGCCGGAGAATTTGCTTGGTAATTTCACGCTTACTCTCAGCGATGGATCAGTGATCAACAATGCCGATTTTTCAATCCTGCCCGATGCAATTGCTCCCAATCGAAGCTTTGGCCTATTTCAAACTCGCGACAACGACACTTCGTTACTAACATCAGTAACCCGCATGGGACTTGATTACGTTACCGATCCAGCATTTGATGGAACGGGAAATCAAGCGTCAGGGCGAATCGTTTTTTCAGACATTCCAAACGTTGGCGATCCACCTGCACCAGGCGCCGTCGGATTGTTATCAATCTCGTTTGACCGATCAGGTGGACCAAACGGTTTTCAAGCCGCATTTGGCACATCGGGCCGAGTGCTACTCGAACAGTAACGGGCGTTTGCAAACGAAGCAAGTATCACCACTCAAGCGACTTCATTGAATGAAAAAAGGGCGAAGCATGACGCTACGCCCTTTTTGGTTATTCACTTTCCCGTTGCAACGGTTGCTGAATTAATCTCACAACACATGCGACGAGTTTGCCGCTTTTGTCCGCGTTACTTCACGCGGGCAAGCTTACTGGATCTGGCCATCAGAACGCTCGGAGTAGATGGCTGGCTCGTCAACGCCGTCACCATCCCAGTCGCCGACGACGGGCCGATCAAACGCGCCACCCATCTGGAACGTCTTGTCCGTGGCTTCTAATTCACGGTTTCCATTGGTGTCGATCATCCAGGTTCCACTTCGGTAAACAGCAATCTCTTCGACGCCGTCACCATCAAAGTCACCGACAACAGGAATGTCACCAGCCTGTCCAAAGTTCACGGTAATGTCTTCATGATCGAATCGGCCATCGCCGTTGACGTCAAGATTCCAAACGCCGTCTTCGAAGGTTCCGATCGAGCGAATACCGTTTCCGTTCCAGTCACCTGTTACCGGAATCTCTTGTTCTTCACCCATTCCGAATACGTGATCAACAACGTCAGCACGCTGCTTGCCGTAGCTGGTCAGTTTCATGATGCGAGCGCCATTGGTGGCATCGTCATTGGTTGGCGGAACGTTTTTCGGTTTGGTGAATGGGCTATTATCCGGGTTTGGCAAACCTGGATCGCGTGCGATGGCTTCTTCATCAAGCTCCCAAATTGGGCCATAGATTCCGATGTCGTCTTTTCCATCACCGTCCCAATCGCCAACGACAGGGCGGTCATCTGCGTCACCAAGTTTAGCCAACAGATCGGTTTCATCCCAAGTACCATTTCGATTGATGTCGATCAGCCAGTAGCCATCTTTGTAGACGGCGACTTCGTCTGTTCCGTCACCATCAAAATCGCCTGCCAACGGAATTCCGCCCAGCATACCAAAGCGAAGCTGGTTGCCCGTCAGGATGATTGCTGAATCAGAATCGCGAGTTTGACTGAATGTCCAAATCGCATCGTCCATGTCGAAACGTGACCAGTCAGCGTTACTGATAAAGCCGGCTTGTTGCCAAACCGAATCATTTTCAACACCATCCTCAGTGCCGCGTGGCAATCCGCCGTTGACGACGCTCAAGTGCCATGTGTACGCTTCGCCCGCAGGTGAAGGTTCAGCTCGCGTTTGGAACGAAGCACCACGAGAGGTTCCAACAAACGTTGTAAACGCGGTAGGCTGTGAACCGGCCAAACCCGGCAATCCAGTAAGTCCAGGTTGTGGGGTTACAGGATTGCCCGGCACTTGTGGAGCGGGAGGATTCGACACCAAAATTTCTGGTGGTGGATCTCCGACTGGCTCAATAGAAGCAGGGATGAATCGCAACTCGCTAAAGTTGTTCTGCTCTGAAATCCCACCAGGCATAAGGTTGATGTTTACAACCGAGTCCTGGATCTGCTCATTTGAGAATGTGCTGATGATTGAAGCTGGAGCTTGACCTACTTCACTAGGGTTGTTGAAAGTAAAACCTTCAGTCGTTCCTGGAGTGTCGTTGGAATCAACCAGGCCTTCAGGCTGGACTTCCAAAACGATGTAGCGTCCCGGTGGCAATCCTTGGAACCAATACTCACCGTTGGCGTCCGTCAGTGCGGTAAGAGGAGTACTTGGGTCCGTTCCCAGATCCGTGTAGAACTCTTGCTGCACTTCACCTAGCGTAACAGGGCGGGGCACAAGACTTCCACCTCCGCTTGGATCAACAAAGAAGAACAATTGTAATTCCACGTTGGCCAACGGGGTGTCGGTGCTTGCTTGGAAAATGCCATCGGTCGTGTCAACAAAGTTCTCAGGAACGACTCCGCCTTCAGATTCGATTGGGGGACCGTCTACAAAAACTCGGCCATGAATTTCGGCAGCCTCAACTTCACAGAAATCGTAGTGAGTTAGATTTTGGCCAGAAGAAACAACAATATTCTCGATCAAGTTTTCACTGGTCTGGCCACCGCCACTTCCGGCGACTTCACCACCATTGAAGAATCCATCTGGTTGCGATTGGCGAATTGAATATTCACCTGGCAGAATATTGTCAAACGAATACTCGCCATTGGAATCAGTTACCGTCGTTGCAATAACATTTCCGTCATTGTCCAGCAGCTCAAGCGTTACATTGGCCAACGCACGTTCGCCTTCGCCGGGATCAAAGTTACAATCGCCGTTAGCGTCCACGTGGATCTGGCCACTAATCTGAGCCAATCTCAGTTCGCCAAAGTTGTACTCGACGCCTTCGTCTCCGCCTTTGAGCTGAATGTTGACAACATTGTCATTGGAACCTTCGCCGATCGACACACCATCAACATTTCCAACTGAGTCGATGCCGTCGTCGAACGTGTCAGGCTGGAATTCTGTGATACCATAGATTCCCGCGATCAAGTTTGTGAATTCGTATTCGCCTTGGGCATCGGTGAATGTCTCTGCGATCACGTCACCGTTTTCGTCGGTCAGCACCAAACGCGTACCTTCAATGCCTTCTTCGCCATTGTCTTGCACGCCGTTGTTGTTTCGGTCGTGATAGACGGTTCCGGAAATCTCAGCCGGAATGTGTTCACAGAAATCGTAGTTAGTGGCTTGCTCGCCAGAACCAACTGTGATGTTGCTCAGAATGCCTTCGCCAAACGTCCCTTGCGTTATGCCTTCGACTTGGCCAACCGTTGAGGCTCCATCCAAAAATCCATCTGGAGTAAATTCGCGAACGGAATAAGTCCCAGGCTCAAGATCATCAAACGAGTAGTTTCCTTCAGAATCGGTTAACGTACGTGCGACTTCATCACCTTGACTATTAAACAGGACCAACAATACTCCTTCGAGTGGTTGGTCACCATGGTCTGGATTGAAAACACAATCGCCATTAGCATCGGCGTGAACGGAACCTGAAATGGACGCTGCCTGAATTTCACCAAAGTTAAACTGGTTGCCTTCATCGCCTGCTTCGAGAGTCACACAGAACTCGTCGTTTGCGGTAACTTCGCCGTGGTCCATTCCGTTGACTTGGCCAACAGAGTCAATCCCGTCTAAAAATCCAGTCGGCTGAGTCTGGCGTACGACGTACTCGCCGGGGTAGAGATCTTCAAAGCAATAATTACCCTCGGCATCGGTAACTGTTTCCGCGATCTTGTTGCCTGATTTGTCAAACAACTCAATGACCACGTTTCCGATTCGGTCTTCATTGGCATCGATCACGCCGTCATTGTTGGCGTCGTGCCAGACGGTTCCTTTCAACTCGGCAGGTCGGACTTCACCAAAGTTGTACTCGTTGCCGTGTTCATCGGGACACAATTCGACCTGCATGAATCTGTCATTAGATGCCGTTCCAACCGTGGTTCCATTGACATTACCAACTGAATCTTGACCATCAAGGAACGCAGCGAGCGGGTCAATTTCTCCCTCGGGATACTCATTGATCTCAACGATCTCGTAGATGCCCGGAGGAAGCGCGTCGACTTCGTAGTGTCCGTTGGCATCCGTTCGCACAGAAATCGGAGCCGTATTGGCAAACGGATCATTGGTGACACCAGGTTTCGCACCGACCCGTGTGACTTGGATCAATACGTTGGCAATGCCTTCTTCGTTTGAATCGAAAACACCGTCATTGTTTGCGTCGTGCCAAACATTTCCACTAAGCGATGCTGGTCGAACTTCTTTAAAATCGTAGTCCGTAGCAGCCGTTCCACCGAGTGGAATGTTAATGTCTGTAATGACGTTTTGGTCACTGTTCGCGTTTTCAGAGACGGTGCCGCCAAGTGACCCAGCGCTTGCACCGACATCGAGAAAGCCATCGGGTTGAACTTCAACCAATTGGAAATTTCCAGGCGTAAGCCCAAGGTCTTCCCCAAACTCGTAGTTTCCATTGGCATCGGTTGTCGTGCTTGCGACGAATTCGTACTCGCCAGTCGATTCGTTAAGCTTCATCAATTGAACTTCGATGCCCTGCAGACCGTCTTCGCCTTCGTCGTGCACACAATCAATGTCTTCATCGTGATAGATCGTACCGGAGATTGTTATTGGTTTGGGCACTAGATTGAAAGCATCAATTGAGCCGGCTGTTCGGTCGCCGTTGCCTTCTTCGTTATCCAAAGTCAGGTCGATCGAGTTCAGGGCCAAAGATTCGCCTTCGGCAAAGATTTGGTTGTACTCGTCAAAGAAAATGCCTTCGGTCTGAGGCTGCACAAATCCGTCAGCAAGAGACACATCAAGCGCAACGTCTCTGGCTTCGAAGTCATAATTTTCATCGACGAATTGAGCGTCAAAGAACGAGCCTTCGAATTCAACACCCGAAGCAATTCTGTCAACGCGGAAACGCTCGACTTCGTCCACATCGATTGTGAACGCGAGAACATCGCCTTCTACGAAGTTGTCCAATTCGACTTGCAATACCAAACCGTTATCGGAAACGGAAACTGAGAGAATGTCCGATTCAGAAACGCCTTGACTGTTGGCAGCGTCGAAAATGAACTCATGCGAACCGCCAGTACCCGGCGCTGAGGTGTTGGCATCGAAGAACACGTCGCCGTCAGACAGATCGCCACTGCTATCCTGGTCACCATTGATGGTGAACTGAGTCAATTGGGTCGTCTCAGCGCCGCCTTCGAATGTGACTTCGAAATGGTCAGGGGTTGTATCCTGGCCTTCGTCACCTTCGAGGTAGGTCACGGCTGCGATCACGGGATCGGCGGTGAGCACGCGGCGTTGCTCCATGACCTCGAAGTAGCATTTACGCAAAAGCGCTTTTTTCTCTTCGCTGACTTCGGAATTAGAATTCGTACCCAGTACGCGATTGGTGATTTTTTTTAAAAGACCCAACTCTCTTACCTCCATGTAAAAGCGCCGCAGATTAGATTTTTTGCTCAGTTGAAACCGTTCAAGCTGGCGTGTTCGTGTTGCTGATCCAAGGTTGCCGAACTATTTCAGCTTCCGGTTCCAACCATTTTTTGTCTGGTTGTTTGTTGTCGAGTGTTGAGCGGGAACCGAAGTGTGATGTTCGGTCGTCCACAGTCGAACGTGGGTGTCGTAGCTTCCTGAAACAAGTTTGCCACTGACGTAATCAAGACAGGAAATCGTTCCGGTGTGGCCTTTTAATGTGCCGGCCGGTTGAAAATCGCTGCGCTGCCAAACGTGAATGTGGTTGTCGCTTCCACCGGTGGCAATCAAATTACCATCCAACAAAGCGATCGAATAAAGCTTGGAAGCATGTCGAGGCAAAGTTCGTGTGAATGCGGTATTCGCAGGGTCGGTCAGGCGAACGATTTGATCATCGCCGGCACTGATAAGTTTTCCGTCGGGAGTAAATTCAAGCGAGCGAATTCGTTTCCGATGTGCTTTGAATTCCGCCGTTTGTGAACTGTTTGAAGTGTTCCAAATTCGAATGTGTCCGCAACGTCCTCCAGCCGCGATCAACGATCCGTCTGGCGAAAAAGCGACCGCGTGATTGTCTGGGCAATGACAAGCCATTCGCTGTACCAGATCGCCACTGGTGGTATCGTAAACGCGAAGTGTTTGTTCGAATCCAACGGTTGCGAGTTTGGTGCCATCGTGCGAATAAGCCACATCGATGATTGCTTCGCTGTGCGTTTTGGTGATTGCCGGCGCGTCCCATGCATCAACCGACCAGATTTGCAACTTGCGATCGTTGCCAGCGGTGGCCAACTGTTTTCCATTGGGAGAAAATCGTGTCGCGCGAATCCAGTCTGTGTGGCGGTCTAGATGGTAAGTGTATCGTCGCTCAACGGTGTCATAAATTCCGATGTAATGATCGTCACCTGCAATCGCAAGTTGATTGCCGCCTGGTTGAAGACTAACACCAGTCACAACTGGACTTCGAGATGCTCTATTGTGAGGGATTGTCTCGATTACGTCCGATCGCCAGTTAAGCCTGTCCCGTGTGGCTGTGGCAGAGGCAAACTGCGGCAACGAAATCGACGCATAAAACGCGGTTAGGGAACCGATAAACTGTCGGCGTTGAATCATGGAAAACTCCTGGGTTGGGTCGCATCCGCCAGTTTCAACATCCTGAGTTGCTGGAAGGTGCTGATTTGAGGAGGGAAGCGCGGCTTCGACCGGTCTATTTCATCCAAATCTGTATCGGATTCACATTCCCCGCCCCGCCAATCATTCTGATCCGCATCATCAAAGTGTATTGATGATGATGGAAAACTCCTGAAAAGAAGATTGGCTTGCCTAGCTGATAGCGCTGCCGTGATTGCGATATTTTTTGCAGGCGCCAAAGTCAATTTGGGAACGCGGGCTTTAGCCGTCAAAGGTTTACATCGCAGTCCAACTGACTGTTGTAGCTGGACTCGCCAGAGTTCAGGTGTCCTGGCAATTTGCTCGAAGTCGGCGACAGCGGCTTCAAGGATGCACGCAGATCAATTTGCCCAGCCGTCAAAGCTTTACATCGCGGTCTAGTACTGGCTTAACCGACTGCAACCGCCGTAGCTGGACTCGCCAGAGTTCAGGTGTTCTGGCAATTCGCCCGAAGTCTGGCGACATCGGCTACAAGAATGCAGCCAAAGCAAATCGACGATATTAACTACATTCATTGGTTGCCAACAGAACGACCACAAAAAAAGGCGACCCGTTTCTGGGTCGCCTTTGCTTTATTTAGTTGCTTAACTCAACGGGAAACATTAGTCCCACCACCACTGGCCTTCAGCCAAGCCGTCAAGTTTGATTTCGTTTTTCACTTTATTGATCGTGCCCTCTGCATCGACCTTCATGCGATCTGAATTCAAAGCGACTCGTGGTTGGATGTTAACTCCACCAGCGATTGGCGACATGAAGTGTCGACCTTTCCAAACTCCGTTGGCCACTGGTGGCACTTGAGTTGGAGCCGATAGTGTTTCGACTGACAAGACTGACTCGTCGCCGAATGTTTCCATGTTCCAATCAGCTTTGTTGTATAGATCCATTTTCTGGATGAAAGCCGCGACGATTGAAAGATCAATCACGTTGCGTAGCTCACCCCAAAGTGGAGCCTTTTCAGCCAGTTTTGGATACATGCGAGTAAATGATGTGCAGAAAACCTGGCTGGCACGACTTGCTCGGCCTTTGCCAACTCGTTCGCCAGCTTTGTTTACGCTTTCGTCTTCGCCAACCAATTTGACGCCATTACCAACCAATTCCATGGCCGATCCGTCTTCGTTAATTGAAACGCAGTCGTATTCTGGCTGGAAAAACCATCGAGTCAGTGAACTTCCAGATGAAGCCTTGGCTTTCTCGATAAAGCTGGTGATCTTAACGGGAGCTTGCTTCAAACCAACGCCGATCATTTTCATCTCAACATCTGCTTCAGCAAGAACGCGAGCAAAGTGAGTTTTTGGTGACACGCCGTTGATTGTGATTCGCTGCATGCCCAACGCGTTGCGATATGCGTTCATGACTTCTACTTCGCGACCCGCACGGAATTGTCCCGATTTAGCGATGCGTGTGTAGGTTTCGGTGAAGTTCGCAAGACCTTCTTGAGTTGGGTCAATTGAACAAGAGATCAATGGTGTTTTGTTTCCTTGAGCGTCAAAGCAACGAAGGGCAACGACCAAGTCTTGAAGCTGCAATGTAGCTCGACCAGTCTTCATACCAATGACGTGGTTGTTTGCTGAAACAAAGCAACCTTCTGCTGGTCCAGCGATCACGATGTCTTTTGATTCTGGATAATAGAAAACGTGGGTGATCTTTGTGAGACCGGCCAAGTATTTCATGTCCATTGGAATGGCTTCGCCAGCGTCAAGCATCCGCTTAACTTCTTTCTCAAGACGAGTCAGAGAGACTTTTCGCAATTTACTTGGCTTTTGCAAATCTTTGTTCAGAGAAGCTTTCGCGGCTTCGAACTGTTGCTTGTTAAGCATTCGAGCGTTGCCCGGAAGGATGCGAGCTGTAAGCACGCCCTCGGCATCAATTTCGACACCGCCCTGGCCTGGACCATTTTGGGTACCGGCACCACCAGCGTTACCGCCAGCATTTCCACCGGCGTTATTACCGCCGACTTGGCAGAATGCATCAGATTGGCAAGCCATAACGGCTGCGACTGCTGCGAACAAGATTGCAAAATTTCGCACGTATCGACCAAGCATTTGGTTCTCCGATCAGTTTCCTGATATGTATCTGTAGAATCCGTCTGTTGAGTTTGCCCCGACAGATTCCCTAAAAGCTATTTTTTATCCACCCTAATATTAATCGCGGGTATCAAAGTAGGCAAGAAATTCTGGGGTTTTCGCAATGTTATGACTGCAACCATGACAATACTCGGAAAATGCCGGTTTTGTCGAATGGAAGGCGAAAAACTAGATCGTCAATCGCTCCAAATTCGCTCAGTCCATCGTCGGTTTGGTGAGCCAATTCCTATTTCGCGATAATCATCGCTATCAAGACTAGCTCGACAAATCGACGCCCATTTCTTTCATAAGCATCTTCATATCATCCCAAACGTGCTTTTTGGCCGAAGGGGTGCGAAGCAAATAAGCCGGATGATAAGTCACCAGAACCCGACTCCCCCGATAGGAATGAAATCGCTTTCTCAGCCGGCCCAACGATTGGGTGGTCTTTAAGACGGTTTTTGCGGCCACACTTCCCAAACAGCAGATGAATTCTGGCTGAAGCAAATCCAATTGCCGCTCGGCGAAGCCCCAACAGTTGGCTAATTCGCTTTGAGACGGATTGCGATTGGCTGGCGGACGGCATTTCACGGTGTTGAGTATGAATACCTCATCTCGAGAAAGTTTGCAGGCTCCAAGGATTTTGTCCAGCAATTGTCCGGCTTCTCCCACAAACGGCTCGCCGATCCGATCTTCGTTTGCCCCCGGGGCTTCGCCGACGAATACGAGTCGAGCCATCGGGTTGCCCACGCCGAACACAGTCTGAATTCTGGTCCCAGCAAGTTCTGCACATTTTGTGCAGCCCGCAATTTCATCTCGCAAGACATTTAGTGCCGTTTGCCGTTGGCCCAACCCAAGAACCGTTGAATCGTAGTCACCTGAAAACGAACTTTGACTGGCAGCCGCAGCCCGAGAATCAACAGGCTGAGCAGAAGGGGCCGATGATGCGACACTCGGCGCGGCGGACGGTGCAGATTCGGACTTTGGGTGTTCAGTTTCTGGATGTAATTTTGCCGAATCTGATTTTGGTGATTCCAAATTGGATTTGGGCTCGCGAACTTCCGAAGGCGAAACCGCCTCCTGAGAAGCAGTCGCTGTTCCAGTCGAGCCAGAAGCCACTTCAGCGTCTGATTCGCCAAACTCATACTCGCCAGTCCCTTTGGGCAAATGCGTCAAGCCCGCTGCATGGAGGCTTTCGAGTCGTTGTTTCAGAAACTTATGCACGGTTCACGCCTTGGAGATTTTCAAGTTCTGGTGAGGTTTGGGTATTTGGTTGTCCGCGACCTTTTGACTATCGGTTATCATTTGAAAGAATTCTCAAGCAAATTAAAAGTGGCCAAACCAGAACCGAAACGGATTGGTTTTCCCGCCTTCTTTGATGCTTCTTTCTCCACCTAATTTCTTAGCACACATTTTCTGAAGTCATGGCTCTCCCTCAAGTTTCCATCGTCGGCCGCCCCAATGTGGGCAAATCCAGCATCTTCAATTGGCTGGCAGGCAAACGCTTGGCTATCGTCGACAATATGGCGGGCGTTACCCGCGATCGCATGAATTTTATGTTGGACGAAGAAGGTCGCTATTTCGAAATTGTGGACACGGGCGGAATCGGCATCAACGACGTCGATGAACTGGACGAAGAGATCGAACAGCAAATCGAAATCGGCATCCAGGGCGCAGACGTGTTGATGTTCGTGGTCGACGCCAAGGACGGAAAAATCGGATTGGACCAGCGCGTTGCAGAGAGACTTCGCGGACTCGACAAACCAGTCTTGCTGGTCGCCAACAAATGCGATGGTGACAACTGGGAAATCGAAGCCAACGAGTTCTTTTCACTTGGATTTGGACAACCCGTTTGTGTTAGCGCCATCAACAATCGTCGCAAACAAAACTTGCTCGACGCGATCGTTGCTTTGCTTCCTTCGCAGGAAGAAATTGACAAACGAGACACGCAGCGGCCCGAAATGAAATTCGCGTTGGTCGGCAGACGCAACGTTGGCAAAAGCACGTTTATTAATACGCTGGTGAAATCCGAGCGCATGATCGTGAGTGAAGTCGCCGGCACCACCCGAGACAGCGTCGACGTCCGTTTTGAAATGGACGGAAAAACGATGGTCGCGATCGACACACCGGGTTTAAGAAAAGGCAAAGCCGTGCGAACTGATGTTGAATGGTACGGAACGCATCGAGCCCACCGAACCATCCGA
Organism: uncultured Pirellulaceae bacterium; assembly: GCA_964448575.1. Classification (GTDB taxonomy): domain Bacteria; phylum Planctomycetota; class Planctomycetia; order Pirellulales; family Pirellulaceae; genus Mariniblastus. The sequence goes on from CAYUWY010000001.1 coordinate 349,762, forward strand.
CACGCCGATGTCATCCTGATGACATTCGATTGTGGTCAGCGAATTTCAAAAGTCGACCGGCAACTGTGTACGTACATCGAGCAGTCTTACAAGCCGGTTATTTTTGTCGTCAATAAATGGGACTTGATGTCCGAGCATATGGAGACCGCTCGCTGGGCTGACTACATTCGAGACAACTTTACAACCATGTGGAACGCTCCGATCGCGTTTGTGACTGGAAAGACTGGGCAGAATTGCAAACGACTTCTTAACCACGCTCAAATGCTTTACAAGCAATCACGAGCACGGGTCGGCACTCCAAAGCTCAATCGAATTGTCAAAGAAGCGTTGATCAAACACGCGCCTCCGATGGCAAGCAACAAAAAGCGGCCAAAGATCTACTACGCGGCTCAAATTGGAATCGAACCGCCAACCATCATGTTGAAGTGCAACAACCCTGGCGCATTTTCGAAAACGTACCAACGTTATTTGCTGGGTGTGCTTCGCGATTCGCTGGAGTTTGGCGAAGTCCCAATTCGGCTGGTGCTCGAAAAACGATCTTCAGCCGATGCCGATGGTTTTTCTTTGGACGAAACTTAAAGCCACGAATTCGAGCCGTTCACGAATTCGAGTGGCTCGCGCGGTAGCAAAAAAGAGTTCTCGACGCTCGTCGTTCTACGCGTGCGTGCCTTCTCAATCGACAGCAAATGCTTAAACTTATTCAAGCATCCGTATCGCGAGCATGACTCGGTTCGCAGCGCAATTCCAACTCCAATTATCGACCAAACATGCCTGAAACAACCAAAACTGAAACCATGATCTGGCTTGGCGGCACCGACGGCCACCTCGACATGATCGACCAAACCAAACTTCCAAATGAAATGCTTCGGATCGACTGCAAAGACGTCGAAACGGTTTGGGAAGCGATCAAGATGCTTCGAGTTCGTGGTGCACCTGCCATTGGAATTGCAGCGGCTTATGGTGTCATCGTCGGTTTGCAAACCGTTGGCGACGAATCCGAAGACGCTTTTTTCAACAGATTGAACGAAGTCGTAGAGTACCTCGCGACCAGCCGCCCAACGGCGGTTAACTTATTCTGGGCGCTCAACCGGATGCGCGAAAAATCTGAGGCGCTTCGCTCGTCTTCTATCGCTGACGTTCGTTCGGGATTGCTCGAAGAAGCCAAACTGATTCACGCTGAAGACCGTTCGATGTGCCACTCGATCGGCAAACACGGAGCCAGTTTGCTGACCGACGTCAAAGGCGTTTTGACCCACTGCAATGCGGGTGGATTGGCAACTGCCGAATATGGAACGGCTCTGAGCGTATTCTTTACCGCGCAAGACCAAGGAAACAACCTCCATGTCTACGTTGACGAAACGCGGCCGCTACTCCAGGGCGCAAGACTTACAGCTTGGGAATTAATGCAACGCGGAATCGATGCGACGCTGATTTGCGATTCAATGGCAGCACAAGTCATGCGAGAAGGCCGTGTTCAAGCCGTCGTCACGGGGGCCGATCGAATTGCGGCCAACGGAGATTCCGCAAACAAAATCGGCACGTACTCGATCGCAGTTTTGGCTCACGCACACAACATCCCTTTTTACATTGCCGCACCAAGCAGCACGTTCGACTTGGAACTTGAAAATGGCGACGGGATTCCGATCGAAGAACGTAACTCGACTGAGATCACACATGGCTTTGGTCGCCAAACGGCCCCCGAAGGCGTTCAGGTTTACAACCCGGCTTTTGACGTCACCCCCGCCAAATACATTAAGGCGATTATTACCGAGAAGGGGATCGTTGACCCGGTAAGCAAAGAGATGATCCAAAAAGTGTTAAGTAGTTAGAAGCAGTTAAGAAGTAATCAAGAGTTAAAATTGGCAGTTGGCCGTGACTGCATAAGAGATTTGAGAGCGGGTCGTTTTATTGCCCCCAGCGTTCAAACTTTTTTACTAGCTGGCCACTGCAATTTTTTTACAAACTCGCGAACCAATTCTCTGCGTTGGCTTCTATCATGCTGGTGAGAGTGAATATCAAAATTCATGTTGCTTTAATCTAAAGCCAGGCACGGGATGTGCCTTCTATTGTGGACGGCCCGGGCCCCGAACACGACACCGAATGCTGGCAAACTTTTTCGTTGAAGCTTCCTCGGATGTGGCAACGAAGCGATCCAATCATTCATTCAAGACAGTTGCAATTCGCCGCAACGGTTTCGTCTCACCTTGCACTCACCAAGGCCACCGAACGATTCCTGCGCCATCCTTTTGCTGCTTACCGAATCGTTATGCGAATGCGACGTGCATTTGCGATTGTAGATTAGCTTTTAATTCCCATTCACTGCCGCTTCAAGAAGTTTGCGTTTCCAAATTTTAACACGAGAAGAGGACCAACTGATGGCATTGCTATATGGCATGTTCTGCAGCTGGGTTTTGGTTCTCCGCAAATTGGCTGCGAGAAAACACAACCGGCTGAAGACGAAATATGAATCGGCGGACAAATCATTCCGCAAAGCTGAACGTGATTGTAAGAACGACGAAGTGGTTGTAGGTCGACCAGGTGGTTATTCCTCACAATTGCGATTGATGCGACACTACGATGCGGTTGATCAAGCCAAATCCAAATGGATTGCCGCGAAGAAGAAGCTGAACAAGCGTCAAAGGCTTGAAAAAAGAGTGAAAAATTTCAGCGGACGAAAGGTACCTTACGCCGTCGGCCTACTAGACATGGCGATTGTCACCAAAGGCGTCGACATGGCTTACAAAGCCGGCAATCTGGACCTGACTTACGTGAAAGACATGCTCTCTTCGATTCTCTAAACGTTGACACAAGTTAACGACTAAAGATCATTCGAAACTGATCATCGAATTGACTAACCCAACAGCCACAGCGCTACAAAGCGCCGTGGCTGTTTTTTTTGCAGCGCCTCCCCATTCCGCATTCCCCATTCCGCATTCCGCATTCCGCATTCCGCATTCCAAAACCCCGCCTCGTCTCGTATCATTTCACCTATGCCCGACTACCAATCGTTTTCCGAACTTTTCCCAATGCCCATGACAAGCATTGAAAAGTTTCATTGGTTTGATGACGACCCCAAATATCCCAACGTCGTGTTCTGCAGGCTGCGGGTACATGGGAAACTGGACGAGAAAATTTCACATGACGCTTGGCAAGTCGTTGTTCAGCGCCAGCCGTTTGCTGACGTGCGGCCAGAAAAGCAAAATGGACGATGGAACTGGGTCGCGGGTCCCCGCGCGGAAAACCCGGACAATGTGAGTTTCGACTCATGGGACGGAACCAGATTCACATGGGAAGAATTTGACCAAGTCCCCGATGACTGGCAATTTAGCGACCACCTCATCAAGTCTCCCACCGGAAGCTTCCTCGGCGTGGTGACGTATCCCAATCCAGCCAACAACGGCGAGCACATCTCCGAAGTCTGGCTTTACGTTCATCATGCGATCGGCGACGGGGCCGGCTCAGGCCAATGCGTCAACGACTGGATGAATGTTTATGCGAACCTGGTTGGTGAAAAAGTTGCAGACAAAGGGTTGCATCGACTCGACACCGATCTGCTAAAAAAACGCAACTCATTGGGGATGCTGACTTGGCGATACCTCAAACATTTGTGGAAGCAACCGATTGCCTTGTTCGGGGCCACAAAATTTGTATTTCGAAAAACGGCTGAGCTTCTTCCTTTAAAACATCAACCGGAATCAGCAAAAGACGACACCAACTATCCAAACATATTGGGAGATTGGATTTCTGAAGAACAAGTCCAGCGACTTTCTCAACATGCCCAATCCAATGACGTGATGCTTAACTCAATTTTGCTGGGCGAATTTTATTGCGCAATCATTGACTGGCGAAAGCAACACGCCGACCACCAGACTCGCGATTGGATACGAGTCATTTTTCCGATGAGCATCCGCAACGTTTCCGATCGACGATTGCCTGTTGCCAACCGCGCGACACTGGTTCAAATCGACCGTTGCGAAAAAGACATGCAGGATTTGAAGAAGTTTTACCAGCATCTCAATCGCGAAATCATGATCATACGCGGCTGGCAGTTGGACAAAATATTCTTACTGGCGATTCGGTTGCTCTCTGTGTTTGAACCAATTTTGCGCCGTGCTGCAGGAAACGGAAAATCTCGCGGGATGGCTGTGTTTACCAATCTGGGCGAACCGCTACGAAAAAGCGAACGAACCAGCGCACGCCAACCCAACTCTGAAGCATTCATCCGGCCATATGAATTTGATTTCACCGGCCCAATCCGGCACGGCACACCAGTCAACCTGACCCTCTCAAGATACGCCAAACGAATCCGCGTCTCATTGCAATACGATCGCAGCACGATTGGAAGCGAACTGGCAACGCAGTTGCTAAGTGCGTACTGCGACCGGTTGAACTCAATCGAATAAGCATTCCATTGTTGGCAAATTCGCACACCATCTTGCACACCATCAAGTCTTGCAGTGCGCATCTAGTTTTTTGCTACATCGCCAATACGTAGAAATCGTGTCCATTCCTCCACGGTTACCGCTCCGGGAGCATTCTCTGAAAAACTTTCCGAATTTTCAGAATAAGCTTGACTCACTCCTGACGTGGCAATAAATTAACACATGTTAACTGTTTGCCACATGGCAATAAACTGCCACTCAGGGTTTATTCAGGAGAAATTGGATGGCCAAGAAAAAAGAGTCGCACGAACTTGGGCGCAGAGAGCGTCAAATCATGGAACTTATTTATCAACTGGGAGAAGCCTCAGTTGCCCAAGTTCGCGAAGCAATGCCGGACCCACCAAGTTATTCTTCTGTGCGGACAATGATCCGACTTCTTGAAGGTAAAGGGCTGCTTAAACATCGCCGCGAAGGCATTAAGTACATCTACCAAGCGACCCAGTCAAAACGAAAAGTCAGTCGCTCAGCGCTGCGGCATTTGATGACGACGTTCTTTGAAGGCTCTGCATCAGAAGCCGTTGCAGCCATTTTCGAGTCAGAAAAAATGGACTCAGATGACCTCAAGCGTATTGAAGCACTAATCAAACAGGCTCGAAAGGAGGGGCGATAATGTTGTTTCCTATTATTGCAGTCATCAGTTGGGGCGTTGTCATCAAGGCAACCGTTGCACTGACACTGGCCTCACTGATTTCGATTGCCCTGCACAAGCAGTCGGCGGCGTTAAGGCATTTCGTTTGGTGTCTTGCTCTAGCTGGGAGCATTGGCATTTTTGCAGTTTCAGAATTTGCTCCGACTTGGGACGTCGCAATTCTCCCAAACGACAACGCATCCAATGCCTCCGAAGTATCCACACCATTTTCTAATACGCCAATTCTTGATTCCCCAATTGCAAGGGTAGACGGTGACTTGCCAACCGTTGATCAACCGGCTGGAATAACATCAAACGACGAATCAAAAAACGCATTGCTCTCAACAAGTAAACTTGCAAGCGTTGAGCCAGATCGTCGAATCGGGTCGATCCAAAATTACGTTATGGCAGTCTGGATCTTTGGACTTGCTGTCTGCATTACCCCGGTCCTCGTTGGTTTGATTCGAATCGAATTCCTAAGCAGGAAATGCGTGACAATACATGACGATTCCGTTTTGATGCTTTTAGATGATTGTTGTCAAAAGCTAAAAGTAAAACGCGCGATAAAGCTACTTGAACTCGACGACGAACGCCCACCGATGACTAGTGGAGTGTTTCAAGTCAACATCTTCTTGCCAAAATCGTGGCGGAGTTGGTCGGATGAACAACTGAATTGCGTTTTGATGCATGAACTGGCACATATCAAACGACTGGACGTCGCGTGGTATTTGCTTGGGCGTACCGCCTGCTCGCTTTATTGGTTTCACCCGTTGGCTTGGTATGGGCTTTACCGATTAAAGATCGAACGAGAAATCGCTTCGGACGATCGTGTCATTGCAACGGGACATCGTGCAACCGATTACGCAAGCGAACTGCTGAACGTGGCGCGAACGTGCCTGTTTCCTACGCCGATTGTTGGCGCGATTGCGATGGCACAATCCACAAAATTAGAAAATCGCATTCGACAATTGCTGGATCCAACGCTCGGTCATAATTCAGTATCAACCACGTCCCATATTGCGATGTTGGCGATATCAACTTTACTCGTCGCGGCCGTTGGGATGTTTCAGCCAGTCGCAAAATCGTTTTCGCCGGCGCACCAAGACGACGCCGTGATCACCAGCGTTGACTCGGATTCAATTCGATTGCAAGGCGTTGTCCTTGCGCCCGACGGCACGCCAGTGCCGCAGGCCGATGTTCATCTTGGCGTTACCGAGGCCAGCACATTCGAAAACGTTTCAACGACGATGAAGACTGGGGCCGACGGGAGATTCAGTTTCGAAATCAATGCATTGGATTTCAAGACAACTGATGGCGAGATACCTGAATTTCGCGGCGGTGCCAGGGCATTCGCTGAAGGGTTTGGATTTGGAGTTGCCAAAACATTTGACTCGCGAACTGAAGCTGCTGACATCGTGATAAAATTGGCTAAACCTGGTAATCCCATCAAAGGACAAATTGTGGATCTTGAAGGCAACAATGTGGCAGGCGCGACGGTCAAGATTATCGGAATTGCAACTCCCAAAGACGGCAAACTTTCTACTTTTATCGATGCAATTCCAGAAGCATACGAAGCTCGAGCACTTGAGCGGAAACATCTTTCAATTTCTAGTGCACCATCGCAGCTTTCGCCCACCCAAACAGACATTCAAGGACGTTTTGAATTCAAGGACATCGGCGAAGAAAGAATGTTAATGTGCCGAATTGATGGTCCCACGATCGAATCGCGGATCATCAATATTCTACCGGTCGAAATGGATACGAAATCACTTCCCGATTATGCCAGGAGTAATCTTGGAACCACTATCTACTATGGCAACAACTTTCGTCATGCAGCTGCAAACGCACTGCCAGTATCTGGAACCGTTACCGATATTGAGTCGGGAAAACCGATTGCCGGCGTCAAATTAAAAACACGAAGATCGTTAGGTGGTTCCGGATTCATACAATCACTTGAAACAACCAGCGATGAAGCGGGCAAGTTTTCGATCAACGGTATTCCAGCCGGGCAAGCGGTTAGCCTGCTTGCTACGATCGACGACCAACCCTATTTCGAGTCGCTTGTGGTCGTCGAAAAAGACACTCGTTCCGTGGAAGTGAAGCTTAAGAGAGGAACCTGGATTACTGGACGAGTCACCAACGACGATGGCGAGCCGGTTGAGGCGGCGGTGTTTTATTATGTAAGTGCAGACAACCTCAATCGAAAATCTGCTCCAGGATTTGCAGGAGGCCAAGAGCGAGGATGGATCGTGCCATACTACAAAACAAAAAAAGATGGGACGTTTCGCCGAGTTGGATTCCCAGGCGTGGGGATTCTTGCGGTTCGCGTCACTGGGCGGATTGGAGACGCTTATACGATGGGAGTCGGTGCAGAGAACATCACTTGGGGGGAGCCTTTTGGAAGCGGAACTGCTTTCTCGACCTACCCAAGCATTGTTGTCGCTTCAAATTTCAATCGCCTGATTGAGATCAATCCGAAAGCAGGGGAAAAATCGTTTGAAAAAAATATTGAACTCAACCGGGGGAATATTGTTACTGGCAAAGTCGTCGATGAGAAAGGAAATCCTTTGACGGGGTATCATATCTCTGGGAATACAGCCGTGGGGGTTTGGTCTTACAAACCCGCGGAGGAATCGAGATTTAAGGTCTATGCATTCGACCCAAAATCACCAAGACGCATCACTTTAATTCACAACGAGAAGAAACTGGCGGGGAGCATTGTCGTTGAAGGTGATCCGCCCGACAAACTCGAGGTTGAGATGAAACCGTGGAGTACGATCAAAGGCCGATTGCTAGACAGTTCCGGAGAACCAATGGCTGGGACAATCATATTTTCGCTACCTGATTTAAGGAGAGCCCGGATGTCGCCTCGATTACCACGTGGGAAATTCCGGACCGATGCTGAAGGGCGTTTTCGAATCGAGGGTTTAGCAGCTGACGCGGGCTATATCATTTCCGCAATGACCGATGAGACAATTTTAAAACGGGAGCTGATCGCAAATGTGAAGCTGAACCCAGGTGAAGTAAAAGACCTTGGCGATTTGAAAGTGGAACCTTAGGCGATATCCGTTTGACATCAAAAAAAGGCACCCCAGTTCCCTGGGGTGCCTTGATTTTTTACTGGCCAAAGTGAATTGGATTGGCGTTTGACTTAAAACCGAATGTGAATTTTGGAGCTGCCGCCGCCGATTGTAATTCCACTGCGCCCGTAGCGTTGATTGCCACGTTTTTGTCCTTTTCCGCCTTGTTTCTTGTTACCGCTGTAAACTGGCCGTCGATTCACTGGCGTGTAGTTTGGCTTTTTGTAAACGGGGCGTTTAGAAACTGGCGCCTTGTAAACTGGTGCCTTGTAAACTGGCGCCCTGTAAACTGGTGCTTTGTAAACAGGACGCTTGTAAACTGGTCGCGAGACAACCACGACTGGAGTTTGCAGTCGATCAACATCTGCCTGGATTTGGCAAATGCAATCTTCGATCGCGTTTAACAATTGCTTTACATGCGCTGTGTTACTTTGAATACGCCTCGCTCCCTGAGCATCTTCATATTCGGCTTGATCGAAAACTTCTTCCAAGTGATGAAACTGTCGATTAAGAGCAGCCAAGTCGATGGCCAAGTGAGTCAGGTTGCCTTCAAAGTGGGTTACGTCATGGATGTGGGACGCTGTTTTGTACAACTCCCGGGCGTCGTTGACGATGTATCCGTATTGAGGAGTATGCCGATAGTGAATCGATTCCTGAAGAAGCAATCGAGTCTTGGCTTGAATCTCAACGGCCAGCTGGTCGATATGGCCGTACTCATCGGCGTTTGCCTGTGAGCTCATCAAAGCCATAACTGTAACAGCAAGAAGTGAAGTTAGTTTAGTGATGTGGGTCATCGGTTTCCTCCCAGAAGTTTCCAAAGTGCATTATGCAAAAGGCAGAATGCAGTCAGCGAAGCGTCGTTGCTTCACTGACTTTTGGAATTGCACGTCGTGTGCCACTGCCCAACTGGGATTAAAGACTCTACAAAAAGCCAATTTTTTTCGGCTTTATGGACGCTTTTACAAATAAAAGCTTATCCTTCCGCTAATCCTGCGAAGCGCAATCAACTTGATCGCATGGTGATCAATTCGATGTCGAATGACTGCTGCGTGAGTTCAACTGTGAGCGAGCGATCGCTTACTTTTCCATTGCAGATTGTCTTCAAGAACTCTCTGTTTAAATAAATCTATTTCTGATTCATCCAAGTCGTTTGCCAAACCAACCACAGCGAAGAGGATGTAGCCAACGCCACGACGGGTGAAGCCCCAGGATAAGTCTGACGTTGATACAACTGAAACCCGGTTTCGGTTCGGTAGATTGCCAAAATATTTGGCTGAACATCTTTCGTCAGTTCTTCAAGCGGGGGAACATCGGACCACAAAAAATCAAATTCCGGTTCGACTCGGCCCTCGAGTTTCATTCCAGCAAAAAACGGCCATGCCATTTTAATAATTTTGGCAAAATCAATACTACCGATGGTAACAGGCGCACCGAAACCAGACTTGTCACCAAACTCATAAACTTCTTTGACAAATGGTTGAGCGACAAAACGATCCTCTTTTGTATTTTTATCTTTACTTCTCTTAATGTGGTCTGCTAAATCTTTAGGCTCCGCTGCAAAATACCATTGATCTTCTACAATCGCCCACGCAAACCTTCCATTCGTGTTTTCGGGCACGAGACTATAGATTTCGTATAGCCCCTCCTTTTGCACTTTAAACTCTACGATCTCACTTCCTTTCGCCCATTTTCTGAGTCCGGTATTGAGTCGATCAAAGATTGCCGGGAACGACATTTCATCTTCAATTCTGACCGAGATAACCCAGCCTTTGTCAAAAAATCTGGCCGAGTCAACAGCGTAGTAAGCGTAAAAGAAATCTCCCACTGCCGCCAACAATTCTGTTTCCAGTTTGACTCCAGTAAATTTTTGAAACTCGGACAGTGAATCTTCGATGGATTCTTCACCGGCAGCGCGAGTCACTTGACGCATCAGTTTCAAAATTGCTTTCGTTGAAATTCTGGTTGCCAAAACAAAATTCGTGTCCTTGGGAATGTCGTTGACCAATCGCTTTGGAATTGGATCAAGTTCAATGATGGACAATACTCCAGATTTTGTTTTGCTTTTCTTTATATCAGCCCGTGTCAAAAAGCCCTTGCTGTCTACACCCGAAACCCAACCAACTGAATCAGCATCGACGATTTTCTCCAACGGCCCACCCTGAAACAAACCGTCGAACAACCCATTATCTTTCACTTGTTTCAAGATCGGTTTCGAATTTAGATACGAGACACTGCTGACTCGGTCAATTTTTAATGTCTCGCGCAAATCAACCAGCCATTTCGGTACGTCTGTTTTGGAGTTCTTTTTAAATTTGGCAACCGAACCTTCACCGAAACCAATAAAGAAATATTTGCCATGCATTTTGAGATTCATTTCAAAATCAAACTGCGGCGCTTCAACATGAATGACTTTTTCGCCATCAATTTCTTTGACTTGATACGCACTATTTTCATCGTCGGAAAATTTTGGCAACATAGCAGCGAAGTCATCAAATTGCTTTTGAACCTTGGCAGTGCCGTCGCCAAGTGAAACCAACAGGCCTCCGTTGAAGTCAAGCTGTGGATTTTTTGAAAAGTCGATTTGATCAGCATAAAACGCCCCTGGGCTCACCGAACCAATGCGTCCCACTTCGACCAAGAGCTCAGTACCAGCGATGACGATTGGGTCTCGTCTAGCAGCTTTGGCGGAAAACATATCCCAGATGGCCTTTCTGAATTTGTTTCCAGCGGCTCTGACTTTCGGCTGACTCATCCAAGCTTCAGTAGGATTGGCTTTGGCATCGACATCAACAAAACCACTCCAACTCGCATACGCGACGCAGTCATCGGGCGCGATTTTGGCCATTATTGGATCTTCGGGACCAGGAGCCATCCCCATCGGGATCCCCATATTTCCGCTGCCAAAAGCAAAAAGGATCACAAACAAGTACCCGAAGCTCATTCCCATCGTTATTCACCTTTAATAAAGCATCTTAGATTCGCAAATACGAAAAGTAGTTGTCACAGTTAGCCTTACCCTCAATGATCGTCTTCGGTTTCTGCTTCGATGCTTTCTGCTCCAATTAGTTTGCGTGCGAGCTTGCCAACGGACAGCCCCTGAACCACGATCGAAAAGATCACCACGCCATATGTGACCGTCAAGAACAAGTCACGATTCATATCATTGGTTAACGACAGTGCAAGCGCGATTGAAATTCCACCTCGCAAACCACCCCAAGCCATAATCGTCGTTGTGTGAGGAACGAAATCGAGTTTCTGGGCAAAGAATCTTACTGGAGCAAGTAAAGAAAAGAATCGCGAAGCCAATACGATGACAATCGCCATGCCTGCTGCATAAAGATACTGTTGCTGAAGATCCAAAACCAGAAGTTCAAGCCCGATCAGAACGAACAAAACCGCGTTGAGCAAGACATCCATCAACTCCCAGAATTTGTTGACGTACATTTCTGTTTGCTTGGACATCGCTGTCCCACGCACAGTATCATTGCCAACGATCAGCCCCGCCACAACGATTGCCAAGGGTGCCGAAATATGCAATGCGGTTACCAACGAGTATCCGCCCATCACGCAGGCGAGTGTAATCAGCACTTCGATTTCATAATCATCAATCGAACGCAATAACAAAAACGTGCCATAACCGAGAATGAAACCGAGCGCGAGCCCGCCCAAGACTTCTTTTACAAACAGCTTTGCCACCGTGAATACCGTCGTGGCTTCTTCTTTTGCGTGCCCGTGGTCATCGTGGGCTGCTTTTTGACCAGCATTTTCACCGTGTTCTTGTTCGTCGTGCTCGCCTGCCGCATCATTTTGCTGATCACCGTCATCGTGCTGCTCATTGAGTGACGCAGCGACGCGAGCCCCGTTCTCATGTTGCGTATGGGTTTCACCAGGATGACCGCCCCCAGTTGCGATCATGTAGATCGTCATGAAAACAACAACGCCGACGCCGTCGTTGAACAGAGATTCGCCAACGATCTTGGTTTCCAACTTTTTAGGGACACCCGCTTTTTTCAAAATCCCCAACACCGCAATCGGATCGGTGGGAGAAATCAGCGAACCAAAAAGCAGACAGTGAATATACTTTGTCTCGATTCCAATGAGCTGGAATCCAAAATACACCAACGTCGCACAGAGAAACGTAGAAATCAAAACGCCGAGCGTTGAAAAAACGATCACCGGCCATCGTTGAATTCTCAGCTGATCAAAGTTCGTGTGCATCGCGCCAGCGAACAGCAAAAACCCCAACATCACATCAAGCAGTACATGTTTGAAGTCGATCAGCGCGATCAAGTCGTCGGCGAATTGCTTGAAGAAATCCGTGAAGTACGTACTGCCAAACAAGAATGCGGTAAACGCAATCGCAACGATCATCAATCCAATCGTGTTTGGCAGTTTCAATACCTTGACGTTGACGTAGCCAAAAAGCGCCGAAAGCACGATGACGATCGAACAGATCTCAAAGATTTCAAAATTCATTTGATGCGCACAAATAATCCGGGAACAGTAAGCCCAGATTTTCTCGCAATGCGTGACTTCTGACAAGGTGAAGCGGTCGCAGGAAATTCATTCCAAACCGACCAAGCTGCTTTCGCGAGTCCGGCTGAATTTAACCGCGTCGGATCGATGAACCCTCAAAATGAATCTGGATTCGATAAACGTGTTTCTCGCGGCAATAAATCTTGCCGGTTTCCAAATCAACACGTTCAGGCACGTCTTGAATGCGTTTGTCGACCATCGCGTGATAGCCACGTTCAGAAAAGATATCGATCAACATCGAAAGTGCCAGTGCATCCTCAAACAAACGATCTTCCGAATTAACGTTGGCTCGCCCTGAAAGTGCATGACGCGTGATGATTGGCATGAACTTCTCATCAATGATCTTAACGACTTTGATGAACAAATCACGATGACTTAATTCGTACCCATCAAGTCGCCGGACCAACTCCTGCCTCGCGTGAATCGTAATCTCTTCAGCCAACGGCAGCGGACTGAGTCGGTCGAATGTTCGCGGATCAAGTTCAAGCGAACTTTGATATTGAAGCTCTTTGAGAATGTTGGCTTCAACTTCAGCAACCGGGCCTTCGGCGTTGATGAAGTGGTAGTGATAAATTTCCTGAAGCGATTGTAGCGCGTCCCATGTCTGCTCTTTGAAAACACGGTAACGGCGGGTGGCTTTTTCAGGACTGAGATCGGTCGCACGTACTTGTTGTATTGTGCCGATTCCCGTTTCTTCGACTTTCTTGTTTTGTTTCTCAACTTCAACACCACGTTGAAGTTGGCGTTCGACACTGGTTTGCTCACTGGCAAACAAAACCATCGCATGGATCGTTGGCCGCCGAAAATGGATCGCCAATTCCGTTTCTGCAAATTCGTTGTTGAGTTGATCAATCTGATCGACCAACAACTTCAAACACTCGACTTGAACCCGGGTTCGCGGGAATCCATCTAGCAGCGCTCCGTCACGATACTCTGGTTTGAGCAATTCACGCAGCAAAATCCCGATGACTTCGGTGTCGCCAACCATTTGTCCCTGGTCTTTGATCTTTTGTGCTTCGGGAGTCGTCAACAATTGGCTGATCACGATCGGCGGGCAAGTCAGCCCACGTGCATTCAAAATGTATTTCGTATGCGTGCCTTTACCTGAACCGGGGGCACCACCAAGCAAAATAAGCTCTTTGGGGAAACGCAAATTTTCGTGGCCGACTTCTTCGTTCAGCAGTTCCCAAACGTTGCCAAAGATGACCTGTGCATCTTTGATCTCCAGATCAATAGTCGAATTTTCGGTTGGCTCAGTCATTGGGAACGAATTTCCACAATTAAAATACAAGTAAGAAAGATAGATTGTAGTTGATACCACAAAAGTTAGTTAGGTCGGAATATCGAACAGTCCACGGTAGTTTGAAAAGAATTGCCGTCAACAAAAACGAAATTTGCACGCTAATTTCGACGCTTAAGAAACAAAAAAAAGACACGGCAGTGGTATGCCGTGTCCGTTCGTTTTTCAAAACTACTACTTCAAGCCTACTTTTTCAATATAGATTTGGCAGGCGTTGGAGCCTTGGCTGATGTCTCTACTTTTAATGAGTCCTTGGCTGCATCAGCCACTGAAGGAGTTGCCGCGGCATCGCTTTCAACAGCGGTTACTGGTTGAGCCGCTGCCGGGGTTGGCTGAACTGTCTCAACGGCAACGGGTTGGTTGTACGTTGATTGCAAGACTCCCGAAGCCACTGGTGTTTCAATAATTCCATTGACAAACGCCGGAACAGATTGGCTTACTGGATATTCAGTTGGGATCGCGTTTGGAATTCCAGTTGGGATCGCATTTTGAAATGAGTTTGGAATCGGATTTGAAATGCCAGCCCCGTAGAAATCAGAATAAATTGGCTGGGAAGCAACTCCAAAGCCGTTGTTAAACATAGGAGCCGGCGCTGCCGATCCGTAGAATGTTGTAACCGGCTGCGCAACCTGTTGGGGTATCATTTGATAATACTGAACTGGTTGTGGTGTCGCGTAAGTTTGCACAACCTGAACTGGCTGTTGGCAATAGCATCTTGAACCATAAATTTGTGCATCGGCTGATTGCGAAACCATCGCAACTGAAAGGAAAACGAATCCAAAGGTGAAAGCGAAATTTCGAATCATAAGTACTCTCCCAATTATGTAAAATCTTAAGGTGCGTCTGCTGATCAGACTTTCACTCGTAGCAAATTCTGAGACCATAAGAGATAACTAATCACTCTCTAAGTCAAACATTTTCACGTGGGCAACGCAAAATTTGAACGGAAAAATCTGCCAAAAATAGGCATCTCGTCCGTGAGTCTTCACAACAAATGAATAAGACCCGGGTTTAACCAATGGTCAGTCAGGTGGTTGTTACAATCTGGTTGGACTTAACTTCTTCAAAACGCATAAAGGGCTTTAACTTGTTACGCCATCTAATTCCATGCTGCTGTATCCTAGCCTTGCAATTGCTTTTCCAAGGGCCAAACCTGAGCTCCGCAGCGCAAACAAAATCGAGCGACCAACCAACAACAAATTCGGAACGCGAGAAAAGCGCTCAATCGTCAGGTGCGACTGAAGACGATACTCAAATCTCCGAACACGCAGCCGAACTTGGCTTTGACATCAAAAAGCTTGAATCGATTGATCGGAAGATGGACCAACTGATCAAGTCCGAAAAAGTCGTTGGTTGTTCCGCTTTGATTCTCAAAGAAGGAAAAGAAGTTTACTTTGGCAAATGGGGAAACCAAAACAAACGAAAAAAAATCCCGCTTGATCGCAACACGATCTTTCGGATCTATTCCATGACCAAACCCATTACCAGCATCGCCGCGATGCAACTGGTGGAGCAGGGAAAGCTTGATCTCGATAAACCAATCGCGACTTATCTACCTGAGTTTGCCGATCTTAAAGTTCTTGAAACTCGAGCTGGTGAATCGGTCGAAGTTGCTCCCAAGCGGATCATGACCACGCGTGATTTAATGCGGCACACTTCTGGTTTGACCTATGGTTTTTTCGGCAACACTGCTGTCGATCAACGGTATCGAAAATCCGGTGTGATGATGACCGAGCGAACGATCAAATCGACGGTGGAGAAACTGGGGAAAATTCCGCTGCTTCATCATCCTGGCACTAAGTTTCACTACGGTGCTTCAACGGACGTTCTTGGACGTGTCATCGAAGTCGTGTCTGGGCAAGAGTTTGATGAGTACTTGAACGAAAATGTGTTTGAGCCTCTGGGCATGACAGATACTTTCTTTTCTGTTCCAACAGCGAAACAGGATCGCTTTGCTCAACTTTACCGACACCGCGTCAACGGAAAACTGATTCCGGCTTCTCCCATCCAGTCTCTGCGATTCTACAACCAAGACAACGCTTACTTTTCCGGCGGTGGTGGGCTTTGCTCGACCGTGGATGACTATTCAAAGTTCTGCAAAATGTTGCTCAACAAAGGCGAACTTGATGGAGCGAGAATTGTAAAAGCAGAAACTATCAGCGAAATGTTTACTAACCAATTGGCAAAGATTGAACGCCCGCCGGGCCGTCAGTTCGAGTTTGGTTTGGGCTTTCGAAAATTCCCGCAAGGAGATTTTGGCTGGGGTGGAGCGGCGGGAACCAGATTTTGGGTAAACCCTACCAAACAAACGGCTGTGATTTTCATGATGCAGATCATGCCAGTGAAGAAAAGCTATGGCGAGATTGTCCGTGACGCGACATACAGTGCACTTCGGTAGTCGGTTGAATCCGTCCAGATCTCCCAACCCGGCCTTTTTTGCAATGCCCCTGCGCATACCCGAGGGATTTCCACCGAACCTGAGGGTTATGTCATGTTTTTTTGTTGCATAAATTTTTTGATTAGCCCGCCCGCTCCCCAATCAAAACGTAAACTTCAGTCCCTCCTGTTTTATCAAACAACCCCGCACCGAAAAACATCATGTCCGGAACTGCCCGACATAATACTATTTTTTCAAATGACATGCCCGAAGTCGCTTCGGTGCCTGCGCTAGATGCACGCCTTCTACAAATCCACCCCGTCGATTTGCAACACGGTTTGACCAAACTGACCAACGACGAATTCATCGTTGGCCGTGAATCATGCTGCGACCTGATGATTGCTGAAGGTGCCATTTCTCGCCAGCACGCTCGGTTTGAAAAATTGGACCATGGGTTTCAGGTTACCGATTTGGATTCGACCAATGGAACCTGGGTGAATGGCGAATCCGTTTCACAGACCATGCTTCAATCTGGTGATCGCATTCGAATTGGTGGAAGAATTTTTAAATTCATGGCCACCGATCAAGTTGAAGCCGACTATCACGAAGCCGTATATATGATGATCACGCGTGACAGTTTGACTGGCGCGTGGAATAAACGCTACCTCATTGATATGCTTGATCGCGAACTCAAAAGGCAGACGCGAAAAAAGCTTCCGCTTTCTTTGATCATGATTGACGCGGACCATTTTAAGTCCATCAATGATCAGCACGGGCATCTGGTTGGTGACGAAGTATTGGCTGAATTGTCCAAACGCATTCGCCAGTCAATTCGAGAAGAAGACATATTCGCACGCTTTGGCGGAGAAGAGTTCGCAATCATTCTGGCCGAAACCGATCTCAAAGGCGCGGTCATTGTAGCCGAGCGATGCCGAAGTCTTATCTCAAGCACACCCTTTGAAACCGCCAGTGGCCCACTCGAAGTTTCGATCAGTTGCGGTATCGCCGTGTCCAACGAACATCAGACTTTGACCCAAACTCAATTGATCAAAGAAGCTGACGAGAATCTTTACAAAGCCAAAGCAGATGGCCGCGACCGAATCGTTGGGTGATCCAGTCGCGACATCTTTACTTGCTGTGGCAAATTGATTGACATTCGAAATTCAAATTCGAATTGCACTATCGAAAGCAAAAGCAAACTTGAAGTGCAAGTTCTTTCGAACTACCGACCGCGGCGGGGACGGCGTTGCTCCTCTTCTTCTTTCTTCATTTGAAACCGACCGTGCTCAGAAGCCAAATTGATCGCGGTGTAATAAAGCTTGGCCGCAGAAGTCAACTTCTTGAAATTGATCTCGCCAACCTTATCTGAAGGCTTGTGATAGTCAGGATGGAAACCGCCAAACAGGAACGCAACGGGAACGCCTTTTTTGTAAAAGTTCACTTGATCGCTGCGATTCCAAACTTTTTCTTCATCCAGCTCAAATCGAAAACCAACGTGCTTGTTGGCTTCCAGTACCAACGAATGCAAATCCGTTTCGCCTTTCATACTTCCAACCAAGTGGATTGCGCCTTCGTTTTCAGCTGATGTTTCGTCTTTGGTTTCTTCGTTGCGTCCGACCATGTCGATGTTGAACATGCAGGTCATATTCTCAAGCGGTTTTGTAGGGTTGTCTGTGTAATGTCGTGATCCCACTAGACCAATTTCTTCTGCCGCAAACCAGATAAACATGACGCTTCGTTTTGGCCGAACGGGGTTGGTTGCAAACGCTTTAGCGATGTTCAAAACTGCGGTTGAACCGGAGCCATTGTCATCGGCACCCGGAAACACTTGTCCGCCTTGAATGCCAAGGTGATCCAAGTGTGATCCCAAAACGATGTATTCTTTTTTCAGGTCAGGATCTGATCCTTCAAGCCAAGCAACCACGTTAGGCACTGCGGCCTGCTCTTCGCGGAATCGCATTCGCAACGTTACTTCTTCGCCTGTTTCGTGAACCGAAATCGTATCTGACTCATCGTCTGTACTTTTAAGCCAATCTTTCCCTTTGAATGCAGAGACCATTTCTTGTGCGGCCTCATCATTAATAGTTCCAGAAACGCTGGTCGATCGACGACGACGGCCACCTCGCACTAGTTGGGCAAGTGATCCAGGCACGCCGTCAACAACACGCAAGAAAGCTGCTGGTCGTTGACGAACAATTTTGACCGCTGCAGATCGTGCGTTGGCTGGTGAGCGGTAGATTACGATTTTGTCTCGGAGAGAAACGCCTTCAGCAAATTCGGCTTCATCATTGGGGAAATTTACAAACACAATTTCGCCAACGGTTTCTTGGCTGTCGGTATACCGATCAAATCCGATTTTCTCTTTGGCTTGGACTTTCATTCCGTCCGGCCCTTCGATGAAGCATTCTTCGATCACGGGCAAACGTCGCTTCATCGGCAACATTTGAAAGTAAGTTCCATTGTCGCCGATCGGCTCAAGGCCAAACTCCGCCAACTTTCCAGCGACCCAGTGGGCTGCTTTCGAGTAGCCAGGTTGTCCGGTGCCGCGGCCTTCAAATTTTGGACCGGCCAAAATCCCCAGCCACTCCTTCGACTGTTCGATCGTGATCGCGTCAAAACCAGCTTGTAAATTTTCAGGAGGTTTTACGGCGTCGGCGTATTGGGCATCGGCCTCTGAATTAACGCACAACGTCGTGGCGCAAATAAGAAACAAAGCTAAACAAAACCGAAACGAATTCAACAAGTACATTTTTGGTTCTCGATATATAGGAAGCGTCAGGTCTGATCAGCGTGCCTGCACATGTTTCGGATTCAACAATTCGCTGATTTTTGAAACCATAAGCCTAGTCGGTTCGCAAAATAATTCCAGTTGGTACGCGTCACCCGATGCGAATGTCTGTGAATTGGTCTACATTTTCAATTAACCTCAACGAACGTAATGTGTTCAAACTACGACACCCCCATTTCAACGGAGCACGCAGCCATTGATCCCGTAGATTACAACCGCCACGCATGGGACAAAATGGCGTTGGCAGGTGACAAATTTTATCGAGCGATGACGCCCAAGCAGATCCAAGACGCCAAAGAAGGTAAATGGAGAATTCGCGTCACGCCTACCAAAGCCGTACCGCGAGAATGGCTCGAACCATTGCCTGGCAAGGACCTTTTGTGTTTGGCTGGTGGTGGTGGGCAACAATCGCCAATACTTTCCGTGCTCGGTGCAAACGTGACCGTGTTTGATTTAAGCGAACAACAATTGGCACGCGATACCGAAATTGCCCAACGTGAAGGGCTTGAGATAAAAACCGTTTGCGGTGAGATGCGCGATCTCAGCTGTTTTGACGAAGCGAGCTTTGATTTAATCGTCAGCCCGTGTGCGACTTGTTTTTGCCCAACCGTCGAAGAAATTTGGCAAGAGGCGTTTCGCGTTTTGCGCCCAGGCGGCTCACTGATCGTCGGCTTCATCAATCCACTTTATTATTTATTTGACGCTGTAAAAATGGACCGTGATGAATTTGAAGTCCGTCATTCGATTCCGTATTGCGATTTTGACTTACCCGAAGAAGAGCGAGAGGCGTTGATCAGCCCCGAGCGGTCCATCGAGTTTGGGCATTCTCTGGAAGAGTTAATTGGCAAACAATTATCCGCCGGTTTCTCTCTGACTGGTTTTTTCGAAGACGGATGGGGCGGTGGAGATCGACTAAGCTCGCTAATCAATTTGTTTATTTGTACACGCTCAACAAAACCGATTGATTGACTCGAATTTCAACGCAGCCCAAACGACAAATTCATTTTCGGCTTTCGACGACGATCCCGCCGACTTAGAATGCACGCTTGCCGCAACGAAACAAAATCGCAATTCAAATTTTTTAAATCAGCAAATATGCCACAAGCCTCCCTCGAACTCGCCAGCGTCGCCCAACTCATCGGCCAACTTTGGCTGCGTGAAATCGACCAGACCACACTCGACGCAATGGGAACAAAACCGTTTCGCGAAACGTATGAAGAACTGGGCGGATTCATTCCAGAGCCAAATGAATCGTTGGTGGATGAACTGGCGGTTGAGTATTGCGTACTGTTGATCGGCCCCAAGGGACAATTGTCTCCGGTTCAATCCGTCTGGCAATCGAATCAATTTCAATCCGAAACTTCTTCGTCGATGAAGCAATATTTTGAGCTGCTTCCCGGCTACGAACCTGGATCAAGCCTCCCGGATCACATCGGCGTCCAACTCGATTTCTTAAGCCACTTGTTGCGTCAATCAGACGAAGCAACCGATGAAATCGTTCGCCAGTTTGTGCAGTCGCACCTACAATGGTCGTCCGTGTTCCTGGCGCAAGTTCAACAACGCGAATCAAAGTTTTATCAAGGCCTCGCGCGGGTGACTGACGGATTGATCAACTCGATTTAGTCAGCTCCATTCATCAACTCGTTTGAGCCATTTTTTTGTCAACTCGTCCACTGACCTTCTTTTTTGAAATTCCATGAAATCAAAAGCTTCATTTTTCGTCACGTTATTCGCGCTCGTCATCGTGGGTGCTACTGGCTGCCAACAAGACACGCCTGCAAACAGCAAGAATTCCAACGACGCAGATTCAAAATCATCGCGTTCATTTGCTTTTAATTACGGCGCCACCATTCTCGATGTGCCAACCGACGCCACTGTTCGCGTTTGGTATCCGATCGCTCAGAGCAATGGCCAGCAAGAGGTTTCCTTGGCCGAAAAAAACACGCCAACGGAAATGCAGATGAATCGCGACGAGAAATATAACAACCAAATTGGATATTTCGAAATCAAACCAGACACGTTAAAAGAAAACCAAATTGAGTTCGCACTCAAATACGACGTCGTGCGTCACGAAGCCAGTGTTGACGATGCCGCGAAAAACCTGACCGATGAACAGAAGAGCCTTTTCCTTGCCGCAAACTCTTTGGTTCCAGTCGATGGCAAACCGACTGAACTGCTAAAAGACAAAGAATTGGTCGACGATTCAATGGCCGCTGGAAAACAGCTTTATGAGATCGTCGAAGACCACATGAAGTATGACAAATCGCAACCGGGTTATGGCAATGGAGACTCTGCCTGGGCTTGCGATAGTAAGACTGGAAACTGCACGGACTTTCACAGTTTGTTTATCTCACTGGCAAGGAATCAAAAAATCCCGGCCCGCTTTGAAATTGGATTTCCGCTTCCGCCCAAGAAGGATGGCGATTCCGATGGCCAGCCAAAAGTCGTCAAAGGCTATCACTGCTGGGCATGGTTCCACTCAAAAGGCAAAGGCTGGGCTCCGGTTGATATCTCCGAAGCCGACAAGCATCCAGAAATGAAAGAGTATTATTTCGGCAAACTAACCCAGGACCGAGTCGCTTTTTCAACTGGACGCGACATTGAGCTCGTTCCCGCCGCCAGCGCCCAACCGCTGAATTATCTGGTCTATCCTCACGTGGAAGTCGACGGCAAACTTTGGCCAAAAGACAAAATCAAATTGAATTTTTCTTACACGGACAAGTAAGCGTCGCAACATTGTGAAAAGTTGCAATGAATCAGTGAGTTGAGTTGATTCTCTGCCTTGATGTGTGTGCTGGTGTTGCTTGGCCGGCGCGTGAGACAGTCGGGAGCCTCGTCATCGACCGAGCTTCAATTGCCCGAAGTCTGGCGACATCGGCCACCGACCATTCGTGGCAAATTTACTTCCGTCAAAAAGACCAACGACTGGTCCAGCGTTGGGGGATGAAGTTTGGAATCGCAAGCGGCGTTAGCAACTCGCCTTCGCCAGGGCGGAGCAGTGAACGTGGCTCAAGCCGTTCGCCGGTCGTGTAAAAGTGTGCCAAAAACGCATAGTCTGCGTCAAACCAATCGCTGACCCATCGATCAATTTCGTCGATCGGCTCAAGTCCAACATCTCGGCACAACATCAAAGCAATGCGAGTCGCGTCACGTTCATACTCGTGAAGCCGCTCCATTTCTTCTGGCGGCTTTGGAATCGTTTGGTCCTGGCCCAGTCGGCGATATTCTTCCGATAGATTCCACTGCACGCTATGTCCGAACAAATGCAAGAGAACATAAAACGCCAAATCCAACTCAAGCGCGTAATCAATCTTGATCGAGACACCGTCAAAATCGCCAGTGTTTGGATCAACCACATCGGATATGGAAACGGGCATCTCATATCGGTCTTCGATGTGTTTTTCAACCAGGTTGAAGCACTTTTGAAAGTCAATCATTGCAAACCTATTTCGCCTTCAACATTCCATCGTCTTTGGCCGCCGCGCGATTGGCTTTGACCTGTTCGAACATCAACCGAACGCCAGCGACGAAAAGCACAACGCCAGCCAATCCGCAGACCGAACTTACTAATGGCAGACTAACGGAGCTGACTTCCAAGCCGATCGGAGCGAACTTTTCCTGAGCGGCTTTTACCGTCGCCTGATAACGTTCCGCCGCAACCATCAAGCAAATTGCTGAACAAGCGAGCAAGAACAACCCAATGGTTCGAAGTTTCATCGTCTAATCCTTTTTCGCTTTTTTGGCTTTCTTTTCTTTCTTGACGTTGAAAGTCACGTACTGCGAATAGCCATCGATCGTGGCCACGCCATTGTCGATCTCGCTTTTCTTGAGCGCCTTTAGCTCTTCGTTTTTCTGGTCATACGTTTCTGAATATTTGTATTTCGGGCGCTTGGTGCAGCTGACTTTAAAAACGTCGGTTTCGAATTTACCGCCTTCTTTATCAACGAGTTCGAAAACCTCGTCTTTGATTCCGTCCAGTTCTTTTTCAAGTCCGGAGATCTGCTGCTTAAGCCAACCGTAAAGTTCAATTGGATCCGTTGGTTTTTCACTCATCAATTTGCCTTTGTTTTTGTAGCTAGAAAAGCCATGTCAGTGGTTAGATTGGAAGCCACTCATTCTATCCGATCGTGGCTTCACCGTGTTCGTGGTTATCTCTTAAGCCTCACGAGCTGACTAAAAAACTCGCAAAATACCAATCAGTCGGTGTTGGAAAAAAAGCGACTAAGGGTATGGGACAGCTGCGTTGTATAAACAAAACTAGAAAGGCCACTTGGAGCCGATGGCTTTTTTCTGAATCGCTGTTAGATCGCCGATGCTTTTCTTGGCCAGTTTTAAAAGCTGGGCCAATTCGTCTTCGCTGAAAGTTGCCTCTTCACCCGTGCCTTGAATTTCAACGAATTGTTTTTTGCCTGTCATCACTACGTTCATGTCAACGGCGGCAGCGAAGTCCATCGGATAGTCCAAGTCAGTAACTGCTTTTCCATCCACGACTCCGACGCTGATCGCGGCAAGTGAATCTCGTAGCGGATAAATTTTTGGATTGGGCAACTCTTTTTTGATCGAGTTAATCGCATCGATCAATGCAATCATTCCGCCAGTGATGCTGGCCGTACGCGTCCCACCATCGGCTTGTAGTACGTCGCAGTCGACGGTGATCTGACGAGCGCCAAGTGCCTCAAGATTCGCAACCGCTCTCATGCTACGCCCGATCAAGCGCTGAATTTCTGTGGTACGCCCGTCGACTTTGTTTCGATCACGGCGTTTTCGCGGGCTCGTACTGCCGGGAAGCATGTTGTACTCGGCCGTGATCCAACCCTTTTCCGAATCACGCATCCACGGCGGAACGTTTTCGTCAACACTTGCCGTACAAAGTACAACGGTTCCACCGCACTGATAAAGCACGCTGCCCGGAGTCTTGTTGGTAAACTTGCGTTTGATTTTTACAGGGCGAATTTCGTTTGCTTTTCTGGCCATAGGGTTCTCAAGTTGAAAATTGCTTGATGTTTAGATTATTGATTCGGAAAGTTTGCAACGGCAGTGGGACGCGGCGATTCTTTTGAGCTTGAGATTCTCTTAAGCTTGAGATTCTTTTTGTGCTTCTTTCAACAGCCAAACCACCAATCCCTTTTGGGCGTGCAAACGATTATTGGCTTGCTGAACGATTGCACTTGATGAACCATTGATAACATCTTCGGAGACTTCTTCGCCTCTTCGCGCGGGCAGGCAATGCATGAATTTGGCATCTTTTGCAGCGCAGTTCATGATCTCCTGATTGACTTGAAAGTCCTTCAAATCGGCTATGCGTTGCTTTGATTCGGCCTCTTGGCCCATGCTTGTCCAAACATCGGTGTAAACGAATCCGGCACCGTCAGCCGCTTCGCGTGGGTCAGAAGTTTGCACGATCAGCTCCGAGCCGGCTTGTTTGTTAAGCCCGTCAATGAACAAAGGGTCAAACTGGTATTTCTTAGGTGCACCGATTCGCAATGGAATATTTAACTTGATACAAATCAACGCCAAGCTATAGCAAACGTTGTTTCCATCACCGAGGTAGGCAAGACTTGTTCCGTCCAAGCTTCCTGCCAACTCCTGCATCGTAAGGATGTCTGCGAGTGCCTGGCTTGGGTGGGCAACGTCGGTCAGGCCATTGATAACGGGGCACAGGCTGTAACCGATTGCTTCTTCGACTTTGACGTGGCTTTTTGCGCGGATGACTAACACATCCAAATAGCTAGTCAGAATCGGCATGAAGTCTCGCACGGGTTCGCGCACTCCCCAGCCGACGTCTTCGCCAAGAAAAAGACTCGAACCGCCTAAATGCATTGCGAGAGCTTCATAGCTAACGCGTGTTCGGAGCGAAGGTTTTTCAAACAGCAAACCTAAAACATGGTTCTCAAGAATTCCCGGCCGCTCGCCAGCGGACATCTTGGACTTCAATTCAACTGCGATTTCGAGGACGCGCCGAACTTCTTCCGAAGTCAAATCCAGTAAAGACAAAACGTGTCGCATTTAAACACCCTTCAAATAGCGTTTGATTGATTGCGATAGATTAGCGTTAATTGCAGATAACCGTTCCGATGCCGCCGCTGGTGTAAATTTCCAACAGCAACGAGTGCCGAATGTTCCCATCAACAATATGGACCTTTCGAACTCCCCGTTCAATCGTTTCAATACAAGCCTGAACTTTTGGAATCATGCCGTCGGTAATCGTTCCATCGGCGACCAGTTTATTCGCTTCGTCTTTTGTCAAACTTGAAATGATCGATTCAGGCTGTGACGCATCACGCAAGACACCAGGAACATCAGAAAGGATCACCAGTTTGTCCGCATTAAGTTCCTGGGCGAGTTTTGTGGCAACGGTATCCGCATTGACGTTCAGTTTTTGACCATCCGCCGTTGTGCACATGGACGGGATAAACGGGACTTGACCTGCATAGCAAAGATTGTCGATCACCAAGCGGTCGACTTTCGTGATCTCGCCAACGAACCCAAGATCAACCGGATTTCCGTCTGCGTCATCAAGCTTCAGTTGCTCACCAGTCAACACAGGCGTCGATTCAAAATTCAAAGTCATCGCCCGGCCACCGATCTTCTCGAACTCTTCGGCCAAGTAGTTATTGGTCTCGTTGGCTAAAACACGCTCGACGATTTCAAGCGTTTTTTCATCCGTGTATCGACGGCCTTCAACAAAACGAGGTTCGATTCCGGCTTCTTTCATCGCTGCACTGATGCGACTGCCGGCGCCATGAACAACCACCGGACGCATCCCGACGGTCTCCATAAAATGAATATCTAAAAGAATGTGCCGAAGCGCGTCTTCATCGTCGAGCATGCTTCCGCCAAGTTTGACGACAGTGATTTTGTCGCGAAACTCCCGAATCCACCCAAGGGCTTCGATTAATGTGTTGGCTTTTTCGATGGCCTGTTGCACGGTGTTGTAAGCGGCCTTTCAACCGAATATTGATTGCGTTGATGTCGATTTAAACTATCAAGCAAAACCGACTTCAAATTCACTTGAAAATTGGGTCAATCACGAAGATAGAAAGCCCGTCATCGTAGAATTGGGTCGTCTTTTTCGCAACCAGAGTGGTAAATGCGAATATATTCAGGCGTTTGCGTTTGAATTTCAGCTCGAAGCCAACGTTTACTGCGCTCGCGATCCAGACTTGAGGTTAAGCGACTTAAAAACGAACAGCGTTCATTCGCATACCGTTTACTGTGTCACACCCAGAGAGCTAAATCGCAACCCGTTATTTTTGCAACATCTTCTTTGCCACCGACCACCAACCTGGCTGTGACAAATCATGATACGGCGAGTCTCCCGGCAACGTTCTCAACAAATATTCATGGGCACCTGAGAGGTTGTGATACGGAAGCGATGGAAACATGTGATGCAGCGCGTGATACTGAATCGCAAACGGAAAAAACAGCCAGGTAACCGGATCGCGACTCGTGTAGTTGCAAGAGTCGATAATGTGCTCGGACATCGTCAGGTGATTCCCGTCGCCTTCGAAATGATGGTCAGCGAGTTGCCGAAGCTGGTTCAAGATCACGACCGATGCCCCAAGAGAATAGAGCATTAGCATTCGAGATGGCGCCGCAACTCCCAACAACACGGCACCTGGAATGCACCAGGCACGAAAACAACAGAATAATTCGAGTGCCGCAAATGACTTGCGATCGATACGACTAAGTTGTCTTTCATATTTCCAGTTGAACGTGAACGCCGAAAGATGCTTGAGCGAATAATCACGAATTCCAGGCGTGATAAATGTCAGCGGAGCCAGCGCGAATCTCGTGAAAACGATTAGCGGAAAGATTGCGACAAATAAGAAGTAAAACAGCAGGTTTAGAATACTGCCTCGTTCACAAACGTTGACGACGTATTCAGGATCCTGCGGCGTACCATAGACTCGTTGCGAATGATGGTCGCGATGGTGCCCGGTAAAAAAGGTAGACGGGGTTAACGTGGGCACGCCTACTAAAATATTCCAAGCTACTTTGAATGCAGTACACTCGTGCCGGCCGAGATGGCAGACTTCATGAACCAGGGAACCGACTCGGTAAAGCCAGAACACAGCGACAACAAATCCAACGAGCTGCCAAACCGAAAACGCCGGTGACTGCATGTAAAGCATCGCCGCTCCGTACGCAACGATGGCTCCAACGATCATATCTCGCCAGTAGATCCACCCTTTGACTTGATGGAAATCTTGTTCAGAGTCTTTTAGTGTCGCACGCACATCGCGCACCCAGTCCACGGTGGCAGTTGCAGAATTCAAAACCAGTCCTTGGGGAATTTAGATCAGTTGGGGTAAAGGCAAGCAATGATTGGCAAGAGTAGTGGTGCAGTCGAAATTGGTCATTAGTCGAAACTAAAACAACTCGATAACACTCAATGAGACTCACCGACCCACAATTTCCGACGGGATGACTGAATGCCGGAAGGATTTCCGACAGTATCATTAAAAGTCGGAAGGATTTTCGACCGTGAAAATGATGTAAGTCGAAAGGATTGAGTTGCACTGTTGTGACTCAGATTGGTGGAACTGTCAATCAACGATGCTCCGCTTCCAACACAATGGGCATTAAAACGCTGCCAGCAAAGACTTTGTTCTTTTTGTGAAAGATGGGCTATTTCAAAACAGGCAGTTTTAAGGGGGGTTGCAAAAACGAAAGTTTTAGTAGCACGATTCTCCGAGTCGTAACTTAGTACCACGATTCTCCGAATCGTTACCTGTTCGAGAAACGATTCGGAGAATCGTGCTACTATCTTCGGAGAATCGTGCTACTGTCTTTCATCTTCTTTGCTCGCCCCTTTTAGCTCAATCGAATCGCAGGAAATAAATTGAATCATTGGGAACAATCCCGTTTTGGCCTGCCAACTATTAAAGCCTATGACGGACAATGCGAATCCCAATGTAATCGCAAGTGCGACCAAACAACGGCGGTAGTTGGTAGGCCTTTTGACACGCGCAAGTTTTGGTTGGCGATTCTGGCTTGGTGAATTCAAGTGAGCTTCAAAACTCGCCAAGTACTCTTCGGTTTCAGCTGCGGTCTGAAACCTTTGCGCAGGATCCCTTTCAAGCAGACGTTGAATAACCTTTTCCAGGCCAGCGGAAATATCTGAATTGAATTTACAAACAGCCGGAGCTTTGGCTTCTCGGATATTCCTCAGTAACTCAAGTTGATTTTCGCCTTGAAATGGAGATTGACCGGTCGCCATAAAGTACATGACCGACCCAAGGCTGAACAAGTCGCTTCGCTGATCGAGGTTTTCTCCCTCAGCCTGCTCGGGAGACATGTACGGCGGGGTGCCGGCAATCAGCCCTGTTTGCGTCAGCCCTAGTTCACTTTCTTCCCGAGCCAAACCAAAGTCAGTCACGATGACCCGATTGGAATCATCTTCGATCAGAATATTCGCTGGCTTGACATCGCGATGAACGAGTCTTTGCGCATGGGCGGCCTTCAAACCAGCGGCAATCTGTTTTGCAACTTGCACCAACTGAAGCGAACCCAATGGCCCATTCTCCAGAACGAACTGTTGCAGAGAAACTCCCACGATAAAGGGCATGCTAAAAAAGGGATACCGCGCCGAGGAGTCGATGCGATACACGGGAATAACATGATTGTCCGAGACCGCCGCGATGGCTTTTGCCTCACGAATAAATCGCTGCCGTGCTTCTTCTGAACCAGCATGTCTCGGCAAAAGAAACTTGATCGCAACACACCGATTCAATTCCCGGCTGCGTCCCTTAAAAACGGCCCCCATGCCGCCGACACCAACGAGTGACTCGATTTCAAATTCGTCAACACGGCCCAGTGCATCGGGATCAGCACCACTTTCGAAACTACTTATTAACTGCTGGACCTCGGCGGTCGCCGGGCAATAGCTTTCGTTCTGGATGGATTTTGGTGGACTGCCAAATCTCTCTTTCAACTTCACCGTAGATGCAATCAGTTCGCGACCTTCATTCCACCACCATTGATCTGCTGACGCCTTGTCGATCTCATTCTGGCATAGTGTGCATTGAGCCAAGTGATCTTTTATCTTGAGAGTGGACTCTCCCATGGAAATTATTCTTTCCACTTCCAGTTCGCTAAGATGGTGTTGTGACATACTTATTCCTTTTTGCTGAGCACAAAAAATGTACCCGCTTGGCCAAACCTATTCTTAACAGAAACACGATCGGCCGGAGAATATTGCGCAAAAAATTTTAAGAATTCAAAATTAGTCAAATTACTCTTCGAATACAAAAATCCTTTGAATTTTCGCTTTACTTTCCGAGTATCAAATTGCTATTTTTAAATTAGTGTTATCGTAACGTGTCTCATTTTTCAAAAAATGAATCGCTCATTCCAAACAACTCAGATAAGCCTGATACTGCGACTGCGAGACAAGTCGGACGCAGATGCTTGGGAGCAATTCGTTTCGATCTATCGGCCTTTGATTTGGAATGTTGCCAAACGGCTGGGCATGTCCGACGAAGATGCAAACGATGCCTGTCAAAACACGTTGCTGCGATTAAGCCAAGTTGTGCACCAATGGTCTCCCAATGAATGCAATTCAAATTTTCGCGGCTGGCTGTATCGCGTCGCTCGCAACTGCATGCTGCGTGAATTTGAAAAAGACAAATTGCGTTTTGTAAACACTGTGTCCGAAGATGGAAAGCAGTACTTGGATCAGCTTGCCGAAGATTCGCCAGAAGGAGATTCACGGTTCCAGCTTGAGCTTCGACGCCAGATGTTTGCCGTTGCAGTTGAAGCCGTGCAGCCTTCAGTCAAACCCATTTACTGGGAAGCGTTTCGACTTAGCTACATCGAAAACCAGGGGATCAATCAGACAGCCGAGCAGCTCGGAATAAGTATCGATACCGTGTACGTCGCGCGGCATCGTGTCCTGAACCAAATTCGGCAGCAAGTCAAGCAAATGTCTCAATGGCAGGATTTTCTAGGTGATGTTGGAGATCAGTAGTTGCTGCTCTACCTGCTTTGGTCAATTTTTAAAAATTCTCTGCTTTTTGCGCAAGAAAAACGTTCAAGTTGTATTTTTTCTTGTGTTTCCTCGGGCGAGCCCAATAATGGGTTTTCGGTTCGACCAACCTGAAGGGATTTGATTTTTCAATACAGCTTTATTGTCAGTGAGGATTTTCAATGCCATCTCTATCTCCTCGTCGTAGTCGGCGGCGATCAAACACTTATCAAGTTCTTGAAAATCGTTTACTGCTTGCCGGCGACGTGACCGTTGTCGAAAGCGGCCACCTTTACATTCGCGGTGACCAGGCCAACAACCAGTTCGAAGTGGTTGCAGAAAATGGCCAGCTTGAAGTCAGAGGTCTTGATGGCACCACCATCAACGGAGAGGAAAGCTACATCGTTTCTGGCGCTCTGGTCACTGAATCAGGCGTTAGTTTTGCAGGCGGATTGCGAGCCCACCTTGGCCCCGGCCACGATAACTTTGTCGTAAGAGATGCCGTGTTTGAATCACGGTCGGTTATTTTCGGTGGAACGGGTGACGACAATGTTGCTGTTGAGGACAGTACTTTCACGGATCACTTCGTAATTCAGACTTACGATGGAAACGACTCGATATCAACGACAGGTAGTCATTTTGCAGATACGCTCTATGCCATCACGCTTGATGGTGAGGATTCGGTAACCGTGACTGACTCTATATTTGCCGGGAACTCCTTTGTTAACACGGGCAACCACTCAGATTCCATTCACTCCCAAGGAAATCATTACTCGGGAGAACTCAACCTCGTGCTGTCGTCCACTGGAAACGATACTGTTGAGCTAAACAATCCGGTTGTCGGAGAAAACCAATTGGGCGTGTTTCTCGGTAACGGTGACGACACGATAAGTGCCGATCTAACGGAGGCTTCCATCACAAGCACCATCAAAATCGCAGGCCAATCTGGTATCGATCAAATACCGGAAATAGCAATGAACCCACACGACCAGGAAAACGTTTCGATCGGGACTGTCGAACATATGCAGGTCTTTGACGGTGGCGTCGGAGGCGCAGAAAATGTCGAGGGTGGTCAGCTTTCGA
The DNA here is from genome assembly GCA_964448575.1 of uncultured Pirellulaceae bacterium. Taxonomy (GTDB): domain Bacteria; phylum Planctomycetota; class Planctomycetia; order Pirellulales; family Pirellulaceae; genus Mariniblastus. Next base: position 380,965 of record CAYUWY010000001.1, read on the forward strand.
TCTTTGCTTCGGACACCAACGACGGCAATCGGTTTGCTACCCCTGTCGTACTTGATTCGACGCAGACGATCAGTTTGGTTGAGTGGACTGGTTACAATGACCGAGACGTATATGGCAATTCAGATCCTGGGGCTGATCCAGCTGACAATTTCGTTGTCGAAATTTTTGAAGGAGCCGAAGACGGCGCTCCAGACAGTAGCACATCTGTTCGTTTCGAAGTCGGTGGAGCCAATCGTCAAGACACAGGTGAAACCATCTTAGCGGCACCTCTTTACGAGTACTCGGCCAATGTTGATTACACCTTAGAAGCCGGCAAGACATACTTTGTTTCGATTTACAATGTTTTTGAAGCAGCTGAGTCAGGCCAGGAACTTTGGTGGTCGTGGGGCAATCGAATTGATCAATCAGTCAACGAAACTGTTTTCAGGCTAACCCATACGCCGGATGCGGCTACCAATGGTGACAGCGATTGGCGTTTTGGCGATCCAGGCTCAAGGCAACCTGATCTGTTTGCATTCGTTGATCTGGACATCCGACTAAGAACTTAAGTCGATTGTCTCAGTACTTACTACTAATCTCCGAGTCGTAAGCAAAGTAGCACGAATCTCCGAGCCGTTAGTCCAAGAACTTCGACTCGGAGAGTCGAGCTACTATCATCTCGCCGCAACTCTGGATTAACGACTCGGAGAGTCGTGCTACTATCGATTCGACTACGCCTCAGGCTCGTCAAAGCCTTCGTCGCTAAAGTTGCCGTTCATGATGGCGTGCCATTCACGCGCCAGGACTTCCACCGAATCACGAATTTGTTTTTCGGTGTGAACGGCAGTCATGAATATTCGAACGCGTGTTTCTTTTTCGGGAACAGCTGGGTAAAGAATCGGTGCTGCGTTAATGCCGTTGTTAAACAACGCCTCTGAAAGCCGTAACGCTTTCATGGAGCTTCCAGTGATAATCGGAATGATCGCGGTCCCTTGACCGATTCCAGTATCCACACCGGCGTCTTTGGCAAGCTTCAGGAACAACGTCGAATTGTCATGCAGTTGCCGCACGAGCTCCGGGTGCTCTTTCAAAACCCGCAGCGCCCCCAACGCAGCGCCTACGTTGGCCGGTGGCATGCCGGCAGCAAAAATGTAGCCGGGCGTAGAATACCTGAGGTATTCGATCAGCTCTTTGGTGCCGCCGACGAATCCGCCACAACTACCAAACGACTTGCTCATCGTTCCCATCCAATAATTCACATCGCCGCGCTCGACACCGTAGACTTCGGCCAGTCCGCGGCCGGTGTCGCCAAGCGTACCAATGGAATGTGCTTCGTCGACCCACAAAAGTGCCTTGTGTTTTTTCTTGATGTCAACAAAACGTGGCAGGTCGGGATAATCACCATCCATGCTGTAAAGGCCTTCGATGGCAATCAAGACCCGCCGATAGTCTGACCGAATATTGGTCAAGATCTTATTTAGCTCTTTCCAGTTGTTGTGCTCAAACGGTCGGCGGCGTGCCCCTGATAGCTGAGCACCTTGCACGATACTGTTGTGAGCAAAACTATCATGGATAATCAAATCGTCGGGGCCAACGATATGGCCGATCACTGATTCATTACAGGCATGACCGCCCGGAAAAGTGATCACGTCTTCTACGCCAAGGAACTCAGAGAGCTCTTGCTCAAGCTCTTTGTGAATCGTTTTTTCGCCCGAAACGATTCGACTGGCGGAAACGCTGGTTCCGAATTCGTCAATCGCTTTTTTGGCTGACTCGTTGACTTCCGGGTGACCAGAAAGCCCAAGATAATTGTAGCTTGCGAACGAGACGAGCTCTTTGCCTTCGATCTGGGTCGTATCGCCAACCCGACCTTCGTGAACGCTGAAGAACGGATTGCGAATTCCGCTGCGCGCGATTTTGTCACGCTGGTTTTGAAGCTTCACCACTTCCGGCATTTTTTCGAGCTTGAAATACGACTCTGGTACTTCGCCTTTGTAGCGTTTTGTCCTGTCAGATTCAGCAACTCGTCTAACCGAGTCTGTGCCAATGTGTTTTTGAATCGCTTCTGCGACTTGGCGAACGGTTTCGACTTCCTGTAACACCTCTTCGGGAATTCGACCACCAAACTCCTGCTCTAATCGCTGTGCGACGTCCAGGCGCTCAAGAGAATCCAGCCCAAGGTGCACAATGTTCGTGTCAATGTTGACGTCTTTAGCTCGTTCCTCACCAACGTCTTTGACATGCAGGATCACCGCATCAACAATTTCTTTGGCAATCTCGGAGTCCGCGTCATTGGCTGTAGCTTTTCCGTTTTGCTTAACCAAAGCCGGCGTTTCATCAGCCTGTGAGTGAGATTCTTCCCAGGCACTCCAGCGTGCGATGACGCGAATGTCTTCGCCTTTTTCAAAGTTCTGTTTGCAAGCGTGACGCTGAACTTTTCCAGACGAAGTCTTCGGGATCGAGTGGGCACGGACCAAAACGATTGCGTCGGGCGGAAGATCATGCTCCTCGGATACCGCAACTCGAATTGTATTGATGACTTCATTGAGTTTTTCAGCATGGGAAGCCCGTGAGCTGCGTTCGATTTCGCAAACGACAACCAAATGCTCACGGTCCCAACGTGCGACGGCAAATGCAGCCGCTCCACCAGAGCGAGTTACTGGGTGGCAATGCTCCACCGTGGCTTCGATGTCTTGGGGATATCGATTGACACCCCTGACGATGATCATGTCCTTCAAGCGGCCCGTGACAAACAACTCGCCGTTGTCCATGAAACCGAGATCGCCGGAACGCACATAGTTTTTGCCGTTGTCCGGATTCAAACGTGCGTGAAAAATCTCTTTGGTGACTTCAGGCCGTTTCCAATAGCCAAGCCCACAGCTGGGGCTGTTGATCCAGATTTCACCAATTTTGTCGTCGGGCAATGGGCGACGTGTTTCCGGATGAACGATTAAGACTTCTTCTTCTTGCAGGACTTGACCGCATCCAACGAGGCTTCTGGCGTTTTTATCATCAGCGTCAACGCGAACAACACGATGTTCTACGAGATCGTGTTTGTTGAACGGACGCACGATGGGAGCGACTTTGTTGGAGCCGCCGGTAACAATCAAAGTCGTTTCAGCCATCCCGTAGCATGGATAGAACGCGTTATAGTTAAAACCATATGGCTCAAACTTTTTGGCAAAACGCTCCATCACATCGGCTCGGACTGGTTCGGCTCCGTTGAACGCGACTTCCCAACTGGAGAGATCGAGGCCTTCGCAATCTTTCTCTTCAATCTTCATCGTGCACCAAGCGTAGGCAAAGTTCGGCCCGCCACTGGCTGAAGCTCTGAAGTTTGAGATCGCACGCAACCAACGGATCGGGCGTGTCAAAAACGCGATGGGAGACATCAACGTTTCCTCACAGCCACAATAGAGGGGCTTGAGAATTCCGCCAATCAAACCCATGTCATGGTAGAGTGGAAGCCAACTGCAAATCTTACCGCTGGCTCCGACTTGGAATGCGCGCGTGATCAAGCGACAGTTGGCGATCAGGTTTTGGTGGCTGAGCATCACACCTTTTGGAGAGCCCGTTGAGCCAGACGTATATTGGATCAGGCCAAGATCATCCGGACGAATGATCGGCTTGACCCAGTCATTGCCAAGCTCTGCCGGGACGTCTTCGGTGGCGACCCAGGGAATTTTGTGTAAGCCGGGAGAATCTTTTAACCAACCGCTGCAGCGTTTTTTCTCTGAGCCAATCGTGAGCGCAACGGCGGCTTCTGCGTCATCGGAAATCTTTTCAATACGCGCCATGTTGCGGTTGCGACTGGGCGGGTAAGCCGGAATGGGAGTGACGCCGGCATAGTGACAACCAAAGAACGCTTTGACGAAATCCAACCCGGGCGGATACATCATCAAGGCTCGTTTACCTGCGAATCCGTTTGCGACCAGCATCGCCGCGATCGCGCGAGCCTTCTCGTCCAGTTGAGCAAAGGTAAGTGTCTCAGAAAGTACCTCACCTGCGTCAAGAAAATTGTACGCCTTTTCATTGGGGCGCGCCGCTGCCCAATATCGTAACCGCTCCAGAAAGTTGGTTTCTGGTGGGGAAAAGGGGGCAAATAATTCTTCGAGATTCACTTGGTAACAACTCCGAATTTCAACTGGCGGATTCATCGAAATGACGGATTCGTCGTCGAAAAAATCCAATCGGGAAGTATATCAAATCGGGCTAATTTATCAGGGACTTAAGCTCAACAATGCCCATTGGCACGGGGAAATTCGTCCAAAAGTGGCTTCAAAACAAATCGGTCCTTGCAAAAGTGGCCAACAGAAAACGGTCTTTTTTATTTCTGCCCCACAAATCTCACAATAAAAGGAACTGGTTGGGATATGCCGATTTTGATTTTCTCCCGAGCACAATCGGAGTCTTGCTCAATTTAATTACCAAGCGTTTCCATCTGTTTTTTTGGCTAAGGGGCTCAAACCCCCCAAGCGTGATAAGATTTTCCGGTTAGGGCAACTTGGTATGCCAGTCTACTAAAAACCCCTCTTATAGTTTTGGAACAACCCTCAAGATTTGACTTTTCGCGAGTCGAAACCATGATTGGAGATGAGTGAAGTTTGTTTAACTCTCGTCTCAACCTACCACAACCATTCGCGAGACTAATCAACTTCAGGGTCACACAATGTCATTTAATTTACTTCGCGAACATGACGAAACACAGACGCGCGGTACCGTCAAGAACTGCCGGTCTTGCTGGCGCGACGACGTACATGTTCCTGTCGCATTTCGCCCGTTTGTGATGGGCTTTCTTGTTGTCGTGACATTCGGATTGATCTTGGTCATTCGCCCCTCTCGATGCATCTGCTGCGGAACGATTCGCATCTACTAATCTGATTGTCGTGGCCAAAGTTTCGTCGTCAGAGAATTCCAAGATTCAGGAAATCTGGCGACTGAAAGAATTCGTTTGAGCCAACTGCTCTGGAGCTTTTTGTTTCGGCCACAACTTCCTCTGGATGAAGAGAAGCAAGAGCATCAAGAATCCGCCAGCTATTGTAAAATTAGTGGCGTAAAAAGAGTAACGTACAATTTCGACCGCAACGCTTGGTGAGATTGGTGCACTATTCTCAGAAGCTTGTTCAAGATTCAGGTTGTACATCTGCATGTGAAAATAACCTGCCAATGCAAATGCCGCGTAAGGCGTGAGCCACAAAAGCAAGAACCAGAACGGAACTCGCATTTTTTGTTTTGGTAATTCATCGATAGGGCTCGGAGTTAGGTAAGGGTTGTCTTGACTCATTGCTCGCCTATTTCTTTCCCGCGGATTATCAAACTAAGCCCATCGCGCGCGGTTTGCATTTTCAAGCTCACGAGAATTTAGATGCGAACCTAAACGAGTTGCTGGCTGAATTTCATCTGCATGAAACGTCCGATCAATCTTCTGGCCGTTGATCGTCAAAAGGTATTCAATTTTTCTTCGATGGCGGTCCCAGACGATATCCCGGATGGTTCCAATTCCGCGAAACCTTTTCCCGAACCCCGATTTGATTTCTACAAAATCGTTAAGCTCAAATCCTTCGTGGCGAATCTCCAACCAAATGGCGGGCAACGCGCGAAAGCCCTCATCGCCATACCACATGAACGAATAGCCCAACTTTCGGTCGCTGTCATCCACACATTCTTCTTTGCGAAAGATTCGACCACCCGGCACCAGACGTTTGGCAATCTCAATATCGTCCGGATGAATCCATGACGGGACTTGATCGGACCACCAAAGGCAAACGCCATATTTGACTGCCTGCTTTAGTTGTGAATCCCGATTGCTATTGGCCCATTTCCGATCGGCTCCCCAAACACGGACTTCGCCGGACTCATCGATGAACCGAATTGGCTCGTTTGATGAATCTGAATCGCCAGCGTCGCCAACGGGTGAGCGGTCATCAGATTCTGATTCACTTTCGAAAACCATGTTTGCCTTTGAGTTAAACAATCGCCCACAAAAAAACGCGATGGCTCTGTTGAACCACCGCGTCTTATCTGTTTTCTATCTTGGTTCGATAACAACAACCGTGATTACTCCGATCATTATCACCTAACCGGCGACTATTTTCCAATCCTGGCAATCAAGTCTGCTGTACGTGAGCTGTAGCCCCATTCGTTGTCGTACCAGCTAACAATTTTGATCATGTTATTGTCGCCACCGAGCACTTTTGTCATGTCGGCCGCAAAGATCGAACTGTGTGGATCGTCGATAATGTCCGTCGAAACAATCGCGTCTTCGGTATAACAAAGCACACCCTTCATTGGTCCGTCTGCGGCAGTCTTGATCGCAGCATTGATCTCTTCAACGGTCGCAGGTTTGTCCAGACAACAAACCAAGTCAACGACGCTTCCAGTTGGAACTGGAACACGCATCGCCATTCCAGTCAGTTTCCCTTTAAGCTCGGGAATGACAAGCGCGACGGCTTCGGCAGCACCAGTGGAGGTTGGGATGATGTTCATCGCAGCAGCACGAGCACGATAAAGATCAGGATGCGGCGCGTCCAAAATGTTTTGATCGTTTGTGTAGCCGTGAATCGTTGTCATCAATCCAGAGTTGATCCCAAACGAGTCATTCAAAACTTTGGCCACAGGAGCCAAGCAGTTGGTTGTGCAACTTGCGTTTGAAATCGTCGTCATCTCAGAAGTGATTTGACTATCGTTAACGCCCAGTACGCAGGTTAGATCTGGAGCGTCTTTGGCAGGAGCACTGATCACAACTTTGCGAGCACCTGCTTTGATGTGCGAATCGTAGCCAGGTTTTGAGTCAGTCGCGCGGCCGCGGAAAACACCTGTACTCTCAACAACCACATCAACTTTCAAATCGCCCCAAGGCAAATTGCCTGGATCACGTTCTTCAAAGATCCGAATCTTGTCGCCGTTGACGATCAAATTCTCATCGTCAAACTCAACGGTGCCAGGAAAGCGACCATGAATACTGTCATACTTCAACAACGTTGCCAAAGTCTTATTGTCTGTCAGGTCGTTGACAGCCACCACATCGAATTCATCGCTGCGATTCATTAGATTACGGAACGTCAAACGTCCGATGCGACCAAACCCGTTAATTGCGACGCGAATTCCCACGACACTCTCCAGTAATTTCAATGTTCAAAATCAATTTAAAATTCGTGTAAGATGCCGTTGTGGACTTCGCTAAAAGCGCCCATCACTCGTGCCAATTAAGCTGCATCGAACAAAAGGACGATAACAAATCCACTTAAACTACGGCAAGTGGGCGATGCATTCGCCGCGGTTGGAAAAACTTCTTTGAATACCCCAGAACCTAATAAACACCGAACTAATCGTGCTTCCCAAGAAACGCGAAACTCCAGTTCCCCAACCTCCGCTTGGCAGATTCCACGCGGCGTTTCCAAAGGTAATTGGGATTACGTCCGAGCGGGGCAAATCGCCGAAGGCTACGATCAGTTCCTCGACGGAGATCCGTTAAACGTCATCGACAGGCAGATCATTAACCGTTACCTGCCTGCCCTTGATAGCGTTAAATCAACCGACCAAGCCATGGATCGCCCAATCGTTGCCGATTTTGGTTGCGGAACAGGACGGACGTTATTGCCACTATTGAATTCTGGTTATCGCGGTGTGGCGATTGATTTGTCGATTCCGATGCTGGCAAAGCTAAAAGAAAAATTCGAGATTAATTTCTCTGATCCACGAAACCAACGACAAGGCCAGTCACAACCGGGATCACAAAACAAGCCGCCAGAGGACTTGGAACACTTGCCAAAAAATGAATCAACAAAGCCAAGCGGGCAAGACGACCTTTTGATGCTTCAAGCCAACCTCGTCGAGCTCAACGGTTTGGCTGACGATTCGATTGACCATGGCATCAGTCTATTTAGTACGCTTGGCATGATCGAGAAAGCCACCAACCGCGCTCGATTCTTGCAACACGTTCGGCGGGTCATCAAACCCAATGGCCAGTTTATCTTGCACGCACACAACGCTTGGTTCCAAGTTCGTCATCCGCGCGGTATTCGCTGGGCGGCGTCGAGTGCTTGGTCACAGCTTCGCGGGATAGGCGATTTCGGCGACCGCACCGCAACGTATCGCGGCGTAAACCAGATGTTCATTCACAGCTTTCGAAAAACTGAATTGAAACGGGCTTTGGAGAACGCAGGATTTAAAAAGCAAACCTGGTTTGGGATCCTGCCGGGTGCGACCGCCCCCGTCGAAAAGTTTCCGCTGGCCAGTTTCTTACGACTGGTTGGCTGGATCGTTGTTTGTTCTTGAACGTGAGCTGATCGTAAGACCGCGTATCCGGCTGAGCTGCCATTGGCCGGGAAGCAGTTGAGCAAAAGCCAGGTTGGAGCCGGTTGGCACTTTCCCATTTTGGATTTCTTGCTAACAATGAGTTAACCAACAAACCCAACGAGGCCCTCATGTCACGACGCGAACAACTTGAAGAAATGCTGCTTGACTCACCGAAGGACACGTTCCTTCGCTACGCGCTTGCAATCGAACTTGAAAACGAAGGCGAGCACGAACGCAGCCTTAAACTGCATGGCGAGTTAATGAAAGACGATCCGCCGTACGTGCCTTCATTTTTCATGAGCGGCCAACAGCTTGCCAATGCCGACCGAACCGAAGAAGCAATCGAGATTCTGAAAAAGGGAATCGAGCAAGCCGACCTCCAAGGCAACACCCACGCGGCGGGCGAGATGCGCGGGTTTGTGGATACGCTTGAGTGAGTTAGTAGCAAAACAAAAAGACACGTCGTGCTGGACCCACCAGATTCAGGGCTCCCAATAGACACGTAGCTGGACTCGCCAGAGTTCAGGAGCCCTTCCAAAAGACACGTTGTTACTTTCAGGCACTTCCGGCATGCCAACCAAGCAAAATCCCGCTTTCTGATTCATGTTAGAATAGAGATAAAACCTCCCGCCCCTCCCACAGGAATTCAACATGTCCAAAAAGCAAGTTCTCTTTTTCGCGTTCACCATTTGTGCGGTTTGCCTGACAGCTGAAAACGCTGACGCTCAACTTTTCCGACGGCAAATAATCCGCCATTCGGCTCCGGTCTATCAGACTTATCAGCAATCGAATTTCTACGGCCCGATCGCCAGACCGTTCTACTACTCATCACCACAAGGCATCGCCAAGCGAATCCCAGGCCAAACCGTTCCAGTGCAAACAGTCGTCGCGAACTTTGCTCCGGCTCGAACCCAATCGGCGGCACGGCGAACCTATTCGACTCGGCGATACTACGGCTGGTAGAGTCTGCACGCGTCCAATGCCACGCATTATCTAGTTACCAACAACTAATCCACCGTTGCCGATTCGGTTGTCTCCATCCTTGTTTTGGCAACACTGCAACCGTTCACGCTCCAACTCGATTCGTGTTTCAAATCGCCAATCGCGCGTTACGACTGTTGCTGCCGTTCTATATTCGCGCGCACTATCGAAAGATGCCGTCGTCAAACCCGCCAAATCATTGACACAATTGGTGCGTTCTCAGAAACTTATCAAGAGGTGACCAGCCTGCCCAACTAAGCCGATCAAACGCCGTTTAAGATATCAATTAATTCATGGCTTCAATACAAACTGAATCGTTAGCCAATATTTCCAACGAATCCCCGATCGCCAAGCAGCGTGTCGCGTTTGTTGGAAAACTGGGCGGAATGAATCGCAAAGAAGCCAAAGAGATCGTCAAACTCCAAGGCGGCACTGTCGTTGATCGCGTTGATAAAACGGTTGACATTATCGTGATCGGCGCTGACGTTTTGCCTTTGGACGATCAAACCGAATTGCTTGACGACTGGGTCTTTGAAGCCAACCAAAATGGCGAAATCACGATCGTCAATGAATCGAAATTTTGGCAAGACCTTGGGATCGATGAGACGGAACTCGATGTCGAGCAGCTTCACACGCCAGCCATGTTGGCACAATTGCTCGACATCCCGATCTCAACCATCCGTCGTTGGCATCGCCGAGGGCTAATCACTCCGACTCGTCAGTTTAAAAAGCTCGCCTATTTCGATTTCCAAGAAGTCGCATCGGCACGACGCATCGCCCGCATGATCGCTTCGGGCGCCACGCCCAAAGCCATCGAGACGAAGCTCTCGCGACTGGCGGGCCTGTATCCGAATCTCCAACGTCCGCTTTCGCAATTGAGCGTCATCGTGGAGGGGCAAGTCGTCCTGCTGCGACAAGGCGAAGGTCTGGTCGAGCCTGGAGGCCAACGCCGAATAGATTTTGATTCGCTCGGTGCAGCGACGATTGAATCAAACGCAGTCGAATCGGATTCGCCAGCGGACTTGATCTCGATTGACCAACCTCTTGAAATCGAAAAACGACCGCTTGATCAGCTTGTCACACCCAACGAATTCATCCGCATGGCGATCGAATTCGAAGACGAAGGCGATACGCAATCGGCCATCGAAGTCTATCGAGCGATGTCATTGGCGTTTGGACCATCAGCCGACGTATGCTTTCGAATTGCAGAATTGCTTTACCAGCAAAACGATTTAGCCGCCGCACGCGAACGATATTACTTGGCGGTTGAATTGGATGAATCGTTCGTTGAAGCCCGTGCCAGTCTCGGCTGCGTGTTGTTTGAGCTTGATCAAAAAGAGTTGGCGCTTTCGGCTTTCTACGGCGCGTTGCAACATCACCCAGACTATCCCGATGTCCATTTTCACTTGGGCCGTTTGCTTGACGAACTTGAACGTCCCGAAGAAGCCGAACCACATTGGCTAACGTTTCTTGAGCTCGCCCCGAAAAGCCCATGGGCCGAAGAAGCGCGACAGCGACTTGGGAATTGAGAATCGTATTGGCGATGCCCCTTGCAGCCAATGTCGCGCAAACAGTAGCTGCGTGCCGGCTTTCCCTCGCTAACGCGTCGGGTTTCCATTTTGGACGTTTCCGACACATGTGCCATTTGCAGTGGCTTCATTTTATTGGTGATTCTTTTGGAATTTCCTTGAATCAAAATTATTTCGTTATCCAATTTAGTTGTGATAGAAATTGTTTTGAAACACACTCACCGAAATTCAGATTGGGTGGCAAATGAATCTAGCGTCATTTTTGAGACGAGGCTTGCTCCTTGTTGGTCTATTGATTGCGAGTTGGCTATCCCCGTCGGGACTACATGGCTTTCAAAAACACTCGATTGATTTTTCCACCGGGCAGTATTTCCCGCGCGAGAACGGGACTTTTGAATTCGCTTTCGTTTATCCCAACAGCGGTGCGCCTCGTTTTGGGATCGCCGATATCGTACCGATCACAGCCAAAGAGACAGTCACGTCACTTGATTTGGACGAAAAGCAGCACAGCAAACTTAAGAAAATTCGAAATTTAGCGTTGGAATCAATTTCAGCCCTCGTCGAAGAAAAAAAATCTACAGAAGAAATTGAAGAGCTTTACAAACAACACGTTTTTGAAGTACTCACAGAAAAGCAGAAAAAAGAATGGGATTGGCTGAACAATCGTGCGGTTTTCTTCTCCGCGGGCCTGCTTAATTTTCTGAATCGTGAAGATGTTTCTACCGCATTGGGACTCACCGAAAAACAACTTGAGTCGATCAAAGAGGCCAGGCCCAAACAGGCAGCTTGGCTTAAATCTCAAATCAATACACTTTATGAAGACGCCATAAAAAAGGCTATTGAAGGCACTTCCAAAACGACGCGAAAACGCATTCTTGATCTTTTCGAAATCCAAGATCAGGAAAAAGCTGCTTCTATCGGCACACCATCAACTCTGCATTGGTTCTTCAATGAATCAAAAAACAAAGTCCATTTCGATCCTAAACTTGGTTTTGTTCAAACAGTTTGGAATATCAACCTCAACTCAGAACTCGTGTGTAATCATGGAACTTCGTACTCTTATGGCATGTCAAATCTAACCAGGTTTCATTTCTACTATGGACAAAATATAGCCGATGAAAATCAGGCTCAAATCGTCCAAGAAGCGTTTCACTTCTTTATGATTGCTGCTAGTGAGTTGGATGATTTTAATGACCGCGACAAATTTGGCAAAGTGCCATTTATCGAGAAGATGGAAGAGTTTTTCAAGTGTTTGCAAGCGAACCAATCCGATGAATTGTTCGATCGTTATGCGTTTCAATCAATTGTTAGAAACGTAGGTTTGGTCAATGCACTTAAAAACAAGGTGCAGTTTGAAGAAAAGCCGTTTAAACGATCCGAGATTGAAAAAATCAAAAAGAATTCTGAGGACGCTGCCAAGCTTCTGCGAGATGGCTCTGTTCGTATTCTTTCGGATTTTGTACGTCAACAGATTCCTGCGTTAACTGCGGAGCAATCTATGAAATTAGATCGCATCCTTATTCGAAATTCCGAAGATTCAAAAAAAATGATTCCACTTGAACTTGTTTACCTCGGTATCGTGATGGCTGATGCTGACCGGTCAGACTACCGATCGCACCAAAGTAGAAGGGCTGGCTACCGACTTCCTGATTTCGATTTAATCGAAGCGGCACAGGCTGAATCTTCGAATCGAAAAATTATTGATAGCCGCCCCTCCCGTTTGCCGGTTGAAAAACTAGGTGATCATTCGATGAAGTAAGAAACATCGGCTCCGAGGGGCGAGGGCCTTGGGCTTGATCGGGTGGGCCACAACGCGGTCATCGTGCGGGGTGTTTCCCGCATCAGCCTGAGCCAACATCATTCTGCCTGTTTTCACTTGTCGCTGGATTCGGCTTGCTTCGTCGAAAACGCTAGTGGATATCTTTCAGTAGCTCGACTCTCCGAGTCGATTCTGATGCGGTAAATTTCGACTCGGAGAGTCGAGCTACTATCGATTTCTGAACGGGCTATCGCCAAGCAGCATGTTACTGCTGACTAATTTTCAAATCTCTTTTCCTCGATTTGTCAATATCAGTCGCGTGAATAAGTTCGCACTTCGGCCACTTCTTTGGCGAATGTTTCTTGCCTTAACTTGTTCTTCCTCTAACGAACCCTGTTGGGCATTTTGAAACCGAGCCGTACAATGGTTAGTTCGATTTTAAATGCTCAACTGGATCGGACACACCGCCCATATGCCTGCTTCGGATATCGTCGTCAAAGGCGCCCGCGAACATAACCTTCGTGATGTCAACCTTGTATTACCTCGCAACCAACTCATTTGCCTCACCGGTGTTAGTGGAAGTGGCAAAAGCTCTTTCGCCTTCGATACCATCTTTGCAGAAGGTCAACGGCGATACGTTGAGAGTCTGTCAAGTTTCGCGCGCCAATTTCTTGGCCAAATGCCGAAACCCGATGTCGATTTAATCTCGGGACTTAGCCCGTCGATTTCGATTTCGCAAAAATCGTCTGGCAACAACCCGCGAAGTACCGTTGGAACGATTACCGAAATCTATGACTACCTTCGCGTGCTCTACGCGCGTGTTGGCCAAGGATTTTGTCCAAAGTGCGACAAACCCATTTCTGCTCAAACCCGTGATCAGATTCTTGGCAGCATTCTGCAGATCAAATCTGGCACCAAGTACATCGTGCTTGCGCCGGTTGTTCGCGCCCAAAAAGGTGAACACCGGGACTTGATCACCGATATGCTTAAGAAGGGTTTTGTTCGAGCTCGTGTCGATGGTGAAATCGTTTCACTCAGCTCCGAGATAAACCTTGATCGTTCAAAACGCCACCATATCGAAGTGGTCATCGATCGGATCACAGCCAAAGAAGGCATTCGCTCGCGTCTTTCCGAAGCGGTCGAAACGGCTTTGAAAATCGGTAAAGGCACTTTGATCATCGCCAACGAAGACGATGAAACCGATGTTCCGTCAGCCGATGATTTTGATGACTCCGTTTCCGCTGTCGAAGAAGTTGAAGAAACGAAAACCAAAGGCAAACGGGTCAAGAAATCAAAGAAGTCAAAAACCCCAACTGGAGTTCGTACACCCGCCAACGACCGAGTCTACTCGGCCGACTACGCGTGTGCCCCGTGTGGAATCAGCTTCTCGGCACCAACGCCGCAAATGTTTTCCTTCAACAGCCCGCAAGGCATGTGCCCCGGCTGCGATGGACTCGGCGAAGTGTTTACGTTCGAGCGTGAATTGCTGGTTCCCGATCCAGTCAAATCTTTCCAGCAAGGCTGCTTTGAGTTGCTTGGGAAATGGAAAGACCTTGGGCGATGGAAACGTCATATCTATCAAGGCGTTGCGGACGCGGTTGAAAAAGATCAGGAACTCGAAGCCGGTACGATGCTCGAAACGGCTTGGGAAGACCTGACCGAAGAGCAGCAAGACATCTGGCTGTACGGAACCGACGACTTGCACATCACTTACACCTGGAAGGGTGGAAGTTCGCCGATGAAGTATGGCGGAAAATTCGCAGGTGTCGTGGCCGAGCTGGACGAAAAGTATCGCAACACAACCGGCGCGTCGCGAATTCGTAAACTTGAAGAGTACATGGCCGAAGTCCACTGTGTGCAGTGCGACGGTGCACGGCTTAACGAACAGGCCCGTCACTTTCGCCTGGAAACTTCGAACAAAGCATTTGCAAAGAAACCAAGCCTCTCACTCTCGGACGTTTGCGACCTTTCCATCGCCGACGCACACAATTTCTTTTCCGGATTGGAGCTGGACAAAACGCGTCAATTCGTTGCGACCGAACCACTGAAAGAAATCCGTAACCGCCTCGGGTTCTTGCTCAACGTTGGTCTCGATTATTTGATGCTTAACCGGACAGCTCCAACTTTGTCCGGTGGTGAAAGTCAGCGAATTCGTCTGGCCGGCCAAATTGGCGCGGGCTTGGTCGGCGTTCTCTATATTCTCGACGAGCCTTCGATCGGATTGCACCCACGCGACAATGATCGCTTGGTCAATACACTTCAACATCTTCGCGATCTTGGCAACACGGTCGTCGTGGTTGAACACGATGAAGACACAATGCGTGCGGCGGATTATCTGATTGACTTTGGACCTGGCCCCGGCGTTCGTGGTGGCGAAGTGGTTGTCGAAGGCCACCCTTCGAAAATCATCAAATCAAAGGACAGCCTGACTGCGCGTTACCTTTCAGGCGATCTCAAAATCCCAGTCCCGAAGAAGCGTCGTGAATACGAAAAAGATCGTGTTTTCCGAGTCAAAGGCGCCAAGCACAACAACCTGAAAAACGTCGACGTCGAAATACCGCTGGGCAAATTTGTCTGCTTTACCGGCGTCAGCGGCAGCGGCAAGAGTTCGATCGTCAACGATATCATCAAAGAAGAACTCCGCGAGATTCTTAACGGAGGAATCAGCGAAGCCGGTCAGTTTGATTCACTCGAAGGCGTCGAGCTGATGGACAAAATGATCGCCATCGATCAATCGCCAATTGGCCGAACTCCGCGATCTAATCCGGGAACCTACATCAAACTGTTTGATGAGATTCGCAAACTCTATACGCAGCTCCCGGAAGCCAAAACACGAGGCTACGCGCCGGGGCGATTTAGCTTTAACGTCAAAGGCGGACGGTGCGAAGCCTGCGAAGGCAACGGCTCCAATAAACTCGAAATGGATTTCCTGGCCGACGTTTGGGTCACGTGTCCGGTCTGCGAAGGCAATCGCTTCAATCGTGAAACGCTGCAAGTAAAATTCCGCGACAAATCAATCGCGGAAGTTCTGGACATGGACATCCAGGAAGCGATGAAGTTCTTTGAGAACATTCCAAAAGTGTTTAACAAACTGGAAACACTACACGCGGTCGGTTTGGATTACTTGAAAATCGGCCAGCCGTCTCCAACGCTTTCCGGTGGCGAAGCACAACGAATTAAACTTGCTCGTGAGCTGGTCAAACGCAGCACAGGCAAGACGCTCTATCTATTGGACGAACCGACAACCGGTTTGCATTTCCACGATATCTCGATGCTCCTCAAAGTGCTTCAAAACTTTGTGGATGCGGGTAATACAGTCCTTGTCGTTGAACACAATCTCGATGTAATCAAAACGGCCGACTGGATTATCGACATTGGCCCCGAAGGTGGATCTGGTGGCGGAACGGTAGTTTGCCAAGGCACGCCCGAACAAGTCGCCGCTTGCCCGGAATCGTACACTGGCCGCGCCCTTAAGAAAGCGCTGGCAGAAAAACCGGAAATCATCAAACCCAAGAATGCGAAAGACTCGGCACCTGTCCAAGCGACACACATCAAAGTTCGCGGCGCCGAACAGCACAGCCTCCGCTCGGTCGACGTTGACATCGAACGTGACAAGATGACCGTTTTCTCCGGCCCGTCGGGTAGTGGCAAAAGTTCTTTGGCAATGGATACGGTCTACGCGGAAGGACAACGGCGTTACGTCGAAAGCCTCAGTTCGTACGCTCGCCAGTTTGTTAACCAGCTTGAAAAACCAAAAGTCGAAATGATCGAGGGGCTCTCTCCCGCGATTGCGATTGAGCAAAAAAACCTGGGCTCAACCCCGCGAAGTACCGTTGGAACCGTAACCGAAGTTTACGACTACTTGCGAATTTTAATGGCGCGATTGGGAACGCCTTACTGCCCTGATTGCGACACAGCGATCGGCACGCAGACCAGTGACGACATCGTTGACAAACTGCTTGAGTATCCAGAAGGCACGCGGCTGATGTTGCTCGCGCCGATCACGCTGGATACCAACCAAACTTACGAACAGCTGTGGGAAGAGATTCGCGGCAACGGTTTCGTCCGAGTTCGCGTGGACAATGTTACTTATGGTATCGACGAAGTTCCAGTTCTCAGCCGTCGGGCGCGGCACATCGTTGAAATCGTTGTCGACCGAATTGTGATCAAACAGGAATCGCGTTCACGAATCGCTGACAGTGTCGAGTCTGCTTTGTCGATCGGCAAAGGCGTTCTCGACGTGACTGAACCCGCTGACAAAGTTCCAGAGCAACATTGGAAAAAAGTCAAACACAGCCAGCACCTTTCTTGCTCGTGCTGCGGTCGAAGTTTTGACACTTTGACGCCACACAATTTCTCGTTCAACAGCCAGCTTGGTTGGTGCCAGGATTGTCAAGGGATTGGAACGCAAACGGGCGCTGATCCGGCTGCGATCATGAACGACGCTGAGCTGTCACTCAAAGGCGGCGCGATTTCACTTTGGCCAAATATGAAATTGAAAATGGCCCAGACGATGCTGGAGGCTTGGACCAATGGCACCGGAATCCCGATTAACATTCCGTTCAACCAACTCGAAGCCCGTCATCGCCGCATGGTGTTTTATGGAACTGGCGACCGCTGGTTCGATGTAACGGACGACAAAGAAAACGTTCAGTTTTCGTTCCAATTCAAAGGCGTCTATCCAACGATGGAAGAGTCGTCACGTTTGTCTCCGCAACTTCGTCAGCGAATGCAATCGTTGATCGGCGAAGTCGAATGTGGTTGTTGCGGTGGAAGTCGACTGCGCGACGATTCGGCGGCCGTTCGTTTCCGCGACGTGACAATCGACGGCATCTGTCGCTTGCCGCTGGCTCAGTTGTCGAAAACGGTTAAGAAATGGAAGCTTGATAAACGCGAAAAGAAAATTGCTGGCGAGCTTGTGCGCGAGATCATGGGGCGTGTTGAATTCCTCAACGATGTCGGCTTGGAATATTTGACACTCAACCGAACGGCCGCTTCGCTGTCCAACGGTGAAGCACAACGTATTCGTTTGGCCAGTCAGCTGGGTAGTGGTTTGTGCGGCGTGTTGTACGTGCTTGACGAACCGACGATCGGTTTGCACCCGCGCGACAACACGCGACTGTTAAAGGCGCTGCATCGTTTGCGTGATCTTGGCAACACGTTGATTGTGGTCGAGCACGACCGGGAAGTCATCGAGAACAGCGACGCGATTTGCGACTTTGGGCCAAAAGCCGGAAGTGGCGGTGGCGAAATTGTTGCCTCTGGAGATCCAACGTCACTGGGCAAGCATAAAAATTCCGTAACCGGACCGTACTTGAGCGGAAAAAAAGCCATCCCAATTCCGTCCAACCGCCGACCAGCACTTTCGCTTGAACCAGCGGCGAAGAAAACAAAAGCGACGAAGAAAAAAGCGAAAAAGGCAACCAGCAAAACAACCAAGAAACCCAAACCGGTTGCACTGGCCACCACTCTCGATGTCGTCGGAGCTCGGCACAACAACTTGAAGGACATCGAAGTCAAATTCCCGTTGGAGACTTTGACAGTTGTGACCGGCCCAAGTGGTTGTGGCAAAAGTTCGTTGATCAACGACATTTTGTTCAAGGCACTTTCTCGACGGCTTCATCGCGCGACTCAGACTCCGGGAGCCCACAAAGGCATTCGGGGCATCGAGCACATCAACAAAGTCATTCGCGTCGACCAAACTCCGCTTGGCAATTCGCCTTCGTCCAACCCGGCGACTTACACCGGCGCGTTCGATGCGATTCGCGATTTGTTTGCCGAGCTTCCTGACTCAAAAATCCGCGGCTACATCGCGCGGCGATTCAGTTTCAACGTCCCGGGCGGTCGCTGCGAAGAGTGTTTCGGCAACGGTCAAATTTGCATCGAAATGCACTTCCTGCCTGACGTTTGGGTTCCATGTGAGGCTTGCAAAGGCCGCCGTTACAACGATGAAACGTTGGCGGTCAAATACGAAGGCAAAACCATCGATGACGTTTTGAAAATGTCTTGTGGTGAAGCGGTTCAACTGTTCCACAACATTCCAAAAATTCGTCGCATCCTGAAAACGTTGTGTGATGTTGGTCTTGATTATGTAACGCTGGGACAAAGTGCACCAACACTCTCGGGTGGTGAAGCCCAGCGTGTGAAACTTTCGGCGGAACTTGCCCGACCTGACACTGGCCGGACGATGTACTTGCTGGACGAACCGACAACCGGATTGCATTTTGATGACTTGCAAAAACTGCTCGACGTGATGCAGCGGTTGGTCGATATCGGAAATACGGTTGTTCTTATCGAACACAACCTCGACATGATCAAAGCAGCCGACTGGGTGATCGATCTTGGCCCTGAAGCCGGTGCTGGTGGTGGAAAGATCGTTGTCCAGGGCACGCCAGAGATGGTCGTCGAATACGCAAAAGAAGCCCGCGGCGCGGCTTCGAAAACCGGCAAGAGTAATCCAAAAATGCCTCGCAGTTGGACCGGCGAAGCGCTCGAGCCAGTGCTTGCGAGTGACCCATACGAAAAACGAAAAATTTACGATCCTGCCAAAGACGATCGCTGGAAAAAAGGCGACCTCGATATCGAAGACGTCGGTGCCAATGCGAAAATGCCTTGGGAATCCGATGGACGTCAGTGGCACACAAAAGACCGCGTCGGTCGAGTTGGCGAGCCAGTCAATTGGGACGGCGAAGTGCTTGGCAAAGTCGTCGATTACATCCAACAGAATGAAGGGTTTTCAGAAACGGATTGGAACGAGCGTTCGGTTGTTGAGATCAACGGAACCAAGAAAAGTCAGGGCTGGTTCTTTCATACTTTGACCAACGACGCCTGGTTCTTGAAATTGAAATTCCGCGTCCGACCAAAAACGTTCGATCGAGAAACTTTGGTTGAGCAGATTCCACTCTTGCGTCCCAATGACATGGAAGACGTTCCGGTTTACGGCAACTCGCCGCGTGTAAAACTGACCAACTCCAAAGGTTCATGGCAAGAAATTGAGATCAGGGTCTACACCATGGAAGAAATTGACATTCCTGGATTCTGGTCGTTCCTGGACGACGCGATCGCGAGCTTTCTAGGGCAATCTGAGCGCAAGGAATTGAAGATCGAGAACGAATCGCCTTGGGCAAAGCTTGGCGAGAAATGGCACTTTATGCGAAAGGGTTTTGAGCCTGGCAAGAAAGTGAAATGGGAGCCGCAAGTTCTTGAGTTGCTTCACGAAGCCCTTCAAAAAGCGGCACCTGGCAGCCAGTTCCTGTGGAGCAACAAACAAGTCGTGCATGTTTATCTTCCGCAGCAAAAGGAACCTTGGGCGAGTATTCAAACGAAGAAGCCTGATGCGGTTTGGTTAAAATTGGCTGGACCAAAAGATGCCGTGTCTGTTGGTCGCGTGGCTGATTTGTCTGACACGCCGACGGTGACAACGAAAGAAAATTTGGACGTCGTTCAAATGAGCTTTAACAACATTGACCAAGTCAATAATTCAGATCTGCATAAGTTTTTGGAAGAGCACGCCCAGTCGTTGCCGGCTTAATCAATCGGGCACACGATGGCTGAACTAAAAAACTTTAACCCACTTGGCGGCAACTCAGACGGCTGCAACTAAATCAACTTGGAATCAAAGCGACGAAATCAATGAGCAACTCAATTGTCTCTCAAGTCCCAAAGAACCTGCTTTTTCGCTACCGAATTTCATGCAAGAAATTTGAAAGCAAATCGAAATCCAAAAGCAAAAGCAAATTTACGCTGGACGAAAGCTACATGCTTCCCAACCTTGGTCAATTCGAAGAGCAGAATCAGTTCGCTGATATTCGCATAGGTTGGAACGAGGAAGGCATTTTCATCTCGGCGGAAATTAGCAAAAAGAAACAATCGCTTTGGTGCCGCGAAACCCAATTGCTTGACAGCGACGGAATTCAAATCTGGCTCGACACACGCGACACGCACAACGTTCATCGCGCGTCCAAGTTTTGTCATTGGTTTGTGTTGCTTCCGACCGGTGGTGGTCCGAAAAACGAAGATCCGTTCTGCAGCATGCTGAAGATCAACCGAACCAAAGACGACTCGCCGACGATCAATCGCCACAAGGTTGAGATCAATTCAAAGATCTCAAAAACCGGTTACCACTTGAATGCGTTTATCGCAGGCAAATGCCTGAACGGCTGGGACACGAACGAGCATCGCCAACTCGGATTTAACTTTGCGGTAGTTGACCGTGAACTCGGCTGGCAAACATTGGCGATCGGCCCCGAGCTTCCGATCACCGAAGATCCAAGCCTCTGGCAAACGCTTTTGTTGGTCGATTAAGAACCAACATTAGCCGTTTTGGCAACACAAACAAACACCACGGTTCCTGTCTGAGCCGTTTTGGCGATAGCCACGGTTGCTGTATTTGAGCCGTTTTGGATAGCCACGGTTCCCGCATTACCTTCCGCATTGCGACCGTTTTTGGCGAGAGTTACGTTACCATCAAAACAACATCGACATGGCCAAAACTCCCGTCCCTGAAACATCGCCGCTTCAATCGCGCATCGAATTGAAGAAGCAATACAAAGCAATCATCGCGATACCTTGCTGCAACGAGCTTGAGTCTTTACCTTCGACGCTGAAGAGCCTTGAAGAAACTGGTGCTAAATACTTTGACGAAACATTGATCATCGTCAACGTAAATCAACGCGATTCGATGGACCGAAGCGAGAACCTTGCGACGCTCGCTTGGTTAAACGAATACGACACTCCTTTGCAACTGGCGTGGTTTGACCATGTCACAGGCGCTGCCGCCTATCCCGAAAAATTCGGAGTCGGTCTCGCGAGACATCAAGCGTGCAGCGAGGGTTCGAACTTTGTCACCAACGACGCTCCGATCATCAGCCTGGATGCCGACAGCCCGGTCAATTGCGAATACTTGCGGGCCATTTTTTCTTATCTCCAAGACAACCCTGACTTCAAAGCCGGCCATGTCAATTTCGCTCACCGACACTGCGGAAGCGAAGCCGAAAAACAGGCGATTCAGATCTACGAAAACCATTTGCACCGACATCGCAAGCAACTTGAATTGGCCAAATCGCCGCACGCGTGGTATGCGATCGGCTCAACGATCGTGTGCACCAAAGAGGCTTACGTCAAATCAGGCGGCTACCATTGTCGGCGGATGGCAGGCGAAGATTTTTACTTACTGCAACAGCTAAGCAAAATCGGCTGCAAGATTCATATGATTGAAGAAGCGTTCGTCTATCCATCTGACCGAGTCTCCGACCGCGTTCCATTCGGCACCGGAAAAGCAGTCGGTGAAATCATCGAAAATGGAAAATGGCTGACCTACCACGACGATTGCTACCGCGATCTTGGATTGCTGCTGAACGCGGTCGAAGAAAACTTAAACGAGCCTGCCGACACCATTTTGAAAAATGCCCCAGCGAGTTGCAAAGCGTGGTTGGACGAAAGAAAGTTTCACGAGATCTGGGCGAAGCTCCAAACCAACTCACGCGACCACAAAATGCTGTTGCAGCGTTTTCATGAATGGATGGACGCGTTTCAAACTTTGAAGCTAATCCATCACTTGTCGGACAACCACTACCCGCGTGTTGAAATGGGATAGCAAACGACGCTGGCCAATTGGCATGCAGCCTCGGTTTCATGTTTTTGCTTCTTCTCTACCAATGTCGTAGAATGTGGACTTTAACTTTAGTAACCCTTTCGATGGCCAGCTATGCACTACGTCGTCTCCTATTCAGCTTCTCTACTTCTAGTCTTGGTCTATAGTTTTTGCTCAACCACAGAGTGTGTGGCCCAGGAAGCGATTCCCGAAAAAACACTTACGCTTTTACGGAACGCAACCGTTTTCGTAAAAGTCGAATTTGCCAGGTCCGGCGCGACAGGCTCCGGATTCTTGATCAATAAGGATGGCGATGTCGGCTATATCATTACCAATGAACACGTCGTTCGAAGCGTCCGCGGCAGTCGAGATGTTGAAGTCATTTTCAACAGCGGGACAAGCAAATCTCGCACGGTAAAAGCAACCGTCATGGGAGAAGACAAGTCACGTGACTTAGCCATTTTAAAAATCGAAGCATCGAAATTGCCAGAACCGATTTCAATCGTTCCTCCGACAAAAATGAGAGAGACCGTCCCAGTATTCATACTCGGATTTCCGTTTGGTGAGCAACTTGCGACCGGAGATTCGGGACCCGCGGTAACAATTGGCAAAGGAACGATCTCAAGCTTTCGTCGGGATAAATTTAGGAAACTCAAAGCAATCCAAATCGATGGAGATATTAATCCCGGAAATTCTGGTGGCCCAATCGTGCTTGGTACTGGCGAGTTAGTAGGCGTTTCAGTAGCTACCGTTTTGGGCACGCAGATCGGAATTGCTGTTCCTGGAAATGAAATCAGGGAAATGCTTTTGGGGCGAGTCAGTGGACTAAGTCTTGAACAAACAAAATTGTCCGCTGGCAAGGTAAGACTTAATTTCAAAGCCGTGCTTGTTGACCCCATTGGAAAACTAGAGAAAGTCTCCGTTCACATTCTTCCGATCGATGGCAAAAACAAACCCAAACCAAAAGAGGATGGGACTTGGGAAAAACTTGATGGCTCAACGCTTGAGTGCAAACTGGAGATCAAAGCCCAAACAGCGTCTGGGTCGATAACGCTTGACGGCGTGCCAGACGAACTGACCAAGTATCGACACCAAATCGAATTCACAAACGGCTCCGGCAAGGTAGCCTTCACGGAACCCTCAGGATTGGTCGTTAAATTTCCCGCAAAAAAACTTGCACAAACCCAACAGGAAGATGATTGGCTGGGCAAAGATTCCAAGAAGAAGAAACGAGGGAAGCCCAAAAAAGGGAAACGTGATGTAGTTGAAGACGACGGTTGGCTCGGCGGCGATTCAGATAAAGCCGTCGTTGACGGTGGCCAACCTATTGTATCCGACAAAAAACTATTGGGTCGGACATTCAAAGTAGTCGATTTGGAATGTGCAAATCTTGCAGTTGATGCAAAAAAATTGGTTGAAAATTTGGTTTGGTCAACCGACGGAAACTCGTTGTACTTGCTGGAAAAAGAGGGCTTGTTGAGAAAAGTTTCCTATCCCGATTTCACTGAACAACTAACCCTCAAATTTCCATCGACTTGTTCTTCGCTAAGCCTGTCGTCTGAAGGGCTTTGTGTTCTCGCTGATGGGCTTCAAGAGCTTTGGTTGTTGGATCCTGAATCTTTTGAAACGAAACAGCGAATCCCTGTCGCTTCTGCTAAGAAGGTCGCGACATCGCCAGAATCAAAATTTGCATTTGTTAGCGAGGGAAGATCAGATCGCAAACTGATAGTTCTCGATTTAAACGAAGGTGAGCCCGTCCAACAATACTCCACCTCCGATTTCAGAGATCACATTGTTCGCAAACACGAACGTGGCAGCCCAATACATAGCTTCGGCATGCCCGCGGTCTCGCCTGATGGTCGCTACCTGTTTTGCGTCGCACTTGAATGTTTGCACAAATTCAGAATCGATGGCAGTGAACTGGAATATTTGGAGGTGGGCGCAAGGATTGGATCCAACGCACGTCGAATCGAAATCAGCCCCGACTCCAATTACGTCTCACTACCTTCTGGTGGCGGGAATACAGGTAGGGGGTACACAACACTCGTGTTTCGGACATCAGATATTTTGGAGCCCGTCATAAAAATTGAAAGCGGTGCGTACCCCCAAGCACTGGGCTTAGACAAAAAGGCGAAATTGATTTACGCGCAAAATTCCGGCAGCGCGTTGATCACGTTTTCTCCAAAAGGGATAAAACGAAAAGAGTATCAATCACGGCAACTTGGAAATTCTGCAAAGCTTTTCCTGGTGCATCCGTCCGGCGGAAACTTGCTCATCTTGACTGATGAAAAATTGTCGTGGGCAAAGCTGCCGATTGATTAGCCCGAATGGCACATGACAGGACTTACACAACTCTGTGTAACTCCGTGCCCTCGGTGGTGAAAAAACTAGCGAGGAAGAAAAAGGCCCAGCCTTTGTTTCATTTCCAATTCAGACATTTGTTCCTTTGAAATTCGTCACAGGCCATACAAATGGACCACTTTGGTATTAATATCGCCCAATAGCGAATCAACCGGAGCAGGCTAATCGTAGCCTCCGCGCAGTTGACAACCGCTACAAAGGTAATGGTCCTCTTGCCATTGCGAAGATGTTGTTGGGAAGGTTTCTGTTTTTCCAAACAAAGCAAGCACTGCGACATAGATTTAAGCGTCAATCCGCTACTCTTGTACGCTAAGAAGAAATCTATTTGAGTTAAATCATGCCCCGCTTTTACAACCGTCCAGTCCGCGTCAATCGTATCGTCGGTATCTATATTTGTGTTTTCGTGTTCTACGCAATTGTGGCATTGAGTGCCATTGTGTGCGTTGGTGTGAGCATGGCGAACGTTGACGGCCACGTGAATGACGAAGAAGCCTATCGCATGATCATTCAAGAAATTTCGCCAGCGCTTGTGTACGTATTTGCCTTGTTCGTTTTGGCGATCACTGCCATGTTTTCCAAAGACACTTCGAGGGTCCAACTGGCTATTGTGCGAATGTTTCAATTCCACATTCTTTGGTTTGTTCTTGCTTTCTTCTATTCTTATGCCGCACCGCTCGCGCCAGAATTGCTTTCGTTCCGTCGAAGCCCTGGCGCCGCGGTGATGCGGTCAATCAGTATTGCTTGGCCATTGCTCATGTTACTGGTGTTCGGTTATTTTTGTGTTGAGAAGTGGGTCACCGTGCCAAATGAGAATCTACGACCGAATGCTGAGTTGCAATAATTCCCCTTCTTCCGTCGGTAGTTCGCGTTCGTACCACCTCAGAATTTGACCATAAACTCAAGGCATCAAAAGCGATTCTTCAATCGCGTTGTACGTTTTGGCGGCGCGAATGAGAGAACCGGCGGTTAATTTTTCGACGCCGTAGACCTCGGTGTTGGTTTCGAATCTTTCGTGCACTCGCTCAAGCGCCAAATCAAAATCGCCGTCACCTGATGCTAATACGACCGTATCGGCGGCTTCGGCCCACTCGACAAGATCAAGTGTAATTCCAACGTCCCAATCACCCTTGGCACTTCCGTCGCTGCGTTGAATGTATGGCTTGAGTTTTACTTCGAAACCGATGTCACGCAGAATTTGTTGAAACGAATTCTGTTTTGGGTTGGTGCTGGCGATTGCATAAGCGTACGCCGCGAGGACTTCTCGGTCCTTGGTAACGGTTTCCCAAAACGCGCGGTAGTTGAACTGACGCCCGAACGCTTCACGCGTGGTGTAGTAAATGTTTTGGACGTCAACAAAAATCGCGATGGATTCCATCTTTGGCTGCAGACTTTGTTTGAGAAATTTTCGTTTGTGGATTTGGTGGGATGGCCTATCAAAGGGGCTTGTATAAAAGATGACCTGCCTAAACGCCAACACCTTTGCTTCAATCGAAACCGCAAATGAAGCAACTTACTTTGGAGCTTCTGGCTCCGGAACTTCGGGCTCTGCTTGGCTGGCGTCGATAAACCAGTATTTGAAAAAGAAAACCAGCGTCGCAATAATGCCCCAGCTGAGCCCCAACACGACACCAAGGTCCAACACGCCTCGCCATGGCTGAGGGATGAACTGAAACAATAGAACCAAACTCGTCACGCCAACCAGCAGACAGGCGATCACGATCTTGCGTTTTTTGGTCGAGTGAAAAAAGCCCATACAAAACAATGGCGCCAAAATCGCTCGCAGTAACGTTGAATGATCCCGAAGATAGTAGCCTCGGGCGGCAACACGGGGTGAATAGCCTTTTTGAAATCCTTTGTAGCCTTCGCTGTAGAGCATGAAGAACAGCCAAGGGATCATCACGGCGTAGTGAACCAACTCCAGCGGAAGCTGAAAGCCTTCGCTGACTTGTTTGTACATTCGCATCACAGCGAGACTCAAAACCGCACAGGCCCCCAGTACGCCCCAGATTGCAGCGATGCTTCCGATCCGTCGGTCAAGATAACGTTTCACAAATGGGTCTCTAAATTTCTTGGAACTGCGAGTAATTTACTGCGTTGGCATTGGGCTAATTTGAGCTGAATCAATTCAAAAGACTAGATGTCAATCTCCGGTAGTCATCAGCTTTATTTCACCGCCTTGTGTCGAGAATATTTTTCAAGAACAAACGATAACTAACAATCGCCAAAATAGACAGGACGGATAGATCGGAACTTCGCAAATCGTTCTCGACGTGGTGCAGAATACACTGCTAAAGGACTTTCGTGCTCACTCTCCAACGACGACGTGCTTCGACGAAACATTCACGAACCCGTTTTTCCAAAAGCGCCGCCGTTTCCTTATCCGTAAGCGGCTCATAATCTTCGTACGGAATTGGCTCTCCCATTACCGCATGAATTCGGCCGGGCAAGGGAAACAACATTTTGCGCGAGTACGCTTGATAAGCTCCTTCAAATCCGACTGGCATCAACGTACTTTTTGAGCGTTTGGCAACGGCACAGAATCCCAACATGAATTCATGGATCTCGCCATCATCGGTCCGCGTGCCTTCGGGAAACAACACGACCGACTCACCACGCTTAAGCCGCCGTAGCGTTTCCTTCATCCCGCCAATCCCAGTGGCCTCGCGATCAATCGCAATCGTATCGTTCCATCGTAAAAACCAACCAAGCGGCGGAAACCTGAACAACGTTTTGCGACCGAGATAATTTACTGGCCGCGGACAAACGACGCCCAGAATCAATGGATCGAGAAAACTCTGATGGTTAGAGCAAACGAGTAAGCCATCCGTTTTCGGATAGTTCTCCAGACCATAAACGCGAATTCGGTAGAATACAGTGAATCCCATTCGAAAAAACCAACGCACGACTACCTGACAACAAGCGATCAGTGGAGGCCGTCTTTGTTTGGGACTGTTTTTTGACATGGTTGGATGAATGATTTTGAAATTTAATTCCGCTTTAACGCTGTCGATTGAGACAATGCCAAGCGTAGCCCGATGGCGTCGCTTTTGGGGTTTTATAGACTATAAGCCAACGAGATCGATTCACAACAGGCAATAATCTGAGTTGTTTTGGCAAAGCGAATTTAGAGATCAAATTTAGTAAACTCAGCAGCCGCCACAAATTCGTCCCCAAAAACCTAATCTCATTTTCACTCAACCATCCATATCAAAAACCACGTTCACCTGAACATGAAAATTGGCCCAACAGAAATTGAAGATACGTTTGCTGAAGCGTTCACGATGCGCTACACCAAAATTATCATCACGGCGATGAATCAACGCTGGCTGGAAACGGCGGTCGCTGAATTTTGTGGTTATGGAACTTCCGTGATTGGCTGTGATGCAGAAGTCGGATTGGAATCGTGGATCGACGAATCTAAAACGATCGATGGCCGTCCCGGCGCAAGCGTCATGCTGTTTGGATTCTCAAAAGACGCGGTTCAAAAAGCAGCCTTCAATCGCGTTGGCCAGTGTTTGATGACGTGCCCGACAACAGCGGTTTTCAATGGGCTGACAGTAGTTGAAGCAGAACCGCCAGCCGGAGCGGCCGAAAAAGACACTGCCAAAAAAGAAGACACAGCAATCGAGCAAATTCCACTTGGCAAACATCTACGATTTTTCGGCGACGGATTTCAAAAAAGCAAAATCATCGGAGAGGATCGTTTTTGGCGCATCCCTGTAATGGACGGTGAATTCATCGTCGAAGATTCTATCGGCGTGACCAAGGGCGTTGCGGGCGGGAATTTCTTGATCCTTTCAACTGATCAAACAACAGGGCTGACGGCGGCAGAAAAAGCGATTGATGAGATCGCAAAACTTTCCAATGTGATCACCCCCTTTCCCGGTGGAGTCGTTCGCAGTGGCAGCAAAGTCGGCTCGCGCTATCCGACACTCCGCGCTTCCACATCACATACTTTTTGTCCCACCCTCCGCGGTCGCGTAGAATCGAAACTTCCAGAATCCGTTGGCTGTGTTTATGAAATTGTCATCGATGGAACCAATTTCGATTCCGTCGCTGAAGCAACTCGCGTTGGCATCAAAGCAGCCGCCGGCGAAGGAGTCATTTCGATAAGCGCAGGAAACTACGGTGGCAAACTTGGGAAACACCATTTTTATTTGACAGAACTTTTTGAAAAAACATCAGACATCCAACCAACGTGATGGTTTATAGATTTAACATAGCAAGATTGAGCGTGAACTTGATTCGTTTACGTTGATCAACGACTGATCGAACATGTCAGATTCGCCTCAATATTCAAACTCGCTTACCCCACCGCCAACGGCGCCGTGGAAACTGGCGCTGCGCCGATTTTTCCATCAGGCTTGGGTCGAAATCGCAATTGGCGTGCTGGTGATTGTGTCGGTACTGCTGACACTATTTGAAATGTGGCTGGAATTTAAATTTCAAAACGGAGCGAAATCCGTCGTCACGTTTGCAGGGACGTTTCAGCCATCGCACCTCAAATGGATGAATTTCGTGAACGATTTCATCACATTGATTTTCATGGTTGAGTTAACACTTCGCTATTTTGCGGCCAGTTCCAAGCGACGTTTTTTCGCAGAATTTTGGCTGGATATCATTGCTACGATTCCACTGTTTCGAATCTTTCGTTCTGGCCGTGCGCTAAGACTGTTGCGATTGTTTCGATTGCTCAGGCTACTGGGAGTCATGTCACGTCTGTCGGGACATTTCCCTTACGTACTACGTCGTGGAGCCGTCGATTTCTTGATGATCAGCGGGATGCTGACGATGGCAATTTTGTTCGGAACGTTGGCGATCATGCATTTCGAAACAGCCGGAGCGGCAATTGAGAATAAAGCGAAAATAGACGCTGCAACCGCCAACAACTTGCTGCCAGCCAATGCGGATTCAAATTTGGATTCGAATTTGGAATCACAAATACTAGACGAGCCTGCCGAACCGGCTTTCAATCTAGACCGATCCTTTTGGTTTAGTGTTTACACTTTGTTTGCCGGCGAGCCGGTACCGCAAGCGCCCAAAACGTTAAGCGGAAAAATCGTAAGTGTATTTTTGATGTTTATGGGACTGACAATTTTTGCCATCTTTGCCGGAACGGTTTCGGCATTCATGGTGGATCGAATGCGAAGGGAAGGAAGAATGGTCGAATGGGATGCCTTGCAAAACCATATCGTAATTTGTGGTTGGACGCCAAAGACCAAAATTATCATCGATGAGTATCGTGCGAGTCCGAAGACAAAGAAGACACCGATCGTCGTGATCACGGAAATTCCGCACGAGGAACTCGAAGACGCCAGCACTTGGCCGAACGTACATTTTGTTCACGACGATTTCACCAAGTTCAGTGCGCTGATGCGGTCCGGAATCCAAAACGCAACGACTTGCCTGGTCCTTTCGGATACGACGGGAGGGCGAAGCGAACAGGATGCCGATGCCCGAACAATTCTTTCGGCTCTGACAGTTGAGAAAATTAACGAGTCGGTTTACACCTGCGCCGAGCTCGTAAATCGAAGCTACGCCACCCACTTGGAAACGGGCAAAGTCAATGACTTTGTTGTCAGCGGTGAATACGGCGCACACATGCTCGCCCAAGCCGCGATGAACCGTGGACTCATTAGCGTGTTCAGTGAGTTGTTGACGTATCAACGTGGAAACGAATTTTATCGCATGCCTATTCCCGAAAGCTGGGTTGGCGAGACGTTTGACCAAAAACTTGCCGATGTTCGAAAGTCTCAGAACATCATTTTGGTTGCAGTCCATTCAGAGGGGCAAGATGCAATCGTAAACCCGGAAAAATACACTTTTCGGGCTCAGGATGAAGTCGTGGTGATCAGCAGCGGCGTACCAAAACTTTCTTGAAACATTGGCTATTAATTTACAGTATTGAACATTGCACGCCATTTCACAGCGGGACTTTTTAATAATTGAATAGAAAGCTTTGATAATGCTAGAGGAATTGGCAAAGTTGGTTTAAAATCCACTAACCGAAGGCTCGTCAAATCATTTCCAAAATCCAATTCGCCTTCCCACAACACTTCCAATTCTCAAATGTTGATCTGCGAACTGTTTTGATCGTACCATTCGATATTGAGCTTGAGATACTACAGGTCCGTCATGCATTGGAACGGTTTAACGCCGCATTTCAAATCTATTTCTAAATTGCTCTGCAACCTGATTTTCGTTGTCGGATTGACTGCCATGATTGCGGTTGATGCAACAGCCGACATCTCGATGCCGAAAATCTTTTCGGATCACATGGTGCTGCAACGAAATGCAAACGTCAAAGTTTGGGGCACCGCCGAACCTCGGCAACGACTTTCGATTAAGTTTGCTAACACAGAGCTTAAAGCGACCGCCGACGCAAAAGGGAATTGGGCCGTTACGATTGCAACTCCCGAAGCTGGGGGACCGTATCAATTAGAAGTCGTTGCGGAAGCTGGCGAGCCAAAAATCATTTTTTCCGACGTCATGGTTGGCGAGGTCTGGTTGTGTGCTGGACAATGCAACATGGCCATGTCCGTTGCAGATGCTCTTAACGGTGAAACGGAAATCGGAAACTCAAAGGACTTTCCGATGCTGCGACTGTTCACCGTTGAACAAGCCGCCCGCGCAACGCCGTTGGATGAATTCGCCAAAGTTGAACCGTGGGACGTTTGCTCTCCCGATACCGTGAAAGATTTTTCAGCCACCGCATATTTTTTCGGACGAGAAGTCGCCAAACAACTTGAAGGCGTGCCGATCGGACTGATCGATGCGTCTTGGGAAGACTCAACGTGCGAAACGTGGATCTCGCGGAAAACGTTAGAAGCCGATACGAATTTTGGCGAACTGTTAAAACACTGGGATGAGTTTGATGAAGCATCCAGCTCTGAAGTTCCTGGAAGTCTATTCAATGGAATGATTGCACCGCTTCGTCAGTTTCCGATTCGTGGTGCCGTTTGGTATCAAGGCTCCGCCAACAATGGTCGTGGCAGCCAATATGCGAAACTACTTCCAGCGTTGATTGAGGATTGGCGAGTCAATTTTGGATCGAAAACAATGCCTTTCTATTTCGTCCAACAGTCGCCTTATCGGTATGAAGAAGAAGGCAAACCGGCGGATGGCTTGGCGGAAATCTGGGCCGCACAATTACATGCTTTGAAAACGGTCCAAAACACTGGGATGGTCGTCACGACTGATATTGGAAACTTGACCACGTCGGAACCAAAAGACAAACAAGCCGTGGGACGCCGGCTTGCGTTGATTGCGTTGGCTGACGTTTACAAAAACGAACTGCCCGCTGAGAAAAAAGTCAAAACATTCAGTGGCCCGATCTTCGAAAAAATGGCCAGCAATGAAACCGAAATCCGGCTGACATTTTCTCATGCCGATGGCGGGCTAAAAATCCAAGGCGATGCCAAAGAGCTAAACTGTTTCACCATTTGCGGTAAGGATCAGGAATTTGTGCCGGCAACCGCAAAAATTGACGGAGAAGTATTAGTCGTCAGCTCGCCCGACGTAAAAAATCCTGTGGCTGTTCGTTTTGCCTGGGATGATTCATCTCAGCCTAACCTCGTAAATGCAGACGGTTTGCCAGCTTCGCCATTTCGAACCGATGAATTCGAGCTGCCTTCAAAAGGGCGAAATTTCTAGACCTTCCATAAATTTTCGGTTTTTCAATTTTCCGTTTTTCTTTCTGAGTTTTCGCCATAGTTAAGTTTTGGCTGACACCTCAAGTCGGAAACTTGGTAAATTATTTTCATGGCACGAGTTCGACGTTTTTTGTATCACCATCATTTATTTTCTTTGCAGTTTTTGTCATGAGTTCTGAACCTAAACCCGACCCACAAACTACCGACCCAACTCCTGCTGCAGATGCCCCCGCGCAACCGACAGTCAAACCAATACAAGCATCGGTACCGACGCCGCCTGTTGAAACACCAGCTGCATCCGCACCAGCCACAACTGCGCCCGCCGCGCCTGTGCCAGCTTCAACTCCAACACCAACTCCAATAGCAGCACCCCCGCTACCAAACCCAACGGGCGCGACAGCGGCAACTGAAAAGCCTGCAACACCCAAAGTCGCGATCGGTTCACAGCGAGACGCGGCCGACAAATCACTCAAGCCATCTCAACCGAAAGCCGTACAAGCGGCGGTTGCAAATCCGATTGATCTAACGGGCAAAGAAAAAGTCGCCGCTGTGCCACTTCCCCCGATCAAATCTGATACTGGATTCAGCGATGACGTTGACGCGGAAATTGAAGCCGCACTCAATGACGTCTCAATGGACGACGTGATTTTAAAGACCGAGGCCAACGAAACTGAGATCGAACCCAATACACGAGTGAAGGCCGCCGTCACAAAAATTCACAACGACGACGTGTTCTTTAAACTTGCCGGTCAGTACGAAGGCATCGCAACGCTTCACCATTTCAAAGAAGCTCCTAAAGAAGGCGATTTGTGCGAGATCATCGTTCGCAGCCTCAACAAAGAAGACGGCCTCTACGAACTGGCCGTTCCCGGCGCCAGTGTCGGTGTCGCTGATTGGGGTGACATCATCGAAGGTGCGGTCGTCGACGCATTGGTTACTGGCTCAAACACTGGCGGACTCGAAGCCACCGTCAGTTCGATTCGCGGCTTTATCCCCGCCAGCCAAATTGACCGATTCCGCGTTGATGACTTTAGCGCTTACATCAACAAAAAATTTCCTTGCGTTGTTGTTGAATCAAACCCTGAAAAACGAAAATTGGTGCTGAGCCGTCGGGCTATCCTTGACCGTGAGAACGAAGAAAAAGCCAAAGAGCTTTTGAAAACACTCGAAGCCGGACAGATTCGCGAAGGCGTTGTCACGAAACTCATGGATTTTGGTGCGTTTGTGGATTTGGGTGGCGTCGAAGGTTTGGTGCACATCAGCAAAATCAGCTGGTCACGGGTAAAACACCCAAGTGAAGTGGTCAAAGTTGGCGAAGGCGTCAAAGTCAAAGTAGAAAAAATTGACCTTGAGTCCAATCGAATTTCACTTTCACTCCGCGACCTTGTTGAACATCCATGGAAGAAAGTCGACGAGCAGTTTGCGGTCGATGATATCGTCAAAGGGACCGTTACTCGCATCGCAGATTTTGGTGCGTTTGTCAAAATTTCACCTGGCATTGAGGGATTGGTTCACATCTCTGAGCTTTCGTATCAACGCATCGCCAAAGTCGACAATGTGGTGAAAGAAGGACAGGAAATCGAAGTCAAAATCAAATCGATCGACCCTCAATCACAAAAAATCTCGCTTTCGCATAAGGCTTGTTTGGCTCCGCCAGCTCCCAAGGCATCATCAGGAAAACCAAAAGAAGCAGCCGTCGAAGAGCCACCAAGAGAGTTGGCAGTTCCAGCCACCAACAAACCTCTCAAAGGCGGAAACGATCGCAAGTCAGGCGGCGAAGGCATTGGTTTGAATTGGTAATAGGCCAAGGGTTCAAACTGGTCATTCAATGGCGTTAGATGAACATGGTTCGTGAACGCAAGTAGCTGGACTCGCCAGAGTTCAGGAGCACCAAGAATGAGCATCGCCCAAAGATTTCGCGGTGCCAGTTGAACCTACAAGAAAGTAGCTCGACTCTCCGAGTCGTCACCACACAGTAAGTTACGACTCGGAGAGTCGAGCTACTATCGATAACACAAACTTCCACTTCATTCGAATTCAAAATCCAAATGCTTTGGCAATCCATCGCCCGTCCGCTATTATTCCGCTTGCCAGCCGAAAGAGCTCACTATTTTTCCATGGGCGCATTCAAAACGATGCTGTCCTCGGGCTTTGTCGCCGAGCGTTATCGGAAAAAGTACACGGTCGTTGATCCGGCACTTGAATCAAATGTCTTTGGTTTGGACTTTCAAAACCCGGTTGGACTGGCCGCCGGGTTCGACAAAGACGCTCGCTGGTTTCCACAACTTGCAAGCCTTGGGTTTTCGCATGTAGAAGTCGGCACCATCACCGGGCAAGCTCAGTCGGGCAACCCCAAGCCCCGTTTGTTTCGGTTACCTTCTGACAAAGCGATCATCAATCGGATGGGATTCAACAACGGCGGGGCCGACGGCGCGGCGCGGCGTTTATCGGCAACTCGCAAATCCCGTCCAACGGACATCCTGGGTGTCAACATTGGAAAAACAAAAGTCGTTCCCGTCGAAGAGGCTACCCGCGATTACCTTTTCAGTTTCGAGCGTCTATTCACATACGCTGATTACTTTACGGTGAACGTAAGCTCGCCAAATACTCCGGGACTGCGGACGTTGCAAAACCGTGAACCGCTAATTGAATTGCTAACCGCGATTACGGCGTTAAATATCAAACTGTCTGCCGATCACGAATGCTCCACCAAGCCAGTACTATTAAAGATCGCACCCGACGTCACCGAAGAACAACTGGCCGACATTATTTCGATATTGAAAGAAGTCAAACTGGATGGCATCATCGCAACCAACACCACGTTGTCACGTGAAAGCCTGACAACACCGAAATCCCGCGTTGAAGAAATCGGAAACGGCGGACTTTCTGGCGCCCCGCTGACAGTTCGCAGCCGAGAGGTTGTAAAAACGCTTTACGCCGAACTCAAAGGACAAATTCCGATCATCGGCGTCGGTGGCATCATGAACGGTGAAGACGCTTGGGAAATGCTTCGGGCGGGTGCTTCTTTGGTTCAGATCTATACTGGATTTATCTACGGCGGCCCGACGACTGTACGGGACTTGAACAAACATATTTTGGGCAGGCTCAAATCAGGCGGATTCACCAACGTTGCCCAAGCGGTTGGAAGTCAGCCCAACTGAGTCAGCGCGTAAGATAGTAGCTCGACTCTCCGAGTCGTTAGCTATTGAAGTAACGACTCGGAGAGTCGAGCTACAAAAAAAAGAACACTAATTCTCACTAATCGACACTAATCAAACGAAGTGATTTTGGATTAGTGAAAATTAGCGCAGATTAGTGTTCCTGCCTGCCTCGTCCAGTTATCAATAGACGTCTTTTCAGATCCGCATGGGCCGGCGCATAAACCGTGGCTACGCCAAAACGGATCACTATTGCGTAAGCATCGATAGTAGCTCGACTCTCCGAGTCGTTAGCTATTGAAGTAACGACTCGGAGAGTC
>CAYUWY010000001.1:416693-540244 GCA_964448575.1 uncultured Pirellulaceae bacterium
GAGCTACAAAAAAAAGAACACTAATTCTCACTAATCGACACTAATAAAAAACGAAGTGATTTTGGATTAGTGAAAATTAGCGCAGATTAGTGTTCATGCCTGTCTTGTTTAGGTTCGGCGTATAAACCGTGGCTATCGCCAAAACGGCTCACTACGTAAGCATCGGTGTCGAGCTGTTTTCCTCGCTTACGCGTCGGGTTTCCATATTACTGCTGAGCGCTGATTGGTTTGTATTTGTCTCCCATGCGAGAAAGGATCGGCTCCAAGGCCGCCTCAACGCCTTCGATCCCTTGTAGTCTTGCGACTTCAGCGGCGACTCGTTCGCCTTGTGATTTGCGAAAATCTTTAGATTCTGCTTTCAACGTGACAGCGGTGCGAGCCCTTGTCTCAGCCGCTTTCTCCAAAATCTTCCCCGTCGCCAACATGTCTTCTAATGCTTTTTCCAGTTTGGGAACCGCTTCTTTGGCCGAAGCTTCATCGTTGATCGCAACTAGTAAGTCTTCAAAGACTTTTGAAGCCGCTTTCATTTCTTCAAACCGCTGTTTGAGAACCGCTGTTGAGTCTGGCTTTCGATCGCAACCGGTTTGAATCGTAAGAATTGAAAAGGCAAACACTGCCAAAACAAAAAAGAGAATTCGAGATTTGAACATTGGAAAATAGCTTGGGTTGGAATAATAGCAGGAAAACGGCATCTGTTTTCTACGAATTAGAACGTGGTACCGTTCAGATATACCGTCTATGATTTTACCTCAATTGTCCTCGGTTGTGAAAATTTAACTTGGTTGCGAAAATGAGTCAAACCAATTAAACCCCGCCCAAATAACCTGCTACAGCGATAGGCCAGCATGAAGTCCCAGATTCAACTCTCGCAAAAAGAACAAACTTGCGAATCGTTGGACCCCGCCACGGCAAAACTGGCTGTCGAGCAGTTTAAAACGCACGGCGCACTGTGGATCAAAAGCGTTTTTACGCGACAGTTTGTCCAGAATTTGGCCGACGCTTACGAGGCTCAATACACATCGCAAACACCAGCCCAATTAAGAAAGCGGCATGCCGTCGTTGGCGATCAGCGATTCATGATTACCGTCACGATCAAACCGCCTTTCAACGATCCGCGGATTTTCGCCAACCCAATGTTGATGGAAATCCTGTGGACATTGCTTGGCCATGATTGCGTCCTCTCAAGTTTCGGATCGGTCGTGACGTTTCCCGGTGCTGAGGACCAGGCAATCCACTTTGACCATCCGCCCCTTTTCGAAGACGAAGCCCAATGCGCCTCACTTCCTCCTTCTGCCATCACTGTTGTTATTCCGCTGGTCGACATAGAAGAATCAACCGGCTCGACGGCGATCTGGGAAGGCAGCCATGCAGACTCTGACGCACGCAAGCAACTTCGTGGCTTGATGGAGAATCCAAGCTGGGAAGGCTCAGTGCATCCGCTTGCGAAAATGGGCGATGTTTACTTCATGGATTATCGAGTCATTCATGGCGGGATGGCTAACGAAAGTGACCACGCACGACCGATTTTGTATTTGGTCTTCAGCCGTTCCTGGTTTCGAGACGCTTACAATTTTTCCGACCAGCCGCCGATTCAATTCGCGCCCAAAGAATATAAGAAAATCCCGAAATCGCTGCGAAAGATGTTTGCGTCCAAGCACAAAGTTAAGAAACAATAAGCGTTGGAATCTAAGGACGCAGTTCCTTAACTGATTTTCAATCACCACGACAAAGCAAAACGGCTCACCCTCAATCAAACACCCAATAACGACGACCGATGCAAAACATTCTGATCGAGAAGCCATACAAATTCGTCCCGCCCGTGACTTGGAGTTGGCCGCAAAAACTCTTGAACAAATTTGGAGTGTTCAAAGGCACTTTGCGAAAAGACGGCGTCATCGATCACGAATGCCGCAACCTCGATCGCCTGCGGGCTTCGATCGCAGCGGGCCACGCGATCATGCTGACACCCAACCACCCGCGCACAGCGGATCCAGCGGCGATGTGCCACGTGTGTCGTGAAACACCCGTTGAGCTTTATACGATGGCCAGTTGGCACTTGTTTAATCAATCGGCGCTAACAACTGCTGTCGTGCGACTGATGGGCGCGTTCAGTGTTAACCGCGAAGGCCTTGACCGAAAGGCGGTCGACTATGCAATCAATGTGTTGGTCAAAGCCGAACGTCCGCTGCTGATTTTTCCCGCCGGAGCAACCAGCCGAACCAACGATCGGTTGATGGCATTCATGGAAGGCCCGGCGTTCATCGCCCGCACCGCCGCCAAACGTCGCGCCAAAACAGGCGGCAAAGTTGTCGTACACCCAGTCTGCATCAAATATTTATTCCAAGGTGACATCGAGCGCGTCGCCAATGAAGTTCTCGCTGACCTCGAACGCCAATTGACCTGGAAACCCGCCCCGAATACTCCGCTGATTGACCGCATCATCAAACTTGGCAACGCAATGTTGACACTCAAAGAGTTGGAGTACGATGTACGTGCCACCGGGGTGACGCTGAGAGAGCGGCAAACTCACATGGTTGACCTGCTTCTCGATCCATTAGAAGAAGAGTGGTTGGGTTCAAAACAAACGGGCGGGATCCAAACGCGAGTCAAAGCGCTGCGAATGAAGATCTTTCCAGAAATGAGTCGTAGA
Organism: uncultured Pirellulaceae bacterium; assembly: GCA_964448575.1. GTDB lineage: Bacteria > Planctomycetota > Planctomycetia > Pirellulales > Pirellulaceae > Mariniblastus. The sequence continues at coordinate 419,344 of CAYUWY010000001.1, forward strand.
GAAGTCGATGCCGACGAGCGGGCCAGGCGTTGGAATCACTTGGAACAGACTTATCTTGCGCAACAAATTGATTGTTACCCCGATCAATACTTAACTGAGTTTAAGTCCGTTGACCGAATCCTCGAAACGCTTGAAAAATTCGAGGAGGATCTGAATGACAAATGCCGAGTTCACGGAGATTTGAAAGTCATACTCGATGTCGGGGAAGCGATCGAAGTCCCAACCAAACGTGATCGCGGTGCGGAATCAGATCCTTTGATTGTTCAAATCCGGGAACAACTAAATGCGCAGCTGCTTGAGTTTCGTAAAGAGTCAAAACTCTACGAGGGGTAAAGTTTCTATCGATTCAGCACCAATAACCAAGTGAGCAAATAAAACCTCGGCAAGACCTCACATCGATAGTAGCTCGACTCTCCGAGTCGTTACCTATTCGAGAAACGACTCGGAGAGTCGAGCTACAAAAAAAAGGTCGGCGGTCCTCCAACGAGTGCACGAATCTGTGTCTTAGAGATTTTGAACGGCTCGTTCGAAGTCCAACATCTTATAGATTCAAGTACACTCGGTGGAGGACCGCCGACCCAACATTGTGAGCCGACCAGATGGCCGACTCATAATGAATTAGTGTGCAGCGGATTAGCTATTAACTAACGCCCTCGGCCACCTCGTTGACCGCCGCCTCCTCGTTGGCCGCCACCTCCTCGTTGACCACCACCGCCTCGTTGACCACCACCGCCTCGTTGACCGCCACCACCTCGTTGTGGGACTAACTCTTCAAGGGTTACCGTTCCGCTTTCATCTTTGTCAAGCGACTTCAACGCAGCAGATGCATTTTCAATCTCAGATTCAGAAAGCTTGCCGTCTTTGTCTGCATCAAGAGCAGCCATAAATGGCATCGACATGAACCGTGAACGACCACCAGCCTGTCGGCCAGACCGTTCTGGTGCACCAGAACTCTTTTCGGTTTCTTTCGAATCGGTTTCGTCTTGTCCCGATTTCCCAACCTCTTTCTTGATGGCGGCGACAAGTAGATCAGGCTTAAAGCCCATTGGGCCTCTATCTCCTGCCCAAGCGATGTTTCCGTCTTTACCAACGAGGTACAAACGATCTGGGTGGGCAGCGTAAGCCGTACCGGTTTCGTCTCCAATTGAATCGACCACAGACGGGATCGTAAATTTCATGTCTTTGACGAATTTCTTAGCGATCTCTAAACGCTCTTCATCGGAAATCGGTTCTTCGACCAAGACGCGTGTGTTAGGTGAGGCTCCGTCGATCGCGTGTGCTTCTTTGCAGTAAACAAAAACGAATTGAACGTCAGAACCGTGCTTCTTGTAAGTCTCTTCCAGCTGACCAGCTGAACGTACGAACGGCGGTCAGGTACAGCTTCCAAAAATCAAAGCAACCGCTTTTTCGCCTTTGAAACTGGAAAGAGAAACCTTTTTCGTTGGGTCATTGATGTCGACCAATTCAAAATCAGGTGCAACATCGCCGACTACAGGAGCTTCGGCTCTTGCCCCTCCTCTACGTCCACCACGTCTTCGACCGCCAGATTGCTCAGTCCAATCTTCTTTGGTCAAAACGCCGTCTTTGTTTTTATCAAGTCGTGCGAAACGCTCGTCGCCACGATCGTATTCAGTCTTCGAAAGTTTCCCATCGGAATCTTTGTCGTACTTTTCGGCGTAGTACTCCCAAACTGATTCCTGGCTGGCTCCGCCCCGACCCCCGCGTTGTGCAAAGGCAGAACTAGTACACATGTGGCCAATGAAAACCACAGTCAGCCCCAAAAGTATGATTTTTAATTTCATATCAATTCCATAAAGTGAAGAATGTAACCCAACGCAATTAGGTTACACGCATTTGTGATTGAATAAGGACCTTCAAGCCCAAAAAAATGATCTTTTTTCAATGAAATTTCGGGCACAAATGACCCCAAAACGCATTCCACCTAGCCAGACCACTACCTGAATCCGATAATCAGCGTCAACGTCCAAATTTACCAAAAATCTGCGGGCGAAATCTAACCGCTTATATCTCTAAAAACGACGAAAAATCATGAGTCCAGAAGACAAACTAAAAGAGCTTGGCCTTGAACTTCCACCCGCGCCTTCTGCAGTCGGAGTTTATAAACCAGCGATTACGATCGGCAATATTTGCTACACATCTGGTCACTTGCCGGTGCAACTCGATGGATCATTGTTAACAGGCTGCGTCGGAAAAGACGTCGACCAAGAGGCAGGTTACAAAGCGGCAAAACAGGCTGGTTTGACAATGCTCGCCACACTCAAATCCCACTTGGAAAGCCTCGACGAAATCGAGCGGGTCGTCAAATTGTTCGGGATGGTTTACTGCACACCTGATTTCATTCAACAGCCCGCGGTCGTCAATGGCTGCAGCGAGTTGATGAAAGCGGTTTTTGGAGATGACGCTGGTGTGGGCGCTCGAAGTGCCGTCGGCGTTGCGGCTTTGCCATTGGGTGTGACCGTCGAACTCGAAGGGATCTTTGAACTAAAGCGTTAATTTTTTGATTAACATTTAGCAAAGAGGTAGACTTAATATTATGCTTGCTACTGCGCAATCTACTATGCGCCAGAACTACATAAATGGTGGTCCAGGAGTCTTGACCTCCGGCGTAGTCTGGTTAATCTCTGCAATCATTACCTACTTTGTTGGATTTCAGGCTGGAATGGTTTCTTTGTTTGTCGGCGGGATGTTGATTGTTCCAGTATCCGGATTCATTGAGCGCCAGATGAGGAACGATATTTCTAAGCCGGACAAAGGTATGACGCGATTAGCGATGTTAACCTTGCCTTTGTTGTTTGGCGGATTGTTTCTTGGTTACGTTATGTCATTCCGAAATGAAGCGCTGTTCTTTGAGATTGTGGCGATCGCCATCGGTCTTCGCTATTTGGTTTTCACCAAAGTATACGGCCTCAAGTTATTTGTCATTTTGGGACTCCTGCTGATCATTACAGGTATCGGTGCCTATTTTAGCTCAATTCACCTTGTTGTTGTGCCTCTAACCGTAGGGCTATTCGAAATTCTAATTGGAGCATTCCTCACATTAAGCAAACGAATTTAATAGTTAATTATTGGTATGCACTAAATGTCAATTTCAACTTCTCAACGTCTTTTTTGGGGCGTTTAAGGTCACTCACCGTGTCCTATTATGGGCGATTTAAGGACACTCAGAAAATGTATCGAACATGCGATCAGCATGAGCTGTTGGCGATAGCCATGGTTAAATAAAAATTAGCAACAACCGAGTTATCTCCTGAACGCACCATCGGTTGACCCACAACGCAGGAAACGTACACAACAAAATGTTTGAACACGACTACCCAGAAACAAGCGTCTCCCAGCGACTTACAATCGCGATCCGGCATATCGAATTCGCCCGCGCCTACAGTTCGTCTTTGCTGGAAGGGCTTGAAGACGACGACTGGTACTGGTCACCCGACGCGTTCACAACTCACATTGCCTGGCAAGTCGGCCACTTGGCGATGTCCCAATACGGACTGACTTTGTTTCAACAGCGTGGGCGCGATCGCGAAGTTGACTCGCAATTGATGTCCAGCAAAGTCCGCAAGCTCTTTATGCGTGGCACAAAACCGAGCAAAGACCGGGCTGACTATCCGGAGCCAGCCGAACTGCTGGATGTGCTTGGCAAAGTCCACAGTCAAATGCGAAAAGAGATCGTGACCTTTGACGGCGATCAGTTGGACGAACCACTTGGGCCGCCGCATGCAGCCTATGCCACGCGATACGGAGCGTTACTTTTTGCCGGGGATCACGAAATGATCCACTCGGGACAAATCGGGATGCTTCGTCGGTTGATGGGAAAAGAGCCGCTTCGATAGCGAATCATTTATGAATCTTTCTTCTCCGCAAAAACCTGGTGTGTATAAAAAATCGACTGCGCTGGTCGACGTTCAAATGTTGACCAAGCGATTTGGCGACTTCACCGCGCTTGATAAATGCTCATTGACGATCGACCAGGCCGAAGTGTTTGGTTTGCTTGGTCCCAACGGAGCCGGCAAATCTACCTTGATTCGTCTGCTGCTGGGATTCATGAACCCCACCGACGGAACAGCCACCATCGGAGGACTGGATTGCCACAAACAACGAGTTGACGTTCATCGACTGGTTTCCTATTTGCCTGGCGATGCACGGACTTATCGGATGATGCGTGGGCGAAACGTTTTGAAGCTGTTCTGCAGCTTCCGCAAAACCGCGAGTTTCGAAAAAGCCTTGAAGATTGCTGATCGTTTGGAACTGGATCTTTCCCGCTGGGTTGGATTGATGTCCACGGGCATGCGGCAAAAACTTGCCCTCGCGATCTGCATGAATGTTGACACTCCACTGTTGATTCTGGACGAGCCAACGGCAAACCTCGACCCAACGGTGAGAGGCCAAGTCATGGAGATGGTTAATGAAGCAAAGCATGAAGGACGAACGGTAATTTTTTCTTCGCACGTTCTTTCCGAAATCGAAGACACCTGCGATCGTGTTGGAATTCTTCGCAAAGGGGAGTTGGTTCACCTTGAATCGATGGCCAGTTTGAAAAAGCAACATCGAATCCGCGCCACGTTAACGGGTACCCTGCCAGACATCCCAAGCTCTTTGAAATCGCAACTATCGCTCAAACAAGTTGGTGATACGATCCAAATTGACACGCCCGGTGAACTGTCGCCGCTGCTCAAGTGGCTGGCTGACGCGCCGCTAACCAACATGATGATTCAGCCCATTGGATTGCGAGCGGTCTACGATCAGTTCCACCACAACACAACAATCCCAACGCAGACAGAGGTGAATGCGTGACCATTCCACTTTGGAAAAAATACGTTGCCGAAGGGATGCTGCTGTTTCTCGGGATCGCAATCGGCATTTTGATCTTTTGCTGGTTCCGCGTGTGGATCGTCGGCGAGCTCGACTCCGGCCAGTTCCGACAGATCATCGACCTGCTTCCCAGTGACTGGCGAAAATTTGCGAGCGTCGATTTCGACTGGCTAGTTTCCTATCTCGGGCGAACTTCATTGACGCTGGACGAGCCGATGTTGGTGACGTTGGTTTGCGCGTGGGGATTGGTACGTGGTTCAGATGTGGTGAGTGGTGAACTTGGCCGAGGAACAATGGAAATGCTGCTTGCCCAGCCGATCAGCCGTCGGCAACTTTATTTGCAACACGCTTGGATGACGGCCTTTTTCCTAGCTATTTTGATTTTGATTGCCTGGTTTGGAATGTCGCTGGGAATCTGGACGACAAGCGTTGACGAAACGACTTACCCTGAGATTCGCATTCCGATCGCCGACTATCGAATTCCATTGAGCTTTCTAAAACCACAAAAAGAAACAATCGCGATGGCTTCGGAAGTCAACCCAATTCAATTTCTCCCCGGCATCGTGAACCTCTTCTGTTTAGGTTTTTGCCTGGCGGGGTTTGGGGCGTTCTGTTCGGCATGCGATCGTTACCGGTGGCGAACGTTAGGAATTGTGGCGGCCTTTTTCTTTGCCAACGCGGGATTGAAGATATTGGGAATGGGTTCGGAAAGGTTGGCGTGGGTAAAAAACTGGAGTGTGTTTGGGTTTTACCATCCTGCGGCTTCGATTGAGCGGGCGTTCAACAATCCAGCCACTCCGTTTTGGATTTTCAGCTACGACGAATCGGGAGCAATTCATGGGCTGGGTGAAATGTCCAATTTCATTTTGCTAATCTTGACTGGCGTCGGTTTCTATTACGCCGGTCTGCGCATTTTTGAGAAACGCGACTTGCCAGCGCCGATGTAGCCGATACAAAAAAGCGAAACGAGCCGCTTGTTTTGTCATTATGACTTTTCGAGGGCCAGGAAATTTTTCGCGTTGGCGTAACAGATGTTTGCGATAACGCTGCCGACCATTGCCTCGTCGTTGGGGACTTCGCCTTTCTCGATATCACGACCAAAAATATCGCAAAGAATTCGGCGGAAATATTCGTGGCGGGTAAACGACATAAAACTCCGTGAGTCCGTCAGCATCCCGACAAAACGCGAAAGCAAGCCAGTGTTGGAAAGCGTATTGATCTGCCACTCCATGCCTTCTTTTTGATCAAGGTACCACCACCCTGATCCAAACTGCATTTTGCCGGCCGTTTTTCCGTCCTGAAAATTACCCAACATTGTGCTGATCAAATAATTGTCTGACGGGTTAAGGTTGTAGACAATCGTTTTTGGAAGCGAACCTTCCTGATCCAGGCGATCGAGAAACTGACCGAGCGAACGGCCTTGTGGCGTATCGCCCATCGAATCGCAACCAAGATCCCGTCCCACCGATTGAAACAAACGCGTGTTATTGTTTCGCCAAACGCCGGTGTGGAACTGGTTTGTCCAACCTTTTTCAGCATCCATTCGTGCCAACTCAAGCAACATAAAAGTCGAAAATTGAGAGTGCTGCACTGGCGTTGCGGTCTGCCGATTTCTCGCCGCATCAAAAATTGCGGCAGCCGTTGATTCATCGCAAAAATCTGCGGGAACAAATTCGCAGCCGTGGTCAGAAAGCCTTGCTCCGAGGCCATGAAAAAAATCATGTCGAATTCGAAGTGCCGAAATCAGATCGCTTAGACTACTGACCGTCGTATTGGAGGCTTGCTCAAGCTTCGCAATCCACTCGTTGAATTCTTCGACTCGGTGAACGAACAAAGCCCAGTCTGGCCTGAATGCCGGATAAACCGCGGTCTCAAAATCCGACCCGGCTTTTTGCTCTTCAGCGATTTGACGATGGTATCCCAGGTCATCGGTTGGATCGTCTGTCGTACACAGAGCCGTCACACGAAACTTTTTCAAAATGCCACGAGTCGTTAAATCATCTCGCGTGGCGATCTGCTCGTTGCATTGATTCCAAATCGACTCCGCTGTTGATTCGTTGAGCAATTCGTCGATTCCAAAAAACCGCTTGAGCTCAAGATGCGTCCAGTGATACAGCGGATTGCGAAGCGTGTGCGGAACCGTTTTTGCGAATGCGAAAAACTTTTCTTTTGGGTCGGCATCGCCCGTCACTAACGCTTCGTCAATTCCATTGGCCCGCATTGCCCGCCATTTGTAGTGGTCGTGATTGACCCACATTTCAAACAGGTTCTCAAACCGACGATTTTCGGCGATGTCTTTGGGAGAAAGATGGTTGTGGTAATCGATAATCGGCTGGTCAGCCGCGTACGAATGATAAAGACGTTTTGAAGTTTCGGTCGTCAGCAAAAAATCGTCGTGAATAAACGTCATGCAAAAATGCCTCTTGGAACGGTAGTTGTCGATCCCATTGTGACGTCGACCCGCGTTCTTTTCAAAGGGTTGTTGCACGGGGACAGGCAGAAACACTACGAGCAGGAACACTAATTGGCGCTGATCTACACTAATAAATAGCTGAAGCAGCGTTTCTTTTTCCAGTCTGAAAATTAGTGTCGATCAGCGAAGATTAGTGTTCCCAATAAGTGTTCCTACACTCGCCGTACCAAACTACCAACGGAAACTTGAAGGAGTCCCGGGCAGCAACCATGGTGGTGGAAAGCCATTTGTTTGGAGGCGTCGGAGGCGAGTGTCAAACACCCCGAACGGATAACCTGCTGTGAACGATGGGCCGAATCGATTCGCGTTGAATCGTGTCCCGTTATATCTCGTCCCCAAATTTCGCGTTCCTGAATAACGAGATCCCGAATACAGCGATGTTCCATAAAGCGAAAAACTACTGACTTTGTTCCGCGATCGGGTTCCGCGGCCGTGTTGGTATGACCACACGTGGCTGCGGCTGCCAAACGATGATCCGCTGCGATATCGACTCGGGCGGTACGAAGAACTGAAATAGCGGGTCGAATTGGTTAGCTGAATCGAATCGTAGTTGATGTCGAAATCATGGAATAGTGTGGGCAAGCTTCCAAGTGGTTTTCTCTCAACTATTGATTCCAAAAACAGCCCGTTGGAATTTGGGACGGTAAGGATATTCGTCAACGACAATGAGCTCAACGCCATAAAAAGATCGTCCGCAGTTTTCTTAGGCGATAATACCAACTCTGAGAAATACCCCTGTTCTTCCTGCAGTTTGACGACTTCCAATCGGGACTGGGCCAGTTGAGATTTCAGTTCTGCCAAGCGGATTTTGGCTCGGTAGTTCTTGATTTCATTCTCTTGGCCAATACGAAGCGACCTGCCAAGCTCGGTGGTTGCTCCGTAGTTAACGTTGGCCGCGACCTGCTGTGCGGCTAATTCCAGCCTGTTTAACACTTCGCGTAAGAACTCTTGTTCGTTGTTCGATGATTGAAGTTGAAATTTGGCTTCGCATTTTTGAAAACAATCACGCAGTTTGGCCAAGGTTGATGAGAAAGTTTGCTTGGAAACGAATTGCGTTTTATTCGTCTCAAGGAACTGGGAGATGGCAAGCTGCCCTTCCTTCATGTCTTGCAATTTCAAAAGTTTGTTTTCCAACAAGTCGACGTCTTGTTGTGACGCCATCGCCATTGCTTGTAGTTCGCGAACTTTTCCAATCCGGTCTTGTTCCATCGCCGTGAGGTGCTCGATGATCGCCGTGTGTGCGGCGCATTGGGCGAGTGCGGCGGACGTGAGTTCTGATGTTGAATGTGAATTTCTAACCCGGCGTGAATCAAGCAGGCTGCTGACGGGATGGAATGCATTCTCCTGACTGGCGGAATCCAGCCCTTGCAACCAACCGATTCGTGCTTTCGTTACAGCCAAATCGCAGTTCGCTACGTTCAGTCGGTGTTGAACCGCCTGATGACGACTGCTGGACCAGCTTGCTGACAGTTTGGCAACCTGTTCGTTTTGCTTGGCGAGCTCCTGGTTCAGTTGTTGAATCAGTTCATCTGTTTGGTCTGCTTCCAACTGAATATCACTTCCTGTTCGGATGTGCATGTCCGTGAAAAGCAGCTGACCATCACGCCAAGCCGGATCTTGATGCATTTCACTTTCCGACTCTGCGAGTACCGACCGAGCAAGGTCGACGTATTCGTTGTATGAATTTGCTTTTGCTAAAAGGTTAGTCGCTTTCAATTGTTGGCGTCGGACTTCAAGCCACGAAGCATGTCCTTCGGCCAAAAGTGACTCAAGCGTTCTCAACCGATGAGCGGCACTTTGGTACTGGGCATTATGAAGTTGTTTTTGTGCCTTAAGTAAAGCGATATAAGGCTGGTATTGAGGCGGGATTGACTGTTCTCCAGCGACCGCGATGGGGCTGGCAAGAAAAGAAACAGCAAGAAAAATCAAAGCAGAACGGATCATAGGTGTGCTCGCAAAAAGAGGTCTGTCTAACCTCCATTGTAATTACGAAAGCACGTCAAACGCTGGTGCGCAGAAAAAAACACACGGTAAAAAAGGCTGGTGATTGCGAAAGATCCAGCCTTGTCGAATCTGGGCACACCGAGAAGTTACTTTGGGATCAGCGTTTTTGAAAGCAATCTCAAGCCGATGAAAAATGGCAATACGCAAGCGACCAAGACGATCAATCCGGTGACCCACCAGTCTTGATCAGGTTCGGCACCGGCGCGATACTCCATCAAATTAATCGAAAAATTGAAGACCGACCACATCATCACGGCGCAGGCAACTATAAGATTGCACCCGTATCCAATGATCGCGTTTAGCGTTTTCTTAGGCGAGTTTCTCGTGACTGATTTTGTTTCGCTCATGTCTCAACAATAAAGTTCGATTTGGTTTTAAGAACTGCCAACCTAACTTGATTCCTCAATGTCTGCCACAACCCATCCGCAATTCCAGCCACAAACCGCAGCAAAAACAAGCGTCAACACGCCTACAATCGCGACACCGATAATTGACAATATGATATTCACCGCAAGGTACGAAATGCGATACTCCAACATCAATCCGCCGAACACTCCGATTAAACCCATCACGGCCATGAAAATGTAAAACGAAATCCAGTGCCCTGTTTGGCTCATGAAGTTTTTAAACGCATCCAGGTTGACAATCGAAAACGCGGATTTCCCATACCAAGCACCCAGTAGTAGTAAAGGGCCAAACATCATTCGCAGTGGCATGATGCCAAACTGAAAGAACGCGGCTGGCAGCCCGGCAATGAAGAATCCAAACGCGAAAATCAGGAATGTCGCAAGCGTTTCGTTGCTGCCTTTGCTTTTCCAACTTTTGACTTGCCGATGTCCCAAGGCCGCATCACGAAAAATGTACGACGCCGTATACCACAGGACTCCGAGGCCAAAATAGTATGGAAGCAGACAGAACAAAGTCCATTGAACGCCCAGCCATATTTTTCCACCAGCGTCCAAATCTTTAATTGCTTCAGCCGCCTCTTTGGTTTCTGGCCAAATCGTTATTCCCATAATCGACCCAAAACACATCAGGCCAATCGCAACTGCGACTCGCCACATTACTCCCGGACTTCGAATCATTTCGAGTGATGAGCCGATGAGCGTTGAGAATTCAAAATCAGGATATCGGTCTTTTGTTGAGACTTCTGAAGCAGCGTCTGCAGCATCTGCCGGTCGAAAAGCCGTTGCAGATTCCGCGGCGGCTTGTCGGCGTTGCGATTCTTCGAACAGTTCGCGGCGCGATTTTTTCTTTTTGCCGGGAGGCTTGGATCCGGGCTTTGGCTTATTTGGATTCGCACTACCTGATTTTGACTTGGTTGGTCTCGGTTTGGCCGAACCAAGCTTTTTTGGCTTTGATTTGGGAAGCGGTGTCGCGGACTGAAGCGGCATGTTTGACGAGGCTTCATCCGTAGACATCGGTTCAAGCCCAAGCTCATCCTCCATGATTTCCAGCAAAGGCGAATCTTGCCCTGTCATGGCAGCATAAGGCAGGTCTTCCGCGTTTGAATCGGGCTCATCCGCCACAGGCGAAAGGCGCAAATCATTTTCGTCTCCACCTGTATCTGGCAAATCCTCCAACGTCCTTGGCTTGGGAGCCAGCATGTCGTCCACGACCGGGGCCAGTCCAAACGACGCGTCGATGTCAGGACGCTCAACCGGATCACTGAGCTTCAATTCGCCGTCATCTGATTCGGCACCAGCTTGCCCTCGACTATCACTGTGCCATTTCGGCTTCTTCTTTTTGATTTCCGATTGAGCCTTTACAAGAACTTTCGAATAGCACTCGGGACATTTGACGTGCCCGCCGGCTTGCTCGGGTCGCACGTGAATACGAGTATCGCAAATGTTGCATTTAATTCCGTACACGTCTTCATGTGAAAACATGTCGCCGATGCCGTCGATTTTGATCGGCGCTTCAGTGTCGACTTTAAACGGATCTTCGCCTTTGGTTTCAGCTTTCTTCGGCGCTTTGCCTGCTGCCGCTTGGGTTCTCTCGGTCAGACTTGCCGGGCCAGGAGTCACGATGTTGCTGAGCAAATCATCTTCGTCTAATTCTTCAAGATCGGGAGCTTCTTGCTTGGGAGCTTCTTCCTTTTTTGGAGCGGGCTTGGGAGCAACCGTTGGCGAAAGCGGTTTGGCTTCGAAGATATCGTCGAACAAGTCCGGACTGGCTGACTGAGCAGGGGCCAACAACGATCCTTCACACTCTGGGCAGTCGACACGTTTTCCGGCTTGTCCAAGCGGCACTCGAACTGCGGCGAGACACCTTGGGCATTCAAATTCAATTACATCCGAATCGGCCAAAGCGATCTCCAACTTTCTTAAGGGCGTTTGATGGGCGGCTTGCACAAAGCAGCACTCAATTTTGCGATACTTTGATTGTGATCCAAACCGGTCACGGACTCAATGCATTGGAGGCATTGAATCAAGCCATCGGGTGAAATACCGCTGGGTAATCTTACGCAACTTGGCTATTCCGGCAACTCGCACTGCCAATTCGATAACGCCTATGCCTGTAATGGTGTTCTTGCGTGTGAACTTCAGAACCTTGTTTAAGACATCCTGAATTCTGGCGAATCCAGCTACGGGAGATTCTTAACGTGGCTTGGCTGGGTCCTCGGTGCGGAATTTTGTCATCGTCACCTCATTGCCTGTTGCATCGAAAACAACCTCGTCCATGAACGCTTGCATCAGTACTAAACCGCGGCCGGTTCCATCGCGAAAACTATCTGGATCAGACGACTTGAGAATTTCACTTGTATTAAAACCGGGGCCTTGATCCCGAACGGTGAACTGAGCCGACTCGGGCGTAACGAGTGATCGGAAATAGACTCGGCGTTGGTTGTAAGGAGCTTGCGAATTTCTTTCCTCGATCATCTCCTGATTCATCACTGGCATCGCTTCGCGAGACAACTCAAGGTTTCCTCGAATCATCGCGTTCAACAAAGCGTTCTCCAGCGCGACGCCCAATTGGACTCGGCTGTTGTTGACCAGCAATCCTTGACTGATGGCGACTTGTTGGACCATGTCGATCAGTGGGTCAACGATCGAAGGGTCGTTGTCGAGGTCGAATTCAAATTCAGTTTTCGTTGCGCAGCTAACCAGTTTCTTGTAACGCGAATCGGTTTCCGACATGACCAAAATGTGCATGACGGTTTGCAGCAAGTTCTCAGCCAATTCAGATTTTGGCACAAAGCTGGCGGCACCGTTGGCAAGTGCCTGAGCCGCGACGACTTCACTTCCGTGGGCTGTCATCAAGACGACGGGAATCTCGGGATACTTTTCATTGATCGTTGTGACCAGCTCGAGTCCGTCGATCTCGGGCATTTGCAAATCCGTTACCACACAATCAGGAAGCGATGTTCCGATTTGAAGCAACGCTTCGCGACCATTCTCGGCATAGCAGACTTCAACGTTGGGAGCATTTTCAAGTAAACCACCCGCGAGTCTTCTATCGACTGCGGTATCATCAACTACCAAAATGGTTGGCATAAGGGCTCTCCTAGTCCATGGTTTGCTAGTGAAATTCGAATAGCAAGTAGACTCTAGTTTTACGGAATTTAGAAGCCGTTGCCAAGAAAAAACGGGGCTTCAAAGCGAATTTTGCGTCCAGCCGTTTCGACAGTTAGTGACTATCGAGAAAGATAAGAAGATTTCTTAGTAAACGTCGGAAACCTCAACGGACTTGAAAACCGTCCGCAGAATTTGAAAGCCGAGCCGCTCGTACAACCGAATGGCACCCGTATTTTTTGCTGTAACCTCAAGCGTCACAATCTTGATCCCGGCATTTTGAAAACCGCGAAGTGAATGGCGAACAATCAACGAACCAATGCCTTTGCCGCGTTGGCTGGCGACAACGCCAATGTTTTGAATTGAACCGACGTCAAGTTTCTCTCGGATGCCTTGTACCGTGCCACAGTTTTCTTTGCGGCCAGTTTCAGGATCAGTGTAAGTCGCAAGCCAAGTCGACGCCGGTACGAAACCTTGCCGCGAACTGATTTCTCGCATCAATCGCAAGCAACCGCTGGGGTCACCGAGGCATGGGAACACGTTTGAATCAAGCTCATTGCGAAAGCTTCGGAATTTTGCTTCGGCGTGCGCAGGCAGTAAGTATTCGTTCCAAGGATGAAACTCAAATCCGGCAGGAGTTTCAAACTCTCCAAAACTGACATCGCGCAAATCAAATTGCATGCGATATCTTTTGAAAAAAACAACTGCCATCGGTTTCGCTTATAAATCTAAAATCTGCGTATGTGAGTTAGTTTAACGCATCAACTTGTGAACGCTATTGCGATCATATTGTGACGGACACAAATCATCATCAAGGCAACAGTTCACCCGACTTAATCACTTTTGGTTTGGGTGGAAAATCATCCACATCGCTTTGACCATCCCTACTACCGTGAACCACGTCGCCATCAACGGTATTGGGATCGTTTCGATTCTGACCCGGCATCTGAATCACTTGCATCTTGAAATTACGTTTTATCCAATTCGAAACGCGGGCCTTGTACCATCTTCGACAAACTGGAATCAGGATGGTCAAACCGATTGCGTCAGTGATAAATCCAGGCGTTAACAACAGGCCAGCAGCAAAGAAAATCATGGCTCCGTCGGTCAGCAAGTCAGCTGTCATTTGGCCCGCCATCATCCGCTCACGAATCTTGACTCCGACGGCTGAGGAAGATCGTTTTGCGAGGTAGGCACCTAGGATTCCCGACAGCACGACCATCGCAATCGAGAACGGCCAGCCGGTATGTTTCGCAATCGTAAGCAGAAGGATTAAATCCGCTAACGGTACGAGTATGAATATCAAAATCAGTTTGAAAAGCACGGTTCTCTCAAGTTGTAATTTTGCAATAAAATCCTGCAATGAAGTTTTGCGACCACTTCGAAGTTCATTCTATCGAAAAAGCTGACTCACTTCTCACAAAACGACGAGCCCTGGGAAGATTAAGACGTTTCTGATGATACAATCGAGCATAAAATGCGGACGCTATTTGTATATTTCGCAAGCAAGCAGCAATTCTTGGTCTGAATCTAGCACTTTGTCATCGTAATGAAAATCGACGCCAATCAATTTTGCGTTCTGTTGCGAAAACCGGCTCGCAAACGTGCCTGTCAAAAAACGACTCGAACCAAATTTCGGATTTCGCGTTTGATGCTCGTCAGCTGTGTCGCCGTCTTCATTTCCATCTTCACGACGAACATTGTTGCTCAAGAAACTGCCAGTGCAGCGGTCGATTTCAACCGAGAGATCAAACCGATTCTTTCGGATCGATGTTTTCTTTGTCATGGCCCGGATAGCGAATCCCGCAAAGCCAACCTGCGTTTGGACACGGAAGAAGGTGCTGCGGCCGCAATCGAGGCTGGCAACCATGCAGGCAGTGAACTCTACCGCCGAATCACTGCTGAAGACGAAGATGAATTGATGCCGCCCAAGGATTCGAATCTTTCACTTACAAAAAATGAAAAAGAACTGCTTAAACGCTGGATTACCGAAGGCGCCAAATGGGAAAAGCACTGGGCGTTCGTAGCTCCAAAGAAAACGACGCCGCCCAAAATCGAAAACACGGATCATATCGCCAACGGGATTGATCAGTTCGTGCTGGACAAGCTTCAAGAATCCGAGATTCCAAAATCGCTTTTCCCAGCCCAACCAGCCTCCAAAGAGAAATTGCTGCGCCGCGTTTCATTCGACCTCACAGGATTGCCACCAACGCTAAGAGAGTTGGATGAGTTTCTGGCAGACGATTCAGACAAAGCTTACGAAAAAGCCGTCGATCGCTTGTTGGCGTCGTCGCGTTACGGAGAGCGAATGGCGTCGGATTGGCTGGACCTTGCTCGCTACAGTGACACCTACGGATATCAAGTTGATCGTGATCGGTTTGTATGGCCGTGGCGCGATTGGGTGATAAAGTCATTCAACAAAAACATGAAGTACGATCAGTTTATCACTGAACAGTTGGCGGGCGATCTTTTGCCCAACGCAACTGACGATCAGATTTTGGCGACGACTTTTAATCGACTTCATCCGCAAAAGGTTGAAGGCGGAAGCGTCGAAGAGGAATTCCGCGTCGAGTACGTGGCCGACCGTTCGCAAACCGTCGGCATGGCGTTCATGGGATTGACTATCGAATGCGCTCGATGTCACGACCACAAATACGATCCGATTTCACAAAAAGAGTACTATCAGTTATTCGCTTTTTTCAACAGCATCGACGAGTCAGGTCTCTACTCGTATTTTGATGCCAGTGCTGTACCAACCCCAACGTTGATGCTGGCCGACGCAAAAAAGAAAAAAGAACTCGCCGATCAACGAGAGACCATTGCGAAACTCGAGTCGAAAATCGCGGTGCTGGACGTCTTTCGAAACACGAACATTGACACCGAACCCACTTTTGTTGATTGGTTAGAAAACGTCGCTGCCAGAAAAAAACTGGTCGAAAATTTAACGCCAGTTGAGCCAGTCGATTTTGAGAAAACTGGCAACGCGAACAATACGATTGTCGATGGCCCCACGCTGCCTGAGGGCAAGACTATCAAAGCGTTGAAACTAACCGGCGACGATGAAGTCAAATTAAAACTGGGTGCCTTTCAACGTCACCAACCGTTTACGATTGCGGCGCGGATTCGGTTACCGGACAACAAGAAATTGCTTGCGCGAACTGTCATCTACCATCGCTCGCGTGCTTGGACGGATTCAGCGAGTCGCGGTTATCAATTGTTGGTAGAAGAAGGAAAGTTCAGTGCTTCCTTAATTCACTTTTGGCCCGGCAACGCAATCAGCGTTCGCACAAAACGTGTAATACCAACAGAGAAATGGATGCACGTCGCGTTTGTTTACGATGGAAGTAGCCGCGCCGATGGCATTCAGATTTTTGTCGATGGCAAACCTGAGCCTGTTGAGATTGTGCGCGACCACTTGAGCAAAAAAATCACTGGCTCGGGAACCAGTCACCTGATTCTCGGGGCGCGCTTTCGCGATTTCGGTTTCAAGGACGGACAAATTGCGGATCTAAAAGTCGTTGATCGCAAACTTTCAAACATCGAAATCATGGGGCTGCACGACGGGCCGTCACTTGCGGAACAACTTGGCGCTGCAGATGACCAAATCGGTGGCAACGGGAAAACAAGCGTTGCGCTGCTTCGCCAATACTTTCTTTCCAATCATCACGACGAGTACCAGGAAATCATTAAGACGCTGCACGAAGAGCGGAAAAAGCTGAACGAGATGTTGGATGGATTGACGGAGATCATGGTCATGCGTGAACTGGACCAGCCACGTTCGGCTTATGTGTTGCAGCGAGGTGCTTACGATTCGCCTGGCGAGAAAGTTGAACCCGCTACACCGACTGTTTTTCCGCCAATGCCTAAATCGGAAACCAAGGAGTCCAAAACGCCGACGCGATTGACGCTGGCGAATTGGTTGACGCTTCCTGATCATCCGTTGACCGCGCGGGTCGCCGTCAATCATTATTGGCAGCTTTGTTTTGGTGCCGGTCTCGTGCGAACGCCTGAAGATTTCGGTAGCCAAGGCCAACCGTCTACGCATCCGGAGTTGCTTGATTGGTTGGCGGTCGATTTTCAAGAGAACGACTGGGACATCAAACGGCTTTTGAAAAAGATCGTGATGTCGCGAACTTACCAACAGTCAACGGCGGCATCGAAAGAGCTTTTAACGCTTGATCCCGACAATCAATTGCTTGCCCGCGCGCCAACGTATCGGTTGCCAGCCGAGATGCTGCGCGACAATGTTTTGGCGACAAGCGGTTTGTTGGTAGAAAAAATCGGTGGCTCTCCGGTGCGGCCCTACGAGTTGGCGGTTTCGTTTAATCCATCCAAACCAGACAAGGGCGAAGGCCTCTATCGGCGAAGCATTTACACTTACTGGAAACGGACTGGCCCGGCACCTGTGATGTTGACACTTGATGCGGCCAAGCGTGATGTTTGCCAAGTCAAACGTGAGCGGACGTCTTCGCCTTTGGCTGCTCTGGTTCAGTTGAATAACCCGCAGACGGTTGAGTCGTCTCGTAAACTTGCCGAATCTCTTATGACCAAGCACGCGGATGCGGACGATTCAAAATCAAAGATCTCCACGGACTTGTTCCGTACGCTCACCAGTCGTTTTCCAAGCGACGCCGAACGATTGATTCTTGAAAGGCTGTTTGAATCTCAGTTGGAATATTTCAAAAACGATGAAGACGCGACAAAGAAATTTTTGGCGGTCGGTGAATCGAAATCGAAAACGGCCAAGCCTGCTGTTTTGGCGGCTTGGTCTTCGGTCGCCAATACGCTGTTTAGTTTTGATGAATGTGTGATGAAGCGATAGCGGATAAGCCTTTTCATGACCGAGCCGAAACACCTCAAAGTAAACGAATTGCAAAAGTAAACAAATGACTCAACGATGCACTGGATACGAATCGAATTTTGGCCAATCGCGCCGAAGTTTTCTTAATCGTTTTGCCATTGGTTTCGGTGGTACGGCGCTCGCGCAAATGCTGGGCCCAGAGTTGATGGCCCAAGAAGCTCAAGAAATCGCCGCAGCCGAAAATGCGTCCAAAGTTGCCGCCGGGGTACTGAAAAAACTTCACCACACGCCCAAAGCAAAACGCGTTATCTTTTTGTTTCAAGCCGGCGGTCCTTCGCAGCTTGATCTTTTCGATCACAAACCATTGCTCAACGACAAACAGGGTGAACAGCTTCCCGATTCAGTTCGCAAAGGCCAACGGCTGACGGGGATGAGTGGCAATCAGGCAAGCCTCCCACTAGCCGGTTCGCCTTTTAAGTTCAAACAACACGGCCAGTCGGGTGCGTGGCTGAGCGAGTTGCTTCCGCACACGGCATCGATTGCCGACGACTTGTGCATTGTCAAATCGGCATTCACCGAAGCCATCAACCATGGTCCCGGCGTGACGTTTTTGCAAACGGGTTCTCAGCTTCCCGGTCGGCCAAGTATCGGATCGTGGCTGCACTATGGATTGGGAAGTCAGAACGTTGATCTGCCTTCGTTTGTTGTGATGATCACGAAAGACAAGGGCGGCCAACCGCTTCAAGCTCGGCTGTGGGGAAGCGGCTTTCTCGCATCGCGTTACCAAGGCGTTCGATTCCGAGCCGGAAAAGATCCCGTGCTTTACCTCGGCAATCCTAAAGGCATCAATGCAAAAAGTCGTCGCAAAATGTTGGACGCACTTGGCGAGCTTCATCAGTTACAGCTTGCCCAGCGCCCGGATCCGGAAATTGAAACGCGGATCGCTCAGTATGAACTTGGCTACCGAATGCAGGCGTCCATTCCCGAAGTCGCCGATATGTCCGATGAGCCGAAATCTGTTTTCAAAGAGTACGGCCCCGACTCAAAGAACCCGGGATCCTACGCTTCCAACTGCATCATGGCGCGGCGGTTGGTTGAAAAAGGCGTGCAGTTTGTCCAGCTTTATCATCAAGGCTGGGATCATCACGGCAGCCTGCCCGGTGGAATCAAAAATCAATGCCGCCAAACGGACCAACCATCAGCGGCTTTGGTTAAAGACCTCAAACGTCGCGGTCTGCTGGAAGACACATTAGTCATTTGGGGCGGCGAGTTTGGACGAACCAATTATTGCCAAGGTAAGCTTACGAAAACGAATTTTGGCCGCGACCACCACCCGCGTTGTTTCTCTTTTTGGATGGCGGGGGCAGGCGTGAAAGCGGGAACGAGCTACGGAACGACCGACGATTACGGTTACAACATTATCGAAAACAAAGTCCACGTTCACGACATCCAAGCCACGTTGATGCATCTCATGGGCATCGACCACCAACGGCTGACGTATAAACATCAAGGCCGCCGTTACCGATTGACGGACGTACACGGCGAAGTGATCAAAGGCATTTTGTCTTAAGTTCCGCTCCCGTTTAACGACAATCCGGCAGGCGCCGGCGAATCATTTATCGCGCAACCAAGCGTTATTTTTCCGACGTTGCAAAATACTCGACCACATGGGGTTTGTTTACGTAGGTTCGAGCCCAGATATAGAATCCCATGAGAGCCAGGGCCATGACGATCCCAACGCAAATCGAGACCGCTGTTATCATCTTGGTAAGCATTAGGTAATTTTGAAATTTCTCCGCGTCGCCTTCGAAACCGACAGGGTCTTTGGCGAGCGCGCTGGAGGTTGCGAAATACCAAAAGGCTGTAATACCGATCTTGAGCAGGCTGTAAAAAATTGCTGCCAACAGTCCAAGGCTCAAAATTTTATGTCCGCCCATTTTGCGCTGCAGCCCGCCGATACTTCCAATGATCAGCATCCCTGCGACGACAAGGTTAACGAGTAAAAGAATGATTGTGGGAACAAGTAATGTTTTCTGAGCATTGGCCTGAAGCTCTTGAATCGCTTTTTGCTCAGCGGGGGCCGGTATGTTATCCATCTGCTCCTGCATGATTCCTTGGAAAGGCAAGAATATGCCTTGGACACAACTTCCGCCAAAACCCAGCAAACCAAGGATCAAGCAAATGATGCAGATCGGCGTCAACGCCCCTGGCGCTGGTTTGTTATATGCGTATGTTGCAGGAACCGCCTGAGTGCTAGGCTCCGGAGTTCGGAATGGATTGTCTGACATGTTGTTCCTGTTTTAAAAAGGCCGAGCCTCGACCAAACTTCTATTGTTTGCTTCCAAACCGCGACTACTCAAACCAAACCCCATTTTTTTCTCAATAACCACTCGATTCCGAGCAGCGCGACGAAAACTATCAAGAACGGCATTGGCAGATTTTCATCCAAACGCCACTTCACCGGGATTTCGATTTTTGTCATTGGCGGGTTGTTGATGTATTCGTCCAAGATCTCAGATAATTGGTCGGGCACAAACACTCGGCCGCCAAATTGATTGGTTTCGTTAGCCAGTCTTGCCATCTGCTCGGGATTGGCAGCCGGATTGGCTTTTTCTTTATCACGATCCATTACGACAAACTCACGTTGTGAACTTCCGATTTCCACACCGTTTCTTTTTGCGGTAACAAAGATCTGATAGACGCCCGCGTCAACTAGCGAATCTGGTTCAATCGTTGACTCGAAACGATCGCCGCTTTTCCCGATCGTAAGCGGTTGTGTCTCACCCGAAGGCAAAGCCAGTTTTGAATCAAACTCGACATCATCAACGGCTTCACCGGCAATCGTCCGGACAGACACACCAAATTTGACAACGCCCTTGGCAGGGAAACGGCGTTTTGAAAGTTCGATGGATACGCTTTCGTCGCTACGAGAATCCCAAAACGCCAGCCACTGAATGACTTGCCGCCAGAACTGATTGTATTCTTTTTCAAACCCGTACCGGACCCACCGCCAACTCGTATCGCCGGCAAAAGCAAGCACACGTGCGCCGCCAACATTGGCTCCCACCAAAACGGGACGCTTCACACCATCGTCGCTTTGGAGATAAATATCAGCAGTGTCTTTGACTTCAATTCGGTTCACACCAGCCAACTCCGGAAGCTGGGCCCATGCTCGTTTGTTCTTTCCTGGCTCGGCAATCCGAGTCAGATAATGATCTCGAGTAGGAGTCAGTTTGACCGGAGTATTGACGTGTAAATCGATTCGCACGTCTTCATCAAAACCCTGTTTGTCCGTTGGTTTCATCTCGATTGGCAAAATATCGGCCAGCGGCGTTTGGTGATAACCCCCTGCTCCAAAACTGTGTGCTCCGCCAAGCATCAACAGTCCCTTGCCATTTTCAATAACATTCCGTTGTAGTGCATCCAACGACGCGCTGTAGTTATTTTTGTTATAGAGAGCATTTGAATCGACGTTACATAGAATGAAGACGTCGTATTTATCCGGGTCAGCAAAATCTTTTTCGAACTTCGTCAAAGGCCACGCCTGCTCACGATCAAAAGAGAACACGGCTTCAAAGTCCATTTCTATAAAATCCAGAGCTGGCAGTGAGGCGCGGAGAAATTTCTGCTCCATTCCAGGAGACCCGTTAATGAACAAGACTCGCATGCCTTCATCGCGAACGGTCAAGAATCCATCAAGTTCGTTATTTCGTTTGGCTCGCTCGCCCGCCATCGGAAGCGCACGGAATTTGATTCGATACTCGCCGGGCTCGGTCGGGCGATATTTCAGTTCGATGTTGGTCTCTTCGAACGCTTCGATCGGACGATAAATTTCCGTAGCAACTGTTGATTCTTTTCCGTTGGAATCGGTCACAATTAGTTCAACGGTAATATCCTGGTTGGGATAACCTCGCGCAACCAATGTTGCTCTGGCGGATAGGTCATTGTTTTTATTGACAATCAACTGCTCAGGGAAATTCGCGACCTCGACATCGGCCAGTTGTTCACTGGTACTTGGGGCACCGAGCGTCACTGCCATCAATGGAACTTCCATGTCGACCAATTGCTCTACCGACTGCTCAAGTTCAACATCAGGCTCGGGCACGTTTTGTTGTCCGTCGGTTGCAACAAACATTGCGAGCAAGCGTTGATCGCGAACGCGCAGCGCGTTTTCATAAATGCTGGTTCCAATATCCGTTTCGCCGCCGTCCGGTTTCTCGGGCAGCTTGATTTCGCCTTCGACGATTTCGACGGGATGATTTTGATTATCAAATGTAAAAAATTTGCACTCAATTTTGTTTTCAGCAAGTTGTTGGAATCGCGATTCATTGGCCTTGATCATCTCGACCGTCGCGCCCCAACGTGTCGAATCATCGGCGTCGTGCGGAAGCTGCATACTTCTGGATTGATCAACCAGAAAAAGCAAAAGTGCCGCTTGATTTTTTTCGATCTTTTGCACGCAGCCCGGACGCAGCATCGCCAGCAACGCCAGCAGGATCACGCCCAGTCGCAGCAACGTCAGCGTCAATCGTCTTTTTCTCGTCAGTTTTACAAACGAGGGACCGACGAGCAACATTATCAGCGCAGCGCCAAAAATGATCGCCAAAATCAGCGGTCGAAGAATCGGTGAAAAGGTTAAAGTATCCAACGTGTTGCTTTATCCGTTGTTTGGTAAACGGCAAATATTTAATCGCAGCTGCTTCAAAAAGTCAGCTTTTGTAAAACCGGTTTGACATCAAATATTCTACTGCCATAACGACCATCGCCATCAACATTGCCAAAGGGAAAAATTCCTGACCGCGTCGGGTGGCGCCTTGCTGCCTTTGAATTTCGCTCTGTTGTTTTGCCAGTTGGTATCGTTCTGGTCCTAGATAAGCGTCGAGTTTGTCGGGCGTAATTCGAGTTAAATTTGTGGTTGATTCCTGAAGATTCGCGCTAAAACCACGCATCAGGACTTCGCGATTGTTTCGGCCTTTCATACGGTAGTGGCCTGGGTAATCGGTGAATCGGAAACGGATACGGCCACCGTCAAGCGTATGGATTTCCGTGGGGCGCCGGTCGGGTCTGGGAGTGAACACTTGGTACGACTCCGGAAATTTTCGCAAGTCGTTACCAAACGAAGCGGGCTGGCCGACTTCGATGTTAAGCGAACCCGCATCCGATTGGACTAGATGCGAAACCATCCCGCTGACCAACATCCACGCCGGTTTCCTGTTGCCTGCGAATAGAGCATTCCACCAAGTACCCTTTCCTGATGCGTTTCCATATTCCGTAACGGGTGTCGTCATGACCAACACTCGTCCCGAGCCAATCACGCGCTCGATCACGGCTGGCTCACGATTTCCAAAGCTTAGCAATGTCTGTGTCGGAAGTTTTTCATTGCCATCAGGGTCAATTCCCCAATGAACAAAAATTGGAAACCGATTCCACGCTACGTTGGTTGGACTTATACGCACCAAACTAAAAATCGGATGGATCAATTCCTTTGGGCTAAGAAACAAATCAGCTTCCTGGTTGTACCATTGCTGCTCAAGCGAACCGGTAAGAATACGCTGGGCTGCTTCGGTGCGAAAACTCTCATGCCCGACGCCGCCATCGGACGCGTTTCGACCAAGAAAGATGCCCAGTCCGCCGCCTGAATTCACAAACCCCTCCAAACGTTGCCACATCGCATTATCCAGCGGTAGTGGGTCAAGTAAAAAGATTGCATTGAAATCGTTTACGCCGATTTGGTCAGCCTCGTTTACAAATTTTTCCTGCGTCATCGTTATGGCGTCGTAACGATTCGTTCCAGCTTTTACTTTTTCCCGCGGCGCAAGCATGCTCTGGAGCACTATTGGATTTACGTGTGACGGATGTTTATCATCGTCGTGCGCTGGATGCACGATCAATGTACGTTTTACGTCGCCCACTCGAATCGTAAAAAATCGTTCGTTGTCGACGTCCAGTGCGTCTTGGCCTTCGATTTTCACTTTGCCGTGATACGTGCCAAACTCCAACGGCTGGCTGAATGTGAATTTTGCTTTCTCTGATGAATCGGCCCGAATGTCTTTGGTTAACGTTTGGGGATCCATCGCGGCGGTAGGAAAAACAGACACATCATTGCGGACGACTGGCAAGGGCGGATCGTGTTTTTCGATCGTCATTGAAATGCTTCGTTGGGCAGCGCCGCCGATTCGTTGGATTTCGGTTGATACGACCAATTTTTGCCGGGCAGAAATCTCGGCACTTGAAAGAGTTAACTGTGTCAACGCAAAATTGGTTGCGTTCTCAACACCAACATCGATGACGAACAGGCTGGTCTCTTTGTACTTGTCCAGCAGCCTGACCAATTGGCCGGGACTATCGCCCGCCCAACTCATTTCAGTCATATCGGTGATGACGTAGACTTCTTTTCGTTCTTGCGAGGCCTTACTTAAAAGCTGGATTCCTTCCAACATCGTTTTGGGAATCGTCGCGCCGGAATAATTAACTTCAAGCGTTTCAATTCGGCGATTGGCAGCAGCCACGTCAACGGAGAAAAATGGCTGGTCGTTTTCGGTGGCCATTACGCAGACTTGGCTGTCCACAGGAAATTGGCCGACCAACCAAGTCGCCATCTCTTTGGCTTTTTCCATTCGCGTTTGGTTTTCATTTCGATACTCCATACGTGGCGAAGTATCAATCACGATCAACGCGGCAATCGGCGCCTGGTCGTCACCAATCAACTGGCCTGATTCGGGGCCTTGAAGTTTTGAATACGCAAAAGCACCATAGCCAAGGTGCCCGATCATCAAGACTGAGAGAATCCCGATTAACAACCAGTTCTTGGATGATCGAAAAAACGCGAGCAGCAAAACTGCACCGACCAGGAGCGTGCTAAATCCGATTCCGGCCAGCGTCAACCAGTTGCCAAAATCGTTTGAGGCAACCGACGGCCCAGCCAACGCGATCGCCACCAATCCGATCAGCAGGCACCGCAGCATTAAAAGCAAAAAATGCCGAAGCCGCATCCGCGAGCGGTTAGAGATGTCTTTTTCTTTCAAGAACCGAAGCGCAGGAAAGACAATGTCCTTCGGTTTCGCCTTCATCATGAAGTGCAAAATAACGGGCACCGCAAGCAACACGCCGCCGACACCCAGAATTCCCAAATTCGCCCACGTCATTGACTATCCCCTCGCCCGTCGACTGAGCAGATATTCCAACAGTGCTTTATCAAACTGCATGCTGGTATCCAAGGGAACATAATCGATTCCGCTTTGGCGACATTGCTTTGCCATTTCATCACGAAACTCGTTAATCTTCTCGATGTACTCGGCCTTAATTCCATCGGCGTCGACTTTTAACTCTTCGTTGGTTTCTGGGTCACGCATGTTGAACATTCCGTTAAACGGAAAATTGACTTCCGCTTCATCCAACACATGAAACAGAATCACATCGTGTCCACCATGCCGCAAACGATAGAGCGCGTTCATGGTTTGCTCTTCGTCAACGAGAAAATCTGAAAAGATCATCACGAGGCTGCGAGTTTTTAGCATCGCCGACAATTGCCCGAGGCTGTTTTCAAAATCCGTCGTACCGTTGGGTTCGAGTTTTGAAAGCAACGAAAGAATGTTTGGAAGCTGAGTCCGTTTTGACCGTGGCGCGAGGCTTTGTCGAATTTTTTCGTTGAACGTCACCATGCCGACAGGGTCTTGCTGAGAAACCATCAGGTACGCCAGCGCAGCAGCGAGGCAAACCGCATAGTCAAATTTCGAAAGCTCCTGGCGGTACGTGTATCCCATCGACTGGCTAAGATCCATCACCAAGTAGCCGGTGATATTGGTTTCGGATTCGAATTTCTTGACGTAGTACTTGTCGGTTTTGGCGAAAACCTGCCAATCGATGTCTTTCAGATCGTCGCCGTGCGAGTACTTTCTGTGCTCACTAAACTCGACGCTGAATCCATGAAACGGACTGGCATGCAAACCATGCAGAAACCCTTTGACCACAAACTGAGCCCGCAAATCCAGACGTTTGATCTGGTTGATAACGGAAGGTTTAAGGTATTTCTCTACTGACATAAAAGCCGATGATCAAAACTAAAAATTCAACGAGCGGCACAACTGCTCAAACAATATGAAGTAAGCGATTTTCTGAAACTGAAAACCGACACTTTCTTTTACTTTTCAAATTTGGGAATACTTGGTTCGGGAGTAATTTCGAGAAGTTTTTGAATGACGTCTTCGGTGGTCATCCCTTCGGCCTGGGCTTGGAAGTTAGTACTGACGCGGTGGCGGAGAACGGCGAGTGCGACTTTTTTGACGTCAGTGATTGCAACTGAGAAACGTCCGTCCATCGCAGCCATGGCTTTGCCGCCGGAAATCAAGAACTGCCCAGCACGCGGCCCCGCGCCCCAATCAACCAATTGCTTGACAAAGTCGGGAGCAAATTCGTCTTTGGGTCTGGTGGATCGAACCAACCGTGCGACGTACTTGATGATGTAATCAGAGACCGCGACGGAGTGGACGAGTTTTTGCAAGTTAACGATCGCTTTGGCAGAGAGAACCTTGCGGACTTCTTGCTTTTCATTTTTGCTGGACGCCAACAGAATTTTTTCTTCGTCCGCGGCGGTTGGATATCCGACTTTGATGTTGAACATGAAACGATCCAACTGGGCTTCGGGAAGCGGATACGTTCCTTCTTGCTCGATCGGGTTTTGCGTCGCGATGGTAAAAAAGGGAGGCTCAAGATCATACGTTGTACGGCCGATCGTGATCTCGCGTTCCTGCATCGCTTGCAAAAGTGCGGCTTGGGTTTTGGGTGGAGTACGGTTAATCTCGTCAGCCAACAGAATGTTTGTAAAGATCGGGCCTTCGACAAAACGGAACTGGCGACGACCGTCTTCGTCTTCATCCAACACATTGGTGCCGGTAATGTCGGACGGCATCAAGTCAGGCGTGAACTGAATACGCTTGAAGTTCACATCTAAAATTTTCGCGATCGTGCTGACCATCAAAGTTTTCGCCAGTCCCGGAACGCCTTCGAGAAGGCAGTGTCCGCGAGTGAAGATCGCGGCGAAGACTTGCTCGATGACTTCTTCTTGACCGACAATGACTTTGTGAAGCTCCTGCTCCATCACTTGGCGATGTTGACTGAATTCCTGAAGCACATCGCCGAGACTACGTTGTTTTCCGGTCACACTTTCCTCTTGATAGCGGTTTTTTGACTGATTTTGGAAGAGCCAAGGTCGGTTGTAAGTCGACAATCAATAACGGACTGCCAGCCTTGGGCGTTAACTTTGCGGCCTTAGAAATGATCCCCACGTTTAAATTGTAGATCGGTAATCTATTAACAGCAACGCGAGTGTTTCCATTGCTTTGGGGATGGTCGGATCATAAAATGAGAATTGGGGCCTTTTAAGCGTGTGTCGGGAATCAATCGATGAACATATCTAAATCCACAGCGCCACTTTTGTTTTTCTGCTCAGTGGTCATTTGGGCATCACCGGTTCTTTCGCCATGTTTTACCGTCGCCAACGATGACGAAGTAAGCTTGTTTGAATCGGACGATGCTGACGCGGGCTTCAATCTAATCGGTGGCTTATTCGAAAACCGGAATTCCGATACCAACCACCAACCAAATGCTGTTCCAAATACATTCGTAAATAAGGACACAAATGCGACCGGCGCGGCGACGTCGGTATTAGCCAGTCCGATTGTTCGATTGCCAGGCGCGGCTGCGACATCTGCAAATGCTGCGGTTACTCAAGACCGCCGACGGGAAGGAAACAACGCAGCAGTTAGCCCAGCCAAAGTTCGAGCAGCGGTTGACCTCGGCATCAAATTCCTCCGCTCTGAACAAACCAGAGGTGGTTCGTGGCGCAAAATTCGTGACAAAGGCGATGCGACGGCGCTGGCTTTATTGGCACTGTTTAACTCTGGCGTTTCTCCGGCCGAACCCGAAATGCAAAAAGGGCTGACGTATTTACGAGGTTGCGATAGAGCTGGAACCTATTTCGTTTCACTGCGCATCATGGCGTTGACGGCCGCCGATCCAACGGGCCGGCTTTATCGTGGCGACGTCAAAGAGGACGTACTTTGGTTGTTGATGACGCAAACCCAATCGGGTGGCTGGAGTTACGGAATGAATCGGCACATCGGTCCCGGTGGAGATGGATCCAACACCCAGTTTGCGCTGCTTGCTCTTCACGAAGCAACTCGCTACGGCGTTAAAGTCCCAAAGAAAAACTGGCAAGCCGCCAAAAAATACTGGACGCTTTCTTTTAACCAAACAAGATCCGTTGGCCGTGGTGCGAAAAAGCAGGGCGTGTTTACTTATTCGCTTCGCGGTGGCGGAACTCGGGGCTCGATGACGTGCGCCGGAATTTCTTCGATGATCATTATTGATGAAAACCTCACCGACCCAAAAGATCTCGCCCAAGGTGACAGGGCCAACTGTTGTGAGAAAAATGTAGATCTTGAGTTGGTTGAAATGGCGTTTCGTTGGCTGGCCCGAAACTACACGATTCGCAGTAATCCGCATGGCGGAAACCAGAGCCAGGCAGCAACACGACTTTATTACCTGTACGGACTTGAACGTGCTGCCCGTTTGGCGGGAAGACGTTTTATCGGTGCCAATGATTGGTATCGCGACGGTGCCAAATTTTTAGTTAGTCTGCAAAACCGAACGACCGGTTATTGGAAAACGGCAAACGGCCATGGTGAAAACAGTCCGGTCGTTGGAACTGCGTTTGCGCTGCTGTTTTTATCAAAAGGAAAACGCCCGGTGGCGGTCGGAAAATTCGATCACGGTGCCGGAGATTGGGACCTTCACCCCAAAGGCGTACATTATTTGACGCGTCGTCTGGAAAAAGATTGGGGCAATAAGAAACTTAACTGGCAAACCGTTCGGGCCGAAAATTCGACGGTCGATGACTTGCTCGAAGCCCCCGTTTTGTTCATGTCAGGCAAAGACGCAATCGGTTTGAACCAAGAACAAAAACTGCACCTGAAACTTTATATCGAGAACGGTGGATTCCTGTTTGCGGAAGCTTGTCAGGGAGACGGCTGTGGTGAAAAAGCCAAATACGATTTGGCGTTCCGCGATCTGATGGCTGAGCTGTTCCCCGAAAGCGAACTTGACGTCCTCGACAAGAAACATCCAATTTGGAATGCGTATTACCCACTGCTTGCCGTTGACGTTGGCAAAGAACGTCCGCTGCTTGGTCTGCAGGCTTGCTGCCGCACGAGCGTTGTATATTGTCCGGCAAATTTGAGCTGTTATTGGTCGCTTGATCAAGCTTCCATTTTGGAAAGCGATGCAGTTCGTGACAAAATGAAGAAGCGGATTGAGTATTGTGCACAGCTGGGCGTGAACGTGGTTTCTTATGCGACTGGGCGTGGGCGACACCTTAAAGACAAAGGCGAAACCCCAACGCTTGCGGCTAAGAAGCACAAATTGCTTGCCGATCGCGTGTTGGAGTTTCCTAAATTGAATCATGGCGGTGGTGCCGACGAAGCCCCTAGTGCTTGGCGAAATATGCTTGAAGAAGCCGAGGGTTTGGGCTTGGAAATGAAGCTCGAAAAGAAAATGGTTTCGGCAAACACCGACGAGATCGTTGACCACCCGTTTATTTTCATGCATGGCCGCTACGCATTCACGTTCACTCCCGAAGAGCGCGAAGCACTTAAAAAGCACTTGGAGTTTGGCGGGTTTATTTTCGCCGATTCGATTTGTGCTTCTTCCGAGTTCACGAATTCATTTCGCAAAGAGATGGCGGAAATCCTGGGGGCACCGCTTCAACCGATCCCAAGTGACCACGACATCTGGTCCAACCGGTTTGGCCGCAAGATCGACAATTGCACTTTGCGTGTCAAAGATCAACGGGCCAAAGGCGGATTTCGTTCGGTCGTTAAACCACCGGAGTTGGAGGGCGCTGAAATCGACGGCCGGTTAGCCGTTGTGTTTTCACCCCATGATTTGAGTTGTGCGATGGAGAATGTCGCGCAATCTCAATGCACCGGCTACACTCGCCAAGACGCAACAGAGATCAGCACCAACGTGATTCTCTATAGTTTGCTAAGCGACACCAAAGAGTAATTCGCAAGGTTGGATCATCTGGAACGGTCAGCAGGCTATTCTTCAATGCTGAAATGGAGTTTGTCCCAGGTTCTGGGTGCCATGCTCACGCGCAGCATGAGCATGCTTACGCTTTCGCGTAAACATGGCACCCGTTAATTCAGGTTTGACTCGCCGCAAGTCGTTCAACCTTTTTTAAGAGTTCTTTGAAAAAAGATTTCAAAATGATGTAACGGATCGCTTTTCTCTCCGTTATCCCTTTGAAATACGACTTTTGAACCTTGAACGGAATTTCATGCTTACTCAAGCAGAGAGACGGAAAAAGGCAGTGCTTGCGGCGCTCGAAGAATTCGAACGCCCGTTGGTGCGGTACGCGACCAGGCTGCTCAGTGGCGATGGAAGTGCTGCGCGGGATGCCGTGCAGCATACGTTTTTGAAACTTTGTTCGACCGCCGAGTTACCACCCAATATTCCGGCATGGCTTTACACCGTCTGCCGAAATCAAGCGATGGATCGTTTGCGTCAAAACAAACGTGAGCCGCTTGCTAACGAGCAAGAAACATTTGCCAGTTCGTTATTGGAATCAAAGGAGCTTGACCCTGCGGAAAAGCTTGAACGAGACGATCTCTTACGTTTGATTCAAGAGTTGATTTCACAACTGGCTCCCACGCAGCGTGAGGTGGCTGAACTTTGGTCACAAGGGTTCTCCAATCAGGAGATTTCCGATGTGTCCGGAAAAACCGCAAGTGCTGTGCGAGTCAATTTGCATCGTGCCATCAAATCAATTCGCCAACATCCGTTGATACATGCGTGGATTGGAGAGGATGGCAATCGCCATCCCTCGTTTTTAGGCAATGGCTTGAATTCGAAACTCCCAACTCAAAAGTCAATCGGATAGAAGAGCAATCATGAGCAAAGAATCAAAAGAAAAAATCGTCATAGAAGAAACGTTGGCCAGTTTGAATGCAGCCAATGAAAACGATGCTGTCGATGTCCAGGCCTATCGGCTTGGTGAGCTAATGAAAGAATCGGCAGAGGTCGGACTTCCTGAACCCGATTTGGATTTGAAAGCGATGTTGATTGAGAAGCTTGATCAATCGGAGGTTGAAGATAAAGTCACTCCAGCTTTGAATTCCATCAGCCAACCGAAACTTGCCTCTCGAAAGTGGGGCAAGTTAATCGCCATTGCAGCAACGATCGCAATGTTGGTGGGTGGGAGCTATGTCTTTTCGGTAATCAAGCAGGACTACTACAGAGGCGGAGGCAAGCGACGTGCGTTATTGGTTGGCAACGAAGCTGGAGTTGAGCTGGATAAGTTGGCGGAACTGGCCTCTCCGGGAAATGACCATATCGTTGAAGTCACTACCGATGATCAGATTGATTCACAAAACTTTACGTGGGATAGGGTGCACGACTTGCCAGCTGAGAGTACCGAAGCAACAAACTCATTTTTTGCGGACGGCGGTGTGGTTGGCGGTGTGGCGGTTGAAGGTCAGGGGCAAAAAGAACAAGAGAAGACAGAGAGTTTACTCGCAACGGCCGGTCAAATTGATTTGGGAGCCTACAACGTTGGTTCTTTAAAGGAGCTTGAAGATTTGCTGCGTAGTAGTAAACCCAATTACGTGGTTCCGACCAATGATTTTGACCAGAATACAAAAGAAGAAACTTTAAAAAGTCTATTCGGTGATTCGTTTCTGGACCGAAAGGACCAAGACCAAGTTCAACGCGCCACACCTAAACGAGATGTATCTCGTGTTCACGAGCCAGAAAAAGAAGCAAGCAAGAGAGCGCTGAGAGGTGTTTTTGGTGACAAGATAGAAATTGCTGGAGATAAAACCGAAATCTTGGAAGCATTTGATTTTGATTCAGTCACTGAGCAAGACAAACGCAAAATCTACGAGTTGATTTGGCAGAGAATGCGAGTCGAAAAGGCTATCCGTCCAACAGAAAACCAGTTCACCAAAACCAAAGGCGCCAAAGCACTTTCGACTTTCTCGGTCGATGTCGACACCGCGGCTTATTCGTACATGCGACGCTTGATCACCAATGGCCAAAAAGTTGACCCAAACTCGATTCGGATTGAAGAGCTGATCAACTACTTCCAATACGATTACGCGCCACCAAAGGATGACAAACCGTTTGCCGTTTCGATGGAAGTCGCATCATACCCCTGGCGAGATGATCATAAACTTGTCCGCGTCGGTATCAAAGGCAAAGAAATTCATCGCGACGAGCGACCGGCCAGCAACATTGTGTTTTTGCTTGACGTCTCGGGATCGATGAATGACAGCGACAAACTTCCGCTGCTACAACGCGGATTGTTAATGATGCTGGATCGATTGAACGAAAACGATCGCGTTTCGATCATCACTTATGCGGGCGATGCGGGTGTTCGACTTAAACCAACCAGTGGTGACCAAAAGATCAAAATCCGCAATGCGATCGAAGGCTTAACTGCAGATGGTTCGACCAACGGCAGTGCGGGAATCGAAATGGCTTACAAATTGGCCGCTGAGGAATTCATCAAAGGCGGAACCAATCGAGTTATTCTGGCGACCGATGGCGATTTGAATGTTGGCATCACCCAAGACAATGAATTGGTTAGCTTGATCAAGAACAAAGCCAAAGACGGCGTGTTCCTGACTGTGCTCGGGTTTGGAACGGGGAACTTAAAAGACTCGAAGCTTGAGAAACTGGCCGACAACGGAAATGGAGCTTACGCCTACATTGATTCAATGCGAGAAGCACGACGGGTTTTGGTTGAGCAAATGTCGGGTTCGTTAGTAACGATCGCGAAGGACGTAAAACTCCAAATCGAATTCAACCCAGCCATCGTCAGTGCCTATCGCTTGATCGGTTACGAAAACCGCGCACTTGCCACCGCAGATTTTTCCAACGACAAAAAAGACGCCGGAGAGATCGGGGCAGGGCACACGGTGACCGCACTCTACGAAATCGTTCCCGCGGGCACTGCGGCTGAAACGACTTTGGCTCCAACGCTGAAGTATCAAAAGCCAGAGCAGACAGAGAAACCAGCAGAGAAGCCGAAAGTCAAAATTTCGGTACCCTCGAACGAGATGCTGACTTTGTCAATTCGATACAAACTGCCCGAAGACGACGAGAGCGAGAAGATTGAATTCACGCTTGAAGATTCAGACAAGAAGTTTTACGAAGCGTCTGACGATTTCCGTTTCGCGTCTGCGGTCGCTTTGTTTGGGATGCTGCTGCGGAATTCAGATTACTCTGGAATCGCCACACTCAAAATGATTGAAGAACTCGCAGCCAATTCAATGGGAGAAGATCCGTCTGGTTTTCGAGCTGAGTTTGTCGATCTGATTCGCTTGCTGGAAAACAACTAACTAAGCGACATCTGCTGGGAACCCGACGCGTTAGCGAGGGAGCGTCTCCTAGCGCCTCGAATCCCTCGCTAACGCGTCGGGTTCCCATATCGCTCTCAGCCAAACTAAAAACGCTGCACTAGTATCTGAAACTAACGCGGCCTACGACTTTTTCTTTTTCGACCAATCACGCCGTTTTCGCGAGCTTGGGATATCGAGTTTTTCCCGGTATTTGGCGACGGTTCGGCGAGCGACTTCATAGCCAAGCGTTTTGAGTTGACGCATGATTTCGTCGTCACTTAGAGGCTTGGCTTTGTCTTCGGCGTCGATCAATTTCTTGAGTTCGATTCGAACTTTATTCCAAGCAACGTCTTCGCCATCATCATTGGTCGTGCCGCCCATAAAGAACATTCGCAGCGGCAAAATGCCTCGATGTGTCTCGATCCATTTTTGATCAACCGCTCGGCTGACCGTGGTCACGGCGACTTTTACGATCGCTGCGATTTGGTCCATCTTAAGTGGCTTGAGGAACTCAGGGCCGTTATCAAAAAAGTCCTTTTGATGGTTTACGATTTCCTGAGCCACTTTCACAAGCGTACTGCGGCGCTGCTCAATGGACTCGATTAGCCATTGGGCCGACATGATTTTTTGCTTGATAAACTCTTTTTCTTCGGCCGTCGCCATCCCGTTTGCCAAACGCTGACGATAGTGCTTACTGATATAAAGATTGCGAGACGGGGCTTGTTCCATTTTTACGACGTAGTTGCCTTGCTCATCCGTTTCCAACCACATATCAGGAGTGACCGACGGAACAAAGTCATCGACAAATCGACTGCCAGGTGCACCGTCAAGTTTACTCAACTCGTGCATGGCTTCTTGAATTTCTTCGATCGAAAGGCCAGTTGCTTTTTCGATTTGCGGCATTCGGTTTCGCTCAAGATCTTCCATGTGATCGTTGATCAAAGTCCGCACGTTTTGCAGGTTCGGGATATCAGCCGTTAACTGAAGTAGCAAACACTCTTTCAAATCACGTGCTGCGATTCCGGGAGGATCAAGTTGCTGGACATGCGCCAACG
Source organism: uncultured Pirellulaceae bacterium (assembly GCA_964448575.1). Taxonomy (GTDB): domain Bacteria; phylum Planctomycetota; class Planctomycetia; order Pirellulales; family Pirellulaceae; genus Mariniblastus. Next base: position 453,423 of record CAYUWY010000001.1, read on the forward strand.
CTTCTTCGGCAAGCTCTTCGTCTTCGGGCGTGGCATCGGCAGGCAAAAGATCAACGAGTGCCACGCGAAGTAGCCCACCGTCTTTGGCGGCCAGCGATGAAATAATTCGCTCGCACATCCTCAACAGCTCAGGAGCAAGATCCATCTCATGAAGCTGCGAAGTCAAATAAGTTTGTAACGTCTCTCCACGATCAACAATGTTTGCGATCATGTCGTGCTGTCGATCACCGCTTTCCTGAATCCGGTTGGACGACGGACGTGTGCTTTCGTCAAAGTGATCGGGAAACTCTTTATCGAGACTGAGCAATCGCTCAAAGTCATCCGCCGTTCCCGCCCCTTCATCAACAACAAGTTCTTTTTGCTCGATGTCTGATGGTTTTTCTTTGTCGAGTTTGTTCTCTGCCCCTTCTTCGGTGTGCTCATTTTCATGAGCCCGTTCAAGCGTAGGGTTTTCGATCAGTTCCTGTTCGACACGCTCATCTAATGCAGCACTTCCCATTTGCAGAATCTCCATCGACTGGATCATGCGCGGAGCCAGTTTCTGGGTTTGTTTCTGCGATAGGTTTTGACCGAATGAGATTCTCATTTAACAACAGTTCCGAACGGTAAGATTTATTCTCGATTTTTAGTGGATTTAAGATGTTGGGGTAAGACGTATTCTTCGCGTCTGTATTCTACAGAAGAATACGCCCATTGGGATTTTACGTCCTTAAAAGGAGTGGTGTAGTCGAAAAAAATTGCTTTTCTGTTCCCCTCGGGGACCAGTATACGAACGTAAATCTCGCCCAGTTCGTCAAACGTGTCAGGAAGATGCTAGTTAGTCAGCCTTAGAACTGACAAATCCAACACAAACTGCCATTCTGGCGTTTCCGTCTTAGTTGACGCCACATGACTCGGCAGAATTGAAGCTTCAAGAAACTAGATGCGAGATGTAAATCACGTAGGTAAATTTCTTACGCCAAATCAATCAACAAGCTACAGCGGTTGTCGGCCCGCCATCGCATCGGCAAGTATTTCTTTGTTTGTGTATTCAAGAATACTGCCTGTCGTGATCCCACGAGCCAACCGCGACAACGAGACTTCATAGTCCGCAAGCAAATTTGAAATATGAAGCGCTGTCCCGTCACCTTCAACCGTCGGATTGGTCGCCATGATGACTTCAGAAAATTTTCCCTGAGCAACACGGCCTACAAGTTGATCAATCGTAAGCTGATCGGGACCAATGTTTTCCAACGGCGCGATCCGGCCAAGCAGCACATGATAAAGCCCTCGATAGGTTCCCGATTGCTCTAACGCCATCAAGTCTCTCGGCTGCTGAACAACGCACAACACATTTTGATCGCGGCCAGGGTCACGACAAATATTACACATTTCGCTTTCGGCCAAATTGAAGCAGATATCGCAATAGCGCACATTTTCGCGAACCGTACGAATCGAATCCGAAAGTGCAAACGCTTCTGACTCTGGTACGCGCAAAATGTGGTACGCCAATCGCTCCGCGCTCTTGCGGCCGATACCCGGCAGCCGTGAAAGCTGTTCAATCATATGGGTTACGGAATCGGAAAGTTCAGCCATGTTTTTTAGTTTTCAATTTCGGTTCAGTTTCAACGGTCAGTAGTGACTGTTGTTAGCGTGGACAGACTCTCGTTGAATACTGCCAACCGCGAACGCTTAACTCTCATCACCACCCATGATTTTTTTGAGCATGTCTCCCATGTCGCCTGGGATTGGCAAATCACCGGTGACCGACTCCATGGCTTCGGCGTACAAAGCTTTTGTTTTTGCATTGACGTCGTTGATCGCGGCTGGCAAAAGATCGAGAACCATTTCGAGATCATTTTTTTCAGCCAACACGGGGTCGACGACCACACTGGTGACTTGGCCGATACCGTTTGCGTTAACTGTGATCATGCCGCCGCCTGCTGAGCCGGTAACGGATTTGGTTTTAAGTTCTTCCATTGCTTCTTGCATCTTGGGGCCCATTGTTTGAGCCTGTTTCATCAACGATGCGATATTGCCAAGTCCTTTGAACATGTTCTCTCCTGTGCTGTGGGTGTTCCGCATTTTGTCTTGGAAGTGCGGATAATGGTTGAAGTGTATTCTTCCAACGACTGCGAATTTTAGACAATCATCGCTTTTTTGTCGGTACTGGATCTTGGAAGCCGGTAATTTCCGCATCAAAAAGTGATATCGTTTGCTTAATAAAGCCGTCTTCTTGCAGTTTTCGTATTTGCTGGACCCGCGTCAACTTTGGCGTGGGAGCTTTGTGGACAGCTGTTCGCTTGGACGCAAGGAAATCGACTCGCATTTTCGCGCCGGTCAGCCGCTCCATCGCGTCTTCGAATTTTTTCTTTCTTTCGGGCTTGGAGCAAAGGTCTTTGCTTACGTTGTCGGGAAGCGTCACCACCAATTTGCCATCGGTGAATTCCAGTTTCTCGTAGTCTGACGCCATGTCGGCGGTCATGTCGCCCATGTCATCAAGCAATTGCTTGAAATACGTTTCAACGTTGGCCTGGGATACGTCGCCAGACGAACTGGTTGAGACAACGGTGTCGTTTTCGGAATTGGATTCTTGTTGTGTCTCTGAGTCGTTTTGTTCGGGCTGGTTTTGTTCCGGTTCAGTTGCCTTTTGCTCTGTCTTGTTTTGCTCCGGTTCGTTTTGGGCGGCTTCGGGCTCGGCAGTCACCGCGGCGGAAGCATCTGGTGTTGAATCCGGTTCCGCTGATTCAACTGGCGAGGCTGGCTCGGCCGTCTCAACAGCAGCCGTCAAACTTGCCGCCGCCCCAACAGTTGCCGCTCCAACAGCTGCCGTTGCCGCAGCCCCCACAGCAGCCGCAGCCGTGGTCGACGCAACTGCTTCTTTTGACGATGCATCCGTAGGAACTGATTCGTTTGAACTCGAACCTGCATCACTTACGTCGTTTTTTTTTGCCTGATCTTTCTTGGGATATTCGACTTGTCGCATTTCAACCCGAGGTCGAGTCCGAGCTGGCGAAGGCTTGGCAGTGCCTTTTCCGGCGGGCGATTTTGATAGGCTACTTACCAAATCAGAAATCGAATCAAGTTTCTCCAGGTTGCAAATTCGAATCGCAGCTGACTCAAGCAACGTTCGCGCATGAAGGCTGGATTGCATTCGCACCACGGCGGCGTCAAGCAATTGAACGATCGACAAAATGGTTTCCAAGCCCAGTGTTTGGGCAAGCGTATTGAGATGCTCCATATCGGCTGAAGTGCAACTCAACAAAACGTCTTCGCCACATCCAACTCGCGTCGCCATCATGTCGCGGAAATAGCCCAGCAATTGATCAGCCATTTGCCCAGCATCAACGCCTTCAGCCATCGCTCGATGGAGCAAATCCAAAGTCTCTTTGGGGTTGCAGTTTGTCATCGCCGTCGCAACCTCTGCGATCCGGCTCATGTCCGCAGTGCCCAAAAGTTGGTTGACTTCATCGACAGAAATATTTTCGCCGCAAAACGAAAACAGTTGCTCCAACAGCGACTGGCTATCTCGCATCGAACCGTTGGCACGTTTGGCCAGCAGCGCCAACGCTTGTTCGTCAGCCGTTACTCCTTCGGCGGTGGCAATCTCCTCCAATCGTTTGGCGATCTCGTCCGTTTGAACGGGTGAGAAATCAAACCGCTGACAACGTGACAAAACCGTGATCGGAATTTTTTGTGGATCAGTAGTGCAGAATATAAATTTGACATGCCCCGGCGGTTCTTCAAGCGTCTTTAGCAACGCATTGAACGCTTGCTGGGTAAGCATGTGGACTTCGTCGATGATGTAAATCTTAAAACGTGAACGACTCGGTCGAACTGCCGCATTGGAGCGAAGTTGCCGAATCTCATCGATGCCTCGATTGCTCGCTCCATCGATTTCAAGCACGTCGACGTCTTCGCCAGTTGAAACCGTTTGGCAAATGTCACACTCGTTGCACGGTTCGATTGTCAGGCCACGTTCGCCTGCACCGGTGTCTGTATTTTTCTCACAATTCAAACACTTGGCAAAAATTCGAGCCGACGAAGTTTTCCCGACTCCGCGGGCTCCGGTAAACAAATACGCATGCCCAACACGATTTTGGTTGATCGCATTAGAAAGCGCCGTCGCAATATGGCCCTGTCCCACCAAATCGCCAAACGACTGGGGGCGATAACGCAGGGCAACGACTTTGTATTCCTGACCGTTCTCGGCAGGTGTGTCTGAGGAATTCATCTGAGTGAAAACTTGTTTTACAGGTTGTGGAAAATTTTGGTCGAAAACACGCCCAACCGAATTGAAGCGTATTGGGATTAAAGCAGATTCTAATCGATTTTGCTTTCAGAGGCTGTCCCCCGTTTTACCGGGCATTTTTCGCCTAAGCCTACGATTCTTGGGTTTGCAAATTTGCCCTCTGCATCTCAACTCTGACAGTTAGTGACGTTGGCTGCCGTTGCAATCGCGAGGCATGTCCCAAGTTCCTGTATTTGTAATGTCATACTCGCTCCATCACGAACGCGCGGGGGTGTCGCCGTTGAACTCCGCAACCACTTCCCGACTCGTGAAATGAAGTCCACTTCTACTCGGTGGATTCTTGAAAGATAATAATCGTTTCTGTCGAGCCATTTCCAACCAGCATTTCAATAATGAATTCCTTCGAAGTCAAACTGATCGAAAAGCTTTTTGACTCGCTCACCGACGTCGTCTTTTGCGTCAAAGATCTCAATGGCGTTTACCAGTCGGTGAATCAAGCCTTCGTCGATCGCGTTAACAAGAACGATAAATCCGAGTTGATCGGCAACACGGCAGCGGACTTCTTTCCCGATGCGTTAGCCTCCGCATTCGAAAAACAGGATCAGGAAGTATTCGAATCGGGGCGAGAGATTCAAAACCAGTTGGAGCGGATCACGAATTCCAACGGAAGCATGGGGTGGTACCTCGCGAGTAAATTTCCGGTCATCGAAGGCGAAGCGATCGTGGGCTTGGTCGGGTTGTCACAGGATTTGAATTGGCCCAGCGAAAGCAATTTGGAATTGGCCAACCTGAAGACCATTGTCGAGTACATCCAAGCCAACCTCGACCAACCGCTTCGAACGGAGCAACTGGCAAATCGAATTTCACTTTCGGCGTTGCAACTTGATCGTCGAATGAAACGGGTGTTTCGACTTTCAACGAAAAAGTTCATCATGAAATGCCGATTGGAAGAAGCCTCTCGCCAACTCGAATCAACAACGAGTTCCGTTTCCGACATCGCCCTTGCGTGTGGCTTTGCGGACCAGAGCGCCCTTACCAAACAATTCCGCGCCGCCACCTCCGACACGCCAGCGGCGTGGCGGAAAAAAAGGATTCAGGAAAAATAGATTTGTTTCGAGCGCGTATGTGTACCTGACGTAAATTCGCATCGTAGGTCAGGCTGTGCCTGACGCAGATTCACATAAACGGCACGTTTACGCTAAACCTTCCGTTCGGTTCTTGTTCGTTCGGTTCGTCCCCATAGATGGATGATTCAATCGAGCAACGCGTCAGGCACAGCCTGACCTACCCTGACTTTATTGAGCGGTTTAGGCGATAGCCTCCGTTCCCCACGCACTCGGTTCTTCCACATTGTTTAACCGTGGCTATCGCCAAAACGGCTCATGCTTAAGCAAATTGCATTTTCAAAAATTTGAACGTCTTACCCCCATTCTTTCTCAGCCCTTCTCTTTCCATTACCATGGTCTCGACACGCTCCGATTAAACATCGTTTCAAAACTCTGGAGTTCCCAATGACCCGTTTGTTTTTTTTGATCCTTATTTCAACTTTCGCAATTGCACCTTCAATGGCCCAAGACGAATCGGCACAACGCAAAGTCTCTGATGTGACTGAAAAAGAAGATCCAAACCTTTGGCTTGAAGACGTCACCGGTGAAAAACAGCTTGGCTGGGTTCGCGAGCGGAACAAAAAAACAAAAGACCACTTCGAGAGCAGTGAAGATTTTCAAAAACTGAAATCAGATTTGCTTGCGATCCTCGACTCTGATGAGCGAATTCCCTTTGTGGGCAAAGCCGGCGATCACTACTACAACTTTTGGCGTGACAAAACACATGTTCGCGGCATCTGGCGACGGACTTCGCTGGAAGAGTATCGAAAACCAGAGCCAAAATGGGAAACGATGCTGGACCTCGACGAACTCGCCAAAACGGAAAACGAAAACTGGGTTTGGGGCGGCGCTTCGATTCTTCGCCCTTCATATGATCTCGCCTTGATCAGTTTTTCTCGTGGCGGTGCCGACGCATCGGTAACGCGCGAGTTTGACATGAAAACGAAAAAGTTCGTGGAGAACGGATTCAAACGCCCAGAAGCCAAAGGCGGAATCGGCTGGATCGACAAAGACTCCGTTTTCGTGTTCACCGATTTCGGAGAAGGCTCGATGACTTCGTCAGGCTACCCTCGAATCGCCAAGCTATGGAAACGCGGAACCGATTTTGATTCGGCTGAAGTCGTCTACGAAGGCACCAACGAAGACATGTACATTTCCGCGGTGCATGATAACTCGCCTGGGTTTGAGCGAAATTTCGTAAGCCGTACATTGGCGTTTTATAACGATGAGCTTTATCTGCGTACCGACGATGGAAAGCTAACCAAGATCGACGCTCCCAATAGCGCCAATAAAAGCGTTTACAAACAGTACTTGATGCTCGAACTTCGCAAGCCATGGGACGTCGACGAAAATTCGTACCCGGCGGGCTCATTGCTGGTCACGAAGTTTGACGATTTCATGGCAGGCAAACGCGATTTCGATGTGCTGTTCAAACCGACCCTCAACTCTTCGCTTGCCGGATTCTCGGCGTGCAAAGACCACGTCATTCTCAACGTTCTCGAAGACGTAAAAAATCGCATCTACGTTTTGACTCCCGACGGAGAGAAATGGAAACAGGAACCACTCAAAGGCGCACCGGAAATTGGAACCGTCAGCGTCAGTCCGGTTGATGCTGATCATTCGAATGCATTCTGGATGACGTCCAGCGGTTACCTCAGTCCAACGACGCTTTTCTATGGCGAAATTGGCGGCGAGCCTGAGCAAGTCAAACAACTCACGCCGCTTTACGATGCTGAAGGGTTGCAAGTCCAACAGCATTTCGCAACGAGCAAAGACGGTACACGGGTTCCATACTTTATGGTTGCCAAGAAAAGCATCAACCTCGACGGCAACAACCCAACGTTGCTTTACGGGTACGGTGGCTTTGAAGTTTCTCTGACTCCGGGATACAGTGCGAGTGTTGGACGAGCCTGGACCAGCCAAGGCGGCGTTTACGTGGTCGCCAATATTCGTGGCGGTGGTGAATACGGACCGCGATGGCATCAAGCCGCATTGAAAGAAAATCGCTTGCGAGCTTACGAAGATTTCGCGGCAGTCGGACAGGATTTGATCAGCCGCAAAGTCACCAGCCGCAATCGGCTGGGCATCCAGGGCGGATCCAACGGAGGATTGTTGGTAGGAAATATGGTCGCGCAGTACCCCGAATTATTCGGGGCAGCCGTCTGTCAGGTCCCATTGCTCGACATGAAGCGTTACCACTTGCTGTTGGCCGGAGCGAGCTGGATGGCTGAGTACGGCAATCCGGATGAAGGCTCAAACTGGGATTTCATCAAGACATATTCGCCCTACCAAAACATCGACAAGTCGAAAAAGTACCCTTCAGTTTTGTTTACCACTTCGACCCGCGACGACCGAGTGCATCCCGGCCACGCGCGAAAGATGATGGCGTTAATGGAATCCCAAGGCCACGACGTGATGTATTACGAAAACATCGAAGGCGGCCACGGCGGAGCAGCCAACAACAAGCAAAGAGCCTACATGCAATCGCTGGCCTACGCGTATCTGAAAGAGCGTTTGTTCGGCGAGAAAAAAGGCGAATAAGTTATGGCTTGTGGCAAGTTCAATACGGCTCCCCGGAAATTAAAACCGACTATCGGGGCGCCGTAGCAGAACTCGTCAAGAGTTTTGAACAACGGTCTTTTTTTTGAATACCAACACCTTGATGACTCAGCTTCTGACAGAGGGTCATCACGAATAGTCTTATTATTGGCTGGGCACAACAAGAGCTGCTCTTTGTCTAAAAGTTGAAATGGTAGGAGATATAGATTGAATTGGTTGCAGGCTCATGAGCAATAACGTACAGGTCGCCCTCTCCACCATCTAGCAAGTGCTGGGAAGCGAAAATGTTACTGCCGTCTTGGTCTAATGGCACCCACCAGTCTTCCGATACTTTTTCAACGACAATTCGTCCCCACCCTGCCATTTGATGATCCGATTGAATCGGAACTAGTTGTAGCTCTGTTTTCAATGCAATCAGGACTTGAGGCGATGCGTCATGTATGCGAAAAGCTGCTTCACTGACTGAATATGGGCCGGGCATGCCGTACATCAGATATCCGTCCATCTCAATCGATGGGTCGACCAAGCGGAGGTTTTCAAGCAACTGTTGCATTGCGTACGGCCAATCATCAGTTGATTCCAGTACGCCTCGCGGCATGTGGCCTGTTGTATACCAGAAGAATGCTCCATCAACAGCTAGTAGGGACAGTGAAACGAGAAGAAATCCAACGATAGCAGAAAGTAGGTACCGTGATTCTTTATGTTCAGTGGACATGCATTACCTTAAGGTTTGTGAGTCAAAAAACTACCGGTCAAACCAACAGGGATCTCATCACACTGGCTGGAAGCCAACCAATATGGAAAAGTAGGGCGATTGTGTCCTTGTCCCGGACCACCGAGCCGAACCTTCTGGGCAACCTTGAATTCATCAAATTGAACAATCGCAAAAAAGCACAATGTCCCCTTATTTTTTACCCCCGTTTATATGTTCTATTTTGCGAGCGCCTGCTAATCCATTTTCAATTCGACTGTCGGCAAGAAAACTAGCTCTGGCCCCGTTAATAAATACTCGCACCCACGCTCAAGTCTTAGCCAATCGACTAGCAGCATTCTTGCGGTAAAACATTTCTCATCCGAGCCATATCTCACGAAAACACACTTAACCTTTTTCGCATTTGGGACGTCCTTACAAAGTGTGAGCGGAAATCCTGCGCGAAACTCGTTTGGCTGATTTCCGACAAACACAACATCAACTTTTTTAGTCGATATGATGACAACAACCGAAACCACAAACATCAGAAACATCAGTCCACGAATCGTGTAATTTTTCATTTAATACGGACAATTAAAGGTACCGCGGACAATTAAAGGTACCGCGGACAATTAAAGGTACCGCGTACCGTTTCTAGGGACTCAATTAAAGGTACCGCGTACCGTTTCTAGGGACTGGTGTGTAAAAAATTGATAACGCACCTTACAGTCATTTTCCTTTTGTTCCCTGTTCACCTGATTGGCGGACAATTAAAGGTACCGCGTACCGTTTCTGGTTATATGATAACGGTGTTTCGCCGTTAACATCGCGTGAGGGACTTAGTTTGGGTTGGACCTATTTCAATTTCTTAGGTTGCTTATTGGTGTCACCCACATTATTGTACGGCGGTCGGGGAGCCACATTGGCCCCTCCTGGAGACATTAAGACTCTTCTGAGCTTAGTATCGTCAAGTTTAGATTGTTCAACGCTTTTATCTCTTGCAAGTTCAAACCAGCCTCCAATGGAACGTAATGTAAAATCGTCCATCCTCATCCCCTCATATTGCGAGACAAAGTACTTTGCATGTTCGATTCGCTTTCCTGGATTTCTTGATGTTCGAAAAACTGTAAGAATTTTACCAGGCATTCCAGCAATGTCCTCGATACTAAAGTCCTTTCCTTTAATTTCCATTTCAGATATCAGGATTACCCCCGAATCACCACGAATTTTCAGATAGCAATATCCCCGTGTATTCTGCTCAGCAAATTTTCCGATTCCTATAGATTTTGCGGGGTTGGCGAACAGCCGGGTTGAATACAACCCTTCTTTTTCATTCCATTTAACATTGAATAGGTCTGAATGATAAGTTCGGTCGTCAGCTTGTTTGTACTCAGCTAAAAACGAATTTGACAATGAAATTGACATGCCTGACACAGGTGAAATTTCGTGGTTTACGGTAATCGAAACAACTTGCCATTGACCAGAGTAGGGAGGCTCCGCTTTAGTTTGATTCTTGCTCAAATCTTGGGCTAGTGCGAAAGCTCCAAGTTGAAAAATCGTTATGTTGATAGTCAATAGTGCGAATAATTTCATAACAGCCTCATTGAATTTTGCAATCTTTACTTCCAAACAACTCCCGAATTGGCAGCTTCAATTTTTAGTCTTGCCTTTACTGCTGCGCCAAGCCCAACCTTACCCCACCTTGCTTCCTACATTGCCCATGTTCTGCCGGAATTATTGGGGACAACTAAAGGTACCGCGGGGACAATTAAAAGATACCGCGCCGCTTCCGGTCACCTAGGCATCCAGAACGTCACAGGCACCAAAAGTACAGCGTCCCCTTATTTTTTTTGCCCAGAGAAAGTTCTTTTTCGTCTTCAAAAAGAGAACAAGCTAGAATTTGCGAATCCGTCAATTTGACTCCGGCTTGGATTTGTTCGAGTGTTATATTTCCGCGAACCGCTGTGTATATTGTAAATTCCTTTTTCTTACCAATCTTGGCACGCGCTCGAAAAACCAAATCCGGCTTAGCATCCGCAAGATGCTTTGGAAGCTGAGAGGCGTTTGAAACATCTTCGAAAGTGGAAGGTGAAAAAACCTTCAGCAATGTCAAGTTTCCCCAAAAATTCTGCAAAGGAACTCCAGGAGCGCAATGTTGCTCGCAGAGCGATATAAGCTTTGCCGTACAACGCTCACTACTGAGTTCTGCAGAATTAATTTCGCCGACTTGTGAGGTCAAGCTATCTGACTGCTGGCCGAGGTAACGGAAGTTTGCCAGAAAATAATCAAATGAGTGGACGGCCCTATAGTTAAAAAAACTATTTCTGCGTATGCCAGAAACCAAGACGAACTTCTTAGGCATTGAGGCCGACCAAGGCCAAGATGCAAGAACAAAATCATCTTTGCCAACCACCCCAGGTTCAGGATAATAAATCGGAATACCAGTGCTCTCGGTTAATGCTTTGAAATGAGGAGACTTCCTTTCCACCTTCTCTGGGAATTCAAAAAGGCCTTTAGTAACTAAGAACAACTGCTCATTTGCAAATGCGCGATTCTGTATGCTAGTCCCTTCCACTTGCAAGAGTGTCGATTCAATTGCATTTCTAAATTCGCCAGCAGGACAATCTCTCAACTCACCAAGGATTTCTTCAAGTTGTTTTGCATTATTTTCTGCGTCTCGATAAGCCTGTCTGGAGTAAACAAGCGGTCTCATTGGAATCGGTGGAGCTAAGCTGATCTTCGCCACAAGCTCCTCCGTCATTTTCGATTCGCTCTGCTTCGAACCTACGTTGCCTGTTTCGTCTACCTGCAAGCCTTGAATCACGAAAATGCTTTTCGCCATCAGGCACAACACCATCATTAATTTCATGGAATTCAGTCCAAAGAAAACAGAGCACTTGAGTCTATTTCCGGCCACCATTTGTTCAACCAACCTTGGAGGTTCCAGGATATTGGTCGCCAGTGAAGCAGTCTTGTCCGAACCACTAAGAACACGGACAACTGAACAAGCATCAAAAAGTACAATGTCCCCATATTATTTGCCCAGCGATGCCTCAGATGGTATCGCTTTTTTTTATTTAGTGCGATTTCCTGATAGGAATTGCTGGGTTAAATTTCTTATGTCCTTTAAAATTACTAATTTGGCGGAAGCAGTGCGAACCATGAAAAAAATATCCATCTTGCTTTTATTAGTTTCTGTACATTTCCCTTTAACCACCTTTGCTCAAGAGGATAAGAATAAAGACATAATTATTCTTGACAACAGCGAAGAAAATTCTCGATTAGGAATGGAATGGCACCTCAAGCGCGTGCAAGAGGAAAAGCAAGCTAGATTGCTTATGACCTTCTTGTCTCAGCTTGAAAAAAACAATGGGCTGATCGACACTTTGGAATTGGTCGATGAGCAAAAGGATGAAATCCGAGCGATTCAAGAGGAGTACCAAAAGGAAGAAGCATTGCTGGTGATTTCGGATGATCCAACAGAAGCCGACGAAAGAAAATATGACCTTCTTCAGCAAAAATTGAAAGATAGGTTTGCGAAAAAAATCCGAGATTGTCTTATGGATGGTCAAGTAGAAGCAATTTTCAGTTCAAGGATTCTAGACAAGGGTGTTCCGAAGGTACTAGTGGAAAGCCAGATAGGAGCTGTGCTGAGGTTGACGGATGATCAAAAAAAGCGAATTGCTAAATCTTCAGATGAAATATCCAAAAAGATTGGGGAGTTTCAACGAGAAATTAGGAGAGAGGCATGCAAAGCAGTTTTTGATGAACTGACTTCGGAGCAGCGAAAACAGCTTCTTAAGGTATACGACATTGATGCCTTGACTTCATACTTTCATAAGCGTTCACTTCTACGCCTGCGATACGACTACTATTTCATACCATACGAAGAAACTCCAAAACTTTTTGAGCTAAAATCAGTCTACCCTGAATTCAAAAAGGGCGAAAAATAGACCGACCTCAGATCGTGAGTTAAAAACCCAAACGATATGAATAGAAACAGCCCTTCGACAGAAGTATCGCGGGCTTGTTTGTCGTAGTAAAAAAGTTGGTCAAGATTACAGTGGCGTCTCACAGAAACTGCACGGACAATTAAAGGTACCGCGCGGACAATTAAAGGTACCGCGTACCGTTTCTGGTTGCACGTACCGTTTCTGGTTACATTGTCACGATTCAACACGTGGTGGCAATTGCCAGCGGAGTCGAAGGTTCGGGGTAAGCTTGAATTTATCAAAAAGTACAATTTCTCCTTACTCTTCAACATAATCGAACTGGAGATTGCAAGTAATGGCTAACGAAATGGCAGACTTTTGTGAAAAGCATGGTTGGAAGTTTTTGCACCCTGATGACTTAGCTTCAGACAAAGAGACATCAAAAATTGTCTGTTTATTAGCTGGGGGCAACAAGAGCTGCATGGACAAATTGTCTTCGCTTAGTGCTCAGCTCCGAAGCTTTGGAGAGCCAGTCGAAGTTTACGATCTCAATGAAATTTTGACTGAGACCAAGCTCAAAGAATTATTTCCGGGCATCCCTAGCGTATACCAGACGCCAGCAGTTTTGCATTACAAAAACAAAAACCTTATAAGTTTCATTCAAGGACCGGAGGTTGTGAATTGGAGTCCAAGTGAATAGAGGTACCGCGAAACGTGAGCAAACGAAAGAAGCTTGCGGGAATGCGGTGGAAGACCGAAAGAGCTCAGACTGTCATGACGCTCAGGTGCATCTTGCTCAGCGGGATTTGGAATAAAGTGTTCGACAAGATGTTACAATCAGAAACGTCTGTCGCGCGATTTACATAAACGGACCACAAGCGTTTCACAGAAACAGCGCATCAACCGAACCGCACCCCTTGTTAAGAACTATTATGCGATTTGGACTGAAAGAAATATTTGTCATTCTATCAATTTCTGCTTTGTCGATAGCATCATTAATCAAACCGAACCAGATAGTTGAAATAGGATTTTTTATATTTGTTCTGCTATTAATTGTCGTTAGTACCGTACTGGCAATCTTTTCTCAACATAGAAAAGCTTTTTTGATTTCATTTGCTATAACATCTAGTGTATATCTTGGGTTTTCTCACGTACCAGATACTGATGGACATTCACCAAGGCAATGCAGTCTTGAAGTTACAACGAAGTTGCTGAGATTTGGCTATGAAAAGCTGGCCACTTCGATAAAAGGTTGGGATGATCAATTTTATGCTGCAACCGAAACACGACAGATAAACTCTTCTGGTAAGAACACATCAAATGAATTTGATAATCCATTTAAGGATGAAACAATTTCGTCCGATCCGTTTTCGGATCAAATGAAAATGGCTGAAGAAGAATCTTTCGCCTCTATTAAAACAATTATAGAACCACATATCTCTCACCAAGTAGATGTTGATTTACAAAACATAACTGGCTTCAAGCCTTACATGTTGTCTGAAAAAAGATTTCAAAGATTTATGAGAATTGGGCATTGTATTTGGGCAGTTATTCTTGGCTGGAGTGTTGGGTACTTGTCAGAGTGCTTCGCAAGGGGCAGGTGTAACCGTCCAGGGAAAGTGAACACTCCGATAAAGGGCAAATAATAAGGAGACATTGTACTTTTTGATGTGGTTTGTTCAGGATGCGCAGAACTGTCGAATTTTGACGCCGATTTCATCGTAGACATTCGATGACGAGATTCCCTTTGCATCTGATTGCGAAACGCTCCACCTGTTGAAGGATCATTGTTTGTCGTTCGAATTCAAAACAACAGAAGTCTTGACGACGTTTGCGACCAACACGACCGTTCGCCCTCGGTAGGCGATTAAGTGACGGTTCGTTCAGTGGTAACCTTCACCAGAAATTCACACTAGCTTCGCAATCGCTTCATGCTCTCTTAATCAACGCTTCACCAATTCTCTCAATAATTCATTCAAACAAATGAATGAAAAAAATAGAAAGAATGACATGGCTATTGATTTGACAAACAACGGCGTTACCGACTTTACACCCACCCCACGAACTGGCTCCGGGTTCGCACTGGCTTTTTTCAACAAAGACTTGATCCTGGCCGACCGCGTCGAAACGAAATTTCGCGACGAGAAAATTGGCAACGAGGACGCTGGACGAACTCCAACCGCCGAAGAAATTCGCTTTCAGTGCCAAAGCTTCCAAGCCAACTGGGACGAGCGAGAAAAACGACTGCGACGCTTCCGCGCCCAAATGGCTTGCCAATACGGCGTCTGCCGAAACAACTAGGGAATCGCGAGCGGTCAGTTTGATAGTGCGATTTTTGGCTGATTGACATTGCAATCCGACTTTAATCGTTGCACCGATCAGCCGGACCTCAGCGCCCAATTCGACCGCGCGACATACTTCCCTTTTTGCCCCAATTGCCGATAATTGTTCAGATCGATCGAGGTTGTGACCAAACGTGTCACAACCTTGGCCGATCTTAGATGGAACGAACAAAACATCGGCATCACGCCAACGGGGCTCCCGTGATTAAACGGATTGAACTAATCAACTTTATGTCGCACGAGCGGACGGTCATTGAACCGGCCGACGGGCTGACGGTGTTGGTTGGCCCAAACAATTGCGGAAAAAGTGCTTTCGTTTCGGCCCTTCAAATCCTCTGCCATAACGCCAAATCCAATTACGTGATGCGGCATGGCGAGAAGAAATGCGAAATTATTGTCGAGACTGACGATGGTCATCGAGTCGAGTGGCAGCGAGCCAAAAACGGTTCGCCCAAATACATCATCGACGGCGAAACACATGACCGTTTAAAGCAAGGCATTCCGGACCAGCTTCACGAGATTCTTGGCTTGGCCAAAGTCGCATGTGAAAAAGATCAATTCGATGTCCATTTTGGCGAACAGAAATCGCCCGTTTTTCTACTAAACGATCCGGGCAAGGCAGCGGCTCAATTTTTCGCTTCTTCGTCCGACGCAATTCGACTAGTGGAAATGCAGAATCGGCACAAAACCAAAATCCGCGAATCCAAACGCGACCACGCTCGACTGACGGCGGACAAGAAACGGTTCGCTAACTCAATCGAGACATTAGAGCCAATCAAAGAAATTGAAGCCCGATTGGCCGAATGCGAAATCAATTACAAAGAGATTAAGCAAAAATCCGACGAGATCCAAAGCACCGAGATTTTGATCAAGGCGCTAACCGAAGTCCAATTGCAATTGAATCAACGCACAGCGATCGTGGAGAGTTTAAGCAAACTCGCGCCACCGCCTGAACTCGTTGACACGCGACCGTTGGAAAAACTAATTGCCAATCGGGAAATTGCTGAGCGAACGTTTATGCGCTCGGCGGCCACGGCAAAGTCACTTGAGCTGCTCAAGTCTCCACCGAAAATCAAAGACGCCTCTGCCTTGGACGGCTTGATTCGAAAAATCAGTTTTGCCCAATCGCAAGCTTCGTTACTTAAACGAAAATCGAAGTTGCTTGAACGACTCGCGCCCGCGCCAGAGATCGCCGACCAAAAACCGCTTCACGAGCTGCTGTCGGCGATCACAAAATGTAACCGCGACGTTGCAATCGCAGACAAAGCTCTTGCGAAACTTGAAGCTGATTCAAACCAGTTGAAAACAGAAATAGCGAATTGGGTTCAAACCAACCCAACGTGCCCGACGTGTGGTGGCGAAACCACGGTCGATCAATTGATCGAAAAAGGAGGGCATCGCCATGACTGATTCCCAACAGAAAAAAAAGAGCCAACCGAGTTCAAGAAAAACGGCGGTGAGAAATTCAGACGACGCGTACATCGGCATGTTGCTAATCGGCGACCCGCACATCGAAGGTCGCCAACCTGGTTTTCGAAAAGACGATTTTCCCAACGTGATTTTGGGCAAAGTCGAATGGTGTCTGAACTACGCGAAAGCAAATCAGCTGCTGCCGGTTTTTCTTGGCGATATGTTTGATAAACCGCGCGACAATCCGACTTGGATGATCGGTAATTTGATCGACATCATGTCGCGTGTTCCCTCAATTGGGATTTATGGAAACCACGATTGTGCTGAGGCGACGTTGAACGAAAACGATTCGCTAACGATCTTGATCAAAGCCGGCTGTATGAGAATTGTCAGCGAACGGTTTCCGTGGAGTGGCATGATGAACGGTCGTCAGGTGTTCGTTGGCGGATCGTCATATCGTCAACCCATTCCGTTTGAGTTCAAACTTACTGCCACGCGGCGACGTTCGATGTTCGATGATGATCCGTTCGTCGTTTGGTTGACGCATCACGATATTGTTATCGCCGGATATGAAAACGGGCGGGTTCAGCCACATGAAATTGAGAACGTGGACTTGCTGGTTAACGGCCACATTCATAAACGGCTTGAAACAGTCACCGCTGGCCGCACAAAATGGATGACGCCAGGAAATATCAGCCGGCGATCACGCAGCGAAGCCGCCCGTGAGCATGTGCCGATGTGTGTGCGAATCGACGTCCACTCGGAAGACTATACTTTGACTGACGTCGTGGTTCCTCACGAAAAACATGATGTGGTTTTTCACTCTGCGGTCGCTCAAACCGAAAATGAACAGTCTTCATCGGAGTTCGTAACTGGTTTGGCGGAGTTAAATTCGAGGCGAACCGAAAGTGGTGCTGGACTGCACGCGTTCTTGGCGGAGAATCTTTGCCAGTTTGAGCCGGCGGTCGCAATGGAAATTAAAGCATTGGCTAATGAGGTCACAGGGACGGGAGAGTTACAGGATGTCTAATAGCAAGAACGATTCGAACAGCCAGACAATCGAGCAGCTTCAAACTCGATTTCAAAAGTTCAGCGAACAAAAAATCAAGATCGAAACCCAACGTGATCACGCGCTGGAGCAGCTTGATGAATTAAAGGCTCAAGCCAAAGATCTCTACGGCTCGGATGACGTTGAACAGTTGAAATCTGTCCTTCAGGAGATGAAGGAATCCAACGATGAGAAACGTGCCCAATATCAGGAAGCACTTGACGCAATCGATGAGGACCTTGCTGCGATCGACGAAAAATTCACTGAGGAAGTTGAGTAGGATTTCATGGCTTCAACTGATTCATCTGAGTCCACCAATTTGAACAAAACGCGGCCTGGCAAGTCACGTCTTTCGTCGGGCTTGCGCGATGAAGCGGCCCGTGGAGAATCACCAAGTGACTCAATCGACGCACAAACTGAATTGGAATCGCCAGCGGGACTTCGCAAGCGAATGGATCGTTTGGTTTGGATGCAAGAACAGTTCCATCGCGATTTGAAGCTCACGGATCGGCAGCTTGAAGCACTTGAGGATTACTTGGGCATCGCCGATCAGGTAACACTCGCGCTGGATACGCTTAGTCAAAAATTGTTTGAAGAAGTATTGGGAATGCTTCAAGACAAACTGACGATCGCCCTTCAAGAAGTGCTTGAGCAGCCCATTAAATTTAAAGCAGAAGCCAGTTTCAAACGCGGGTCGGCAAGCGTTGATTTTGCGATCGACCGAGACGGCAATCAGGAAGACGTAAGACTTGGGCAGGGCGGTTCAGTTCAAAACGTATTGAGCGTTGGTCTCCGACTGTTTGCACTTGCCCGTTTGGATTCTCAAGAGCACCGGCGATTCCTTGTGCTGGACGAGCAAGATTGTTGGCTGCGACCGGAACTGGTTCCACGCTTGGTTAATATCGTGCATCGGGCCGCCAAAGAATTGAATTTTCAAGTCATCATGATTTCGCACCACGATGTTGGATTGTTTGAAAAATACGCCGACAAGATTTATCGGTTCACGCCCAAAGATGGAGCCATCACGACCGAAGAAGTTTCGGCTGCTCCAGCTGAGCAAGATTCAAACTCTTGATTCGCTTATCAAGTGGATGGTTTGTAACTTGCATTCATCATCGATGAATTTTCCATCGTGATGGCGGCCAATAGGTGTGAGTAACAATGCCTTTAATGTGAGATTTGGGAACGGCAAACGCGTTGTGGCCAGAAGCTCCCTCTCTCCAATAGCGCGAGTCGAATGACATGTCGGCGAAATCGCCAAGTACAAAATATTCGTCGTCACCGAGCTGGGCTGGATTTTCTTTTGAAGCCGTTGCTTCAATATCCCAAGCAGGAATTCTGAGAGAGTATTTGATGTTGGCAATTGAATCAGGCGGAGTTTGTTTTACACCGTCGATCCAAACAGCTCCATCTTCAATGTGAACTCGTTCGCCAGGAAAACCAACGACTCGCTTTGCAATAACTTGATCGCCTCCTGGTTGAACAAACACCATTATGTCCCATCGTTTGGGCTGAAAGAACTTTGCGACCAGAATTCGATCTCCTGAATCATCTGTTTTGACCGGATCAACTACTTTAGTGATATGGAAATTTTCGCAAATTGTCGAAACCGGATCTTGCCCACGAGATACGGAGCAATAACTGCTTTTTCCACATTCGGGGCAAACCGATTCGCAATGTACTCCGCGCAAGGTTGGAGCCATGCTATTGGACGGTATGATGAAAGCTTCAAAAAGGAATGGCCGAAAAATCAATACGACGAAGCCGGCCATCACGACGGAAATTATCAAGGTCGGCAGCCACGCCTGAATTGCTTTTAAGACTTTCGCTTTAAGAAAAATCACCAGCAAAACAACGCCGCTGAACATGAAACACGCCAATTGCAATAGCTCGAAAGCAGGCGTGAATTCGACTTCTCTTGTCAGAAAATAGAAAGCGACGGCCAAGACACCCTGCCCGATCGACAACGCAAACCAAATAAAAATTGCTCGCTTAAATGTGACATCTGGAATTTTTGCCCATCGGCAGCCAACCTGCAGAAGCCAAGCCCACAAAAGGGCGTTGATCACCAAAGAGCCAAGCAGAGAGAGCGAGAGAAGTAGTGTCGAAATCATTGCTTGTGCCTTATCCAAACCTGCAAAGCATTGAGCAAGTTAAAGGATTCAATAACTTTTTCATGGTCCGATTGTATCTCAGAAAGATACCGCCTGCAGCACAACACCTTGCCACATTCGTACCCCACTGCGAAAATCAGTGGGCACCTTCACTTGAGCACCAGATCGGTAGCAGACTTCGCAAACACGGCAAAGAGCATGACCCCTTCACCAAAAAACAAAAAATCGAAAACACGACGTCGCCTGACCGTCCCAAAGTTTATTGAGAAAAAACAAAAGGGCGAAAAGATCACGATGCTCACCGCATACGACTACACGATGGCTTCGCTGCTTGATTCGGCCGGCGTTGACACGTTGCTTGTCGGCGACAGTATGGCAATGGTGGTTCAAGGTCACGAAACAACGCTGCCGGTGACTTTGGATGAGATCATTTACCATGCGGAAATGGTGGGCCGCGCCGCCCAACATGCGTTAGTGATCGTGGACCTTCCGTTTCCGATCAATCACCAAGGCGTCTACCAAGCCGTCAAAGCCGCTGGACGGATTCTCAAGGAGACACGCTGCCAAGCCGTAAAACTTGAAGGCGGTGCCGAACAATCAGAAGTCATCAACGCGTTGGTCACCGCTGGCATTCCCGTGATGGCTCATGTCGGACTACGCCCGCAAGCCGTTCATACGATGGGCGGTTACAAAGTCCAACGCGATCGGGATTTATTGATTGCCGACGCATTGGCTTGCGAAGCTGCCGGAGCGTTTGGCATCGTGCTGGAGTGCATTCCATCGGACATCGCCAAAGAAGTCACGGGAAAACTTAAGATTCCAACAATCGGAATCGGAGCAGGCCCAGGTTGCGACGGCCAAGTCCTTGTGATCAACGACATGATCGGTTTGACCGATGGCTATGTTCCGAGTTTCGTTAAGGCTTATGCGAATCTCAAAGAGACGATTCAAGACGCCGCCGGAAAGTGGTGTGATGAGGTTCGAGCAAGCGAATTTCCGGGTGAAGATCAATCGTTTTGAATGTGTCACTCAATGATACTAAAATCTATTCCAACCTAATTGGCCGAGTTCTATAAATATCAACACGGCGGACGCTGGACGACCGCTGCACCGAACTGAAACCAATTCATGACTCGGCACTTTATATCAATGAATGGATCGCATGTTTGAAACTTACAAACCTTCGGGGCGTTTTAGTCCATTCGTTATCCTTGCGTGGCTCATAGCGATCGTTATCGTGTTCGCGTTTGCGTTCGTCTATCAATTTTTACTGAGATGGCTACCGTTCATCTGGATTAGCTTTCTCATCACTATGGGATTCGGATTTGTAATCGGAGCGATCGGTGTGATGGTCGTTACGTTAGGTCACTGTAGAAATTTAACGCTGGGTTTTCTAATCGGTTTGACGTTACTGTTGGCAGGAGTTGGCGGAAAATTCTATTTCCAGCATATGCATTTCCGCTCAAAGGTCGAACAAAACATTCGGCAAGACCGCGAAATTGGAAAACAGTTGCAAGAATTGCTTGCTGCTGCGGAAAAAGAGAATCCTGAGCTTGCCAATATGGCGAATGAAATGGACGAACTCGTTGAGGCAGAGCTTGCGGCGGTAACATTTAGCCAAACAATCAAACACCGTGTCGATAACGGCTGGAACCTCGGAGGGCGGGCTCGTAATGGAGGCGGACTGCCGATCAAAGGCGTGTTCGTTTATCTGATCTGGCTAACCGAGTTAGGAATCATCGGCTACTTCGCAGTTCCAATGATCGTTCGGACTTCTGGAGATCCGTATAGTGAAAAACTGAGCGATTGGGCGAACGAAGCAGAACAAGTCATGTTTCTTCCCATCACCAGCGAAGAAATGGTGGCGAAGATTCGATCCGCAACTTCGGTCGATGAACTCTTGGAAATTCCGATTCCGCAAACGGACGAGTCGATGCAGTTCGCGCACTACTATACGCACAGCATCACGGGCCAGGAATTAGAGGACGCGTATCTAACCGTTGAACTAGTTACTTATTCTTACAACGCAGATGGTGAACAAACAACAAACGAAGAGCCATTGGTTAAGCACGCCATCATCACGTCTGAACAACGCAAGCTGTTAGTTGAAAATGCAAGCCTGCTTCAGGAGGCACTCGACGACTATCGCGAGTCCGTTGAAGAAGAGGAAATGGGAACCGCTGCCGAGGAAGAGCCGTCGTAGAGCGGAATCTCAAGTGCCCAAAACTGTAGCGGAAGTCGTCAAGACTTCTGTTTCTTAAGTATGACGCCAAACTCAGGTGCCCAAGACTTTTGACGAGTTCTGCTACGGCCCAGTTTGCACACGCGGCACATTGCAAAGTAGACTGTAGGCTCAAAATTGACTTCCACCATTAACCAAACCACTGGAATCAAAACGATGATCCGGACTCTCAATTGCTTTTTGCTCGCTTGCTCTGCCTTGGCGATAATCTGCTTTACATTCACCAACGCCGCGCTCGGCCAAGACGACGGCTTCAAACCAATCTTCGATGGAAAAACGCTTGAAGGCTGGAAAGGTCTTGACGGTTTTTGGTCGGTTCAAGACGGAGCGATCGTAGGCCAGACGACTGCCGAAAAACCGCTAAAGCAGAATACGTTTTTGGTTTGGCAAGAAAACGGGCAAAACGGAAATCTTGAGAACTTTGAATTGCGATTCAAATATCGTATCTCAGGCAAAGGAGCCAACAGCGGCGTGCAGTTCCGCTGCGAGCAAGACGACACCGGTCATCTGGTTGGCTATCAAGCCGACATTGATCTTGCTGGCCAATGGCTGGGAATTATCTACGACGAAAAAACGGGGCGTGGCGCCATTTGTGACCGCGGCGAAAAAGTTTCCATCAACAAAGCCGGCGAACGAACAAAAGAAAAATTTGGCGACAAAGCAAAACTGTTTGAAAACGTCAACGTCGAACAGTGGACTGACTATGTCATCAAAGCCGTCGACAACCATATCACCATCACCGTCAACGGCGAAAAAACGGCTGACCTAACTGACGTCGAAAAAGACCATGCCGATCTCAGTGGAGTGCTTGGTTTGCAATTGCATACTGGTCCGCCGATGAAAATTGAATTCAAAGACATTCATCTAAAGCAATTGGAAGCCGAATCGAAGATGGCCACCGACGCTGGATTCAAGTCGATTTTCGATGGAAAAACAATGGCTGGCTGGACGGGAGATGAATCACTTTGGCGAATCGAAGACGGCGCGATCGTTGGAGAAACAACGGCCGATACAAAACTTAAAGCGAATGAGTTCCTGGTTTGGAATCAAGGTGAAGTCGACGATTTTGTTTTGCGAACCAAATTCCGCGTTTCCGGAACCGAGCGTGCCAACAGTGGCATTCAATTTCGCAGCAGTTTGCTCAAAGGCGAAACGACAAAGATGTCTGGTTACCAAGCCGACATTGATCGCTCTGGAAAGTACATTGGGATTCTATATTCCGAAAGAACTGGCCGAGGAATTTTGTGCCAGCGAGGCAAGAAAGTCACCATTGTTGGAAAGAAAGACAAAAAAGTTGAGACCGTTTCCGATGCGGCTGAGCTTTTGAAAAAAATCGACATGGACGACTGGAACGACATGGAGATAGTGGCCAAAGGGAATCACTTGGTCGTCAAAATCAACGGCCACGTTACCGCTGATGTAACGGACAACGAAGCCCAGCAGTACAAACGCAGTGGTTTGATCGGGTTGCAAGTTCACGTCGGTCCGCCGATGAAAATTGAATACAAAGACATTCAGTTGAAACGACTTCCGCTTGAGAAAACGAAAAAGATTGTCTTTATCGCAGGCAAAAAAAGCCACGGTTACGGCTCGCACGAACACAACGCCGGCTGCCTGCTTTTGGCAAAGGCACTCGAAGCCGCCAATGGCGAAAACGGTGTGGACGTATTGACGACCGTTTATAAAAACGGCTGGCCTGCCGATCCAACTGCGACTGACAATGCCGACACGGTTGTCGTTTATTGCGACGGGGGCGGGCGGCATTATCTTCATGCACACGGTGAAGAATTTGAAAGCATCATGCGGCGTGGGGTTGGACTGGCGTGTATTCACTACGGCGTCGAAGTCCCCAAAGGCATCTCTGGCCAACGTTTCTTGAATTGGATCGGTGGATATTTTGAAACCGATTGGTCGGTCAATCCACATTGGCTGGCAAAATTTGAAACGCTTCCCAAACACGAAATCACACGTGGAGTGAAACCGTTTGAAATGCAAGACGAGTGGTATTACCACATGCGATTCTCAACTGAGATGACTCGTGTCGTGCCACTGCTTTCGTGTTTGCCGCCTAAAGAATCACTTTCGCGCCGCGATGGAAAACACTCGGGTAACCCGCACGTTCGCAAAGCGGTTCTTGAAGACAAAAAAGAGCAACATGTGGCTTGGGCGTTTGAGCGCGGTGACGGGAAAGGCCGTGGCTTTGGTTTTACCGGTGGGCACTTTCATAACAACTGGAAGAACGATGACTTTCGCAAGCTGGTTCTAAACGCGATTGCGTGGACGGCACATGCTGAAATCCCAGCAGACGGAATCCAATCAGCGACGCCAACCGAAGAGGATTTGGCGGCCAACCAGGATTACCCCAAGCCCGATAAGAAGAAGAAGAAGTAGAGCGAGCGGCTTGGGTTTTGAAGAAATGCTTTGGTAACTTGGCTGTGTCGCGGTCTGTTGAGGGATTGCTCTACCAGCTAAAACCTGAAATCAAGCCAACTTGTAAAAACCGTCATTGCAAGCGTGTCAGTTTTGCAAACACTGTTGTCAAATCGAGTTGATTCAAGCGATGCTTGCACGCGTTATTTGTAAACCAATTTACGGCTCGGAAGTTTGAGATAGGTAGCGTACATACCTAACCCTTAAATTTTAACATCCCGAGTTTGGCACGGTATTTGATCTTCTTTCCATTACAACCCCGTTGTTTATTGGAGAGAATTATGAAGTCGTCACTAACATCAACCTTTGGAATTGCCTGCGGAATATTTTGCTTGGTGATTTCTGCGCAGGTCGCCGTTGCACAATCGGGCAATAGAAACAGTGGCTTTCAACCGCAGCAAACGATACCGCAACAAACCATACCTCAACAGCGTTTCCCTTCAGCTGCTGAGCAAAATTATGGGACGGCGCAAAACTACCGGCAGCTTCCCCAAGCCGTACCCTTCGCATCTCAATCGCGCAAGGTAACCCGCGTTGGATTTGAACAGTATGACCACCGATCGTGGGACTCTCTGCTGCAAAAGTATGTCGATCAAAATGGCGACGTTGACTATGCCACTTGGCAAACCAACGAGCAGGATCGTTCTACGCTGATGAGTTATCTGCGTGGCATGAACTCGATTGACACTTCGATCAATTCCAGTCAGCAGTCACAAATGGCGTTTTGGATCAACGCATACAACGCCTTGACCATCGAGGGGATTCTGCGACTATTTCCAACCAAAAGTATCAAAGACCATGCTCCCGACGAAAACGGTTTCAATATTTGGGATGATTTTAAAGTGCCGGTGAATGGAACTGAGTATTCGTTAAACGATATTGAGCACCAGATCCTTCGCAAGATGGGCGATCCACGAATCCACTTTGCCATCGTCTGTGCGTCGAAAAGCTGTCCGCAGTTGTCACAACGAGCCTATTTTCCAGAATCGTTGGACCAGCAGTTGGCATACAGCTCCGGTCTGTTTTTTCATACGCCTGGCAAGTTCAGCTACAACTTGCAGCAAGGCCAAATTGGTCTGTCTTCCATCATCCAATGGTTTGGCGAAGATTTTGGTCGCAGTGACCAAGAACGATTGCAATACCTGTCACAATTCATGCCGGCCGATGCCGCCAGATTGGCAACCAGCGGTTCGGCCGCGATCAACTATCTGGAATACGATTGGGGATTGAACGTTGCACCAGCTCGGACCCAGACCTTCCGTCAAAATTTTGCACCGAATCAGAATGCTGGAACTGCTCAAGCACTGCAACCTCAGGGATCCTCAACGCGTCAACAGGCACCCGTTCAGGGTCAGTCACGAGTTCAGAGTCAGTCGCTACAAGGTTCGGGAACTCGTGGACCGATTGAGGCGTTTCGTCCGCAACAGCAGAGCGGTTGTTGCAAAAATGGCTGCAGGTAACACACAGGAAAAACTCTTGGACCGTTAATGCACACGGCACCACGTTTGTGGTGCCGTTGTGTTTTGGTATTTCCGCCGAGCGTAATCCAACCTACTGGCGAATGTTCTTCAACGTCTCGGTCAAGTCAACGTTTTTCGCGTCAGCCCAAAGCGTTTCCAAGCTGTAGAAAACTCGTGTGTCTTCGTCGAACAAGTGAATAACAACCGTGCCGTAGTCGAGAACGATCCACTTACTGTCATCGTATCCGTCGATGTTCATTCGTTTGTCGTTCAACTCGTCTTCGAGCTTGTGGTCAATCTCTTCGCTCATTGCGTGAAGCTGCCGACGACTGGAGCCAGTCGCGATCACAAAGTAATCAAAGATCGCGGTGTGTGGTGACATATCCAAAACCACAACTTCACGTCCACCGTTTTCGGCAGCTGTTCTGGCAGCAGCCAACGCCAGCTCAAGGCTACGTTCTGGATTGACCCGAGTTGCGGCTGCACCGGAAGCATGATCTTCTTGGGCAATTTCTGCGGACGGATTTTCAGTCGGTTGATTGGGTTGTTTCTGATCCGGCTGGTTTTGGTCGGTCACGCAAGCGTCCTGAAGTAAACTCATTTTGTTTTTTTGAAAAATACCTTTTTAAGCGAGTAGCATTGTAAGTCTGATGGAGATTTAAACCAAGGACAGGGTTCGCTCGAATGTCCAAACGGCTCGAAGTTTTTGCCACTTCTGTTGCCAACAATCCTCCGACTCTCAAACAGTTACCTTCAAAAAACCCAATCGCGACAAAAAACGGCGATGTGACGTGAATCTATCGAGCCATATCGCACAAACAACGGGCTTTTATTATCGTGTTTTCTACGCCAATAATTCGCTTAAAACTGCCATCACACCACCAACGATCTCCAAACAAGCGGCTTTACCGTTTTCAAAAGGGAACTGATGAATACTTCCAACGAGAATTTGATTGAGAAAGTCACCATCAACGACGTCCGCGCTGCGGCTGAGCGGATATCGCCTTACGCCCATCGTACGCCAGTGATGACTTGCCAAGCAATCGACCAGCGAGTCGGCACCAAAGTCTATTTCAAGTGCGAGAACTATCAAAAATCTGGAGCGTTCAAATTCCGCGGTGCGATCAATGCGATTTCGCAATTGTCGCCTGAGGAACTGGAGCGTGGCGTGGTGACACATAGCTCGGGCAACCACGCTGGAGCTTTGGCATCTGCTGCTCAAATTTTTGGAACCAAGGCATTCATTGTCATGCCAAGCAATTCGTCAGAGATCAAAAAGAAGGCCGTAAAAAGCTACGGCGGTCAAATCACCGAATGCGAACCGACGCTGGTAGCCCGCATGGCAGGTGCGGAAAAAATTCGAACCGAAACAGGCGCGACCTTGATTCCACCATTCGATCATCCACACATCATCGCCGGACAAGGAACCAGTGGACTGGAGCTTTTTCAACAAGTCCCCCAGCTCGATGCGATCATTGCGCCCATCGGTGGCGGCGGTTTGATGTCGGGAACTTGCATTGCAGCGCGTGACGCCGCCGAGAGATTGGGGCGCGAAATTTTGGTGCTAGGTGGAGAACCTGAAGGAGCTGACGACGCGTTTCGCTCAAAAAGCGAAGGAAAGTTTATTCCCCAAAACGACCCACAAACGGTATCCGATGGATTGCGTACGAGTCTCGGCGATTTGACTTGGCCTTTCATTCGAGACGAAGTCGATGAGATCATCACCGTTGACGACGATGCAACCGTCGAAGCAATGCGTTTCTTCTGGGAACGCACCAAAGTGATCATCGAGGTCAGTTGCGCCGTGCCTTTGGCAGCGTTGATTAAAAAGTTTGCAAACGTCGCCGAAGAAAAAAAACCGAAACACATCGGTGTGGTTTTAAGTGGCGGCAATGTGGACTTTTCCAATCTTCCGTTTTGATTTTCGGTCTTTGAATGGAATTGTTGAAACCCGTTTGGGGTTCGTTTATGCGCCAACCCAATATCCCAGCGTGCGATGGGTGCTGGAAAAAAGAAGCTGGCCGATTCACCACGTCCAACTTACGAATCGCGGTGAACCGAGGCTATCGCCTAAACGGCTAAATAGGGACGGTAAAATCGTTGCCATTTTGTGTTGTAGCTCCCAATTAATCATGCGGCTTGCAACGATTGATTCGCTTGGGCAGGCTAGTACCGAGGGGAGGTGGTTTTTTGGCTACATGAAAACCCTTTCTTCGGGAAATACGTTTACTGCGTTGTACATTCTTTTGCGCGTGACGCAAAAACTCACCCCGGTTCTTATAGGTTTACGCTCTCTAGATATTCATATCAAGCGATGAAAACGCAAGCTTCAACCTCGATTTGCAGTCGCAACGTTTTTACGTTGTTTGTTCAATCGATTGATATGCGAATCGTAAAACGACTTAAAAACGACGTGTCAGGTGGCGTTCTCTCGATCGAACTAATTCTCATCGCCGTCGTTTGCTTGATTGGAATGTTCATGGGTGGGGCATCCATTCGAGATGCGATCACAGCGGAGCTTTCTGATGTTGGCGGATTCACCCAAGACATGAATCAGTCATACACGATTTTCGGAGCAAATTCTGTTGGGGCTTCGACCGCCGGAATGGACTACATTGACCAACTCGACCATTGCGACGACGCGGAAGATTCGCCGGGTGCAGCTGACAACTGTATTACGTATGACTTGGTTCCAATCACTCCGATCTCAGCGCTCCAACTGACGACATTGATAGATTTCGATTCTGGTGACGCTTCTGATGCGTCAAACAACGGCCAAGACAACGGAGGTACGATCGTTGGTGACCCTGAGTTTGTCGATGGCGTCGTCAGGCTCGATGGCGATGACGCAATTGGCATTCCGAATTCTACAGATATTAACTTGGGAATTCGCGAAGAGCACACAATCATTTTGGACTTCAACGCCGACGATGTGATAACTCGCCAAGTCCTATACGAACAAGGCGCCCAAACCCGCGGCTTGGTTATCTATATCGACAATGGCCTCCTGTACGTCGGCGGTTGGAATCGACCAGCAACCGAGAGTAACTGGCAGCCAACCTTCATCAGCACGCCGATTACAGCGGGCACTGATCATCAAGTCGCACTAGTACTCGACGGTGGCCCTACGGTTCAACCTGGAGCGCTGAGCGGTTGGTTGAATGGAAGCCAGTTTGGAACTGCCAGTGGATCTCAGCTTTGGCCCCACGCAGGAGCGATTTCCATAGGTGCAGTCGCGGGCGCGACGATTTTCCACGACGGAATCGGCAACAACACCAACCCAGCGAATTTCTCTGGGACGGTCGATAATTTCACGATTCACAATCGCGCGTTGACCGATGGCGAACTTTTTTCGTCAGCTCAGTAAGCTCTTCCGGGACCAACACGGGCTTCGGTAGACATACATTGAGACTTATTTTTTCTCTGTTGCATTAGCGAGACGTTTCAGCATCGTTTGGCACATCATCAAAGCGCGTCCATTGTGATAAGCCCCTTGCCACATGCTTGATCGCGATTTGTTGTCGCCAAGCGAGCCGTCTTCTTTTAGCGACGCATACCAACCGCCTTTTTCTGCGACGTGATGTTTTTCAATGAAGTCCAAAGTCGCGTCAAATAACTTGAGAAAAGCGGCGTCGTTTGTAATTTCGTAACAAGTCAAAAGTCCTACTAAAGCCTCCGACTGCGTCCACCATTCTTTTTTCCGGTCATCACTTGGCTTCCCAACGGGTCCCGTATAAAAGAAGCCTCCATTCTTTTCATCATGACCAAACTTGATCGCGTTCTTACTAATCGCAATCGCCCAATCTTCTAATTCCTTATCCCGTTTACCCACCGCATCTGCTGCCGCAAGAACCAGCCAAGCACATTCAAGGTCGTGCCCATAACTCGTCCGCAGATTTTTTTCGGTTTCGACCATTTCCCACTCTACCGTCCATCCATCCACATTGGTATCGAAATCAGGATGGCGAATTTTTTTGGTACAAATGGCGATCAATTCTTCGAGTCGTTTTCCAACCTGTTCGTTTTTTGATTCCAAATACAATTGCGTAAACGCTTCAAGCAAATGCAAATGCGAGTTGTACGTTTTGAATCCAACAGGCCCGACCACGCCCCATTGGTTGGTGTCGGTAATCTTCTGCCAATCTCGGGTGTAGAGTTCGTAGTAACCGCCGTTAGTTTTGTCGTAACATTTTTCCTCTAAAAGTTCGAACAGTTTCAGCGCAGTTTTCAAAGCTTCTTCATCGTCATTGATGCGGTGAACTTCGACCAGAGCGTAAATCACGAACGACAAAGGATAAACATGCTTACGATCATCGGCGATGTTCTTTTGATCAATCAGCGTTTCACCATTAGCGATTTTGAGAAAGTACCCGCCGTTTTCAGGATCGATGAAACGAGTTTGAAGACAACCGTATCCGTGCTGAGCCAATTTGGCGGTAGTTTCTCGCTCAATTTGGTTGACTGCCATATTGCTAAAAAACCAAGTCTGGCGGGCTTGGAATGTCAGGAACTTTTGTTCGCCGGAAGTGAACTTTCCGTCATCGCCAAGCACCTCAAAGAACCCCAAGTTTCGACTGTCCATACTTGCCGGAGCATAGAACTTTAAAACAGAGCTTCGCAAAAGTTTGTCACAGCGTTGGGCACGGGTTATTAACTCGGTCTGCGTTTCTGTTTGAGCAAACCCGAAATTTGAGAAGGCCAAAATTAAAAGAACGACCAGGGACGTTGAAACAACGCGGAGGTAGATGTTAACCATGATGTATTGGATAGAAAGAACGCGAAACAGAATTGCTATTCAGATTCTAACGTGTTCTTGTGCGAGATGTTTGACTTTGTGGTCCTTGTGCCGAACGTCGGGATCCTGCTGGGCGATTGGCCATTTCAACAAGTTCGACGCCCGACTTTCGCTCACGATTAACAAAGTCGCGGAAATCCAGAACCGCGGGTCCAATGAGCAAGATAAAAACTGGCGGAGCAAGGCATAAAACTACGGGCAGTAGAAGTTTCACCGTTGCCAACTGCCCAGCCAACTCGGCACGCTGCTTTCTGGTTTCGCGAATACGATCCGAATAATCTCGCATCGAATCGACCATCCCGATGCCCAAACGTTGACTTTGACGAAGCATCGCCGACCAGGCAATTACTTCTGGCAAGTCAAGCCGCTCTGCAAACGCGGTCATCGCCGACTGAAGCGATCCCGTTTCCGACTGGCGTGCGATAATTTGCAACTCTTGTGAAAGCGCACTGTGCGTATGCTTAAACTCTTTGGATACGACATTCAAAGATCGCGTCAGCGGAACGCCACCCTCCATCGACATGGAAACCATGTCCAATGCGTCAGGCAGAGCATACTCAATTTTTTGCGAACGGCGTTTGGACTGTGCCGATAACGCGAGACGCGGGATACTGTAAATGAAAACAGCAATTGAAAACCCACAGCAGATGACGGCCAATTCACGACCTGGAAAAATCTCAAAAGCCAAACACGCCACGACCACTGCGATGCAAAGCATGGTCGCCAGATTGCGGCGTGATAAAAAATTGATCAATGCGTTGGAGTTGTAGTGCCCCGAACTGATCATTTCCTGCTTCAGCTGTTTGAATTTCTTCTTGCTTAACGGCAAAGCAAATGCGAGTGAATGAGTTAGCGGACCAAACGCATTGGGAACCCGCTTGATCGCGGTGCTTTCGTCTTCAGGCGATTCACCTTGCATGAATATGCGACCGATCGTCATCACGGTCAGCACTAACGCGCAAAAAATCAAAACCAAAGGAGCAATTTCGGCCATTCAATTATTCCTCATCCGATCTCAAAGTCATGGCGACCCAGAAGATCCCGAGAATTTCAGACGCAATTCCGTAGATTGCCAGACGCTGACCAAGCTCTGATTGCCACAGCTTTCCAACGTACTCGTTATGGAAAACGCAAAGGTAAACCAAAACGAAAACGCCCATGTAGCCAATCGAGATCGCGGCGAATCGGCCCAATCCCGTCATCGTTCTAATCTTTTTCAGATACTCGTTGCGCTGCCGAATCACTTCAGACAATCGCTTGAGCGTATCGGACAGTCGGCCACCAGTATCGCGGTGCATTGCGACGGTATGAGAAAATATTTTGACGTCCATTGTAGGCACGCGAGCGGCGAGATCACTCATCACCGACGAAACCGCGACGCCCATTCGCAATTGTTTTGCACAAAGCTGAAACTCTTCACGGACAGGCTCTTGTACGGCTTCGGAAATCAATTCAATTGAGTCTTCCAAACTTTCACCCGCCGCGACTGAACGAGCCAACAATTCCAATGCCCCGGGAAAGTGCTCATTGAATTTCTTCTGACGAATTCGAACTGCAATTTGAATCGCGACCAATCCCAGGACGAATGTGGCAATCGCGCCCAATACAGCAAATAGTTCATGAAATTCTGTTGAGAGCAGCGCGGCCCCAACTGCCAAAGCAAGGCAAACGTTAGTCAACATGAACACGATGGGCGTGATCTTCAATCCCGATCGTCGTACGGATCGTTGGACCCAGCGGTCAAATTTTTCTGACGCGCCGGGCGTTTCGTCTTGGTCAGCAACCGGTGCCAACGACATTCGCCCTGGCAGACGTTTCAATCTCGGCGGTGGTTCTTCGGCTGGCGCAAAAACCCGTTTGATAACCAACGAAGTCGCGAGAAAACTAGCCGTAAGACAGCAAAAGATGCTTATTTCGAGTGAAGTCATTCGTCACTCCCGTCCTTTTTGGGAGCGAGCGTTTCAGTTTTTTTCTTGGCCGCTGCTTGCAACGAATCCAAGTCCACTTTCGCAGGCTTTAGCGCTGCGGCATCAAACTCGACGCCTTCTTCAAAGAACCGTTCCAGGCAAGTCGGTTGGTAGCCAGTCGTTTCAAAAATCCCGGTCGCTTTTCCTTCGCTGTCGGTTCCCGTTCGGTTGAATCGGAAAATGTCATCTAATTGGTAACCGCCATCGGCTGATCTTTGCAGTTCCGAAACGCGGGTGATCCGCCGCACGCCGCCTTTGAGTCGCGCAACATGAACGAGCAAGTTAATTCCTGCTGCGATGTAAGACCGAACGACTTCCAGTGGCAACTCTAGCTTTGACATTGCGATCATCAACTCCAAACGGTTGATCGCATCAATCGTATCGTTGGCGTGAATCGTTGACATCGAGCCTTCGTGGCCCGTGTTCATCGCCTGGAGCATATCGAGGGCTTCGGGACCACGCACCTCACCGACAATGATCCGGTCAGGTCGCATTCGCAAACTGTTTCGCAGCAAATCTCGCTGGGTCAATTCACCAACGCCTTCGCTATTTGCCGGTCGCGTTTCCAGTCGCGCCACGTGGCGATGCTGAAGCAGCAATTCTGCGGAGTCTTCGATGGTAACGATCCGCTCGCCTTCCACGATCTCGCCAGACAAAGCGTTGAGCAACGTGGTTTTACCGGCACCCGTTCCGCCTGAAACCACGATGCTTGTTTTCGCTTGAACAGCCGCCGCGAGAAAGCTCGCCATTGCGGGCGTCATCGTATTCAAGCCTACGATCGATTCGAGTCCAAGGTGGCCTTTTCCAAAACGGCGAATCGAAAGTTTTGGACCATCAATTGCAAGCGGCGGGATAACCGCGTTGACACGAGATCCGTCGGGCAAGCGAGCGTCGACCATTGGGCAGACTTCATCTACGCGGCGACCGACTCGGGAAACAATGCGCTGGATGATTCGCATCAAGTGTTTGTTGTCAGCGAAAACAACATCCGAAAGTTCAAGCACGCCCTCACGTTCGACGTAAATCTCGTGGCAGTGATTGACCAGGATATCGCTGATGGCTGGGTCGTTCATCAGTTTTTCGAGCGGCCCCATGCCGAACATTTCGTCTTGAAGCTCAGCAATCAAACGATTGCGGGTTTCTTTCGAAAGTTTTTTTCGGATAGACGAATCACAAAGCGCAATTTCGTCTTCGATAAATGGCAACAGCTCGTTTCGAAGCTGACTATCTGACAACCCTTCGGCTGCGACCAAGTCCAGCGAAGAGACAAGTGACTCGTGAATTTTTGCTTTGAGAGATTGGAATCGGATCTCATCGTTTTGGGCCAAATCTGATTGAGTTGTTTGGCCGATCGACGAACTCCAGATTCCTTTCTGGTCAATCGCTGATCCAATGATGCTCATTCACGACCTCCAAGAGGACTTCCAAACATCTCCAATGTCTCCAGGATTTCATCTTGTGACGATTTCAAGGGACCGGCTTTAGAGCCAGATCCAACTTGGCTACCAAAAGGGACCGGTGGGTCGCTCGGCTCCGCTGCTGGCTGATTATCGAACAACGGTTGCGGTTTCCGTTTGGCTTTAAATATTTGCCCCCATCCCCCATCGGATTCGAAATCTTCCTCCGACGGAATGGTTTCCGGGGTCTCGTCGGTCTGTTGGTTGTCGTAAGGGATCTCAAAATTTTGCTGCCCTCGTGATCCGGCAGGCTTCGATGGAATGTCGTTTCCTGACCAAGGCATGTTATTGTTGGGGTCGTAAAACTCAACTTTTGACGGATCGTAAGCTTTGGGTGAGTCGACGATGCGGGGCGAAATTGAGTCGGCTGAATCAAAGTGCAGATCCATTTGACTTTGACCGCGAAAAACCTGAATCGAACGCACGGTGTCTTCGATCTTCAAAATGTTCTCAAGCTTTGAAGCATCAGCAAGTTCGACATACGAGCGATCATCTGCCGCTCGCAGTGTGAGTGAAAGCTCTCCATGTCCGTCGGCGACTTTCACTTTTTGTGCATCGCCCGGCGACAAGAGTAGCGTGACTGGAATTCGCTGGTCGCCTGGTACCCCCAGCGAGTTGGCGGTAGGAATCGCTTTGTCTCCCAGTGCCAAAATTTCTGCGTTTTGGACAATCGTTACCGTGGCACTGCGATACTTGCGGTCGAGACGGTTTGCTCTTGAGTTTCCGCGGGCACTGTTGGCGCCATTGGCTCCGTTGGCGTAAGTCGAATGAGTGCTTCGATTGGGATTGAATCTCGTCGATTCTACGCCCGAATTAGAAACAGCATCTGTTCCAATTTCATTTTGCTCGCCGTAGTGAAACATGACGTCGACCTTTTGTCCCGCACCAGCGAATCCCATCAATGCATTGGCCGGCGTAAGCAAAACCGTGATCGCACGTTGACCTGGTTTAATACGCTGCGAAATCCCCATCCCGATTCCCATTGGGTAGAAATACTTTGTATCGAATGTTTCACCACGTTCGAGTGGCTGCTTGAGGGTCTTGCCAATGATCTGATCCGGGTTGGTCATGAACGCGGCTTTGATTCCGTACTTCTTCATGTCTTCGCGGGTAAGCCTTACCAGCGCAATATCATCCAACGAGACACGATGACCGGCTTCTAAAACTCGACTGGTCATTGGAACGGTGATTTTCGAATTCGGTCGAGTAGCCCCTCTAACCACTTGTTCGACTCGAGGCGCAGGAGTCCGGTTCATGGACTTGCGAAGCAAATACGTACCGCCCAACCCAAAAAGCACGGCAAGAAATGCGAGCAAGATAGTGCCTGAATTGACTTTCGACATGGGCGAACTCTTCAAAAATCGGTTGGGTCAAATCCTACTAGTCTGATCGATACAAATGGACCGTTTGATTCGATCAAATTTCGACTTAGTGGGCAGCTTTGACAAACTGCATCGCCACCACAATCAACGTTGCGAGTGAAGCGGGAACAGCGAAGGGAATAGATTGTTTTAACAATTTGTTTTTGGGTGCGTTGGCACCAGGATTGGCGGTTTGCATTGATTCAGCAGATTGCTTTTTAACCATCTGGAAAACGACAAGCCCGAACATGCAGGCAAGTGCACAGAAAGTGCTTCCCAAAAAGATAAGTAGTGTTGGCATTGGGCCGACCCAAGCGCCTAAGGCACCCATGAGTTTGACATCGCCTCCGCCACCGCCACCGATGATCCAAAGTACGAATAAGATTCCAAAACCCGTCGCAAATCCGCCCAGCGAAAGTAACAGCGCCGGCAGGCCACCAGAAAAGAAATGAAACAGCATCGCAATCACAAGTGATGAAACAGTAAGCCAGTTTGGAATCTGTCGAGATTTCAAATCGGTAAAGACGGCGATCGACAAATAGACGACGACCGCGACTGGTACGATTAACAAATTGGCTTCTATCAAGTTCATATTTTTCTCCTGATAGAGTTATCGGACATCGTTTTTTGGATGTCGGATAAAATCAATTCTGGGGTTATAACCGGAAATGATAGCAACGCTGATTCGTCTCGAATTCCGGACGAATCTGCTTCCGCGGGTGGATAGCCCGTAGAACCGCCAAACTTTCACATTGGTCGAGCTCACCCGGATATTAGGTTGGCGCGTGACTGAAGTTGTGCCGCACCAAATCGCGATTCAGGCTGTGCCTGAATCTACGCCAACGGCGTTGTACTCCAGAGCCCAGCGTCGCGCAGCGCACGCTGGGTTTGGATGTTCCACACAATCCGAACCCCAACCGGGGTTACACAGTTCGGTTTGTTGAGCTGTTAGGGGTTCGTGCGATACACACGCCGATTTTGTTGAACCCCGTTCGGGGTTCGTTTCGTGTGTGAAACGCCTACCCAGCGTGCGCTGCGCGACACTGGGCTCTGGAGTATAACGCCGTTGGCGTAGATAGAACCTCACTGATGCTTTTTACTCTCTTCGAACATCGTCCAGTGAGTCGTCACGCACGGCTTCGCGCTGGTTGGGCGCTGAAAGGCTTGGCACTGACAGTTCGGGCCCAGTTAATGAAGGGGCCGCAACCGATGGCGCCGTAAGTGCAGGAACGATCACGGGCTCATCAATGTCAAGCTTTAACGCTTCGATATCGATGACCAATTCTTGATCCAACAGGTTCCCGTCCGACAACGCGACAAGATGTTCATCCGGGAACTTACCTCGCCACAGCGCCAATGCGCGGGCAGCGTGTGTCAGGAACGTGTAGTTCTTTTGAATTTTCTGCACGTCCATGGCGCCAATCTCGCGGGCCAACCATTGACCAGCACGAATGATCGTTTCGCGTGGCGGATGTAGCTCTTTAGGTGCCATCGCCCACCACTCCAACGTATGACCGGTCGCCAGAATTCGTCGGCTGAGAGCGTCCGTTCCCGGATCGGGAACACTGACACTGGTGTCTGGCCAGTTACCATCCCAATAACCTTCGAGCGATTGGTTTTTATAAAGCGCCTTGGTCATTAACCCCATATGCTTCATCACTTCGGCATGAACGGGATCTGAAAGTAGGCCAATCGACCCGGGGTTTTCCTGTTCGATTTGCTCATCGATTCGAAGCAACATGGTCAGCGTGTAAAGTCGATGTTGGCCGTAACAAACGCCTTGGGGCTGTTGCTGACGCATGATTCGTTTTGCCAAACTGTCGAAACTGATCTCCTGACCTTCGCTTGTGTACCACGGTTTGGCGTCCACCGAATAAAATGCGAGCATCACAGTCGTCCACTCGTATTCACGCTGGTTAAGGCTAAACGAATTGACACCGTAGCGAATCAAATCGAGCATCGTGGTGTTTCGCTGGGCCGTCACAACGGGGTAATCAAGCGGCGTTCCAACTTCGGCCAGCGTTCCCAACAAGTGATCAACGTGGCTAACCGTCGAGCGGCCTTCTTGTGTCCTGACGGCGATACCTGATGAACGATCCATCAACAAAGGAAGCTCTTTCTCGCCCCACGTTTTGTCAAACTTGCGATGGTCGACCAAAATCTGACGCATGGTCGGACCATCAATCGCGCCGCCGTTTTCGTTTTCCCCAAATTTGACTTTGGCTCCCCACAATCGCAACGCGTGATCGACAAAGTTTGTTTTGGGTGGCGACTGAGTGAACTTTGGTTTGGTTTTTGTTAAAACGGTTAGCAATTGCTCATCGGAAACCACCATCGGATAGTCGTAAATCGGCGACACTTTGCGGGGTTGGTTCTTTAGATTTGGCATCGTAACGCGCGTGTTGAAATTGGAAGCCCAAACAAAAGCCCCAAAAACACCCGCCACGGCGAGCATCAACTGAACAATCAGAAATGAATTCCCTGAACGTGCTTTATTTCTTGTTACCACGTGATTCCTTACGTCGCATCACCAATGCCACATTGTCCTGGTAGACGGTGTACCAAACACCGCGATCAACTCGCACGTCTCGGTAAAGTTCCTTTTGGCGTTTTTTGTCAATCACCAAATCCGTAACGGCGTAACGATCAAGAATGCGTTTCCAATTACCGTCGCCTTTGTAAATTTTTCGATAATCGGCCTGAACCTGTCGTGGCAGCGTTCGCAGATTGGCGTTTGCAAATACGGGAATGACTCGCTCTTCGGTTTGCATCCAGTCGCCCCAATATTCCGGAGCCCAAACCAATCGAGCCATGCGATTGGGCGAGTTGGTATTTGGTTTGGGTGGCTCGTATTGCTTCATGAAACTGGCCATCGCAATCGGAGCGTCTTTTGAAGCCACTTTTTCGTGCGTTCTTTCTGCTCCACCAAGCAACGGCTGGCTGACGGGTGAAAGTGAAAACCCAATCCAAATGAACAGTCCACAGATCAACGTGAATGCAAAACGCAGTGGGCGGTTCTCATCTTCGAATTCCGAAATGGGCTCCACTTTTGTTTCAGTCGTTGGTTCAGATTTTGGCCAAGCCCGAAACATGGCCATCGATGCAAACATGATCGTCGGAGCCAGCCAAACCATTGTCAGTTCGCAACACGCGGTCGCAATGGTCGCAACGATGGCGGAGAGAATCGCCCAAGCGGGTATTTTTGTGCTGCCTTTTGCTGCGTAAAACCAAATCATCCACGCAATGCCAACCCCGGCGCCTTGCCAACTGGCCAGCGACGTCGGTGCCCAACCGCCCATCTTGGAAAGGATCGGATTGTCAGGCCACCACAACAGGGCTTGCCATAAATCCCAACCATAGGGTGTCACAAGCGTTGCCACGATCATGGCTTCGAACAAGTAAAAACGAAATTTAAGTTCGCGATCATCTGCAAGCGCAACATCGTTTTGGCCGCGAAAGCCATCCACCAATCGCCCGACGGCCAAACATGCCAGCCAAACCAAGCCAACCACAAACGAAGCATCCAGGTTTACCCAAGCGATCATGATCACGCCAATCGCAATCCATTGCCAGACTTTTGCGTTGGCCCAATTGATCGCGGAGATGTTCACATCGCTCGATAACGATCCGGTTTCGCTGTCCGATTTCGCATTGATATTCCACGTCAAAACCAATGCGGTCAAAGCAAAACACAACTCGCCAAAAGTCCGTGGTTCGATTCCGATGACCAGCAGCAAGCATGCGACACTGCAGAACACGGCGGCAAAACCCGCTTTCCAGGTTCCGGTGATTCTTACAAAAACGAACGCCCAAATACAAAGTGTGAGGGTTTGCGTGATGGCAAATAGAATCGAAATCAAATTGCTTCCACCCGCCCAGTGAGCGTAATGCAGAACAACATGACTCAACCAACCGTTTGTAATTCCTCTCATCCCTTCAGCCAAGGGCAGGGAAGGATCGGCTGCGTAGACGCCATTGTTGACAATCCATCCGCCAGACCAAACGCTGTGCCACACACCCAAAACAGGAACCGGAAGGTAACTGAAGTAGAGATAAAACATCACAAACACGCCAACCATCGCAGCGTGATACCACTTTAGCGCGCACCAGTCGGGAAGATTGGCTTGCAATCGGTAAGTCTCTTGGACTTCGTTTCCTACTGCGGACACGAAACAACCTTCGGAACGGTGAGTGACAACGTGATGGCGATGGATTTGTCGCGACAAAAAGAGATTCTTCTTTCCATCGACGGATCGCGTGTCAAGTTGGAACTTCGTGCCAGATATTCTTGCTATTCGCTTGGTAGCGGTTAGGAAAGATAGAGCAAAGGATACAACGCGTTAGGTACGGTCAACTAAAATGCAGTCAACTAGCTGGCTCAAGACTGCTATAGAAGCGCCGGCAGCAAATGAGAGAAGCAATTTGCAGATTTAGCTCATTGCTGTTTCGAGAATCGCTTCACCTGATCTTGATAATATTTCCTGGTGGGATTGAGCTCAATACATCGCTTACTCAACTCAATCGCACGCTCACGATCGCCTAACAAAAAATGTATTTCCGCTAACGTATCGAGATAAGTTGGCGAGTTGGGTCTTTCGGCAACCGCCAACGACGAATGCCGTTTCATGTGTTCCATTCGCCGTTTCGCACATGCACATGCCCAAGCGTAATTGTTGCGGTGCAGCGAACTATCAGGGTACTTTTGAATCAAGTCAAAATAAAACTCGGTTACCGCTTCAAACAACTCGTCCGCTTGAGCCGTCGCGCCGGCCGCATCGAGATCAGGAACAACTTCTTCGATCAAGCTTGGATCACCGGGACTAAATTCATTCGCTCGAAGCACCACCTGAACGGCTTCGTCAAACTTCTTCTCCCTGACCAATTGCTTTGCCAGCAAAATGTTGATCTGCTTTCCGTCTTCAGCCCAGATATCAATGGTCTTGATGCCTGAAGATTCGGTCGACAAGTCATTGAACATTTTCATCTGCCGCCCGATCAAATTAACCGCTGGGTCGGCGTCGAGCAGTGACTCACTCATCGTAAAACGGTTACGCTCGTTGGAAACTTCATCTCCACCTACCGCATATA
This sequence comes from uncultured Pirellulaceae bacterium, assembly GCA_964448575.1. GTDB lineage: Bacteria > Planctomycetota > Planctomycetia > Pirellulales > Pirellulaceae > Mariniblastus. The sequence goes on from CAYUWY010000001.1 coordinate 493,656, forward strand.
CATCCAGTTTCAGAAAATCAGCAATCAAATTTAGTTTTTCCAAGCTCTCAAACGAACTGATCGTTCCCGAGTTGCGATAACTCGTCATCCACTGAACATAGGCGAGGCACATACGCAAAGTCGCTTTTTTATTCTCGCCCTTTGCAGCAAAACCTTCAGCCGCAAGAACGGGAGCAAAGCTCATCGAATTTCGCGAATCGCTGTCACGCCAAATTTTCTCGTAGTAGTCGATAACAACTTTTGGATCGTCCCCTACCGTCGCCGCCAACGCCGCAACTCGTTTGGCAGAACGATCGCCAAGTTCCTCTGCCATTTGCAGATGCAAACGACTGGCTTCTTCATCACCATGATATTTGTAAACTTGTGAAAATTCGTAATCGACACGTCCTCGGGTATTCAAAGAAGGTTTGGAACGCATGCTGGCCAACTCCAACTTCAAATCAAAATCCGGTGTCGTTCCAATGGGCGAATTAAGAATCCCGGCAACGACCCTTAGGCGCGTGACGGCATTGGGGTATCGGTCTTGCAAGTTGTTAAGCCAGTAATAGGCCGAGCTTATTTTGTTTGGGAAAAGCTGATTGTCTAACTCTCGCAACTCACGTCGCGTTACCGTTTTGCCAATCAACTTCCACGCTTCGTCGTACCGTTCCAGCTGAATCAATCCAGCAACAATTCGAAATCGCCAGCTCTCCTCGACCTTATTGTCGCCGTTGGCTGCGTACAGCGTTTGGTAATGCAAGACAGCTTCGTCAGTCAGCCCAAGTCCGCCCAGCACGCTGCAAACCTGAAAACTGATCGTCCACAATTCTTGTAGCTCGGCAGTCGTCTCTCGCAAATCCGAGTGCTGCTCCCGCAAGCGAGTAATTTTCTTACTCAGTGAGTTGATTTTTCTCAGGCTGCGTTTGAACCAGACGCTACGCTGTTCAACGGTATCGCCAAGTCCGATCATCTCGAAAGCTTTTTTATTACGATTCAAAGCCATATAAGTTTGAAAGGCACGATACTTCTCCGATTCATCGATATTGGGTTCGACCAATTCCCAATCCAGGCAGGCCGCACCAATCTCGGCCAAGCGAGCACGCAGGCTTTTTGCTGCGGATTCGTTTTTGTCTTTTTCAAGCCCGGCAAGTTTTGTCTTAAGTTCGTCAATCGTTTCATCGTATCCTTTTTTGTCACCTAGAAATCGGTAGACAACTGCACGCTGGGCAGGGCTGACCACGATTTTTCCGTCTTCAGGTTTGACAACTTCTTCAACGGAAACCATTTTTTCTGCAATGCGTTTCCAATCGCCTTGTTCAAGGATCATCAAATTCAACACGGCAAATCGCTGATCGGGTTCTTTGATCTTGTTCGCATAAAATTCCGCCAACTCAAAATCGCCTTTGAATTTGCAGATTGCAATCAGCTTCATTAACTCAATAGACTCGATCTTCTTTCCGGCCTCTTCCTTTTCCTTGATCGCGGTCTTGAGAGGCTCGATGACTGAATCAAGTGTGCCGTTTAGTTTGTGAAACAAAACGCCGGCGCTGCGATAGTGCTCGAATGTGACCGGATGAGCTATGATCATTTCAAACTCTTCCCACCGATCTTCCGTTGCGAGTTTGCCCAACAATGACTGAATATCAATTGATTCGGAATAGAGCTGGAATTGAGCCGGAATATCTTTGACTCGCTCAAGCAAATCAAATGTGAGTTTAAGCTTTTCTTGTTTGACCAAGCGGCGAACGATCGCTAGCCGGCCTTCGGTTTCACTGGACTGAAAATCCAAAACCATTTTTGCGATGCCGGGTTTGGTCCGAAAGTCGACTCCCATTTCGAGAACACCGAGGATATCGTTGGCTCGTTTTGCAACTTCGGAATTGCCGGCTTGAGAAGCTTTTTTAAGCGCTGGTTTCGCATCGTTACCAAATAGCCAAAGCCGTTCGGTTGCCAACTGACGAACTGAATAACTGGACGAACCCAATTGAAGAATCAGTTTCTCGATCTCATCCTGCGCGGACTCTTTTTCAACACTGGCCGCTGAATTGGCTTGGGCTACGACGACGGCCTGAGACGTTGCAATGGAAACCGTTAAAAGTGCAAGCAAAAAGATTTTCAGGGAAGTTGCCATCAGTGAGTCAAATTGAAATCGGTTAGTCATATTTGGAAGAGTCTTTGGCCGGGTAAATACCGGGTTGGAGGCAAAATAGGCGGCTGTGTTGTATCGCTTTTACTAATTCAAAACGCCTTTTGCAGCCTCAATTCAGTATATCGCCTTGAACTGCGAAAAGTGTTGTTTTTCCGACTGATCTAGCCTAACGGAGAGATTTCAACTATTTTTTCGCGAGCATCGATACGTTTTTGCACAGTGTTAAACGTTGGCGTCGTCCATCGGATTTACTTGCAAGAAGAATCGCTGCACTACATTGTCCCAATTTTATACCGCCAACAGGAAGTTGGTAGTGATTGGTAAGCCCAGCAAACTACCCCGCGCTGAGCCCGACAATACATGACGAAGATCCGCAAGGAGGCGGTTTATCATGTTCAGTTCTGCGCGTAATTTTTGCACTTTAGTTTTGGCGTTGGCTTTTGTTTTTCAAACAGGATGCAACCCACCGCAAATATCGCAAAACCCAAACGCCAATGGAACCGATACCACAGTTGAAAACAGCCAAAGGGATGGACAGATTCACCCTGTCGTTCAGCCTGGCCAATCCATCGATGTGGCGTCTTTCAATATTAGGCAGTTTGGCAAAACAAAAATATCACGACCAGTTGTGACTTCAATTCTTGTCGATATCGTCAAGCAATTTGACATCGTCGCAGTTCAGGAATTGCGAGATGCCGACCAACGAGTCATTCCGCAATTCCTTGAAATGATCAATGCCCAAGGTGCTCGCTATGCCGCGGCCGTTGGCCCCAGACAGGGTTACAAAACGCCAGGCGAAGAACCGACTTACTTTGAGCAAACGGTTTTCATTTACGACACCAACACGATCCAATTATTGGGACAACCCTATGCGGCCTACGACCCAACCCAAGTGATGCACCGGCCACCGTTTGTCGGGCACTTTCAATGCATTGGCAACACGCCCCAAGAACCATTCAGCTTTGTTCTCATGAATGTTCATGTTGCACCAAAAAATGTTGCGCCGGAACTTCAGGCTTTGGAACAAATCATTCCGCAAATTCGCCAGAACCATTCGGCTGAAGACGATTTCATTTTGCTTGGCGATCTCAACGCTGAGGTCAATCAATTTGCGCAATACAGTTGGATGAATTTGCCAACTGCCGCAATCAAACCACGCATGAAAACAACAACGACGCTGAAACGGTCGATCGATAACATTATTTACGATCGAAACGAGACACGCGAATTCATGGGATCCAGCGTTCTGAACTTAATGGAAAAATATGGTCTTTCGACCAATGAAGCCGAATTAGTTTCCGATCACATGCCAGTTTGGGCGCGGTTTGCAACAATCGAGTCTTCGTCTGCATCGATCACGCAAGGTCCACAAGGTGTTCGACGCTAGTGTTACGTCAAACCTGAATTGACGGGGGCCATGTTTACACGAAGCGTAAGCATGCTCATGTGCGCGTGAGGATGGCACTCGACAGAATCTGGAAAAAACTATTGATTGTCAAAGCAATCGTCTATTTGATTTTGCCAATCTTTCGCAAGTAATCGATCACCTCATCGGCAATTTTCTCAACCGGCTGAGCACCATCCAAATGCACTTCGGGTTTCTCGGGGTCTTCGTAAGGCGCATCGATGCCGGTGAAGCCTTTGATCTCTCCCTTGCGTGCTTTTTTGTAAAGACCTTTGGGGTCGCGCTGCTCGCAAATCTCAAGCGGAGTGTCAACGAACACTTCGACAAAATCGATTGCACTTCCCGTGGCGACCACCGTTGCCCGAACACGATCACGATCAGCGCGGTAAGGACTGACAAAAGCCGTCAAAGCAGCCATTCCGGTAGAGCAAAAAATCTCGGCAACGCAGCCGATCCGGCGAATGTTCTCTTCGCGGTCTTCAGGTGCAAACCCCAACCCAAACCGTTTGGCAAACTCGTCGCCGTGAACCGGCGCCAGCAGCTCAGAGCTCGCATTCAATCCATGCCGAATGTTATCGCCATCCAACACAAAACTGCTTTCGCCAAGTGCATGAAGTTTCGCGTCAACGCAATTGGCGACTGTGCTTTTGCCGCTTCCGCTAAGGCCTGTAAACCAGACAACACACCCCCGCGGGCGTTCAACGGTTTGCTCATGCCAAGTCACTAAAGTTTTGTCAGTCATGTTTTTTAAAAGTGGTCAGATGTTGGTGGAAGTCAGATGTCAGTTTAATTAGGGCCAATGTTGCTTGATTAGTTTACATTCAGGTTTCAGTGAGTACCATTCCACGCTTTCGTCTTGAGCCGTTTTGGCGATAGCCAGGGTTGGTCGCGCGCAAAACCGTGGCTATCGCCAAAACGGCTCAAGTATATTTGCAATCGAAAATTCAAATTACGATTGGATGCCTGCAAACTCACAGAGGTTGGCATCCAATACGGCTTGCGGGCAACTCCAAACCAAAAAGAACATCGCTTCCCGGCACCAACGACCAACCGGATGCCCTTCAACGTACCCCGCTCCTTTGGCCGCAACCAGCGCGGATTGCGTTGCCCGAAGCACAAGGCTATTGGCCTCTATGCGAAGCTCCTCGTTGGAACAAACTTGTAATCCAGAAGCCAGCTTGAACAATCGCTCTTGAATCTCGGCCAGCTGCTCAGACAAAGCACCATGTTTCTCGCTCAAGTCAGGACGTTGCTGAGATTCGTTTTCGATAAAATCAATCGCCGCCTTCGCCAGTCCGATCGCCAACGCCGAAGTTTGAAAACTTCCTGTCGATGGACCGGAACGCGATACCAAAACATTTTCGACTGGGCCGGCTAAAACGGAATCCAGCGAAACAAAGACGTCGTTGCATTTCACCGGACCAGTTTGGCTGCCAGAAAGCCCCACCAAATCAAAACCTGGATCGACTGTCACGCCCTTACCATCAGTCGGCGCGACGAATAGAACTTGCTGGTCGTCTTCCAACACCGCCCCCATCACGACGTTGGCCGCGCCACAAGCGCCCGTCACCCAAGGGCTAAATCCGTTAACCAGAAAACCATCTTCGACTTTCGTTGCCCGCAGCACAGAGCCTTTGACGTGTCGGCGACTGGTGGTCAAGTGTGAAATACCAACGGTCGCTGGCGATTGCCCATTCATCAACCCCGGCAACAAACGATCGCGCAACGGTTCGTTTTGCGAGTTGCAAATCCGCTTTATCGCGGCGACTCGCTGCGTGATAATAAACGTGGTGGTTAAACAGGACGCGGCAAGTTTTATATAACCAGCGACAATATCGCGAGCGCTCCAACCACTTCCCCCAAGCAATTCCGGAACGAACCAATGATAGATGCCGGCCTCAGCAATCAACTCTAATTGCTTCGCCGGCCAAGCGGTTGTTGAATCAGCTTCTGCGGACAAAGATTTCAATTGAAGACAAAGCGCACTGAGCCTCGCTGAATTGGGAGCTTCAATAGGTTCGTCGTTGAATTTCATTCTTAATCCCAATTCCAGTTTTCCCACTCCAACCCTTGCTGGCGTGGATCGTGCGACAGTTTCTTCGTGGCAAAAACGCTAATCTTAGCAACTTGCAACTTTGTAGGTCAGGCTGTGCCTGACATGCCAAACGAGAGATGTGAACAAAAGAAATTCGATCCGAAAATGAAGAGTTTCAATAACAACGCAATGCAAAGCTGGGCGAATGTCAGGCACAGCCTGACCTACACGCTGCGAACCAAAAGGATCGCTGGCAAATCCCCCTTTAGCCCCGCGGTTAGTCAAGCCGATTTCTTCGCGCTCGTCATCCAATCTTAGTCGGTTCGGTCTCTTCTATTTGCCGTTAAATTTCCCAACATCGAAACAGGCTTATATCCGGTCTTCCAACGCTCAATTTGGCATTTGATAGCATCATCGCCTCAGTCATGCTATCAAAATTTGCCAAGTCCCGATTCCACACCGCCAGTTTCGCTGTTTTTGCGCACACGTCTCAAGTTTTCAAGCTCTCTGATTCGACGAAATCAAATAGGACTAACTTTGTTGCGGGCACACAATTGTTCGCCAGTGTTTGGACCTAGCTGACCTCATTTCTTACCGCGCCAATTGGTGTTTCTTTCTCGGCCCCATCGGCTTTGAAACATCGAATCTCAAGCCCAGCCCAATAAACGGATTTCAATCGTGCATATTAAAAGCCTCACAGGATTGCGTTTCATCGCCGTACTGTTTGTGTTTCTGTATCACGTCCAAGGCGTGTTTTCGATTCCCAATCTGCACCTCCCGTTTGGCAACAACGCCGTCGCATTTTTCTTCGTGCTTTCCGGGTTCATTTTAACGTACGTCTATTCAAAGAAACTCAAGACTCGTGCCGACGTTGCCAAGTTTTATAAAAACCGAGTCGCGCGTATTTGGCCGTTGCACTTTGTTTGCTTGATGCTGTTCGTGTTTTTTGTATTCGGCTGGAATTATTCTCTCAGCACAGTCGAAAACCAAGGGCAACTATTGACACAAGTGTTCCTGGTTCAGTCATTGGTGCCCAACGCGAAATGGATCTTCTCGCAAAACCCAGTGGCTTGGAGCATTTCCACCGAAATGCTTTTCTATCTGCTGTTTCCGTTGCTGGTTATGTGTACTCAAAAATCGTTTTGGCGACGTTACGCTTTTATTGCGTTGGCAACTCCACTCGCACTCTTCGTGCTGCAGTACTTCCACACTCACTTTTTGCAATCTGCAGATGGAGTCGGTTTCACTGATCTGACATCTGTGGTTCACGTAAACCCGCTGCTTCGGTTTTTCGAATTTGCAACCGGCGCGGCGGTTGGGCATCTGTTTGTTAAAAGTTTCGATCCAGCGGCCATTCGAAATATGTGGAAGGACACAGCACTGGAATTGTCCAGCATAGGCATGCTGGTCGGATACTGGTTTCTGATTCTCAAGTATGACGTTTACGTGGCGTTCAAGACTCACCCATGGCTGGGAGATGTTTTTTCAAGCTGGCTTTGGTTTAGCAGCCCAGTTTTAATTTTCGCGTATATGATTTGGATCTTTGCACGATCACAAGGCCTGATCGCCAAAGTCACTTCGACCAAAACGATGGTCTTTCTTGGAGAGATCAGTTTCGCTTTTTACTTAATACACATGTTTGTGATTAGGATTCTGACGGCAAACAGAGCCATGGATCCAGAGTTGTTCACTGGCTGGCCGGCGGTTCTATTTGCCTTCGTCGTTTCCATCGCCGCATCTGCGTTGCTATTCAAACTCGTTGAGATGCCGGGCAAGAAATTGATGCTCAAAATTCTCAACTTCCAATACCGCCCAATGCTCGCAGCGACTGGCAGACTGGTGGTCGCTCGGCCAATTCTGATTCCACTTGCGACTTTGGCGATCTGCTTTGTCGCATCGCAATACCTGAACTATTCGGCTTACTCTCAGCGTCGAGTCCAGCAAGTCGTAGCCGACACGCCGGTGGAATATCGAGACATTCGATTTGGTGAGCTTGCGATATTAAAAGGCAGCAAAATCGAGCCCAATGAGAATGGTGTGCGGCTTCAACTTGCTTGGGAAGCCGGCGTAAATTTTGGCAGAACACGATTCATTCATTTGTGTGACGCACAAGGAAGAATCATTGCCAACATCACGCGAACAAATTTTGACAAGCATCAATCCCAAGGCGATGTTTTCCTGGATGTAGTCAACCTAACCTGGGACGAAATTGAAAACTCGAATTCAGTCGGAGTGGGTTTCTGGGACAAGGAGCTTGGGATGCCTCATATCGACCGTGGCCCAAGAGCCATGAAAAACCACCGCTTGGTACTGGCCCAATTTGGCTCCGACAGCATTCTTCCAAATGGCAACGAACGAGTTCGGCTTGCCCGTGAAATCGAGACGACGCAGCGTTATTAATGGCACCCCACTTTATACAAGTTCGAATTTTACGAGGCCGCACTCGCAAGCCAGCATGCACTGATCAATGACGCTTGAATCACCATTGTGGGGGATTATTGGTGGCGTATCAATTTCACCCACGCAGCTTCTCCAAATGCTCACCGCCCCGCCTGTTTTTGATGTTTTGTTAACTTCCTCTTTCAATATTGCTGCTTGGTTTTTACAACTAACAGGCAGAACCCACCCTTAAATTCAGAAAAGAATCTGGACTATGAGCACGCTCGATTCCATATCGGACCACAAATCAAAAAATCAAGCCAACGAAAGCCTCACTGTCGAAGAGCTGTACGACAAGTGCATGTCTTTGGCGAGTAATCTTTGGTGGTCATGGGTGCCGGAGATCCAACATCTATTCCGCGATCTGGATCCCGTTCGCTGGCGACAACTGGACCACAATCCAATCGCGTTGCTATCCGAGTTCACGCCTGAGCGATTGTATGAACGTGCCAACGAAATGGTCTTGTTCACTCGTATCAACCAAGCGTACCGTTTGCTCAAAGAGTATATGAACTCGCGCCAGACTTGGGCGGCCAACAACGCAGGTGTGCTGGGCGCAAAACCGGTTGCCTATTTTTCAGCCGAATTTGGGATTCACGAATCGCTGCCAATTTACTCTGGCGGCTTGGGCGTGCTCTCAGGTGATCACATCAAAAGCGCGAGTAGCCTTGGCCTTCCGCTGGTCGCGATTGGTTTGTTTTACTCGCAAGGCTATTTCCGTCAGCACCTTGATGTTGATGGTTACCAAAACGAAGAATACATCGACACCAAAGTCGACAACCTGCCGATTCAAGAAGCCGTCGCGCCCAACGGCGATTCGATTTCCATCAAGATCGACACACGCACAGGATCTTTGCTGGCCAAAGTTTGGCAAATGCAAGTCGGCCGCGTGCGTTTGTATTTGCTTGACTGTAACGTCGAAGGCAACCAGCCAGAAGATCGCCAGTTGACCAGCCGGCTTTATGGTGGCGACGAGCGAACACGAATTCGTCAGGAGCTTGTGCTGGGCGTGGGTGGCGTCAAGGCACTTCGCGCACTTGGCATCGACCCGGGCGTCTATCACTTGAATGAAGGACACAGTGGATTTGGTCCTCTGGAAGTCGTTCGTCAAAAGATGGAAGACGATGGGCTGAGTTTCGAAAATGCACTTCGTGACGTCGCCGCCCAAACGGTGTTTACAACTCACACACCGGTTCCGGCTGGACACGATCGTTTTGCCCCTGAACTTGTTGAAGAGCATCTGGGTCCGCTTCGTGATCAGCTTGGTTTGTCATACGACCAAATGATGAGCCTCGGCCGGATCGATCCTCAGAACACAAGCGAATCATTTTGCATGACCGTCATTGGGCTCAAGATGTCACGAACTGCAAACGCGGTCAGCCAACTTCACGGTTGTGTTTCGCGTCGAATGTGGTCGCACCTGTGGCCTTGGCGAGTCGAAGAAGAATGCCCGATCGGCCATATCACCAACGGCGTTCACTCGCAGTCCTGGTTAGCCGACCAAATGGCGACGCTTTACAACAAGCACTTTCCGCCAAAATGGATTGATCGCGTGGGCGAGCCTGAAGTTTGGGAGAACATCCATGAGGTCGATCCTGGTGAGCTTTGGGAGATTCACAACACACTCAAAGCAATGATGATTTCGTTTGTTCGTCGTCGTTTGACCAGCCAATGCCGTCGTCGTGGCGAAGACGAAAATTCGATCGAACATTCACGCTCCGTTTTGGATCCAAGCGTTTTGACGATCGGTTTTGCGCGTCGATTTGCTACTTACAAGCGAGCCAATTTGATCTTTTCGGACCTCGACCGGATCAACGAAATCCTCAACGATTCAAACCGGCCTGTTCAAATCGTGTTTGCCGGAAAAGCTCACCCTAAAGACGAAGGCGGTAAATCATTTATCAAATCGGTTGCCAACCTTCGCAAAGACCCCCGCTTCCGCGATCGGGTCGCATTTGTCGAAGACTATGACATCAATGTATGTCGTCACTTGATCCAAGGCGTTGACGTCTGGCTGAACAATCCACGTCGTCCCCTCGAAGCCTCCGGAACCAGCGGCGAAAAAGTCGTACTTAACGGCGGCCTGAATCTTTCGATTCTCGATGGCTGGTGGGCTGAGGCTTACGACGGCGCCAATGGTTTTGCGATCGGCAAGGGAACGTCGCACGTTTCAGATGAAGTAACCGACCAGCGTGACGCGAACTCTCTGTATGAGACGCTTGAGAACGAAGTCGTTCCAGTGTTTTATCACCGCGATATCGACGGCCTTCCGCGTGAGTGGATCCGCCGAATGATTAATTCGATCAGCACGCTGGCTTGGCGTTTCAGTTCCGACCGAATGGTGATGGACTACGCCCGCAGCTGCTACGTCCCGGCCGCCGGTGGCCTGAGCTGCAAAGTTTGATCAATTTTCCGCATCCAAATCGAGCGTCGACTTCAACGTAGGCGCTTGTTTTCATGGTTTGCTCAGACTTTCGTAATTCGCGAACCAACCGACTACAATAGACGTAGCACTACTACGCGTCGCAACTCGAATCCCCAAAGGTTCACGGTGAATCTACTCAAAATCAAATTTGACTTACGGACAATCCTTCTAGGTGCCGTTTTTGTTTTTGGTTTCTTGCCAGTCATGGGATACGAAATCGCAAAACATCGAAACGCAAACCAGCGAACTTGTTGACCGCCTACTCTTGGCTGGCGGTCGCCAGATATGACTTCTCAGAATGCAAACAGCCCTGGGTCTCTCATTGCAGCCGAAGGCGCTGAATCGACTTCGAGCGGAAATCTATTTCCGCTCGAACCAGCATTTAGCGAACTACCAGTATTTGACGAACTTCCTATTACGGATACTTCGCAACCGGCAATCCAAACTGACGCCGTTCAAAATGATGACGCCGATTCTGAAGATGCCCTTCAATGAGTAAGCCCCCGGAAATGATCATCCGGGAAGCACTGGCCGATCGGCCCGACGCGGTCACTGAGATATCGCTTGCCACTCGCGACGCCGTTTTACAGGCCGCAAACAAAGGCAACACTTGCGTCAGCGAACTTCTTTACGTGACTTATTGCGTATCACTTGCGTTTTCGTTCACAGGCAAACTGGGCCAAGGTTTCATCCACATCGCCACTTATGCAAACCACGTTAACCTTGGCTTTAATCGTGGCGTTGAATTGGACGATCCTGATGGCCTGTTACAAGGCACCGGGAAACTCATCAGGCATGTAAGAATCAATTCGAAATCAGAAGTGAAGACGAAGCCGATTAAGAAATTGATCGCTTTGGCCGTGCAACAAGGCAAAGAACTGGCCGAAGCAAAAGGCGGAATTCAACCGCCCGTTTTTATTACCAAGGACTCGCGAAAACGCTGAGCTACCTTGAAAGCAACTCGACGACGCGGGTGCGATTGGCGAGGCCCGTTTGTCGCTCTACGATTTTCTTGTTTTTGATCAGCACCAAGGTTGGGAGCGATTTAACTTTAAACAGCTCAGTTAACCTCGCGTGTTGATCAATGTTGACTTTGATCACAGACGCCTTCTTGCTTTTTGCCGTTGCAGTCAGCTCATCGAGGATCACGCCTTGAGCTCGACAAGGCGGACACCAATCCGCATAAAAATCAATCAAGACAACGCCCGGCGATTCTTTGATTATCTTGATAATGTCATCATTGGCGTTCAATGTTCGGATCGTCTTTTTCGGTTTGACTACCGCTTTTGAAAAGCTCGTAGTGCCAATTGAATTGCCCGTTACGATTGCTGCAGAGTCACCGAATTTTACGGTAACAGCCGGAGGCGTCGCTCCTTGGGTAACAACTTCACCGGTTTCCTGTCCAACAGACAAACTAACGGAAAACAGAACTGAAAAAATAGCGAGGGCGAGCAGGGTGGGTTTCATCGGGTATCCTTTCAAGTGGTCGGGTTCACCAGCTTGCATATTTCCCTTGCAACTGACGAGCGGCTTTCTAAGGACGTGCCGACAAACGACTTCTTACATAAAATTTTGAAAGGATCAATGCATGCATCTCCTATTTGTCGATCTGACAACAGTCGAGACGCGGATTACTAAAGATAACCGCCACAAAAGGAATAATCGTCAGAGTCAAATTTGAATTGAGACCGACTATTGGCAGGCCTATTTACTAAGCGATCGCGCCTTGGCAACCGGACCCAGCCCCTGCTGTGCAACCAAAACAATGCTGTCCGGTAATGATGTTTCGGTTTGCCAAAACGTCATAGTCAAAATCGTGAATTGATTTTGGAAATTCTTTGGCTGAAGCTTCACCAGTAACATTCAATTCCAACATCTGATTGAAATCGCAATCGTAAAGCTGTCCGTCCCAGCCAACGGAAATCGTGTTGCGGCACATCAGTCCGTCAATCGAAGCCGGATTGAAAGCGTCGATCAACGTTTTCATATACGATTCGTATTCGCCGGTTCGCAGCAGGTACTCAAGGTAACGACTCACAGGAATGTTGGTAATCGTAAACAAGCGGTTGAACAAAATTCCAAAACGGGCATCCAACTCGCGTCGATATTCTTCTTCCAATTTGCCTTGGGCGGGTGGCAGGTTATTGCCAACGGGATTGTAGACAAGCGTCAAAGTTAATTCCGCTTCGCCGTCTTTAGCCTCAACTCCATACCCCAATTCGTTTAATCGTTTGAGGGCGAGAATTGATTTGGAATAAGCTCCATCTCCTCGCTGAGCGTCAGTGTTTTCTTCCAGGTAACACGGCAGAGAAGCCACAATCTCGACTTGATTTTCGGCGAGAAACTCGGGCATGTCTTCATAGCCCTTGGCCAACAAAATGGTCAAATTGCACCGATCAATCACATGCCGCCCCATCGCTCGCGCCGCAACCACCAAATCACGGAAGTACGGATTCATCTCGGGAGCGCCGCCGGTCAAATCAATCGTCTTAATCTGAGGATTCTTTCGCAACACTTCAATGCACGCATCAATTTCAGCACGCTGCATGATCTCGCGCCGATCGGGACCGGCATCAACATGACAATGCTCACACGTCATATTACAAAGCTTGCCAAGATTTACCTGCAGAATTTCGATCCGATCTGAACGCAATTTTTCGCATCCAGCCTCACTGAGCTTTGCCGAAAAATGTGCAGAGTTCATCGCCGGGGTCAGCACGACCAACTGCTCAGCAGAATTGGCCAGTGGATTGCCGCGATGCTTCAAAGAAGTTTTTGCGTTCATGATTTCAGACTACGAAAAGAACAATGTAAATGGGATGAAGCAACCGAGCCTCATTCGCCGCCTAATCAAACGGCGGCCTAAGGAAACGGCAGCTTAAAAAAACGAGTCGCTAACTAGCGATTATCCCCCGCCTCAGCAGCCGCCCGGCTGGGCTGGAGCGTTCGGTTGAACTGGAGGATTGGACGTTTCATTGCACACGTTCAAACTGTACAGCTTGCCGCCTTTGGTTTCACTTGGCGGTCGCTCGGTATCCTTTGTGCAATCGAAAAGCTCAGCGTTCTCAAGTGGAATGTCCTGGTACGGATTCACTGCAAAAAACGAATCAGCATAAGGTTCTTTGATCAACGTTTGAAACGTCTTGTCACAGACGGCCATTCGCTGGCCGCGATAATAAGTGTGACCATCATCGTCAGTGATTTGCTTGAAAGGGCCTTTGTAGATGACGGCTTGGTTTCGCTCAAAGCACTCGCTCGGATCGGGTTTATAAGCGACAACCGTCACAGACCGAAACTCGATTCCTTCCACCGTTTGCCAAGGCTCTTCAACGCGTTTGGCAATTTTCATTCCTTGGAATCCAGCTCGCTCGAACTCTGCTAAAAATTCATCTTCACGCCAAGCCCCGGAAATACATCCCGACCAAAGCGTAGGATCATTTTGCATGCTCTCTGGAACGTCTTCATCGGCAACGATATCACTGATCGCCGCTCGACCACCGACTTTGAGAACACGAAACACTTCCTGAAAAAGCTGCTTGCGATCCTGCGGTTGAACGAGATTGAGGACGCAATTGGAAACAACGCAGTCAACGCTCTCACTAGCCACCAACGGCGTTTCGCGCGACAGTCGTTGTTCGAGCGTTCTTTCTTCAAGGATCCCAGCCAACCCAGTGGCGGCAATGCTTTCTCGTTCGGCCGAGTATCGTTCAAGATCCAATTGCAAATTCTGAATCATTCCAGCGCGAAACGAAACATTGCTATAGCCGATTTTCTCAGCGACTTCGGATTGGTACTGCCGAGCCAACGCCAACATCGTTTCGTTACAGTCGACACCAATGACTTGGCCTTCGGCACCGACGAGCTGCGAAGCGATATAGCAAAGTTTGCCACCGCCGGAACCAAGATCCAAAACAGTGTCGCCCGATTTGACGAAAGGCGAAGGGTCACCGCAACCGTAGTCGCGTTCGATAATCTCTTTAGGAATGACTTCCAATAAATCGGTGCGATACTCAACTGGGCAACATAGAGCTGGTTCACGTTCTTCTGCTGCTTTCGCGTAACGGTCACCTACTGCATTTTCATAATCAATCTGGGAAGTCATTGAGAAAAGTCCTTTAAGCGATAAACGGCTAAGCCGGAGTCTTTTTATTCTAGTCTAATTGTATCGTCCTCGACGTCAGGGACGTTGCAGGCTGCAAAAACTTACACCTATGGTAATAAGAATTGACCACCGGCGTCAGGAAGTTTACGCCCATCTCACATTGAAGCGAAATGTTCGTTTGCGACCAACAAAGTGGGACACTTGTTAGGTCACCAAAACGCCAGCCAATTCTGCAGCAACGTATAACGTTTGAGATAGGATACCGGAATACTGCTCTCGACCGAACCGCAACCGGTGCAAGCAATCAACAGCAATTAACGCCAGATTCGCGCTAAACCATGAACATGGCTCGAGAATAATTCGAGCCACATTACTAAGCGTCTTTGGAATTCCAGTCTTCCGCAGTGTTGTCCTTAAACGTAATCAGAAACACCACGGCTACCACGGCTGCAAAAACCGCTGGGGCAATCCAAAATGCTTGTCCATCAGCCAACCAGCCTTCCTTGGTAGCTGGATCAAGCCCGATTCGATCTCCCCAGAATCCAAGGACATAATTACCGACCAACATTCCCGCTCCATAGGTCAGCAAACCCACCATAGCTTGAGCACTTGTTCGCGTTTCCGGCGGGGCGACACGATCGGTGTAGAGCTGCCCCGTTACGAAAAAGAAGTCGTAACAAATTCCGTGGAGCACGATCCCAAGAACCAGCATCGCCGGCGTTGACGGGAACAGCCCAAACAGAACGTAACGAAGCGCCCAAGCGAGCATGCCTACAAGCAACATCTTTTTCACGCCGAGCTTCGAAAGGAAAAACGGGACCAACGCCATGAAGACGATTTCGCTGACTTGGCCAAGTGCCATGACGCCGCCGGTCGAACTTCCAAACGCCATCGCACCGACAAACTCGCCTGTGCGAGCGTAGTAAAACGCCAACGGGATACAAATCAGGAATGAACAAAGTGCAAAAATGAAGTAAGACGGATTCTTGAGTAGATTCAACGCATCGAAGCCAAGAACTTTCACAAGGCTGACTGGTTTTCCTTTTCCTTCAGGTGGCGAAGCCGGTAAAAAGAAACTGTAGATCCCGTAAACCACACTTACAATCGACGCAATTTTAAATTGAACGTTCGAACTTCCTCCGTCTTCGATGCCGGGAAGAACAGGAAATGGGAACACACCAAAGAACGATTGAGAAATCACCAAACCCGCGACAATCCAGCCAATCGTTCCCCAAAGTCGAATCTTCGGAAAGTCTCTTTCAATGTTCTCAACATTTTGAAACGTAATTGTGTTGACCAGAGCCAGCGTTGGCATGTAACAGATAAAGAAGGCGAGCATCGCCCAGAAGATCATAGTTGAGTCTGTAATCGTACTGACCCACCAAAGCAGTCCCGCACCAATGAGATTCAGGATTCCATTCAACTGCTCTTTGTTCATCAAACGATCGCCGAGATAGCCGACGATGAGCGGCGCGAAAAGTGCCGCCCAAGTTTGCGTAGCATACGTGCTACCAACAATCGAGTTAATGCCTTCTTCGTTGGCGAAGAGCTTACTGAGGTACGTTCCCATCGTGACGAAAAATACGCCCCAGATAAAAAACTGCAAGAACATCATGATGCAGAGTTTGATCGTGGTCGGTAAGTGGTTTTTTTCGTGAGTCATTTATGTACCTGTGAAATCTGGAAGCAGGACGCGGAATCAGTGACTGGCTAATGGCACAAATTCTTAATAATCGAAACGTGATTCTAATTGAACGAGATCACAGTTTGAAGCAATCGCCCGCGAATTGAGGCATTAATATGCTGAACAATCTGGACGTTTGTTTCGATCAAGTTGACTTGAGAAACATTGCGGGCTCAACAGTCGCTTCGATCAACCAGCAATTGGAGGGACTGACCACGCTTCTGCGAAGCCAACCGCGCTTAGACGCCCCAACGTTTCAGTCGAGATCAATCCGCCTGGGACCAGGCAGCAGAATAAAGGCCAACTGCGCAAACGATGCTACGATCACTAACGCGACTCGTATGTTGGCGTCTTTTTCTGGCTGGACGATCATGCAATAAAGATAAAACGCCAATACGATCGCTCCGGCAACAGCGCCCATCGCGATCGCAATTTTTTCTTTGCCTAATCGAAACACAAAACCGGCCAACAATGCGATGACTCCCATCGTCATGCAAAAATAGAACGCGTTTGGCTTAAACGCCTGGGCTTCCACGCAGCGTAGCAAGCCCGTCCAGATGACGAACAGGCCAAACAGAATCGTAACGTACGGTTTCATATTGTTGTCTGACTAAACGGCGGCACGATTTGGGATGGCATAATCGTCCGGAACTTCGATTTCCATGTAAAGGATTCCAAGCCCGTGTGTTTTGCCTTGTGCGTCCGTTTTGAGACTTTCGCTTCCGCCGCCGCCCAATGAATCGTGCAAGATAAAATTCAGCGCGAGCAAGTTGGGGGCTTCGTAACGATCAACGTCTCCGAAACAGATTTCTTTGAAGTGTTCTTTGACACGAGCAGTTGTCAAAGCGGATTTAATGATCTCGTAACCGGCGGCGTCATAAGCCACCACGCCAACGTTGCTGCCGTCGCCTTTGTCGCCAGAACGGGCGTAAGCGATTTTTGATAATGGAATTTTCATCCTGATATTGTAAATGCGAACCGACGTCGGGTGTAGTCGGGGTTTGATGGGTTTATTCCCTCCAAGCCGGTATATCGAAGATTGGGAGATCAATGTCCCGAGATATGTGAAACCCCGATTGGGGTTTGTGGGTTGCGGGCGGCCCAAACCCAGCGTGCGCTTCGCGACGCTGGGCTTTGGAGTTCAACGCCGTTGGCGTAAAGAAAAATCAATGCATTCGCCGGGGCACCATCGCTTTTACCCCAAAGGGGTTCAACTCCAGAGCCCAGTGTCGCGAAGCGCACGCTGGGTAGACGGTTCGCACACGAAACGAACCCCGAACGGGGTTCAACAATATCGGCGTGTGTCGCACGACCCACAAACGCGGTTCAACAAAATCGGTGTGTGAAACCCCGATTGGGGTTTGGGTTGCGGGGGCTGACCAACCCAGCGTGCGCTCCGCGACGCTGGGCTTTGGAGTTCAACGCCGTTGGCGTAACCGTGGCTTCTGGCGCCAGCCGACTCACTACGTGAGCTTTTTCAGACTCACAACCGTTGAATGAAATGCCTGTTGGCCCGTGATCGGGTCTGGAGCGATCGGCATGATCTTGTTTTGATTCCAACCGTTACCTGTGTTCTTTTTCCACTTGGTTGGGTCGCCACCTGATTCGTCTTCCCACCACATGTTGCGTTCCCAATCTGGATCGCGATAGGTTTCTCCATCGGTTCCGGCAAGCGGTCCGTCGTTGGCCATCGCGGCCACAGGTGAAACTTTTTTGCCTTGGGCAACGCTGGTGTATTCCCAGTGTCCGCAACTGTTACTCATCGCAATCGCACGCGGGTGAATGCCGGGCATCGTTACGATCGGAACACGCATCTTGCCTGCAATCAATCGACCATCGGCATCTTTTTCGTAGTGATCGCTCTTCAAGTTGGGATTGGATTTCTCAAGCATTTTTGAAAAGTAACCCGTCAACTCAATCCAATCGCCGTCTTTGAGGCCGAACTTTTCCGCGGTCGCAGGATTGAGCCAAGCCGGATTGGAATGCACGATCTCAGCCAACCACTTCAAGTTCATCGTGCGGCCGTGGTTGTGAACATTCCACTTGAACGATGTCATGATCAAATGGTCGTCGGCCAAGTCGCGATGTTCTTCAGGCTGCATCCAAATCGGCATTTCATCAATGTCAACATCAAATGGCTTGTGAGAATCAGGGCGACTTTTGGTTTTCGTCATGCTCGAACGATTGATCAACTCGGTGTTGTCTTTGTTCAATCCGGTCTGGCTCAAGAAAACACTTCGCACCTCAAACTTGCGGCTTGGCGTCTTAAAGCCGCGAACCGCTTTGCCCTTCATCATGATGCCGATGCCAATCCCATCCTTGGTGATGATCTTGGTCTCCGCATCCGTAACGCTGCCTTCGAGGTCTTTTTCAGAAAGCGGTTTTAAGTGCGGCTCATAAAATGGATCTCGGCTTTCGTCTTCCCAAGCTCCCTCTTCGATCAAGCGATCAAGCCCAGCCTTGCCAGTCTCTGGATTTTCCGGAACCGTCGAAGCCCATTGCTTCATATACTCTTCCTGAGTTTCTTTGTACCATTCCGTCATCCCACCACCAATTCGCTTGGCGAGCTCAGGGAAAATCCAACGCACATCGCGGGCTTCACCAAGAGGCTCGACCATCGGCATTCGCAGGCCAACATACGGGCGAAGGTTGTAGCTGCCTCGTGCGTCGAGGTCCCAGCGTTCCATGAATGTTGTCCACGGCAACACGATATCCGCGTAGTGGGCTGTCTCGTTGTAAAACGGATTGATCGAAACGTGGAACGGGATCAAGTCCTCATTGCACATCACGTCTTTGGTCAAACTTTCTTCTGGCCACGTCAAAGGCGAGTCCAGGTTATACGTCATGTAGGCATCCATTTTTCCGCGACCTTGAAGCAGGTACAGATAAATGATTTCACCAACACGCATGCGTCGCCAAACGTTGGCCAGCGGATACTCTGGTGGATCTTCGAGAACGCTGTAAGTTTTGGCTGCCGGCGGCATGGCGGGAGTTTTAACGACGGGATCAAGTCCGCCCCATGGTGACCAGCACCAACCACCTTTTTTGCCAACGCTGCCAACCAATCCATTGAGCAAATTGATCGCGCGGTCGTTATAGAAACCGTTCAGGTGAGCCGAGGAGCCTCGGTTACACATCGTTGTTGCGGTCGGAGCGGCCGCGGCAAACTCAAGTGCAATTCGGCGGATGTCAGCAGCAGGCACACCGGAAATTTTCTCCGCCCATTCAGGCGTTTGTTCCTTTAAGTGTTCTTTCAGTTCGTCGGCACTGCTGGTTGTCCACTCGTTGAGAAACTCAGCATCGTAAACGCCTGCGGTCAAAATCGCATTGCACATCGCTAACGCAATCGCGCCGTCAGTTCCCGGCATCGGAGCAAACCACTCATCGCTTGATCCAGCGGTGTTGGAAAGCCGCACATCAAAGGTGACCATTTTCGCGCCGTTTTTGAATCGGCCGTTTTGGATCCGGTTGGCGAACGGAATGTGTCCCTGGTGGGCTTCGAAGGCGTTGGAGCCAAAATTCAAAATGTATTTTGTGTTCTCAACATCGTTCAGATCCCAATCGCTTTCCCACAGATAGCTAAGGTTGGCGGCGCGACGATTTCCGCTGCACAAACTACGATGCGAAAGTTGTGTCTTGGTGCCAAACGCGTTGAGGAATCGTTTAAGCGCGTCCTTGGATCGCTGGCGGCCTTGGTGAAAGGCAAAATTTTCTGGTTTGGTTTCGCGAATCGGTTTTAGTTTCGCAGCGACTTCATCAAGCGCCTCATCCCAAGTGATTCGTTTCCATTTCCCTTCGCCACGCTCGCCAACACGCTTAAGCGGATACAGCAAACGCTCAGGATGGTACTGGTGATTGAGTCCGGCTTGGCCCCGCCCACACAAACGCCCACGGCTGTTGGGGTCCTTCGGGTTGCCTTCGATTTTGATAATTCGACCGTCTTTGACATGGCCAATAATGCCACAAATGGTGCTACAAAGCTGACACATGCCGGGCACTTTTTTCGTGCCTTTATATTTGTTGGGATCAGGCCAATTCCGTTTCGCGTTTGGGCCAGGAAGCTTGCAAACGCCGGGCGTGTTGAGCGTCGATTGCGGATACGCTTCCCCCTTCATCTTTTTCCACTTCTCCATGTCGATGCCTTGGGGAGGCGCGTTTTTACCGGCTTTGTTTGGGTCCTGTTTCTGGTTTGCCTGATCCTGGTTTGACTTTGGTTTTCCAGCACCCGATGTTCCGGCAGATTTGCCACACCCGACAAAGGCAGCGCTCGAAAGGGCGGCCGCACCTAGCTGGATAAACTTACGACGAGAATCTTGATTAGCGTTTTGGGCTTTGTCTGTAGCTTTGTTTTGTTCGTTCATATTCATCAAAAGCAAGCGAAAAAATGTGCGAAGGGAATTTGGTTCGAATCAACAATCGTGATTCGAAAATGAAAAACGACGGCTTACTCTTTCCAGTTGTAAATGTTGTAAGCCTCGTTGTTGTACGAATCGCCTTCTTTGGGAATTCGTTCTTCGACTTCCGCAGGTGCGGGACCGGTGAACCACATTCGCGGCTTGGTATCTTTATCGCTACGAAGCTGAACCAACTCGAGGTCGTTCTCTTTGGCTTCGGCCATCGCCAATGAAGCTTTTGACTTTGGATCGTTTAGGTCGCCAAAGTAAATCGCATCTGACGGGCAAGTAGTTGCACAAGCTGGTTCCATTCCTTCGTCAACACGATGGTAACAGTTGTGACATTTGACGGCCTGGTTGGCGACGGGATCAATGTAGATCGCGCCATACGGACAGACTTCGACGCACGTCGCATGTCCACAGCACGTTTCGTAATCGATGATTACGCTACCGCCGCTGCCTTTGTGCAATGCACCGCAAGGGCAGGCTTTTACGCACGGCGCGTCTTCGCAATGCTGGCAAGCCATGGGCAGGAACATCCGGGCGACTTTTGGATATTCGCCGACGTCCTTAAAGAATGTTTGGCGAATGTAGTTGCCAAGCGGGACATCGTTTTCGGCTTTGCAAGAAACTTCGCAGCCGTGACAGCCAAAGCATCGTCGGGTGTCGATAAACCACCCGTATTTTTTTCCGTCGTCGGGAGCCTTCATTCGCTCCTCCCAGTATTCCTTTGGCTGAAAAAAGGAAGACGGATCGTCAGTTTGATTTTCGTTTACGGAGGAGGTATTGGCCTTGGCCGTTGCAGCGAGCGCACCTGTTGCTGCGACACCAGCTGCACCGAGAAACTCTCGGCGGTTCTGTTTTTTTGTCATCTGGTTCCAAACATCTTTTGCTTTCGGCAGGTTGAAAGTTCGTTTCAACTTCAGCCGCACAGTATAAATACTTTTGAGCGTTTGTAATACACGGAAGCTATTTTGTTTTGGCTCCCCATTTTGTGGGTTCTTTAACCCCTATCGCAGTTCTAGATTTTTTTTTCGGTCAAAACGCTCGCTCAAGTAACCAAAAAACGGAAAGTTTATGCCGGGCAATAGAAATCCCAATCTGCTGACGAGACTTCCCCAAGCCTCTTTTCGAATGCTCTCGCTAACGCAGGGGTTACCATTCTCGTAGGTCATCCTGTGCATGACGTTTCTGGTTGCCGCGTACCTAAGTTGGCTGTAGGTCAACTTCACTATTTTGGCGGACCATTTTTTCAACGCAAAGACGCGAAGACGCAGAGACGCAAAGATTTTGATCCTGAACTTTGCGTCTTAGCGTCCTTGCGTCTTGGCGTTTCTTCTTTCTGGCCGCTGGAGAAATGGGACAATGAGACATTGATATCCCGATTCGCTTACGCAACCTTACAAGCGCTTTAAGTCGCGACCTTTATGCCGCCAACTTCACTAGGTTTGGCGGACCATTTTTTCAACGCAAAGACGCGAAGACGCGAAGACGCAAAGATTTTGATTCTGAACTTTGCGTCTTGGCGTTTCTCTTTCTGGGCCGCTGGAGAAATGGGACAATGAGACATTGATATCCCGATTCGCTTGCGCAACCTTACAAGCGCTTTAAGTCGCGACCTTTATGCCGCCAACTTCACTATTTTGGCGGACCATTTTTTTCAACGCAAAGACGCGAAGACGCAGAGACGCAAAGATTTTGATTCTGATCTTTGCGTCTTAGCGTCCTTGCGTCTTGGCGTTTCTCTTTCTGGGCCGCTGGAGAAATGGACATAAATGAGAAATTGAATATCCCGGATCGCTTGCGCAAATTCACAAGCGCTTTAATGTCGCGCCCTTTATATACGACGGACTGGAATGAATCGGGATCGGTTTCATTTCAGGTCAGTGGGAAACTAGCGCTAGGTACGATGCTAGTCAAAAGCATGAAGGTTGTTGCGGGCGTGCTCGAGCCACTGAGCTTCTATTTCATCAAATGAAATTTCATAGACGGCCTGCAGGTGTTCTCTCAGGTCAACTGACCCTGATAGCCGGACTCTCTCAAGAAGCTTGGGCCATTTCGACGAAACCCTCTCATCAGTTGTCAGGAAGTGTACGAACGTTGCCGCTTGCCAATAATTTTTCAGGCCGATGGATTTTCCGTTGGTGAGTTCGGAGAGAGGGGTGCGATCCGCTCTATCTAGTCCAGCCTGAATGATGTCCGATACTCCTTTTTGTGGCGTGGTTTTCAGTTGATAGAAATTCGCCAAACCTTCCTGTAACCAATCACTTTTGGAAGAGTCCAGACGCAAGTAGCAACTGTTCATGCTGTGAACAAACTCATGGGCGTATACAGAGCGAACACTTCCAAGATCTGCATCATAGAAACTGGTGGCCAGTCCCTGGAGGTGATATCCATTAGACTGCGGTGCTTGGCCTATCGCATTGAGTTTTTTCGCATAGCGGATGCTGAATTGCTGGTACGATGCGCGGTTACCAAAGACAAACATTTTGGGGGATTCATCCAAGTAGGCTTTGTCAATCGGGATCTGTTTCAGATAAGTCTCCCGAACGGACTTGAGTTGTCGGCGCAAAGCGTCAGCATCCAAGTCGGGGGCGTCGGTAAAAAGCCAGAGTTCATCATCGCAAAAGCTACGACACGCTTCAGGGTTTCCATCTGTCATGAGTGACTCGTAGTCAGCGATCGTCGCGTAAGCGCCTTCGGTCACGTGTTCGTCCTGAATCGAGATATCGTCAATCCACACGTCCACCCCTTTACTGCCTCGAAAACCAAGTGATTTCACACGAGACCAGTTGGGGACGCGGCGGGATTCCCAGCGAAACCACCGAAGCGGTATTGTGACGGATTGCCAGTCTTTTCCTTTAACCATTATTTTGGTCCAAAAAGAAGCTTTCCGGTCGCTTTCGAGTGCGATCAATTCAAGCCGAGTCGGTTTGTCTGTTTGAGAGCGAACACGAAAGGAAATCGTTTCTGCTTTTTCAAAATCCTTCAATCGGGCAAGTCCAGATTTGGAGTAGATCGCGAATTTGTCGCTGGCGGAAATGTGGAGCGCCTTTCCATTTTCTATATCAGAACGGCTCGCTTGGATTTTTCCGCTGGCAGACCATTCGTCACCGAGCCGAGTGTTGCCTTCGAAGTCAAAGAGTACTTGGCCCAGTGTCTGGGGTGGAAACAGAAGGGCTGTCAGCAATGGTAAGGTGCAGATGAAGCGTTTCATGTGTCTTCCATTGTGAAGTAATGTGTGGTGACCAATTTATGGGGCGAAAATATAGGTCTTTGTGGAGACCTGCTTCGCCAAATGCTGATTTCGTTTCTCTTTAATTAGCAGACGGTCTGTTTTTTATGAATTGCTTTGCAGTAATTGTAGCACAAGGTAATGGCTTGCGCGATACCTTTGAGCTTAACGAGGAGGCGAATTCGGTTTGACCATCCATGTTTAACCAAACCCTTCGTTGGATTCTCCAGCCTACGAAACTGTCAACTTACGGCCGGTTCACTACTGACTGGCGACTAAGTTTGGCGGACCATTTTTTCAACGCAAAGACGCGAAGACGCAGAGACGCAAAAATTTTGATTCTGACCTTTGTGTCTTAGCGTCCTTGCGTCTTGGCGTTTCTCTTTCTGGGCTGCTGAAGAAATGGACATAAACGAGAAATTGAATATTCCGGTTCGCTTGCGCAACTTTACAAGTGCTTTTAAGTCGCGACCTTTATGCCGCCAACTTCTCTAAGTTTGGCGGGCCATTTTTTCAACGCAAAGACGCGAAGACGCGAAGACGCAGAGACGCAAAGATTTTGATCCTGACCTTTGCGTCTTAGCGTCCTTGCGTCTTGGCGTTTCTCTTTCTCGGCTGCTGGAGAAATGGGATATAAACGAGAAATTGAATATCCCGACTCGCTTGCGCAAATATACGAGCGATTTTAAGTCGCGCCCTATATGCCGCTAACTTCACTAAGTTTGGCGGACCATTTTTTCAACGCAAAGACGCGAAGACGCAGAGACGCAAAGATTTTGATTCTGACCTTTGCGTCTTAGCGTCCTTGCGTCTTGGCGTTCTCTTTCTGGGCCGCTGGAGAAATGGGGTATAAACGAGAAATTGAATATTCCGGTTGCGGTACGCTTGCGCGAATTTAAGAGCGATTTTAAGTCGTGCCCTTTGTATACGACGGATAGGAATGTCCATCCTACGAAATAGTGACTTACGCGCTGGGCTCAGTAATTGCTGGCGACTTTGAATCCGGCGACTGAACGGACGCTTGCTCGATTTTGTCTTTCACCTTAACCGGAAAGTTTGTTGAACTCATTTTCATAAAGCCTGCAATAATCACGATGGTCAACATCATTCCGCACAAAATGTTCAGGTAGTGCGTTTCTCGTTCGCGAAACTTTTGAGCAGTTTTGCTGCGTCCCGACAGGACAGCGGACAAGTAAAAAACGCCCAGGGCCAAAATGATTTTGACCAACAGCAAGACGTTGTAAACCATCGAAAGCTCGAAACCTTTCGCTTTCAACACTGTGTTGTAAAGCCCGCTGACAAGCAGAAAAAGCACAGACGCGGCAACAAGCTTTGACCAACGTCTGCGAATCGATTCTCGCAGCTCATCCGAAGCCGATGATTCATTGGCCGCCGGCACCAGCGAAAACCTCATGAAGATCGTACCGCCCACCAAAATAAGTGCAGGGATAATATGTGCCCAGCGAGAAACGAGTGCGAGGATATCCATGTCAGCCTTTTTGAATTGAGTGTCAGTTGGCGGTCGTCAGTTTTCAGTCGTCGGTCTTCAGTCGTCAGTTTTCAAATTTGGTGGCTCAAGTTTGCAGTAAGCCCGTTGTGTTATTAACTGTTTAGTTCCAGCCAAGCTTCTTCGGCTTCGGCTAGTTGAGCGGCGATGGCTTCGATTTCGTTGTGAAGCTTCATTGCTTCTTCGGCGTCGGTCATCTCCATCATTTTCGCGTTGAGCTTTTTCTTTTCGTCGTCCAGTCGAGCGATTTTGCGTTCGATCGTTTTGACTTTCTTTTTTTGTTCGCGTTGCTCGTTTTGCGTCAACGGCTTGTCGCCGCCCTTCATCTTTCCAGCAGGCGGAGCGCTGGCATTTTTCGCGTTCTGCGTTGCCCGTTCGCCTTCTTCAATTTCTTTGTTGATCGAATAGAGATAGGCATCGTAATCGCCGATGTAATTTTTCACGCTTCCGTCTCGAACCTCGACGATCGACGTCGCAATTCGCTTCATAAAGTGACGATCGTGACTGGTAAAAATGACGGTACCCTTGTACTTTTCCAACGCCGTGGCCAATGCCTCGACCGTTTCAACATCCAAATGGTTGCCCGGTTCGTCGAGCACAAGAATGTTGTAATCACCCAACAGCAAACCCGCCATGCACAAACGGGCTCGCTCGCCACCAGAGAGAACCTTGATTTTCTTCTTTACGTGTTCGTCACGAAAAAGCAGCGAACCCGCAACAGCTAGAATCTGCTGATCCGTCGTCCCCTTTAAAGCTTGATACTCGAGATACTCCAACACTGTGTCGTCAGGTGGCAAAGTCGTGTAGACGTGTTGAGCATAAGTCCCGATCGAACAGTTGTGCCCCCAACGAACGTTTCCATCAATCGTATCCAGCGAACCGACGAGCGTCCGCAAAAGCGTCGTTTTGCCTTGGCCGTTGTCGCCCACGATTGCAGCACGTTGCTGATGTTCAATTTCGATGTTGATATTTTCGGCGACGCGATGGTCCGGATATCCAATCGTGAGCTCTTCACAGCGAATGGCAGCGCCCCGTTTCGGTTCAACGACCGGAGCCTGAATGTATGCGGTGCGTTCGTCGGACGCGATTTCGTTCAGCTTCAAACGCTCGAGCTGTTTTTGTTTCGAGCGGGCTTGGCTGGCCGTGTTGGCGCCGGCTTTATTTTTGGCAATGAATTTCTCAAGCTGTTTTTGCTTGGTGATCGTTGAGGCGTTTTCGCGCATCGCCTGATCGCGTCGTTCTTTTTGATATTCAAGAAACTGTGCGATCTTGCCAGGATACATCGTGAGTTTGCCGCGGGTCAGATCAAGCGTACTGTCGCAGGTGGATTTCAAAAAGTGTCGATCGTGCGAAACGATTAAGCAGGCTTTTTTAAAATCGACGAGAAAGTGCTCAAGCAAAATCTGGGTTCGCAAATCCAGAAAGTTGGTCGGTTCGTCCAGCAAAAGCAAATTTGGCTCGTGCAACAACAACGCGGCCAACTTCACACGAGTCTGCCAACCACCAGAAAGTGCTTTGACCGGCCCAAACAGATAGTCGCCTTTGATTTCGAATCGGCCTGCCACTTCGCCGCATTTCCAATCGGGTTGCTCACTATCACGCATCAGAAAATCGAGCGCCGATTCGCCTTCGTTGAACGGATCATGCTGACGCAGGTAGCCAACTCGCAGGTGCGGGTGCTTGATGACTTCACCCGCGTCGAGTTCTTCTTCGCCTAACAGGACTCGGAGCAGCGTCGATTTCCCAGCGCCGTTTCGACCGACAAAGCCAATTTTTGAATCGTCTGTGATCGTGGCTTCAGCGTTGTCGAGAAGAACTTGGTCGCCGTAACTCAAATAGGCGTTTCGAATTTGAAAAAGTACGGCCATGCGGGAAAATTAAGGGCTTTCGGTCTGGATTTGCAAAACGCAAAGATACTTGATCTGGCCAAAACTCTCAACCGAGAAGGGGAGAGCAGCGCCGCTGGTCGTGACCTGTTTATTGGCCGAACAGCAACAGGATAAAGAATCGCAGCCAGCCAACGGGCTACGATTGTTGCCAACCGACCACTTATTCAATAAGCCTTTTGACGGCGAGTCCGATGTCGTCGTTTCGCATTAATGACTCGCCAACCAGGATCGCATCGACGCTGTGCTGCTGCATCAACTGGACGTCTTGATTGGTAAAGATCCCACTCTCGCTGACCATCGCGATGTCGTTGGGCAATTTTTCTTTGACTCGAATCGAATGGTGCAAGTCAATTTCGAACGTATTGAGGTCACGGTTGTTTACGCCTACGAGTTTCGGGTCGCATGCCAACACCGCCGGAATGTTCTTTACATCATACAGCTCAACCAAAGCAGTCATGCCCAGTTCATTAATCAACGAGTGAAGCGATTTCAACTGGCTTGGCTCAAGACATTCCGCGATCAGCAAAACAGCATCGGCACCGCCAGCACGGGCTTGGTAAACCTGATAGTCGTCGAGCACAAAGTCTTTTCTCAACAGCGGCACGTCGACCGCAGCGCGAATCTGTTTCAAGTAATCCAAGTGGCCTTGAAAGAAATTTTCGTCCGTCAACACGCTGATGCAACTGGCACCATGCTGAGCATAAGCCGTAGCGATTTCGACTGGGTTGAAGTCTTCTCGAATGATGCCTTTGGATGGGCTCGCTTTTTTGACTTCTGCGATCAAGCTAACTCGATCGGATTGGTCGCCTGTCGTGAGGGCTGCCAGAAAGTCGCGAGGTGGCGGGGCGTTGGAGAGTTCGGCTTTCAATTCTTGAATCGGTTTGGCCAATTTGGCTTGTTCGATTTCCACCAGTTTGTGGCGGACGATTTTGTCAAGAATTGAATTCACTCAAGATTCCAGTTGCCGCGACGATTCCAGTTGTCTTGAATCCAAGTTCGGAAACGATCGCGAAGGCGCGTTTTGAGGAGACTGCTTTGCGATCATTTCGTCAAAGATTTCCTGCAACGTATCCTGACGGAAATTGAAGATTTTTTCTAGGTCCGGGCGAACCATCCACTTGTGAATCAGGCTGCCGCCACGCGGAATGTAGTGGACATCGTCGCGAACCAGCGTCCCACCCTCGACTTCTTCGAACGTATGCTCGTGATACCAACGCTTGTACGGCCCTTTTAGCTGCTGGTCAACAAAGCGAACCGACGGCTCCCAAACGCAAATTTCTGTCGTCCAGTAAATCGGAATGTGATGAAGCTTGATTCGGTAGTCCAACATGAGGCCTTGCTTCATCTCGATCGGCATCGGGGTGCGAATCGAGAAATTCAACCAAGGAGGTGTGATCCGTTCCAGCTCTCGAGCGTCAGCAAAGAAATTGAAGACTTGTTCTCGCGGTAGCCCGACAAACATCTCTGCAGAAAGGGTGTAGCCCCCATTAGGATGGGAACCAAATTCGAGTGTTTTTTGAGACATTAAATTTCCTTGATTTGTCGTATCAGAACCTAACCGTCAGATTCTCCTACTAATAACTGAAAGGCTTCGATTTGTTGAAAACACTTGGGATTAAGAACTAAGTGCTCGGTAAACGCACAATTGCGCACTCAATTACCCGAAACCATCACCGCGACTAAGCTACTTAACTTCTTCTGGCTAAAACGAACGGTCACGCCACCAAAACCTTGCCAGCATAGCCAGCAAAACCAGATCAAGCAGTCCCTCGAAAATCATAAACGCGCCGCCATGATGATCGGTATCCCAATAACTAACTGGGCTTGAAAATCGGTAGGTCCAATTGAAAGGAAAGAACAGCAAGGGCCCGTCATCATTGTGCGTTAAAATATCGACGAAACTATGAAGTGCACACGCTGCGAGAAAGAACATACTCCATTTCGCGAACCTTGGAAATTTGGATCTGAGAAACCAAATGCTCAGCCCCAGGATCAGCAGCATCGTCGGCGAGTGAAAAAAATTGTGAACCGTGATCCAACCAGGGTCGTTGTAGAACAAGTTGCTAAAAAGATGCTTGGCCGTTTTACGAGCTGGCCAATTCAAATACCAACCAAAGTAAAAAAAGCCACCAAACGTCAAGAAGTAAAGCGGAATGTCGGGTGCCAGTGAGCCCAGTCCCATCGCCCAGCGTGGGAGCTTTCTTTTTTTGGACGTCCCCTCAGGCGAAATTTCCGTCGCCGTTTCAGTTTCCCGATCAAGTTGTGATTCGGCCGGCGGACGATCCAACACACCGCTCAGACCATCAGATCGTTCGGCGATTTTTGCGATCACAATCGTCATCAGCCAGTGGGATGGGGTATTCAAAAGAAAGTCCGTTTTGAAAATATTGCGGGCAAACGATAAGATATAACGACCTGCCTCATTGGGAATCAACCTGCACTTGGTTGGTTGCGATAAACTTTGTGTCCGTTGTGAAGTTAAAGCAACTATTTCGAGTCAAAAAAGAAAGCAAGCATGAGCGACGAAGGCGCCAACCCAGACGCTGATAACTCTCAGCCTCCCGAGCGCCTTTTCCAGCGGCCAAAAAACTACACGCCCGCCGAAGTCCCGTTCATACTCGACCTTTCCAAAAATCCCTATGACGCCGACAGTCGAAGAATCTATGCCGATTGGCTGGAAGAGTCTGGCGATGTGCTACGTGCCCAAATTTTGCGGATCCAATGCGACATGTCTCGGGTTGCTCGCGAAAACCACCATTACGAATCGCTTCTCGAAGAGCGGACGGAGTTGGTTGAACGCTTGAAAAATGAATTCGACCAGGCCGAGATTTGGTTGGCATTGATTGGCAACGCAGCAATCGAAAAATGCTCGCGCTCAGCCACTGGCGATGAATGTCCTAAACGATGGGAGCATCTTCCCGCCAGTGACAATTCACATTCAGTCCCAGCCGAGAACGTTCGCGCCTGTACTCAATGCAACAAACTCGTGCGGTATTGCTATTCGATTTCCGAAGCACTTGAAAATATCGGCAGCGGCGAACCTGTCGCGATTGATCCAGGCGTGCCTCGAAAGCGGTATGACTTAACCCGATTCGTTGGCGACACTCGATAGGTTAGAATCTCGGGCTTGTGAACTTTGCCTGAAACTAGTTGCACAGTCTCATGCCTTTTCGTTGACGTCACGTTCAATCAAACAAACATTCCACTTGAATCAGATCAGGAGCTAAAACACTTATGCCATTCCGTCTTGTGCTAGGCACGAACAATGCCAAGAAGCTTCGCGAGTTGGAATACCTGCTTGCCCCTTACGACATTGAGCTTAGCTGTCTGGCTGACATGCCCGATCCAATCGAAGTCGAGGAGACTGGAACGACGTTCAAAGAAAACGCGACGCTCAAAGCGACGGAACAGGCCAAACATTTGCGGCAATGGGTCTTGGGAGAAGACAGCGGTCTGAGTGTGGATGCACTCGATGGAGCGCCGGGAGTTTATTCGGCTCGGTTTTCGGGCGACAATGCGACTGACGAAAAAAACAACGCTTTGTTGTTGGAGAAGCTTCAGGGTGTGTCAAAGGAAAAACGAACGGCCTGGTACACCAGCCATATTGCACTTGCCGATCCACTTGGCAAAGTCCATATCAATTGCGAGTCACGATGTTACGGTCGAATCTTGACCGAACAAAAAGGGACCGGCGGATTCGGTTACGATCCGATGTTCGAGATCGCCGAGTACCACCAAACGTTTGCCGAGCTGGGCAATACCGTCAAAGCGATGCTCAGCCACCGAGCCCGCGCCAACCGAATCTTCATTCCCAAATTGCTTTCGTTGATCAAAACGCTTGGTTGATTCAAGTCTCTCAATCAACCTGCAACACCAGACAACAAACTAATAAAAAACACAAATAAGATCAAAGCGATATAGGCACCGACTATCAAGATTGGGAAGCATGTCATGACGATTCCCATGATCATTCCTGCTTGGGTAGTGCCTTCCCCCATTCGGTCCATTCGCCCTGCTCGAATTTCTTTTAAGTCTGCTCGACCAAGAATCCAAGCCAAAATGCCGGGTATCAAAAACAGGTTGCACGCAATCGCTGCGATACCCAAGCCCAAAATCAATCCGCCGCGATGTGGAGCAACCTGCGTTTGGTAGCTGTTGGGATAGTAATTGGCTGATGGCTGGGACGGTGGGCTTGCGAATCGATTTGCAGCAGCCGTAAAAGGATTTTCGACTGCGGCAGCAGGTTCAATTGGAACTTTGGTCGGAGCAACGGGTGTTGCGTACGAGTCTGGGTGGGCGTTTTGAACTATGGTGTTAACCGATTGGCAGTTTGGGCAGCGTGCTCGCTTTCCCGAATGTTCTTCGCCCACGCGAAGTACACTGGCACAGTTTGGGCACGTAAATTCAATCGCCAAAAGACACCTGTTGAGTTATGAAACCAAAAGAATGCGAAAGTGCTTCGAGAAATTCAGATGAGTTCCGGAAGCATATTAGCATAACAGAGTACGAAGCCGTCTTCGAATCGTGCCGTCATCTGCTAAAGTAAAAACCAGCAATTCTACGTTTCAACCAACCTTCAGATCGAAAATCACCTGTGGCGAGCCTTAAAAAAACAATCGAGATGTTTGAGTTGGAAATTCCCAATGAGGCTTATCCAAAACTCAAGCACTACTGCCAGGCGCTTTGGGAGATTAACGAAGAACTAAATCTGACGCGGCACACCAGCTACGAAAAATTCGTGACTCGAGATTTGCTTGATACGATTGAGCTCTCAAAATTGATCCCGGAAGGCAAAGAAGTCTTGGACATCGGATCCGGCGGCGGCGTTCCCGGCATGGTGCTGGCCATCATTCGCCCCGACCTCAAAATCTCACTAACCGACTCGGTAGGCAAAAAAGCTTCGGCACTTGGCGTGATCGCCGAAACGGTCGAGATCAGCGTCGAGATTTACCAGTGTCGCGCCGAAGAGTTGTTGGAAGATTTCCATTTTGATTTTTCAACCGCCCGCGCTGTTGGCCCACTTAAGAAAATGGGGCGCTGGTTCGAAGACAAGTGGCCGGCGCTCGGAAGACTGCTAGCCGTTAAGGGTCCAAAATGGATCGAAGAAAAAGCCGAAGCCGACGAAGCTGAATTGCTTAAGAAAGTCGACGTCCGCGTGCTGTCTGAATACGAAGTTCCCGGCGTCGATTGGAAGAGCGTAATTCTGCAAATCAAAGCGTCGACTTAAAAGTCCATTCACTCGGCGGCTTGCGACAATCGGAATTTGATTCCAGAAATGAATCGCACAAACCTCGAATATGAATTCGCGTTTATAAACGTCCATTCGCGGTTGAAAATTCATCAAAAAATTTCGCTTGGCCCGCTAACAAAAAATAACGGCTTCACCGAGAAGTCTCCAATTTTTGCTACCGCGCGGCACAGCGTTCCAGCCCAATCAAATCGCACCGCCAATTCTACAGCTACACCATTGTTTCGGTTTGTGTACAATCGTTTTCAATGACATTCGAAACTCTACTCACACCTAATTCACCACTAAACTCCAACGACCATGCAGATAAAACCAGCCACCGATTGCCGTTTTGACATCCTTTCACTTGGCGAAGTCATGCTTCGACTGGACCCAGGCGATGGCCGCGTCCGAACGGCGCGAACGTTTGAAGCGTTTGAAGGTGGCGGCGAATACAACGTAGCCCGTGGACTTCGTCGTTGCTTTGGGATGCGAGCCGGTTTAGTTTCCGCGTTCGCCAAAAACGAAGTCGGACGATTGATGGAGAACTTGATTCTCACCGGCGGCGTTGACATGGAATTCGTCAAATGGATGGACTTTGACGGAGTCGGTCGCGCCTGTCGAAACGGTTTGAATTTTACTGAACGTGGATTTGGTGCCCGCGCCGCACTGGGAACTTCTGACCGCGGCCACACCGCCGCTTCGCAACTTAAACCGGGCGACATCGACTGGGAACACATTTTCGGAACCCTTGGCGTTCGCTGGTTTCACACGGGCGGAATCTACGCAGCACTTTCAGATTCAACGCCCGCCGTGATCACCGAAGCACTTCAATGCGCGAAAAAGCACGGCACGATTACGTCTTACGATTTGAATTTCCGCAGCTCGCTTTGGTCGGCATTTGGTGGCAAAGAGAATTGCCAAAAAGTCAACCGACAGCTCGCGCCTTTTGTTGACGTCATGATCGGAAACGAAGAAGACTTTACGGCGTGCCTCGGCCTGCACGTTGAGGGCTTGGACGACCAGATGAAAGAGCTTCCGATTGAGGGCTATAAAAAGATGATCGCTCAGGCGACTTCGCAGTTTCCGAACTTCCAAGCCATCGCGACGACGCTGCGAACAGTGAAGACGGCATCGATCAACGACTGGGGTGCTCTTTGTTGGCACGATGGAAACTTGCATCAAGCAACCCACCGCGAGAACCTGGAGATTTTTGATCGTGTCGGCGGCGGCGATAGTTTTGCATCGGGCTTGATCTACGGATTCATGACAACGGGTGACGCAGCCAAAGCCGTTAACTATGGGGCGGCTCACGGTGCGCTGGCGATGACAACCCAAGGCGACACGACGATGGCCAGCGTCGAAGAAGTAGAAGCAATGATCGCGGGCGACAGTGCCCGAGTGAAACGGTAGCTAGGCAATCTTTTCAAACATTGAGGTGACGTGATGTCTAAAGAATCAAAAAAAATTGCGTTGAGTAAATTCAGCTTGACGCACCTTTTGGTTTTTGTTTCCTTCTGTGGAATACTTTGTGCCGTCTCGATGTACTCCTTTCAAAAAGGAAAGGAAGTTGAACGAGAGGCCGCTGAAGCCAAAATGGCAGCTCGAATCGCTCAAGACCGAGCCGCAGAATTGGAGGCAGCAACTCAACGACTTGCTCAGC
Source organism: uncultured Pirellulaceae bacterium (assembly GCA_964448575.1). Lineage (GTDB taxonomy): Bacteria > Planctomycetota > Planctomycetia > Pirellulales > Pirellulaceae > Mariniblastus. Next base: position 527,789 of record CAYUWY010000001.1, read on the forward strand.
AGCAGCTGTTGCTTGACCAACTGAATGAACAAAAATACGGGCTGATTGACGATGTATTGATGATCAAAGGCCAGCGGGTTAAAAGCTCTTATCACGCCAATGGTATGGGCGCGACGGACAGCGCCAACATATACGTCGTAACGGACAACAAAAAAATGGGGCGCGAGGGCCGCGATCGAATTAAGATTCGCGTCGCGGGCATTGAAGATCCGTCGTACAAAACGCCAGAGGGAGCCGCTTCGCAAAAGTTTCTGGACGACATGATTCGCGGCAAATCAATCAAGGTTTACGTGATCGGAAGAGCGAAAAATGGCAATCGGTTAGCCTATATCGTTGTCGACGAAGTTAATGTTTCTGAGCTGATGGTTGAAAAGGGAATTTCCAAGCCCGAAAAAACTTCTTCGTTCGTCGATGGAAATTCGAACTTGAAAGAATCAGTAAAATCAAAGCTAAACGAATTGCGGAAGAAATACAAAATTAGATAACAAGCTTGATTTTCTATTGAAAACACTGGACGATCCAACCCAAGCACCTAGTGCACAAACAAACATTCAAACTGAAGACCAAAATAAAGGCTGATCTTGAATCGATACAAAGGATTAATGCGAGACACTTGGTGGGCATGGATCACGATCGTGGCGTTTGGCCTCGTGGGTGGTGGGCTTGTTTCGTGGATCTTTTATTCAGCGATCCCAATCGCCGTTTTCGCGTTCTTTTATTTTGGCTTGATCCGCTACGACGAAAACGGCGACCACAAAGAGCTCTGAGTGTAACATCGACCACAGCTTGCAAAAAATTAACCACAGAGGACACGGAGGGACACAGAGATTTGTGAGCGCAACTCCGTGTTCCTCCGTTTTCTCTGTGGTTAGCCCATACGCTTTGCGGCCTGAATGAACGCTGTAACCAACTGCGTGATACAGATTATGCTAACGTGATTCTCGTTTCTTCATTCACCATGCGCCCCGCAAAAACAACCTAACCACAAACGACACAAAAGCTTACAGAGATTTCATGAGCGCAACTCCGTGTTCCTCTGTGTCCTCTGTGGTTAGTCCATCCATCCGTCCACTTTTACAATGCTGGCGTTCTTTAAATTGCTCGACATCTTCCCCAATTGTTGTGCTGAATTTCACAACGTTTAGTCGAGCGTTCACTAACTCACTCAACCAACCAAAAGAAAAAATTTGGACATGACATCCACAGAAATTGGCTGTTAAAATCTCCGAATCATTTGTAAGGCCTACTCAGGTCACACGTCTAATTTGCTGCCTGTGAATTCCCACAGCTGGCGATACAAATGAATAGAATTTTTTTCCTTGGTAATGGAGTTTTTGAAGAATGAGAATTTTTAACACTTTATGCATGTTGGCTGTCGTTGCTTTGGTTGCGAGCCCTGCTATTGCTCAAGAGTGCAAGTCTGGTAAGTGCGCAAGCAGCACAGCTGTTGCCACAACGGCTACTCAAGACGGCGAAAAAACTTGCAATGAGTGCCCTGTTGCAAAAGCGATGGCTAACTTGCCAAAGATGACTTACAAAGTTGGCGAAGAAATGACTTGTTGCGACAAGTCTGCTGCTGCTCTTGCCGAAAAGTCTGAGAAGCCAGTTCACTTCGTTGTTGGCGAGAAGACTTTTGAGAGCAAAGACAAAGCCTACGTTTCTCTTGTTGAAACAACTGAAGCTTTCGTCACCAAGTTCACTACTGCTTGCAAATGCGAGACAAGTGGCATGACAACAATCGCTGGCAAGAGCTGTAGCTGCCCAGTTGACGCTGGCAAAAGGACTGAGCTAGTCACTAACGCCATCAAAGACATGAAGGTTACATACAAAGTAGGCGAAGAGACTACTTGTTGCGACAAGTCAGCAAGCGAGTTGGCTAAGAAGTCTGGCGAAAAGATGACTTACGTTGTCGCTGGCAAAGAGACATGTTGCAGCCTTGAAGCTCGGCTTAACTTGGCCCACGCCAAGTACGCTGCTGCTGTAAAAGCATTGGCTTCAGCTGAGACAAAAGCAGCTCCTGCGACTGAAAAGTCAGCTGGCTAAGCTTAAGAATTATCACCTGTTTCGACGGGTATATAAACGGATTCAAAAAGAATCCGGATTAGATTGACGTTATTCTCGGCCCGGTGGGGAGCCCTTTATTGACCCCGCCGGGCTGCTTTTATGCGCCGAGCACTTATCTCTATCTCTCTTTTGCGAATTTGATACCGATTTGTTCCCCTATGACAACAATGCACGCGAATCCGGATTGGCGCGTGGTTTAGAAAATGGATGATCAACCGTTCCGGCTCGGTGATCACGAACGTCGCGCAGACAAAAAACAAAACATTGCCCAACCCTTACAAATCTCCGTTCGATACACCCGAGGCAACCGGTTGCCAGTTGGAAACTCCAACCGCGCGATCGAGTTTTGTCACCGCTTTAGCTACCTCGGCGATATTTTCTTTTATTGGGATCGCCATTCACAAGGTGTGCGGAATACCTTTGGGCGGTGCCATTCTCGAAAATCAAGTTTGGGTGCTACTTTTATCTGCTCTACTTACGATCGTCTTGGTCATTGTTTCAAGCCGTTTGAGCATGGCGGGCAAATTTACGTGTTCGATTACGGGGCTCACCGTACTGATCTATCACTTGTTCGAGATCGCCACTACTCTTGCCAACGCCATTCCGGTGGAAAGATTTGCTTTCTACCACCGTGTGCTCGGAGAATACTACTGGGTTTACTGGGCCGTTGTTCTAGTGCTCGGAGTCTTACCGTTAGCATTTTGGGCTTCAAAAATCTGCCGTTCTGTGTTGGCCTCGCTTTCTCTTCTATGCGTTATCGCGGCTGTTTCCGCATTTTTCCTTCGCTCGAATTTTGTTGTAAAATATGCCGACTCGCTCCCAACTTCATGGCGGCAATTCTTTTTGCCGTTTTGACCAAGACTTTTGAATTTGCAACGCGAGACAACAATTTAATGCACGCGACAGCCGGACTTGCGTGATTTAGAAGTAGACGATCGCTCGCTCGACTCCGTGATCGCAGGCGTTTCCGGCCATAAGGAATTGTGAGATGAAACATCATCTTCAAAAACGCTTGCGTCTCTCAATTGGGACGCTCTTGCTGTTAACGATGACGTTAGGAATTCTCTTAGGCCTGTTTTGGCCACGAACAGGAACTCCATTTTCGAACTGCGTAGGCGATGCTGGCGGCAAAGTTTGGATTGGGGTGCCAACTGATAAAGAAATCCTGGATCATTTCAAATCGACTTACCCATCTATTGAGCTTGTCGACAACCCGATGATCGTAAAGGAAAAAATCTTCGAAGAAATAATGCCATGCAACTTCATGAACTTCAACGGCCAGAGAGAAGTGCATTGGGTTCGTTTTCGCGCCGACGTTTATTACACTGACAATGCAACGACTTCGCTGCCTGTGTATTTTGAATACGATCACTTTCATTTAAACGGAGGTGGCTGCTCGTGGAAAAACGCCAAATGACAATACGATGCAATGCACGCGACCCTGAATCTCCCGCGTGGTTTTGAAGTGGATGGTCGCTCGTTCCCAATCGTGCAATCATGCGTTGGCATGCTTAGACAAACGAAATGGAATTCGATGGATACATCCACACCACGCCATCCCGAAACCGCAATCGCACAAACAGTGGTTGAAAAAGTTGTCAAACGCCGTGGTCGCCTACATGCATTCGAGACCCTCGATCCTACTCGGACCGCACTCATTATCGTCGACTTGGACACGAGAACCATGGAGCAACCTGACAATGGTCGGTTACGATCTTTCGCTCCCAAAGTAAATGCGATAGCGGACCAGTTGCGTCAACACGGTGGGGTCGTCGCTTGGGTCACGACCCCCATTCGCAAGGCGTCAGAGAACTTCATAGCGATTTACGGCGCAGAATTCGCGATGATGCACGAAGAAGCTACGGTTAAACATGGAACGACAACAACAGTTTGGAACGGTCTCGACACTTGCGAGACTGACATTTTCGTTGAAAAAAACGGAGGCAGCGCTTTCTTTCCTGGAAACTGCGACTTGCATGAAAAACTTCGACGCCGCAACATCAAGTCGTTGCTTATTCTCGGAATGGTAACCAATGTCTGCTGTGAATCGACTGCCCGCGACGCAACCGAACTTGACTATCAGGTTACGATGATTTCAGATGTCATGTGGGGGCACAAACAGGGCCAACACGAGGCGACTTTAACTACATTTTTTCAAAATTTTGGTGACGTGCGACTCAGTGATGACGTGATCAAGTTGATCCAAAAAAACACAACATGACAATTTGATGCACGCGAAACTGGACTCGCGTGATGCAGAAAATTGATGCTCAACCGTTTCGGCTTGGTGATCATGGACTTTGTCCCAACCCAGAAATTTTTCCTGTGAAGTACGCAGCGTTGTTCCTAATTCTTGGGTTGCTCCTGGCTTTTCTGGGGCTATCTGGCTACCTTGGCTTAATAGCGCTTTGGCCAGCTGGTTGCTGCATCGCAGTGTCTATTTCTTACCTTTTCGGGTCACCAGCAATCTTTGGCAAACAACAATCAGGCCAAATCAATTTCTTGTCAGCTGTGCTACTTTTTCCATATCTGGCCCTTACGTGGTTTGGATGGCACCTTGTGCGAATCCTGTCACGTACCAGCGTTTTCAACAATCTTGACTCGCAGATCACAATCGGTCGACGGCTGCTGACTGGAGAGTTGCCTCAACACATTGAGAATGTCGTTGACCTGACTGCAGAATTTTCAGAACCGCGAAGCATCGTAAAGAATTCCAATTACATTTCGTTTCCAATATTGGACGCTTCGGTACTAGAACTCGCCCAGCTAACTGCGATCGTGTTGCAAATAGACGAACTGGATGGGCCCACATATATTCATTGTGCACAGGGACATGGCCGAACTGGATTCGTCACAGCTGCTTTATTAATGCATAGAGATTCTTCACTTTCTGTTGACAACGCAATTCGAAAACTTCAGAGCATTCGACCGTCGCTGTCATGCAATCGGTCCCAGGTCGCAGCCTTAAAAAGATGGCGCTCGGAAGAATAACAATGTAATACTCTTGTGCATTCGCACCTAGATTCAAGAATCTGGGCTACCTTTTTTTCGCATTAAATGCAGGGGCGTAACATATCTGGAAGTAGTTAAAGCAGGGTAGCACCGATTCTCGAAGCGGCAGGAAGCATCAGTATTAAGACTCCATACGCGGTTCGGTCGGAAGCAAGATGCCTCTTGTGCGTCCGCACCCAGATTCAAGAATCTGGGCTACCCTTTCTCGCACTAAAAGCTGGGGCGTGATATATCGGCACTTGAAGTAGTTAAACGCTGCTGAGTAATTTCGTCACGTCGCGCCAGCCCAAACCTTTTGCGATCTGCAATGGCGTTAGCCCGTTGGCAGACTTCGCGTTGGTGTCAGCGCCGTGTCGTAGTAGCGTCTTGACGATCGTTGTGCTGCCCGCTGACGCTTGGCGGTGTAAGAGCGTCCATCCCAATTCATCCTTTTCCATCAGTGCATCGGGTGTCGCTTGGAGATGTTCTTCCAGCTTTTGCACCATGTTCAACGACATTGGATGCTCAATCGCTTGATAGTCAACCTTTGGCGGCGGCTCAGCTTTGCCAGAAAGTTTTGCCAAGAAACCTTTCTTTTGAGGTGCCGCGGGGTTCCAGTCGTCTGGGATAATTCTCACCGAATCGGGTTCACCAAAATCAAGTCCCCAAGCGGCATCATGTTGCTTGCGTTCGCGCTTACCCATTCTTGAACGTAGCACTTGAACACTGAACGCTCCGTGGACTTTGTCGTCGGGATAGACATACATCCAATCCGAGATCTTCGACGCAGGCAATTTGAGTTGCTGCCCGTCTCTGACTGAAACCAACCAGTTAGGTTGATTCAACAGCGTTCCCGAGATCGTTTTGCCATCAAAGACCGGATCGCTCAGCCACATGTATTCGGCGCCTTGTCCATGTTGGACTGCCAGTTCGGGTGGATCTTCACAGCAAACTTTGACATTGGCCATCACCATCGCGGGTATGATACGTTGCCGTTCCCACATCAATTCGCGCCAGAAGTATTTGAAATTTGCACGAGCGTTCTTGTAGGCCTGAGCCATCTGGGGGTCGTCCCCTTGAACCAACCGAACTTCATCCGACATTAATAGAAACCTTTGATAGCGTGAAGAGAAACATGACACAGGAAAAACAAAGAGCCCATGCACAGAAAAGACACTCGAAACTCAGCATACAAACATCAGAAACCGTTTGCAAAGAAAAAAAGAAGCATCTCCTGAGTGAATTCGAACCACCAACATCGGCAACAATAAAGCTGGCTGGTCAGGCCACATTACTATCGCGTTGTTGTTGCTTGTGTCGAAATAAATAGTTGTTGTAGCTGGGCTCGCCAGAGTTCAGGGGTTTTGGCAATTCGCCCGAAGTCTGGCGACACCGGCTACGACAATTGAAGGTAACGGACAATAAAAGGTACATCCTCTAACGACAGGCTCATTGAATCGCCGCTGGATTAACCACAGAGGACACGGAGTAGCACAGAGATTTCCGCGCGTTTCTCTGTGCCCCTCTGTCCTCTGTGGTTAAAATCAATTTCTTCCTGCCTTCGAACACAAGGTCGACAGCGAGCGGACAATTAAGAGGTCTGCGTACCCTTTTTCCCAATCTCTTTGCGCATTTTTTTCTGGTTTTTTGGAATCGCGATGAATACAGCCGAAATAAAGAATGAAACACTTTTTGTCACTGGTGTTTTTGCCGCACAATCGAATCGGGTTTTTGAGCATCTGATTGAGGCGAGCAACACCTACGCTTCGTGGTGTCACAAGGATTGCAAGTCAATTCGAGTCGATGTGCAGCTCAAAGTTGGCGGTTGTTTCAATCACCACTTGTCTTTTCCGAGCGGCGAGGAGTCGATAGTGCGAACGATTTCCCAATACGAGCCATTCTCAAAGCTGGTTTTTAAACGTCCCGATTCAGAATACGGGAGAATCCAGATAACCGCGACGGAATTTGAAGCATCGCAAACAAGAATCGAGTTGATCCATCAAGGACCATCCCCAGAAGCACAATTACTAAAAGCAATTTTCGCCCCGACCGGAGTTTCCATTGCCACTGAGGACTATTGCTTAAAAACTAACCAGGCTGCTTGGCTTGCGACATTTGATAAACTCGCTGAGTTGGTCGATTTCGGATATGACGAACCTACCATCCAACCTTAGCTTAAAACCCGTGCACATGAAATTTAGCATTGCAACTCTTTTCGCTGTTACTTCGCTCACCGCCGTATTGCTTGCGAGCCTGTCCTCCAATCCGCTTTGGGGTTTTGGGTTTCTGATCATTGTGGTGCCAAATTTTATTGCCTTGATCATTGCCACAAAAATCGAAAATAGACGTCTTAAAAAGCCGCGAGACAAAAATTTTAAAAACGGGAACCTGCAGAAGCGAGCTGGATTAACCACAGAGGACACGGAGTAGCACAGAGATTTTCGCGCGCTTCTCTGTGAACCTCTGTGGTTAAAATCAACTTTTTTGTCCCGCTTAAGCTTTATCTAAAAATTCACCTAAGAATTTAAGCGTTGATTCGTAATACCTTTGACTTATATTTCTTGGTCCGCTCAATTGCTATGAGCCGCTGCCTAGCTTTTATACGGAGTGAAATTCAAATGAATAAACCAGCACTCGTCGTTTGGCTCATAGTGGTCCTCGGTAACCTTTTTTGCGTGCAAGCACCAAGCACGATTGGCGGGGCAACCCTCACTCTGATTCCCAGCGCTGTAAAAACGCAGGACCTAACACCCAAAAAGAAAGCTGTCCAACCAGAATCCAATCGGGTGTACATCAAAGTCATCATGCCCACCGAACGAGTCGATGAAGATAAAGATCGGCCCGTCGTCGAGTCCTGGATTGCTGACGATCTCAAGAAACTCGGGCAGACCAAATTCACTGCGGTGACTGGGTGGGTGTCTTTGGAACTTTGCCCCATCACAGGTATTCCCGAGCGCGACACGGTGTGGCATGGCGGAAAAATGGGCGATAGCCATTATTGTTCCGTGGGCGCAGATATTCCTGAACGGGCGAAGGGCCGAATCAAGGTATTGGTTAACGGATGGAGCCCCGACGGTGCCGAAGTGACCGTTACGCTGACGGATGAACCGGGCACCCGAGCGATTGCGGCAGTCAAACAGCTTAAGACGAAACATGGAATGCCGTATGTGGCCGTCCTTATCGGGCCACCTCCTGAAAAACCCGCCGCTCCAGCCGACAGCAAGAAATGACGCGCTGACTAGCCTTTTATTTTGGCGGCTTGATTCGCGCGGCTATTTTGTTCAGCGCTTTGAGGGTTAGTTTTTTCGACTGGAATCTTTTAAAGCCTGAGTTACAGTCTCAAGCCGCTTAAGAACTTTCTTGGTCCGCGCTTGGTCAAGCTTAGGTGGCTGAAGGGCTCCCGAGGTAGGAGCATTTTTCTCGCTTGGTTTTAGTCTGCGTTCAAGATATTTCAATTGTTCCAAGAAATGGGTTTTTGAAAATGTCCCCCACTTGGGTCCGAGTTCCTTGGCATGTTCCTCGACATACGATAGTTGCTTGTCATACTCGGCGAAAATTTTCTCAAAGCTTGATTGGCTATGGTCTGCCTCGCAGGTCGAGCCAATCTTATGAATGGCTGAGACCGCCAACTGAGTCGCGGCAAGCGCCTTCGTTTCTGGGAAAGGGCTTGCGTCAAAGAGTCTCTGCCATCGTTTTTCACGTTCACCCAAACTCGACATAATGGCTACAACAAGTGGTTCTTGAGCCTCCTTTTTGTCAACGTGCTTCTCGAGCAATCGCTTAAACACGAGTGCATTAAACTGGTTACCGCTTCTTCCAAACATCCCATCTGTGTGACGATTTCTGGTGATCAGACGCCCCATGTCGGCAAGCAATTTCAATTCGAATTCGATTCCAGGATTTCGTTCTATGATTTCCCAGATGACGGGCTGCGTTTTAGCGATTACTTTTTCCACGTACAAATGTAGGGGATCGTCCGAGCCACCTTGCCTGGTGTATTTGCGAGGTACTTTCGGGATGCGAGCAAAACAATCTTTAATATAAGCTTTTAAGACCTTTACAGATTCGTCATTTGAAAGACCTTTGACATCTAGCTCTGGCAACTCTCCGAGCAACATTGAGAAATCGCAACAAACAATGGGTTCAATTTTCAGTGTTGTGTCACTGGTCAACTCGCTAGTGTCGATTTCGATTCGTGCTTTGAAGCTAGTGGTTTTCACTCGAGTCTTATCAAGCGACCAAGTCATTTTCTGGCTTGCTGGCAGTCCTTGCATTTTAAAACGGCCATCTTTTCGCGTCTTGGTCGTCCAAACTTGTCCCGCCGTGTAAATTCCTCCGCTTTTTGCTTGGACAGTTAAATCGGGAATTCCAGCCCCCTCTTCGTCAACGATTTGGCCAAGCACATTGCCGCCATTGACCAACGTTATTGTGATCGGAATCGTATCGGATTCAGAATTTGGATCGGGCAGCGGAACGGTCGCCAGTCCTTGCCTGAAACCGTCAACTGAAAAAGCTTGAATTTCTGTCGGGTAGGGATCAAACGGCCTGAATCTATTTTTCGCAGGAGCGTTCTTGTTGTGATACGCTTCTGAAAGAAAGAATTCATCATCGTACAAATTGGCTATCGATACCTGCCCTTTTTTATTTGTAGATACCGCAAATGCCTTGGGATCACCTCCACCTCCAGTTACGGAATTTCTAGTGTGCACGAGTTTTCGGTTTGATTTATTCCATGCAACCACACAGTTTGGAGCAGGTTGCCCAGATTCGTCCACGACTGTAACGTCGACGTTGTAAGCCGGTCTGAGTTTGATCTTAATCGGTTCCAAATTGTCGAGTTCGCCTGGTTGCAATTCATAGCTAATTTGCTCGAACGCTTCTTTTGCATACGGGTAACGGTCTCGGTATTGAGGTTCGGCGGCGGATGTACAAAAACCCTCAACTTTGCCTGTTGCAAAAACAATTCCGTGGACGTCTGGAACCGCAATTGCGAATTTGCCAAACTTGTCGGTCTTGACCTCAAGGCTTGCGAAAGCACTTTTTACTTCCTTCTTGTAAGGATCGTCCAGTCTCGCCCAGTTGATTTTGACTCCTTCAATCGGATTGTCATCGGTTTGGCTGGTGACCATTCCACGAATCGTCTTTCCAGTTGGGAACTCGACTTTCTTTTCAATGATTTCCAGATCATCGCTTGGTGGCAATTCCAGCTTAAATCCCATTAACCTGTCCGCCTCCACTAGCTGAACATGAACAATCGATCCGGTTGGATATGCGGGAATACTTAGCGTTGCGTGCGTTGCATTAAAATCTTCAATCCGACGTGTTTCAAATGCATTGTCGTAATTATTAATTGGGTAGATCGAAACACTGGATATCGCAGCGGGATTTCCAGATTCGTCAGTGGCCTCGATTTCCAAAAGCGCACACGGTTCCGTTTCATAAGTGAAGTTGTTTTCAAGCAAAATCTGGCTGTTGTAATTCGCAGGTTTCGTATCGTCTTTCGCTCGAACGCAAACCATCTCTTCCTTCCAGCCCTCTGCCTTGATCGCTAAGTCAACGCGAGAGTCGGTGGGCATGTGGTCGATTGAAAATTCCCCCTTGCCGTTTGTTTTGACTGCCCAGGATTTTCCATTGCCCGGGAAGAAGCAAGTCGAATTATTAAATCGAATATCCGATCTAGGCATTGTCACAGGTTTGGGTGAAATCCACCCAACGGGGGTAACGACAGCACCTGCAATTGGCTCGCCGGACGCTTGAGTAATGGTTCCGGAAATTGTCCGACCAACTTCCATTTCAACATCAACTGTACTGCCGTCGGGCACTGGCACTTGAATCGGGGCGAACCCGGATGTCAAAAAAAGGATACCCTGATATTGCAGAACATCAATTGTGAACTCACCAGCAAAATTGGTCGTGGGCGGGGTGTGCTTTCCACTACCAGCATCGTGACTTTCGTTACTCAGATAAACCTTCACACCTGAAAGTGGTCGGGAAATTGACGATGTAACTCTTCCGCTGACTTTCCATTTCGTACCCACTTCTTTTCGCTCAGTCGGTGGGAATTCCTGCGCTACCGTCATGGTGCACAAGCAACACATAAAAGCCAAAGCAATTATCAGCAGTCGCGGAATCCAGGATACTACTTGTTCATTTCGATCTGGCGAAAACATCGTTTGGCCTCTGGTACTGAATAGAATCAAGATAAGCTTGCTGCATTGTTTCGGCTGGCGTTGAGAATTGCAACAAAAAAATACACGACTTAATCCATTCAAATCTTGGAGACGCAAACAACGACTTTGCCTGTACTTTTTTCTTGCCTCGTGACGACATTAAATGGTGCTTGTTGGCGAGCGGTCGGGAGTTTAGCCTTTATCGAATCGCAAACACCTAACCCAATCGAATTCGAAACGGAAAAGCATGGCAGAGAAAACGTTTGGCCAAGACGTTGAGTTTCTTAATCAGCACGTTGAAACCATTTTGCTTTCCAACGATGAAGGTGCACAAATTGTGCTCGCGCCTGCTTATCAAGGTCGCACGATGACTTCGACCTCACGCGGCAGTGACGGGACAAGTTACGGCTATATCAACTACGACGCAATCACTTCGGAAACGCTTGATCCGCAAATCAATTTGTATGGTGGCGAGGACCGGATGTGGATCTCGCCCGAAGGCGGTCAGTACTCCGTGTTCTTCGACCCTGACGTGGCAATGGACTACGCTAACTGGCGCACGCCGGCGCCGCTGGATACCGAAGCGTTTGAGCTGGTCAAGCAAACAGACAACTCGGCTTCGTTTACTCGCCAAACCAAACTCACCAACTGGAGCAAATTTGAATTCAATATCCAGATGGATCGCAAAGTTTTCTTGCTGAATCAAAAAGCGGCGAGTGAACATTTGGGCATTTCGCTGAACGGTTTGAATTTAGTCGCACACGAAAGCCAAAATACGTTGACCAATCTCGGGGAAGCGAAATGGCAACCCAAGACGGGATTAATTGGCATTTGGATGTTGTGCATGAACAAGCCATCGCCTGGCGCGACGTTGTTGGTGCCGTTTAAAAAAGGGCCTGTGGACTCGCTTGGTAAAATCGTAAACGCGGATTACTTTGGCAAACTTGATTCGAGTCGTTTGCAAATCGACGAGGAAGCGGGATTGATTTACTTTCTCGGTGACGGAAACATGCGAAGCAAATTAGGGCTGACGTTTCAGCGCGTTCAACCGACGCTTGGAAGCTGGGACAAAGAGCGCGGCGTGCTTTCAGTGGTGCAATTCAATCTGCCAAACGCAGCTCCCAACGGCTACAACAATAACCTTTGGGAAATGCAGGACGAGCCTTACGCCGGCGATGTGATCAACGGTTACAACGATGGGCCTAACGAATCGGGCGGGCAACTGGGTGGG
>CAYUWY010000002.1:0-229149 GCA_964448575.1 uncultured Pirellulaceae bacterium
GAAGTTGAAATTCAGATCCAATACCCAGAACGACCAAGTGCGGATGCACGATGTCAGGGGAAAGAAGGCGTGCGATTTCAATGCACGCATGACAAGCCTGAACGACTTGCTGAGGCAGTGTTAAATCCTGCCGAACAAAACAATAAACATACGAGAGGGCTTCGTTTGAAACAGTCTCAGATGTTTGTACCTATGTGAATCCCATCATCTTCCTTTCAATAAAACAAATGGAGGTGGCTTTGCAAAAACACTTTGCAAACTGCTGGCCTTATCTTAATCGCCCACGCCCATTCCTCAACTACTGATCAAAAGTTCAAGGATTTAGCTCATTTATTCCGCTGGACATTTCATACTGAACTCTGGTCTATCGTTTCACCGACGACACCAAGAACACTTGCTTTAAGATTGGCTGGTTCAGATCTGGCGTTTTGAACCTAGCGCCCGAAGCGGCTAAACTGACTGACAAAATGAACGCCAAAAACGCTTCAAAACGTCTAACTTAATATGGCAGGTTTAAAAAAAAACTGCCTTTCAACAACAGCGACAATTAACAACCATGCCCGATTCCAGTCCACTCCAAGTCCAATCCTTTGACCACATCACTTTGATCGTTGCAGATCTGGAAGCCACTCGCGAATTCTATGTGGATAAACTTGGCATGACGGAGCACCCTCGACCTGCATTTAATTTCCCAGGTGCGTGGTTTGGGATTGGCAATATGCAAATTCACGCGACGGTTGAAAGTGATCTGGCTGGGATGGCTGGCTGGGGTGATCGAAAGGTCAAAAGCATTTCACGTGGGCATCATTTCGCTTTCGAAGTGCCCGACGTGACTGCGGCTGCCGAGGCAGCGAAAGAGAATGGCATCAGGATCGGCGATGGCCCCAAGCAACGCCCCGACGGTGCGTTCCAGGTTTACCTTTACGATCCCGATGACCATCTTGTTGAGCTATTTTCAGCGCCGCCGAAAAGTTGATTGACGCGATTGCACTTGGCAAGTGATCAGGAACGCCAACACGAGTATGCAAACACAACCGCGGCTCTCTTACTCCTCTTCGCCACCCAACACATAGTCTTTAACCTGGTCGTGGCTGCCACCGTCGTCGACTTTGTCCGCTCCGACTGAATAGACAACCCAAGCGTCGCCCTTGCGTGTGACCTTCATCAGTTCACCCGTCACCGTGTCGACCATCATCACTTCTGGAATCCCAAGGGCTGCCAACGCTTCCTTAGTCGCGCCGTCTTGGACAACTTTTGCCTTCTCTGGATTCGCCGTCAAGCCATTGATGATTCGCAAAGCGCGAACCCAGCTTCGCAAACGATCAATCGCATGTCGCGTTTGCTGCAATGCCGGAATAATTCCACCGGTCAACAAGCCGTCTACTATATAAGAAAAATCTTCTTCGAAACTAAGATCACGTTCAAAACCTTCCTTGTCGGCGTTTTCAATTTGGCTCGCGACGTAATCCAAATAGCCAACCCCGTTCATTGCTATTTGAAACATATTTTGTTCGCTGACACTTTCAATTCCAACCGCACGTTCTGTAACAAGCGAATGCCGGTAATCACTTACCCCATCAAGCAATGCCAACTCAACATTGAGCTTCTCGCGAATTTCATCAGAAACAGGATGCTCAATGATCACATCATGAATGGCTTGAATAGCAATTCCGCGACAGGCAACGCGCACCAACTGTGCGACAATAGTCGGATAAGCGTCAAACAATCGAGTGAGCTTCAGAATTTCCAGTCCGACCTCAACCGCTTCATCAGGCTTGCCTTCGGCTTCAAGAATCCGCATTTCCCAACTCATCACACGGGCACATGAACGCAGCAGTTGGCAATCCTCCAGATAGTTCGTGAGATCTTCATCAAACTCGCCTGTAACATCAATTTCAATCGTGTAGTCTGCGATCACCTTGTCAATCAAAGGGAAAACGTCGGGGTAGGCTTTTTCGATCTCGTGGAACTTCGCGATCACTTCGTCGTCAACTGGTTCTGACAAAACTTCATTTCCCACAGCAAACATTTCTTCTTCAAAAGATTTCAAAGGCGTGGCTAAACGTCTCAGATGAATACTTGAGTTTGGGCCGTCGATTGGGATTGGAACAGCGAGATCCAGCAAAGAAACTGGTTGTCGATCTGCTTTGAGTTCACTTACTGCCGAACGAAATTTCGCCAGCCGGTAAAAAACGAATCCACCGCCGGTAAAGACAATCAAGAGTAAGGCTACCAACGAGAAACTAAATAACTTTTTCACAATTCGACCCTTTTGCTCTAACCCAAATTACAAACAAAACCACTCCGCTACGGTTTTAAACAAACCGTACCACTCCGCTATTTCACCACCAAAGAACTCGCGATCACATTGGCAGTTTTTCGAGCCGTTAACCGTCGCACGAAAAAATCTGCTGGTTCTTCGCCGCACCATTCCATCGTCATCTCTGAAAAATCATGCACCGATTTCGAAGGCGATTTATTGACCAAAGCGCGGACTCGGCTGACTTCTGAATTCAAAATCAAACTCCAAGCCAACAATAACGCAACCACACCAACCATACTGGCGATCCCAATCTGCACTGCGCGACGATTGCCACGATCTTTCTCTCGAACCACCCAACTCCGAACGTCGTCCCGCGACACGTTTGAATCGTCTGAATGTGCTTCGACAAGCAAGCTCTCTATTGATTCTTTGTTTGATGCATTCATGATGTTTTCAAATTCGCAGGATTGAATTGGTTCACTTTTGTTTCATCGCTGTCGGCCACGAGATCCTGCAACTTCAAAATGGCTCGTCGGTATTTCGTGGCGGCCGTTGCCTCTGGGATACCCAAAATCTTTGCCACCTCGGCGAACGTCAAACCCGAGTAGATTTTCAGTAAAACGATTTCGCGACTCTCATCGGTCAACTCATCCAACAGCCTCTGGGCCAGTTCGCGATTCTCGAACTGGGTGATGCCTGGGACATTGGGATCGACAACTTCTTTGGCGTGAGACATTTTGTCCACGGAATCACTCAAATGACTTGTATGGTTCTTTTTGTTTTTCTTGGCCCAACGACTGGATTCATTCTTTGCCATCAAGAAAACATAAGCCGTCAGGTTTTTTGCTTTAGCCAATCGTTTGTGATACCGCACCAGCCTCGCAAAAACGTCTTGCAAAATATCTTGACTGTCTGCGACGCCATGTCGGGAAACGAGATAGCGACTGAGACGATCACCGAGCAAATCATAAAGCTCAACAAACGCTTCTGTTTCGGCTTTGGCCAGTCGTTTTTTTAATCGCGATTCGTCGATCAGGCAGTTCCGATTTAATGAAAGCTGGATTCCATGTTCTAGAAAAGTAAACCTAATTCGTAAGAGGATTTATTCAGCTTGGCAAAAAAAGGGGCTATTTTTGCGCAAAAAAAATTGGCTAGACAATTTGCCTAGCCAATCGTGCACATAAACGTGCAAAAATCTTCGTCTATTGCCCAGGCGAAATCCACCCAGCCAAATTATTCAGCTTAAACAGAGCGTCGATTTCGACGAACCAAGCCAACCATTCCCAACAGACCAACCACGACCATGCTACTTGGCTCTGGTACAGCAGTTAGAGTCAATCGAAACGCTGGGTTTGCTGCTGCGTTTGCGAAATTGATTGTTGTTCCATCAGCGGTTTCAACTCCGTCAAAGTTGTCCAAACCAGCGTGCAAAGCAATCACTTCGGCCGTATCGGTCGATGTTCCACCAACAGTGGAAAAAGGAGCGCCCAGGCCATCATTCAATTCCGTTCCAGAATCCCAAAGCTGTGCAAATGTGAATTCGACTGGGCTTCCAAAAACGAAATCGCCATTGACATCAAGAACTTCAAACGCTTCTGGATTGCCATTTGCAAAGAAACCATCGTTTGACGGAATAATCATCGTTGCAAAACTCAAGAAACGTTCCGACGCATCCAGGTCAAACAACATCGAAACTGTCTCACCAGGATCAATCACTGGTGCGCCACCAAAGCCAGCGGGATTTCCAAGAACTGCGTCTTGACCACTTCCAAAATCTGCGAAATCGGATACCAAGCCACTGGCATCCCCTTCTTCGGCCAATAATTCAAGTGAATCTGAGGCCAATTCTCCCGGATTAAATGTGTCAAAGCCACCGTTGTGAAAGCCAGCCCAAACGGGAGTAAAGTAAAAACCATCGGCAGGCTGAAGGTTCTCAATAGTCAGCTCAACACGTTGTTGAGCTTGGGCGGGCAAAGCCGCCAAGACAAAAGCAGCGAAGGTCGCCGCAAGTAAAATTCGCATCTAAACACCTTTCTGAGTCATGAAAAATTTCAGATTTGACGATGCAACAACTATGGAGCAGTAAACTAAATGTCAAATCCGCACTAAAACCCTTTTCGTGAACTCCGGCACACAAAAAGGGAGGTCTCGAAAATGAGACCGCGATGTGTGATAGAGTCGAAAGTGACAATCTGCTTACAAGAAATTTCTAAATTTCTTGGAATATTTTGAGACTTAAAAATACGTCTCAAACTGAGTTTTGGAATTCTAAATTGAAGCTATATTTGGGTGTCAGCCGATTTAGAGTGATACCATTACTACTTCACCTTCTGATTTCGAAACTCCTTCTAATCAATCGGATCAGTCTGCGCCTGAAACCTGGCTCGAAGAGCACGGAAACATTCTTTTCAAGTTCGCCGTGCTTCGTGTTAGAGACCCGCACATTGCAGAAGATTTGGTGCAAGAGGTCTTGGTCAAAGCGTTTGCTGCGTACCATAAATTTCGCCACGAGACGACGGTGCGAAGTTGGTTGTTTCAAATCTTGCGAAATGAAATCAGTAGCTTCTATCGCAAAAAGAAAAAAGAGAAAACGACCAGCGAGTCACAAATCATTGACGAGCCGGCTTCGCTTCGTGAACTTTTGCGTCCCCAACTAACCAACTCGGAGTTTGGTACCGCGGTGGAACGTGATGAGTTCTGGGACATGATTCAAGTTTGCTTTCAAAAGATCCCAGAGCATTTACTTGAAACGTTTCTTTATCGCCTCGCAAATCCTGATGAAAAAATCGAGACCCTTTGTCGAAGTCTTGACTTGAATCCGTCCAATTTTTCCGTTCGACTGTTTCGTACTCGACTGATGTTACGAGAGTGCGTTGAACGCTCCTGGCTCAACAAGTAGAGAATTCGTTGAAAGACTTTTTAGTCAAAATTTATTTGATCCTTACTCTCGACTGCGAGCAGTCTGCGAAGCTTACGAGCGATTCGTTTGACCGTGATCTCGATTGGTCTGAGTATATCGCGACGCGGTTGCATCGATTGATCTGCTCAAAGAGTCGTCGGCTCAATAGCCAACTGACTAAACTCAACAACGCGCTTCAAAGTGATTTGTCAAATGGAAAGGATAAAGAAACCAAGCAACCCTTATCCGGATTGATGAATTTACCAGCCGAAGCCAAAGAAAGAATTCGGACCAAGTTGCGCGGACTTGATGAATAGCTTTATCCTTCGGGCGATAACTTTCAACAAATTCGCCAACGCAGCTCGTAGTTTGAAATGGCTTTTTCACGCGAGCTACCCAAAAACCGCGTCTTACCAACCGCTTGGGAAGCCAATCACAACACGCTAAACTATTGGCATGTCTGATACCACAAAAGAATCTCTTCCCAATCCTTCTGACTCAAAACCAGGCGCCAGTTCGGGTGATGACAAAATGCTGAACCGGATCATCAAACGATTCGGTGGGCGTCATCTTATTTTCCGGACCCAGCTGGGTAGTTGGCGACTCTTTCCGCGCCCTTACGCACTGGTATCAACGTTCCGTGGACCGGTTTGGTTTTTCTACGGCGTCGGCCAAGTCTGGGTTACTCATAAAAAATACACTGCCTTCGATGGCTGGATGTCTCGTGTCCCACGAATCTCACGACCAAAGATCGTTGCATTGCTTGATAAGCTTGAGCAGCCGCTTACGGAGTTCACGCACTATTGCAATGAACAGGGATTAGAAGGCACCATCGTGCTCGACCTGAACACGATCGAGTTCCATTGGACGTTTGGCTACGAGCTCGAAAAAGAGAAAATGAAAAACGAGAAAACCGAATTGCTCGATGGTCCATTTCAGAAATTGGTGGATTCATTTCTGGCAGAGAAAAAAGCACTCGGCTATTAGGCCAATCGTTTCTAACTTCCAAGATACTGCGCATAGAGTTTTCGCGCCACCGAAACCTCTTCCGTCCCCGAGACAATTGCCCGGCCATCTGGAAATACGGTTAAGACAAACTCATCAATATGAAACCGTAAAAGAAACTGGTTACATTCAACTCGGCCCAGCGATTCCAAACGCGACTTCAATTCCTGAAGCGAAACTTTTTGGCGATCAGGGAAACTCAGTTGCACCGCATTACGTCCGCAAAGAACGGCGGAATGGCTACCTCGATTTCCGCTAAGCCACTCAAATTGATTTTGCTTACACGTGGGACAATCGACTTGGTCTCGAAGATTGGCAACGTTGAGCTGCCGAATGTCGTTATCCCACAAGGCAAATACATTTAGCTTGCGACTAACGGATTTTAAGTTACCCGACAAAATCTTGATCGCTTCGCTGGATTGAATCGATGCGATCACATTGATGATGGGCGAAAGAATTCCGAACGAGTCACACGTGGGAGTCGTTCCCGGCGGGGGAGGGCCGTCTAACATCAAGCAATTCAAACACGCAGACTCGCCAGGAAGGATCGTCATCGTTTGTCCATCGGCGCCCAAGCAACCGCCGTAAATCCAAGGGATCGCATGTTTGACAGAAACGTCGTTAATAAGAAATCGAATTTCAAAATTATCTGAGCCATCAAGAATCACATCCACGTCGTTGCAAAGCGACTCGATATTCGAAGCATCCACATCAGCAACGACCGGTTCGATTTGGATTTCCGAATTGATTTGACGAAGCCGGTTGGCCGCCGCAATCGCTTTGGGCAATCCGCTTTCCACATCCGCTTCGTCGTAGAGGACCTGGCGCTGAAGGTTGCTTTTTTCAAGAAAGTCACGATCGACAATCCGTAGGAATCCAACTCCTGCACGCGCCAACGTGTTAGCAATGACTGAACCAAGTGCACCACACCCAACGATCAACGCACGAGAATCTTGCAAACGGGTTTGGCCCGCCTCACCAATCGGTGGAAATCGAATCTGCCGCGCATAGCGAGATTCACTCGCTTCAGCTGCTTTCGCGTTTTGATCCTTCTCAACGATTTGGATTCCCTCACTGAATGGAAACTTAAAATTGAAACTAACAGACTGCTGCTGACTGATTGACGACTGACTGATTGACTACTGACTAACTACTGATTTGGCCAATTCGGCTTTCAAGTATTGACCAGTCAAAGATTCTTCGCAATTGGCAACGACTTCTGGCGGTCCCGCAACAACGACATTTCCACCTGCATCGGCCGCTCCTGGACCAAGGTCGATAATCCAATCTGCGTATTTCATTAGTTGCAAATTGTGTTCGACAACGATCAACGAGTGGCCAACCGAAAGCAAAGCCTCGAAACAATCAAGCAACCGAGTCACGTCGCTCATATGCAGCCCGGTCGTTGGTTCATCCATAATAAACAGCGCCCGCTTTGACTTTGACGCGTTGAGATAATGACCAAGCTTCAATCGCTGGGCTTCTCCTGATGAAAGCGTCGTCGCGGGTTGGCCAAGTCGAATGTAATCTAATCCAACGTCGATCAGCGATTTAAGTTTTGCTTGAACCTTGGGCTGCCCACGAAAAAACGAAAACGCTTCTCGCACCGTCAAATTAAGTGCTTCCGCGATGCTCTTGCCACGATATTTGACCGCCAACACTTCATCGCGGTAACGCGTCCCGTGACATTGATCGCACGTGATGTAGATGTCCGACATGAACTGCATGTCAATTGAGAGATGCCCGTCGCCTTCGCATTTATCGCAACGACCACTGCCCACATTGAAACTGAATTGTCCCATCTTAATGTTGTGAGTTTTCGCATCGATCGTATCGGCATAGGTTCGCCGAATGTCATCGAACGCTTTCACATAAGTCACAGGGTTGCTGCGGGGCGAGCGTCCGATCGGTGATTGGTCGACCAAGACGACTTCGTCAAACGCACTTTCGCCAAAAATGGCATCGTAGGGCAACGGTGGATCGCAAGATTTTTCTTTGCGTTGACAGATCGCGCCATAAAGCGTTTTTTGCACAAGCGAACTTTTCCCTGCACCGCTTACGCCCGTCACCAAACACAAGCACCCAAGCGGAAACTCAACGTCGAGGTTCTTAAGGTTATTTCCCTTCGCGCCAGTGAGCTTGATACGGCCACGCGCAGCCCGCCGATTTCCATCACCACTCGAAACGCCTCGCCGACCAGCGAAATAATCGCCAGTGATACTTTCGGCTTCCAATAACTCCTCGAGCGTCCCATCGAAAACGACGTCACCACCTGACGCTCCGGCTTCCGGTCCAATCTCGACAATGCGATCAGCGGCGCGGATCATTTTTTCTTCATGGTCCACAACAACAACCGTGTTGCCGCGTTGGTGAAGTCTCCCAATGGCTTGGGTTAAGTTCCCAACATCGTGCGAGTGCAGCCCGACCGATGGCTCATCCAAAACGTAAAGCATGTTGACGAGGGTTGAACTCAAGCATGACGTTAGTGACACCCGTTGGGCTTCGCCAGCACTAAGCGAACGGAGGGTTCGGTTGATCGTGAGGTAGGGCAGGCCGACTTGGCATAAGTAACTGAGTCGCGCAATAATTTGCGGCAAGATTTGGCGGGTGACCAACTGCTGGGATTGGGAAAGCTCAAGTGAATTGAAAAATTCGAAAGCGTCTTCGGCTTTTAATGAACAAATTTCGAATAAGTTTTTGTCACCGATCTCAAAACAAAGCGAGTCAGGTTGCAAACGGCTTCCACCGCAATCGACGCAAACCTGCGTTTCGGTTTTGTCGCTGAACCCGACGCCTTCGCAAGTTTCACAGGCCCCATGTTTGTTGCTGAAGCTGAAAAGTCGTGGCTGCGGGACAGGAAATTCACGACCGCACTGGCATTTCAATTCTCTGGAAAAAGCAAGCACCTGCCAGTTCGTTCCACCGATCGGCACAGTTGATTTTGAGAGCACATTTGATTTAGAGGAATCACTTGGCTGGTCAATCAAGACCTCGCAATCACCATGGCCAAACTGAAAAGCGATTTCGATAGATTCACGTACACGAGACAACTCGGTTGAGCCCGATTTGAGTCGGTCGACCACAACTCGCACGATGCCGTCAGCGGAATCGCCAATGCTGTTTTGGCTGGATTCAGGGTTCGACAAATCAATCGTTGATCCGCCAACGATCGCTCGGGCAAATCCATTTCGTTTCGCGAGCATCAAACTTTGAGCAAAACCTTCGGCTGTGTCGGCGCGAAACACAATTTGGTATTTTGCGCCATCATCCAACTCTTCTAGTGTCTGGGCGACAGAAGCCGGGTCATCACGCGTGACAACAGTTTGGCACTCGGGGCAAACAACTGTGGCGATTTTGGCAAACATCAATCGCAGATATTCAGTGATCTCAGTCGCAGTACCGACGGTGGTTTTTCGTCCGACCTTTCCGCGAAATGCTTTGACGGCGATGGCAGGCGGAATCGAGTCAATTCGATCGGCATCCGGTTTATCCAATTGGTTGATAAATTGGCGGGTGCTGGGAGAGAGGCTTTCGATGTATCGCCGCTGGCCTTCCGCGTAAAGCGTATCAAAGGCGAGACTGGATTTCCCACTCCCACTCAAGCCGCAAAAAGCAACGAGCTGCCCATGAGGAATGTCGAGGTCAACGTCTTGGAGGTTGTTGACGCGAACACCGCGAAGTTCAATCTGTCTCGACATCAGTTTAGAATTTGATAATTGTTGGTTGGTTAAAAACGAATGCAATCGACGGCAGGCACAGACGAATCACATCAGCTCGGCACTTCGAGTTGATAGTTTGATCGTGACGTTGGATAGTTGACGCTGGATAGATTATTTAATGGGCAAGCAAAGTTCGTCCAAAGACCTGTCCCTGTAAGATTCGCGTCACAACGGACGGCAATTCTGCCAAGCTGACTTCTTCTGCTAAATCCTCTAAATTTTCAAGCCGCCATTGGGTTGCGATTCTAGCCCACAAAGCGATTCTTGTATCGCGACTGATGTTTGCACTGTCGATTCCGCACAGTGTGATGCCGCGAAGGATAAACGGAAAAACGGTTGTCTCCAATTGGCTTCCACCGACGAGCCCACATGCAGTTACGCAGGCGTGGGGCTTGCAAGTTCTCAATACGTTAGACAACGTATTGCCACCGACGGTATCAATCGCCGCAGCCCAACGGCCTTTTAGTAACGGGGCAGAACTGGTTTCTTCTAACTCAGAACGCGAAATCACATCGCTTGCGCCGTTTTGTTTTAGCCAATCGGTTTTGTCGAGCTTGCCAGTCGAGGCGACGACTTCATAACCCAGTTTCGCCAGGAGCTTCACTGCGAAAATCCCAACGCCGCCTGTTGCACCAGTGACGACGACAGGTCCATCGCCTGGTTTGATCGCGTGATCGACAACTTGCTCGACCGACTGGGCCGCCGTGAATCCGGCCGTTCCCCAAATCGCGGATTCTTTGGATGAGAATTTATCGCCCGATGAATCGCTTGGTATTTTATAAACCCAATCAGCTGGGACGCGAGCGAATTCAGCCCACCCACCATGAGCCGCGGTTCCGAATTTCGCGTGAGCGATAAAGACTTTTTCGCCAGTTTTGAATTCGTCGGACGCAGACTCAACGACCGAACCAACAGCATCGATTCCAGGTATCAATGGAAATGTTCGAGCCACCCCAGGATTGCCTTGCGCGGCTAAAGCGTCTTTGTAGTTGACGGCGGAGAACTCGATTTGGACCAGCACTTCTCCGTCAGTCGAACCATCAAGCGAACCGATTGGCAAACTGGAAATTTCACTTTGAATTTCGAGACCTTCGGCTTCTTTGGCACCGTGGACAACGAAGGCTTGAAACTGTGTCGGTATGGTCATGACAAATAAAGAAAGTTAATTGGGCAGGCACTGTTGCTTAACTGGCAGGTAAGTCGAATTAAAGGTAGTGCCCGGAAAATTATTCGGCGAAGAGAATGTTTGTTGGTGTGATTTTATCGCTACCAGCGTCGAGCGGGAGACCTGTCACGTTTTTTTCGGGTTGTAAGTCGGTTTATTGTTCTAAATTCATTGCCAGCGAGAATTGGATATTCGCTGAGCACTCGCCAAAGATTAAAGTGAAACAAGCTCGTTTTGTAGTCCTTTCATTCTTTCTTCTAAAGCGAAATTAAAACTTAGAATCATGGACCCCGAACTCACACGTTCAATCCCAACTTCACAGACGGTGCTTTATCAGTGCCCGTGTGGTGAACAATTGGTTTTGGACCCGACCGTTGGAGGTGCCTGCTCGAAATGTGAACGGACCGTTTCATCGAAGTTGCTTGAGCAAGATCTTGGGATCACGATCAATTTGGATGAAGGAAGTTTTAATCTGGACCAGACGCTTCCAGGTGGAATTGCGGCAAACGGTTCATCACAACCTCGAGTCGTGATCACGGCGGTAGAACATGCCGATCCCGATTTATTGGTTGGGAAAATGCTTGGCCATTTCAAAATCATTTCCCCGCTTGGCAGCGGTGGAATGGGCCAAGTCTACCGTGCGCTCGATACTTCGTTACAACGCTACGTTGCGGTCAAGGTTTTGCGTAGTGGAATTGGCGAGTCAAATTCGACGACCAAAAGCTCGGATCGAGAAGTTGACAACCTGCTTCAGGAAGCCATCTCGCAGGCCCGCGTCAATCATCCCAATATCGTCACGATTTATTACGTCGGTAAACAAGATGGCAATCCGTTTCTGGCAATGGAATTGGTCAACGGCAGTGCCCTCAACGACCGCCTGGCCAATGGAGCTATGGCGTTCGAGCAAATTGTTCCAATCGCTTTGGACATCGCAGGCGCGCTTAAGTTTTCACTTGACCTCGACATTATTCATGGCGACATCAAGCCGTCCAATGTCCTGGTTACCAAAAACGGAATGGGCAAGCTTTCTGATTTCGGGATGGCAAGAAGTGCTTCGGGCGACTCAGACAATTCGATCGGCGGAACTCCAAATTACATCGCACCTGAAATCCTCAAGGGAGAAAAACCTTCCATTCAATCTGACATTTACGCGTTGGGCGTAACGCTTTTCCAAATGACATTCGGGCACTTGCCGTTTGTGATGACCGGGCGAGCAATCGCGGATTGGATTGAAATTCACAAGAACGCCAAACTCATCTTTCCAACCGCTTGGCCGCCCCAGATACCGGAGGCTTGGCAAAACGTCCTGACGAAAATGTTGGACAAGGATCCTGCAAATCGCTACCAAGACTACGACAGCTTGATGAGCGATATCGAAAAACTTCAGCCCAGCTCGACAGTCGACGCGAGATTTTTTCCACGTTTGATCGCGGCGGGGATCGATTGGGTATGCGTGCTTTCAATGGCAATCGTGCTTGAGATCATTCTGCGATATGCTTCGACTGGCCAAGTAGAAACTTACCTGGCGACTCATCCAAGTATTTTGCTACTGCTGAGAATTGGAAATTTCTTGCCAATTATAGGATTTACAATTCTCGTTTATTTCTGGCGGCACTCGATCGGGAGAAGCCTGATGCACATTCGCGTCGTCAACCAATATGGTTTAAAACCAACTTCCAATGCGATGATGTTGCGAAGCGTCCTACGGATGCAATTTGCCTGGATCGTAATTTGCTTGCGACTGT
This sequence comes from uncultured Pirellulaceae bacterium, assembly GCA_964448575.1. Taxonomy (GTDB): domain Bacteria; phylum Planctomycetota; class Planctomycetia; order Pirellulales; family Pirellulaceae; genus Mariniblastus. The sequence goes on from CAYUWY010000002.1 coordinate 12,797, forward strand.
TCACGAACGTCACGGCGACATGGCTGGCGATTTGGCTGGGTCTGGCCTTTATCGGGTCTCTAATGTTTTTGCTGTCGGATATTGTCGTGATGGTCTTTTTCGCAAAGAATCGTTCGATTCATGATTTGACTGCCAACACGCGCGTGGTGCTGGATACTTATAACTAAGGAATTGCGATGGAATCCGTTCAATCACTTGAGCTTGATCAACTTGAAGCCAAAGAAATCGTGCCGGGCTTTCATGGAAAATTTATCCACACCGACCGAATGACGCTGGCCTATTGGTCAATTGATAACGCGGCGTCGCTTCCCGAACACGCACACCCTCACGAACAAGTCGTCAATTTGCTTGAAGGCGAATTCGAGTTGACGGTCGACGGAACGGTTCATTCGATGAAGCCCGGTGATGTGATTGTGATTCCAGGTAACGTGCCGCATCACGGCAGGGCACTTTCCAACTGCCGAATTTTGGATGTGTTTCAGCCAACTCGCGAAGACTATCGGTAGCTGGAAAGCAGACGAACTCAGAAAAAGGCAAACATCTGAGTGCACCAACAGAGCTCATCAATCGGCTTATTCACTTGTCTATTCAACTGGCGTACTAGCAAGTTTCATCTCGCGTGATGGCAAAATCCGCACTAGCAAGACGGTTTTTAGCGCTACCACAGCCACCTAGAGCCCCCAGTCTGGCACTGTTTGATTGCTGATCAAACAAATTCGGATTATCGGCAAATTCTTCTAAACTTACCCAGCCCTCAAAGTCGATCGTGATTGGGACGCCGTAGTCTTTAAGTAACAGGGTAGGAAATCGATGCTAGCTCTTAAATCAAAACTCACACTGACTTTCTTGTTAGTAGGAACCATCATTTTGACGGGTTCCGCATTTGGTCAGCAGACGCCTTCGCAGCGGTACCAACCTGTGCGAACCAGCGACCTTCAAAACCTGGCTGTTCAACAGCGGTTTCAACAGGCTCGACCGAACATGCATGTTCCGCCGCAGCAAATGCAGAAACTAACCCCAGCGTTAGGTGCTGCAAATAGTCAGAAACAAACAAACTACTCAGGTGTTAGGCACCAATTTGGTGATACGCCTGCCTCCAATCGTGCTAACACGCCGATCCATCGTGGGCAGATTCAACAGACCAGTTATCAATCTGACGCCAGCCAAAACGGTGAGCCAGTAGTGCCGGCAATTCTTGCTGGTGGACTTCCAGCCGTGCAGTCAAAACCTGTGCAAACACGGCCTGAAACACTGCCTCAACCACCAGTGAGTGCTCCAGCACAATTTCAACCGCCAAAATCGTACGCACCAGTTGTGGACGAAACCACCGGCAATTCAATTCAAAAATACGAAGCGGCAATGAGCCAAACGCGGGCTCGTGGACCACGCATCGCACCAAGCGAACTTGCAACACAGCAGGACGGATTGAACCAGCAAATGGCTGAGCTTCGACGACGAGCAGAAGCCAAGGCGAAAGCCGAAGCTGACAAGCTTGCCGCTGAACTTGCAGCCGAGCAACAGGAAATCGAACGACTTGCCGCTGAGCAAGAAGAAGCAAACCGGATTGCTGCCGAGCGATTGGCAGCCGCCAAACAACAAGCAGAGCAAATGGCTGCCGAACAAGCCGCCGCTGAACAAGCCGCTGCTGAGTTGGCTCAAAAACAAGAAGCTCAACGACAGGAAGCCCAGCGAATGGAAGCTGAGCGTCTGGAAGCCGAGCGTCTAGAAACTGAGCGTTTGGAAGCCGAACGCCAAGAAGCACAACAACTTGCCGCCGCCAGAGAGGAAGCAGAACGCTTGGCCGCAATGGAAGCTGCCAAAGAAGTTTCAGCCAATGATTTCATCGGACAAATCACGGGCCAATCGAATGCTTCAACTAAAACACAAGGCACTTACTCGGCCCAGCGTTTGGTTGCCAAGGAAAACACTGGCGAGCGATTGGCTTCGATGCCGACCGCAGTGCAAATGACATCTGATCTTCAATCACTTCCAAGCCAACTTGTTCGTGACTCACAAGTGCGACCTGTTTCTTCACAACAAGACGCACCTGCTGCGACACTGAAACTTTCGGCTCCAGCGATCCAAGTAGAAACTTACGGACCTGAAACCGTTGGCGTCAACAAGCCAGCCAATTATCAAGTCATCGTTCGCAATACAAGCAATTCAAACGCCGAACGAATCCTGGTTGGCATCAACATGCCGACGTGGGTCGACATCGCAAACGTAAACCTTACCAGCGGTGGCAAAGAAGTAACCGACGGACAGAACCAGGCTCGATTGGTTTGGAGCATTGATCAGATTCCTGCCAACGGATCGCAGACAATTACAATCACTGCCGTACCACGAAAAGCAGAAGTGTTCGATGTCGGTGTTGAGTGGACTTTGGTTCCTCGCGTTGGCAAAACGAACATCACTGTGACTGAGCCACGTTTGGAAATGAGCATCTCAGGTCCAAAAGAAGTCCTGTTTGGCGAGTCAGCCATGTACCATGTCACGCTTCGCAATCCTGGAACGGGAACGGCAGAGAAAGTCTTTGTGATGCTTCCTGAAGCTTTGGGTGGCGAACGTCAACCACTCGATCCAATTCCGGCTGGTGGAGACATCAGTTTTCAAGTTGAATTGTTGGCTCGCACAGCAGGCGATTTAAACTTGAGTGCTACTGCAGTTGCTGACGGCGGACTAAAAGTCAGTGCCGATCGCAGTTTGACCGTTCGCCGAGCCAATCTTGAGGTGGGTCTTGAAGGACCTGGCCTTAAGTACTCTGGCAGCCCAGCCCAGTACACCGTCACGATCAAGAACTCGGGTGACGCAACAGCACACGAACTCGTAACAGCTGTCGCACTTCCAACTGGCGTCAAATACCTTGGTGGTGTTGAATCAGTCAAGTTAATCGAAGGCGGAATTCGCTGGGCCGTTGGATCGCTTGATCCGGGCCAAACTCGAACTTTCAAAATCAACTGCCTGCTAAACACCTCGGGTGACCTTCAACTCGAAGTCGGTGCTCGCGGCAAAGGCGATCTTGCTGCTTCAAGTGCTTGTTTGACTACCGTTGAAACGGTTGCCGACCTTGTGTTGACAGTCGCTGATCCGAAAGGCCCGCTTCCAACTGGTGAGCAAGTGCCTTACGAAATCAAAGTCATCAACCGTGGAACGAAATCGGCCCAAGGCGTTAACTTGGTGATGCAATTCTCTGAGGGAATTGAGCCTTCAAAAGCAGAAGGACTTCAGCACCGTATCGTACCGGGACAAGTCTTGTTCTCGCCCATCCCGAAAATTGATCCGGGCCAGGAGATGCGGTTCAAGATCACTGCCGAAGCTTTGAAAAGCGGAACACACATCTTCCGTGCTCAATTGACTTGCCAGGATTCGGATGCTCGCGAAATCGCAGAAGGAACCACTCGGTTCTTCGGTGAAACAATCGAGAGATCGACCTCAGCACCCGCTGCGGACACGACTCCGACCGATGCAACAACAGCCAACTCATCAGGATTTGGTTCAAACGATTTCAATGGCTTTAAGCGATAGTCGTTTAAGCTAATCGCTTAAACAATAGCCGTCTAAGCGATCGCAGAAAACACAATCATCTTGGACAACAAGACGATTAAGAAACACCTTTGAGAGTCAACTTTGACTTGCCGCAAGCCTACTCAGGCTTGCGGCTTTTTTTGTTTCGTGATCGTCACCGTGTCCTTTATCCAAAGCAGTTCCTTCCCAGCCGGAGGCAAAGAGTGCCCTGAAAAAATCGCCAATCAGTCCAGTGACTTCATCCGATCTGGAACATAAACTGAGTCCATCTGATTTCCGAGCGCAATGGGAACCCGACGCGTAAGCGAGGGAGCGGCGAGACTTGAAAGTGGGTGACTGCCTGGTCCGCTCCCTCGCTTACACTTCGGGTTTCCAATTGTGCTTTCCGTCCACCCAACACCCTGGAGCCACCCTATATGATCCTAAAACTAACAATTGGTTTTCTTGTTTTGTTTTCCTTTGCAGTGGCAACTCAGGAAAAGGATGCATTCCACCAAGGCACAGTGATTCCAGCGTTTGGCAAAGTCGCCACCGTGGATTCAGATATGAAACTGGATTCCAAGTCAGAATTGAAACTATGCTTTGACGTCGCAGAAAAAGCATCCCGGTCCATCAATCAGACTTTCGACAGTGCAGCCAGGTTCATCAACCTGAACGTGGAATGTGGAGCCGACGCAAACAAAATCTCGGTTGCGATTGTGATCCATGGGTCCGCTGCAATCGATGTAACCAAGCCTGATTTTTACGCCAACGCGAACGACGGAAAAACGAATCCTAACGTGGATGTGATTGCGGAACTGCAAAAGAATCGCACAACGATTTACTTGTGCGGACAAACTGCCGCTTGGCGCGGAATCAAAAAGGAAGATTTGCTTCCGGGCGTAAAAATGGCACCGTCGGCAATGACTGCCCACGCGATGTTACAGCAAGACGGTTTTGCGCTTTGTCCTTTTTAGGTCTTTAAGCCCACAAGCATTTACCTAAGCGCAAGTCCACGAGTACAGACCACCGAACCGTGAACCAATCAAGCGAACAAAGGCAAGCAAAAATCCCTCATTCAATCCATCTCTCAATCGTTAGAAAGCAGGTTTCGAATGATTGGGATGTTCGGCACAGGAACGATCCCTGAACGTCGCTTCAAAAAACCGTGAGCCGCAGCTCCACTCAAACCTGTGAAAATCGAAATCGCATAAAAGACTATCGTTACAACGCAAAATTCTTCTGGGCTGCCGTGGGCACTTGCTAATACGAACGGCAAGATCAACAACGGAATGATTCCTGTTATTGCGAACGGGCGAATCCAGCCACGTCCATAGAATATTGAACAAGTCAAAAACACAGCCGCACAAAATCCTATTCCCATCAGAATAAAGAACCCCAAAACCGGGACCACAACCATCGCCAATATCGTCGCAGCCAAAGTCATTCCGATCAGCATCGATCGAACACTGAACTGCCAACGCTTGGGGCTTGAGAGTGGTTTGATTGGCTGGAAGGTCGCTTGTTCGAATCTGGAATCAACGCCAGCCGCTGCGTAGCCTTGTGGATCATTCATGACAGCCTCGTAACTAAAAGGGAATACGATAATGCGAAAAGCCAGACAGATCGGTTGCGCGAGTGGCTGCATTTTTGCAGCTTCGTTTCGCGCTTTCCTACTGCCGGTAAAAAAGTCCGATTGTTACTCTTCGCGATAAGAATTTGAATCTTGGTATCCATTTTCAAAAAAATCAGAGTCTTTTTGAAACTTGCTCGGGCTACTTCTCTGTCTCACCTCAATTTACGGTTGAGAAACATCCCAGGAACCAAAAAGCCAACCAGTTGTTGAACAACCCCGAACACTGCAACCGCAAAACAAGCGTCAGCGCAGTACTACAACTGGGTGGGCAATTGTTAAAATAGTCTGCCTGCCAATAAGGAAATCTGCGCTAAGGGTGCCCAATACATCCTTGGATTCCAATAAACATGAGAACAGCGGAATCTTGCCTCAATTAGGGTTTTGCTGTCTTGCTGGCAAATCCGGATAGGACAATAATGTTCCGGAGCTGGGACCTTTTGGGGTAAAGTGTGCGAGCAGTTGTGAGCCAATTTATTGGACACCCATTTCTGCGGACATCTTCGTGTTCAGTTGGGAGAAACGATGAGGTTTGGATTTTGTTTGTCAGCATTTATCGCTGGCTGTTTTATGACAGTGTTCATGCGCGCCAATGCTCCAAACAACGCAACGGCAGATTCGGTCAACCAATCTGAATTCATTCTTGCACCGGTTCAAGACAAATCGGCATCAACTCTGATTGAAATGGAAGTCACTAAACGACCATTCGGCAACACCAAAGACGGTAAACCGGTTGAGCAATATGTCTGCAAAAACGCCAACGGCTATGTGCTGGAAATGATCGACTACGGCGCGATTGTGACAGGACTCATGGCTCCGGACAAAGATGGCAAAGTCGAAAACATTACGCTTAGCTGCACCGACATGGAAGGCTATGAAGCGTGCACCTCTTATTTCGGCGCGACAGTCGGACGCTATTGCAACCGTATCGCCAAAGGAAAATTCTCGATTGATGGCACCGAGTACACGCTTGCCACCAACAACGGCGAAAACCACTTGCATGGAGGCAAAGTCGGTTTTGATAAACGAATTTGGAAAGCCGAACAGATATCTAACAAAGACTCCGTCGGTGTTCGTTTTATGCTTGTCAGTGAAGACGGCGACGAGGGCTACCCTGGCAAACTAACAGTCACCGTTGACTACACTCTTAACAACGATAACGAATTGATCGTTGACATCTCGGCGACAACAGACAAAGCAACCCATGTCAATTTGACAAACCACAACTATTGGAATCTCGCAGGAGCTGGCTCGGGCAAGATCCTTGAGCATTCGCTAAAACTGGAAAGCGACAAATACCTTCCAGTTACGGATGGAATTCCAACAGGTGAATTGGCCGCAGTCGAAGGAACCTTTTTCGATTTCCGCAACGACACCGTGATCGGCAGTCGATTTGATCAGATTAAATCAGACCCAGTTGGCTACGACCACAACTATGTCCTTCGCTCAACCGACGGCTCACTTTCTCTGGCGGCCACTGCAACCAGCCGGAAGTCAGGTCGCAAAATGGAAATTCATACGACCCAACCTGGGATCCAGTTTTACACTGGCAACTTTCTTAACGGGCAACCGGGCAGCGGAAGCTTTGATCAGCACAACGCATTCTGCCTTGAGACACAGCACTTTCCTGACTCACCCAACCAAGCGTCGTTCCCATCGACGCTGCTTAAGCCGGGCGAGAAATTTCACCAAAAGACAGTTCATAAATTCAGTATTGCCAAGTAGGCAATCAAGCAATTTTCTCTCTTTGTCGAGCTGCGCAAAATTTCAATATGGCGCTTGCGCTTTATTCAAAGCAAATTTTGCTTATTGGTCCTTAAACTTTTGCCCTGAGCCGTTTTGGCGATAGCCGCCAATGATAATGTCATTGCCCATGTCACCTCTCACCAGTTCAGCTTGAAAAACTGGAATTCATGGTTGCTCCAACGATCAGAAACTAAGCCTTAATAAATAAACTACAAACCCGACGCGCAAGCGAGTGTGCCTTCCCACGAAATACACACTCGCTGGCGCGTCGGGTTTGTTTTTTAGATGTTTCGCATTCCTAGCCGGTACCACAGTTTTTGCGCAATCCAATGAGGCTGTCGCCGCGTCGCTTACTTTTTGATTTTGGTTCTTGTCCCGCCAAAATGGAAACCTGACGCGTAAGCGAGGAAGCGCGTGGCGTAAGCGAGGAAGCGCATTTCATCACCAAGCCTAACCGTCGTGTTCTTCTTGGCTCAACGGCCCAGTTTTCGAGAAATCAAATACCCCAACAATAGCCCGCCAATCCATCCAAACTGCACCAAGTACTTCGCCTTGTGGACTCCGTTTTCCAAAACAAAATTAGAAATCACGATGGCTAAAACCATGCAAAGAATCACGACGGAAACGACCGTAAATTTTGTTTGAAAACTTTTCCTCTGCCCCCAAAAGAACAAACTTGATGCGGCCGTCCAACAAACGAAGCAAAACACGGCAGCCATCGCGACTCGTAGCGGCTCATTCGCCACCAGCGAAAGCACACCGGCGATAAGCGAAACCAATATCAAAATTCCCTTTATTGATACTTGGCCTTTCAAAAACAGTCCTTTTCTCTTCATTTGCAATTTCGAGAAGAATTAAAAACAACCTGAATTTCACTTACGCAGTTTTGCCTAACGAGCCAACTAGCCTCGAAAAAAATTCAATTTCAGCGTTGGTTACTTCGAAAATACGCCGTGTTTGACGGAGCCGCCGTAAATTACGCAAAACTACTTCTCATTTAAAGGAACTGAGAAAAAATTCAATTTTTATCGCCGCCAAAAATTTGTGTTAACGAACTGTCTTCTAACAAAAATCAGTGAATCTCGCTGCCCAACCAAGCTGTTTCAAGAGTGTAGTGGATTCTCGCACTTTGCGCCTTCAACCGGAAGAAAACCGCCCTTAATCGGAAACCTCAATCCACAAATCTGCCCTCAACTTGGATTCCAGACTTGACGTGAAGGCATCCATAATTTGGAGAATTTTGACTGCATAATCTGCATTGTCTTCAGAACAAGACCGGTATTTGGTTGACCACATTGAACTCCTTATTAAGATAGAGCCGCAACTGGTAAGAGAGCTCTTCTCCCCCTTACTCGTTTCCACGAAATCTCCTAATCCCCCTCGGATTAGTACACCTTGTTACCACTCCAAAGTCTGAGCAGTATTTAATGAGTATCGTCATTGTCACCGGTTCAGCGGGACTGATCGGGTCGGAAGCGACCCGACATTTCGCCAAGCAGGGACTAACGGTTGTCGGCATCGACAACGATATGCGTCAAGAATTTTTTGGGCAGGAAGCTTCAACTCTTTGGCAGCAAAAACAGCTTAAGGCTGAATTGGGCGAAAGCTACGTTCATGTCGATGGAGACATTCGCGATGACTCGATGATCGACAAATTGTTTGCCAAGTACGGCAAAGAAATTCAGTTGATCGTCCATACAGCTGCCCAACCGTCACACGACTGGGCCGCACGCGATCCCAAAAAAGACTTCACCGTCAACGCAAATGGCACGCTCAACCTTTTGGAAGCGACTCGTCAGTTTTGCCCCGACGCCGTGTTCATTTTCACTTCAACGAACAAAGTTTACGGTGACACCCCCAACCGACTTCCTTTGATTGAAAAAGAACTTCGTTGGGAAATCGACCCAACTCATCAGTTCAACAATGGCATTACTGAAGAGATGTCCATCGACAGCTGCATGCACAGTTTGTTTGGTGCATCAAAAGTGGCTGCCGACATCTTGGTTCAGGAGTACGGCAAGTACTTCGACATGAAAACAGCTTCCTTCCGCGGTGGTTGCTTGACCGGCCCAAATCATTCCGGCACGCAACTCCATGGCTTCCTGGCCTACTTGATGAAATGCACGATGACCGGCACGCCTTACAAGGTGTTTGGTTACAAAGGGAAACAAGTTCGCGACAACATCCACAGCTACGATTTGATTCAAGCGTTTGATCACTTTTTCAAATCGCCTCGTTGCGGAGAAGTCTACAACATCGGTGGCAGTCGCTTTAGCCATTGCTCAATGTTGGAGGCGATTCAAATCAGCGAAGAGATTTCTGGCCGCAAGCTTGACTATTCTTATGAAGACGACAATCGTATGGGCGACCATATCTGGTACGTCAGTGACGTCAGCAAATTTCAGGCTCACTACCCAAAGTGGTCTTTGACAAAAGACGTTCGCACAATTCTCACAGAAATTTATCAATTCAATACCAGTCGCTGGGAAGAGGCGCTAGCAAAATGATCGACCTAGGAAAATTCAACTTGATGGGCGTTAACATTAACGCAGTCGATTACGATGCAGCGATCGGTAAGATCATTGACGCATCAAATTCCAAAAAAGCACTTGGCGTATCCGCGCTGGCTGTTCACGGCGTTATGACAGGCGTTATGGACGACGAGCATCGGCATCGGCTCAACGATTTGGAGTTGATTGTTCCCGATGGGCAACCTGTTCGCTGGGCTTTAAACCTGCTTTACGGCACAAAGCTCAAAGATCGTGTTTATGGTCCGAACTTGATGCTTGGAACATGCGAAGCGGCCGCCGAAAATGGCATCTCCGTTTTCCTGTTTGGTGGAAAGCAAGAGTTGCTGGACGACCTGGAAGCCAACCTGTTGATCAAGTTTCCAACACTCAAAATCGCGGGCAAGCTACCTTCGAAATTCCGCAAGGTTTCGCTTCCTGAAAAGCAAGAGATCATCGAAAAGATCAAGGCAAGCGGAGCGGGCATCACGATGGTTGGGCTAGGCTGTCCACGTCAGGAAGTTTGGACTTACGAATTCAAAGACCACCTTCGCATGCCAGTCCTCGCCGTGGGAGCTGCCTTCAATTTCCATGCGGGTCAACTTGACCAAGCCCCTGCATTCATGCAACGCGTTGGGCTTGAGTGGCTTTACCGATTTACCAAAGAGCCAAAACGACTCTGGCGTCGTTACATGATTTTGAACCCCTACTACCTGAGCTTGCTGTTCCTGCAATGGACCGGCCTCAAGAAGTTCGATCCTGGTTCAACAACCAGCCCCCAACACGAAATCATGTACGGCTAGTTTCAATCAGCCAAATATAAACATCAAAGCACGGTGAAATTCACCGTGCTTTTTTTTATGAGCAATGAACGTTTACAATTGGCGACCAAATTGATGTTCATGAGTCCAAAGCGAAATGGTCGCAGATGTCCAAAACCACAGTTGCGAAGTTTATTGCCAGCCTGCCAGCGGATCGCCGTGAAGGAATCGCAGCGATTCGCAAGACGATTACCGAAAATGCAGATCCATTGATTGCCGAAGTCATGCAAGGCAACATGATCGCGTATGTGGTTCCCCACAGCGTGTATCCCAGCGGCTATCACTGCGACCCCAAGACTCCATTGCCGTTCCTCTCGGTGGCTTCCCAGAAAAACAACTTGGCGGTGTATCTATTCTGCAATTACATCATGCCTGAAGAAGACGCAAAATTTCGCGCAGCCTGGAAGAAGTCCGGCAATCGATTGGATATGGGCAAATCCTGTTTAAAAATCAAAAAAATCGAAGACGCTGCCCTCGATGTCTTGGGAAAAACGATCAAACGAATGACGGTCAAGAAATTCGTCAAAAGCTACGAAGCCAACGTACCTGCGGCGGGCAAGAAAAAAGCACCAGCCAAGAAGAAGGTAACCAAGAAGAAACCGGTGAAGAAAAAAGCAGTTGCTAAAAAGGCATCTTCCAAAACGCGCAAGAAGAAATAGGTAACGACTCTCGGCAAACGTTTCAAAAGCTCATCTCAAGTGTTGACGAAACTTTTGAATACAAGCTGATTTCAAGCGATCAACAAAGGATTAGGTCGCGGCTTCTTTCACAGCACCATTTTCCGCAACTACTTCATCGGCAGCACTGTTTTGAGAATTCTCAAACCGGCCGATCCACGCCCAGCCTTGCATGACAAACACAAGCGATAGGCCCACAACAAACAAATTCCAATCTCGCGAGTGAAAAGAGAGCCGATCCAGCATCGCAAAAAACAAGATCAACAAGACGCCACCCAACATCACCACTGAGATCCAATATGACTTTTGCAATTCGGCGGGCAGCGGTTGAACGCGAAAGTAAAACGCCAACAAAGGGCCTAAGATCGCGCCGTAGGAAATGGAAAACACAACCGCTGGAAGTGCGTCCTTAAAGACAATCGGGATTCGAATTATAGAAATAATTCTTGGATCGGAAAAATCAATCCACGCCTCTAAAAAATAGACCAAGACCAGATAACAGATCGCAGCCAACCCTCCACCCAACAATCCCAGGAATCTGGCTTTGGTCATCTTCGGTCTCAACAGCACTGCGACGAATGAAAAAATCAAAACCAGGCTCAAGCCAAGCAGTTGCCGGAAAAGCATCAGGTCAGCTTGAAACGCAGCCGCCACCGCAGCGACCCACGTTGTAATCGCCAATAAATCAATCGTTCGAAATTTAAAGCTCGTCATGCCTACCAATATATCACTAAATCCAAAAACACCGACCAATGTCCAACGTAAGTAGTGAGCCATTTTGGCGATAGCCACGGTTGACACACCGAAGCCAAGCCACATTCAGATTTCGAGAGACCATCCACAGACGACAAGATAAGACTGAAGCACTTTCCGAATCGTTTTCTAAATCCAAATCGTTTTCTAAACCACCGAAAGATTTGAAACGCGGAGGCGCAGAGAACGGAGAGAAAGAAAGTACTTGAACTCCGCGCCCTCTGCGCCTCTGCGTTTCTAAATTTTTTGATCCAACAGGTTTCGACTCGGAGAGTCGAGCTACTATGACCACGGCAGATGCGATGGAAACGGAACACTAATCTGCGCTAATTCACTAATCCAAAATCACTTCAGTTTTTGATTAGTGTCGATTAGCGACAATTAGTGTTCTTTTTGTAGCTCGATTCTCCGAATCGTATCTCATACTAAACGATACTTTGCAGTTCTCCTGCCTCGTACCGACGATTGCAGTTTCAATGGGTTCACTTAAACTGTCTGATCAAACCACCCGTCAAAGAATCCTCAAAATTTGATGAAAACAAACTTCAAGAAACGTCGCTCCAACCTTAAACAAAAAATCAAATCGCTTGGCGTGTCGGCCATCCTGATTACCAACATCAAAAACGTTGGTTACCTGACGGGGTTCACCGGCAGTGCAGGGTACCTTTTCGTAACACCGAAATCCGAGATTCTGCTTAGCGACAGCCGATACACTTCGCAGCTTCAAGCACAATGTCCGGACTTGACGGTCGACATACGTGACGCCAGCTCAACGATGCTCGATTCTGTTTCCCGTATCGCAAAATCATCCAAGTTTTCATCAATCGCCTTTGAATCCAATTCGCTTACAAAATCTCTTTTCGATCAAATTGAATCCGCCGTCAAAAACGTTGACTTGGTTTCGACCTCTGGTGTTGTCGAAGATCTTCGAGCCATCAAAGACAAAACAGAAATTGCGTTGATTCGAAAATCTATCCACGTCAATCAACGAAGCTTTGAAGCGATTCGCGCGCAACTCACTCCCGACCAAACAGAACTTCAGGTTGCCCACAATCTGGAACACCAAATGCGAGCTTTCGGCGCGACCGGTTGTGCGTTTGATCCGATTGTTGGCGTCGGTGCGCGATCAGCATTACCCCATGGATATCCGACCAACGCCAAAATCGGAGATGGAGATTTTTTACTGATCGATTGGGGTGCCGAAGTCGACGGTTACTTAAGCGACTTGACGCGAATTTTGGTCACATCTAAAATCCCGCCGAAATTGCGGAAGATTTATAATGTCGTTTTGAAAGCCCAATTGGCGGCCATCAAGAAAATTCGTCCGGGAGTCGCGCTAAAAACCGTGGACTCCGCTGCTCGAAAGACGATTGAGAAAGCCGGATTTGGAGACAAATTCGGTCATGGGTTGGGCCACAGTTTTGGCCTCGAGATCCATGAGCAACCGTTCATGTCGCCAATCCATCAGGGGACCTTGGAGGCAGGCATGGTCATCACCGTCGAACCGGGGATCTACTTGCCCGAATTCGGCGGCGTACGAATTGAGGACGATATCCTCGTAACGCCTGACGGATGCGAAGTTCTTAGCAATTTACCCAAACAGATCGAAGAATGTACCGTGGACCTTGGTGGATAGTTGAAGCTACAATCTACGTTTCTATTTTGATCAATTTGTGGCTGGCGACTTTAGACTTTATCGAGTTTCACTCGTCGTTAGAAACAGCCACCAACCAATTTGTAATTCACAAACTAATAATTCCAGACGACTTCGGCCAATTGAGCTGAGGCAACTGTGGAGAAAATAATGGCGAAAGACAAACAAGAATCCGTTTTCGAAGTTTCAAAAATTCGGGAACTGATCGAGTTAATGCAAGATCACGAACTTAGCGAAGTTGACCTGCGTCAATCCGACCAGCGAATCCGACTTCGTAAGGGCCACGATCAACCGATAGCCTACGCACCGGCACCAATGGCCGCTGCTCCAGCAGGTCCCGCGCCGGTAGCCGGCGCCGCCGGAGCAGCTGCTGCTCCGGCCGAAGATCCAAACATGACGTTTATTGAAAGTCCGACCATCGGAACTTTCTATTCAAAGCCAAAACCGGACGCACCAGACTTTGTCAAAGTCGGTGACACGGTCACGCCTGACACGATCGTCTGTATCGTTGAAGCCATGAAAATGTTCAACGAAATTCCAGCCGGCATCTCAGGAAAAATTGTCGAGTGCCTCGTCAAGAACGAAGAGCCAGTTGATAACAACAAACCGCTTTTCAAAATTCTGAAAAGCTAACAAGCAACGTTAAGACTGAATTTCTTTCTACGAGAAATTCAAACCTTCAAAACCAGCTTTGGCTTACGGCGCATTAAGAATTTTAACGCGCCAAATTTTTCGTTAAAAAACCAACTCGTTCGCTCAACCTTTCGCCAACCGCGCAAAAGTTCAACTATGTATAAACGAATTCTGATCGCCAACCGTGGCGAGATCGCTCTACGAATCATCCGCGCCTGTAAAGAGATGGGCATCGAGACGGTTGCCATTTTCAGTGAAGGTGATCGCGGAAGTGCATACCTTGAACTAGCCGACGAAGCCTATTGCGTGGGCAACGCAAGATCGAGCGATAGTTACCTTCGAATTGAGCAGATCATCAGCGCCGCCGAAGTCTCCAACGCCGAAGCGATTCATCCTGGCTACGGATTCATGGCCGAGAACGCGCACTTTAACGAAGTCTGCCGCGATTCCAATATCGACTTTATCGGACCAACTCCCGATGCGATGCAAATGTTGGGCGACAAGAACCAAGCCCGAGCACTTGCACGAAAAGCAGAAGTTCCTGTCGTACCGGGCAGCGCAGGGTTGATCGAAAACGATGACGACGCACTCAAAACCGCTCGCGAAATTGGATATCCGGTTCTGGTCAAAGCTACCGCCGGTGGTGGTGGAAAAGGTATGCGAGTGGCGGCGACCGAAGACGACCTGCTTTCGTCGCTTGAACAAGCGGCCCAAGAAGCCAAAGCCGCGTTTGGTAACGGTGGCGTTTACCTTGAAAAATTCGTCGAACTTCCACGACACGTTGAAGTCCAAATCATCGCCGACATGCACGGAAACGTGGTTCACCTCTGGGAACGCGATTGCTCAACGCAGCGACGCCACCAAAAACTGATCGAGGAAAGCCCCGCACCGACGTTGCCTCCTGAGGTTCGCAAGGAAATTTGTGCCGCGGCTGTTCGCATGATCAAGAACGCGAATTACTACAACGCTGCGACGGTTGAGTTTATCGTCGACAAGAACAACGATTTTTACTTTATCGAAGTCAACGCGCGGATTCAGGTCGAGCACCCCGTTACCGAAATGGTTACCGGCATTGATTTGATTCAGCAGCAGATCCGCGTCGCCGCCGGTGAAAAACTGTCTTTCACTCAAGACGAAATTGAATGCAAAGGCGTATCGATCGAGTGCCGAATCAACGCAGAAGATCCCGCCAATAACTTTGCACCATCACCTGGATTGATCGAAAGCATTTGCATGCCTGGTGGATTGGGCGTCCGTTTCGACACCCACGTCCATGCCGGCTACACCGTTCCGCCCCATTACGATTCGATGGTTGGAAAACTGATCGTTCACCAACCAACACGAAAGCAAGCCATCGCTTGTATGATTCGTTGTCTGGATGAACTTAGAATCAAAGGGATCAAAACAACGGTTCCGTTTCAAAAAACCGTTTTGCAACACCAGGATTTCGTCGATGGCAAAGTCGACACCAAATGGGTTGAACGTAATCTTTAGTATTGCTTGAGAGTTCGTAGGTTGGACATTCCTGTCCGACAGCGGCATAAGAAATAAATGCCTTCTTGCGAACTGCAAAAAACTGACGGTCGCCTCTAACCTATCCTCTGGATGGTTTTCCAGTTGACGAATTTTTTGTGTGGACGAATTCGAACCACCCGCAAACTCTACCCAATCAGACGACTCAATCACTCTCAGTTTGAGCGTTTGTGTTCACACAAAAGCAAAGCGGATGATTGCTCCCCAAAACGTTTTTAAGGGTGGCAGTTTCGGGTGGTGAATGTTGCCGTTTCCAACGTGCTTTTAATCGAATAAACTTGGCACTCTACAGATCAATCAGCCGAGTTGTCAAAGCGATGCTCCTACGAAAATGGACTTTGTAAGCGGTTGATTTTTCGCGATACGACGCGCGACCAAAACCATTCACCCGAGGCAAATCTGTGACCAATACTCTATCTCCTCCAGCCAAACCAGATCATGCGTTCAAACGAGTTGCCATCCTGTTTGCAGGTGGACCTGCTCCTGCAGCCAACGCAGTGATTTCAGCTGCCGCCGCTTCATTCCTTCGCGCTGGCGTTGAAGTGATCGGTATCAAGCACGGCTATTCTTCGCTGGTCGACTTTGATCCGTCAAAGCCATTGGAAGAAGGATCGGACTATATCCTTTTGACTCACAAGGTCCTTGGCCGCACCCGAAACGCGCAAGGCATTATGATTGGCACTGCCCGCTCCAACCCTGGAAGGCACATTGACGGTCCAGAAGATTTGCTTGATCCAGAAAAAACGGCGCCTATGCAACGCGTCTGCGCAGCACTTCATTCGATTGGGATCGATGCCTTGATTTCAATTGGTGGCGATGACACGCTCAAAACTGCCAACAAGTTCAAACTTTATCAGGAGAAGAGCAACGCCAGCGACGTCATTCCTGTGGTTCACTTGCCCAAAACGATCGACAACGATTACCACGGCATTGATTTTACTTTTGGATTCTTCACTGCGGTTGACTTTCTTGCGACCGAAATTCGCAACTTGATCTACGACGCGGAAGCAACTCGTTCGTATTTCTTGACTGAGACGATGGGCCGCAGTGCAGGTTGGCTGTCCTACGGTGCCGCGATCGCGGGCGAAGCCAGTCTCGTTATCAGTGTCGAAGACGTAATGGCTGGCTATCTCGTTGATGAAGAATTCACTAACGAAGCAGGCGAAACTAAAACGCGAAAGTGCATGGACATGGACCGCGTTTCAGAACGCGTTGTCAAAACAATGTTGGCCCGCGAAGCAGAAGGCAAGCAGTACGGCGTGATCGTTGTCGCCGAAGGATTGGCTGAATACCTTCCTTTCAGTTATGTCGAAGGCGTGACACGTGACGATCATGGCCACATCAAAATCTCGGAAGTCAGTTTGTACGCAATTCTGTCCAACGCGGTTGCGAAAAAGTACACCGAAAAAACTGGAGCCAGTCGCGCCGTCAAAGGTTTGCAGCTCGGTTACGAATCACGTTGTGCCAAACCACACGCGTTTGATGCGATGCTTGGCAGTCAACTCGGCGTAGGTGCTTTCCGTGCGTTGGCGGAAAAAAAATTGAACGGCGTCATGGTCAGCGTCAGCGGACAGTTGGATCTTCATTACGAGCCATTCGAAAACTTGGTTGACCCGGAAACACTAGTTACCGTTGTTCGCTACATTGATCCTGACAGCGATTTTCACCGCTTGGCACGATTCCTGGAAACGCACGTGAATGACTGATTCGGATTCCATCGCGACTTATCAATCGCGACCAATCAATCGCTATAAATATCAACCAGGAACAAAACCGCTTCCCCCTTGCCGACGTTCTCGATCGAATGAGCAACGTCGGCGATGTATTGAGCGCTGTCACCTTTCTTCAACTCAACCGTTTCGCCAGCGGACGTAACCTGAACAGCACCTGACCGAACGGTTAAGAATTCACGCGTCCCGGAAAAGTGAGCGGCGCTGTCGAGCTTCTTTTTCGTTTTCAAAGTGACTTCGTAGAACTCAACGTCCTTTTCAAGGTTCCGCGGCGAGAGTGTGCGGATCCTACAAACGGCATCGTCGCGAAAGATTGCGGATTTATCGTCATGGCGCACCAAATCAATTTGCCTTTGCGGCGACGCGCCATCAACAAGATCCCCCAATGAAACGCCAAACGCCTGAGCAATTCGAAACGCAACGGCCAGCGTGGGATTAGCCGCGCCGCGTTCGACCTGGCTGATCATCGATCGACTCACGCCGCTTAACGAAGCCAACTGTTCCAGCGTCCAGCCTTTGCGTTTACGTAGTTCCTTGACTTGTTCGCAAACGTATTGATTTAGCGGTTCCACATCGACCGCACCGTTGGCGGGTGTGACCGATTGCTTTTTCTTACTGGCTTTTTTGGCTGCCATAATGTGAATCCAACTTTGCGTTTGATGCTCAGTCTCGGTGCTTTGATTGGGTGCTTTAACTTTGGTGCTTTAAATAAACTTTGATGCTTTAAATTTCGGCGCTTGCAAATCGTCATCATGCGATTGCCTAGAATGCGTGGTACCCGCGCGACCAACAAATGCCCTAACGCTTGTCATGCCGGACGGGCTTGTCTAGGATAATGAACGCAATTCCAGCATACCAGAAACGCAAACGTTCGCTAATTCAAGTTTTTTAGTTGGGCAAATTTAAAGGTAAGTTCTATGTCAATCACGTTACCAGAAAACATGCCTGCGATCCGCAAATTGCAAAACGCACCCGGACTTGATTGGTGTGAGTCCGTCGATGTTCCCGAGATCGGGCCGCGAGACGTACTTGTCAAAGTCACCCACGCCGGGATCTGCGGCACCGACCGTCACATTTACGAATGGGACAAATGGAGTCAGGACCGAGTCAAAATTGGGATCACGACCGGGCACGAATTTGTCGGCGAAGTCATTAACACCGGGTCGGCAGTTGATCGTGTTTCGATCGGCCAACGTGTTAGCGGCGAAGGCCATATCGGATGCGGCGTTTGCGAGATGTGCCGAACGGGCAAAGGCCATATCTGCGACAAGGTTGTTATCTTGGGCATCGATTGCAACGGATGCTTCGCTCCATACGTTTCCATTCCAGAAGAAAACTGCTGGCCAGTTAGTCCTGGTATCCCAGACAAAGTAGCCGCCGTTTTTGATCCTCTGGGAAATGCGGTGCATACCGTAATGTCGGCGGGCGTTAGTGGCAAATCCGTTTTGATTACCGGTGTTGGGATCATTGGATTGATGGCGGTAACGGTTGCCAAAGCCGCGGGTGCCGGGAAAATCTTCGTTACCGATATGGACGATCGGCGACTTGCGTTGGCCGAAGAGCTGGGTGCCGAAGGCGCGTTCCGGGCGACAGACGACTGGCCAGACCGCGTCCGCGAGTTGACACATGGACTTGGCCCGCACGTGATGTTGGAAATGAGCGGCAACGCCCAAGCGATTCGTGACGGACTGGGCGTTTTACGAGCTGGCGGAACCGCTGCGATGCTGGGAATCCCAAGCGATGAAATCACTTTCGATTTGTCAAAACTGATCATCTTTAAAGGCACAACGCTATTGGGAATCAATGGCCGTCGCATGTTTGAGACTTGGTATCAGATGGAAAACCTCTTGCTTTCTGATCGCTTGAATCTTGATCCGATCATCACGCATGTCATCGAGATGAAAGATTACGAAAAAGGCCTTAAGATGATGCAATCAGGCGAAGCGATCAAAGTCGTAATGAAGATGCCGATCTAATCCGTTCCAAACTCACATTGATTCACGAAGTCAAACTCAAGATTAAAGAGATAAAATGCCCAACTCCCCTTTTGATGCCCGTTGCAAACAGTATCTCAACGAATGGACCGAATCAGGCCAGCTTAAACCGTTTTACAATATCACTTCTCCAATGCGTCCGGTCGTTGACATTGAGGGAAAAGGAGAAGTGCTGGTTCTTTGCGCCAACAACTATCTCGGGTTGGCAGATCACCCAGACGTCATCGAAGCCGGAGTCCATGGCCTTCGCGAATACGGTGCAGGCACAGCCTCTGTACGTTTTATCTGCGGCACACTTGAATGCCACCGGCGGCTTGAGGAAAAGATCGCACAGTTTGTTGGCACTGAAAGCGCGTTGACTTACGTTAGTTGCTGGAATGCGAACGAAGCTTTGTTTCCTACGCTCGTTGGCCCTGAAGACGTGATTCTTTCTGACGAACTCAACCACGCGAGCATTATCGACGGCATGCGTTTGATGTCGAAGTCCGTCACCAAGAAAGTTTACAAACACAGTGACCTTGAGCAGTTGGAATCTTTGCTGAAAGAAACTCAATCACATGCGACTCGCTGGGTGGTTACTGACGGAGTGTTCAGCATGGAAGGCGATGTGGCGAAACTTCCAGAGTTGGTTGAGCTTTGCAACAAATACGACGCGATGCTGGTGGTGGATGATTCACACGGAGTAGGCGTGCTCGGAAAAACGGGCAAAGGGACACATGAACATTTTGATCTGGTCGGTCAAATTGATGTGATCACCGGAACGCTTGGCAAGGCATTGGGTGGTGCGGCTGGCGGATACATTGCGGCTTCGGCCGATGCGATTCAAATTTTGGAACAACGCGGCCGACCGAGCTTGTTTTCAAATGCGCTTCCCGCAACGGTGGCTTACAGTGCCCACAAAGCCATCGAAGTGATTGAAAACGATCCGTCCATCGTGGGTCGACTTCACTCAAATGTGGCGAGCTTTAGAAAAGGGTTGGCCGATCTTGGTTTTGATTGTGCTCCTTCACCCACAGCGATCATTCCGATCATGATTGGCGACGAAGCCGAAGCGATCAGAAAATCCAAACAGCTTTTTGATCTAGGCGTGATGGTGATCGGGTTTGGTTTCCCAGTCGTTCCCAAAGGCGAATCGCGGTTGAGAGTTCAGGTTTCCGCCGCTTTGACTGATGAGCATATCCAACAAGCCATGGATGCATTTGCTAAGCTCTAACAATATACGCAACTTCGAATTGCAATTCACGAGTCGGCATAAGCTTTAATTTCGAATTTTCGTTTCGACCTTTCGCGCCCCGACCAAACTTTTCCAAGACGATTCAATATGATTGATCTACGAAGCGACACACTGACGAAGCCTTGCGACGCCATGCGATCCGCGATGATGAATGCGGATGTCAATGACGACGTGATTGATGTTGATCCATCGGTAGCGAAACTTCAGGAAACAATCGCTGAAATGCTTGGCAAAGAAGCCGCGATGTTTATGCCATCGGGCACGATGACCAATCAAGTCGCTGTTCGACTTCACTGCCGGCCGGGCGACGAGTTAATCTGCGAATCAGGTTGTCACATTTACAACTACGAGCAAGGCGGTTACGCACAACTGAGCAACGTCGCGGCCAAAACGATCAAAGGAAAAAACAGCGCGATCCAATTGGACCAGCTTTACAACGCGGTCAATCCAGACAATGAGCATGCGGTTCGCACGCGTTTGATTTGCCTCGAAAACACTCACAACAAAGGGGGCGGAGTCGTTTTGCCTTATGAGGGTGTGGCTGAGATTTGCGGCTGGGCTCACGAAAAAGGGCTCATCACGCACCTTGATGGCGCTCGACTGTTCAATGCGGTGGTTGCATCCGGAAAGTCCGCCAGCGATTGGGCACAACATTTCGACACCGTTAGCATCTGTTTCAGCAAAGGATTAGGAGCACCAGTGGGATCCGCTTTGGTTGGAACCAAAGACATGATCTACGACATGCGACGGCACCGAAAATTGTTTGGTGGTGGGATGCGGCAATCCGGATTCCTTGCCGCGGCTGCGCAGTTCGCTTTGGAAAACAATATTGAGCGATTGGCTGACGACCACGCGAATGCGAAACACATTGGCCAATCGGTAGTCGAAACCGAAGGCCTGTATTTAGATCTTTCTCGAGTCGAAACCAACATCGTGGTGTTTCGAGTTGATTCGGAAGTCGCCACTGCCGCTGAGTTTTGCGTAGCGGCTGAAGCAGCAGGCGTTTGGATGTTTCCATTTAGCCACGAAGACGTTCGCGCCGTTACGCATCTACATATTTCTGAAGCAGATGCGAAACGGGCTGGTGAAATAATCGCGCAAGTGACGGCAGATTTAAAAGCCAAGAAACCTGCTGCGGTTTGATCACTTACGCATGCTGCTGGCCACGTAGTTTTGGGCCAGTGCAGTTTCGTGTTTTGCTTGAAACAAAACGCTCTTGAGTGTCGGACAGGAATGTCCAACCTACTTTCTGCTTCGTTGCGCTCGCAGCAGGTCTACGCGGCTTTCGCCATGACTTTTCCGACTACGTGAACATCCATTTGTGGGAACGGAATTGAAATTCCAGCTTTGTCGAGTGCGTTTTTCGCTGCCGCCGTTAGCTCTTCTCTGACGCCCCAGTATTGGTTTGGATTGCACCAAACTCGCAACTGCCAATCAACCGATGATGCGCCCAGCTCCATCAAATAAACTTGTGCAGCCGGAACTTCTGATTCGCCAGTTACTTCTAAGTATGCAGAACTAACCACCGCCACAGCTCGTTCAAGCGCCTTTCGCGTATGCTCAATGTCGGCCGAATAAGCAGCACCAACATTGACATCCACTCGTCGCATTTTGTTACGCGAATAGTTTTCCAAATTGGCACCAAAAATCTCTCCGTTTGGAATGATCAAGTGCCGGTTGTCGAGCGCGTTTAGTCTCGTTGTGAACAAATCAATCTCTTCAACCGTTCCTTCGGTTCCTGCCACAACGATGTAATCGTCGATTTTGAAAGGACGGAAAATCAGCAACATCACGCCAGCCGCAAAGTTTCCAAGTGTTCCTTGAAGCGCCATGCCGATCGCAAAACCTGCAGCCGCGATAATCACGGCGAATTCTGCCACATCGACTTTAAACATTTTAAGAGCTATCAGGCCGACCATAATCATGATTATATTGCGAACCGCTTTGGTGAGAAACTTACCAAGCGTTGCGTCAACTTTCTTGGTCACCATTCCGCCAACGTAACGGCCGATAGCTGAGGCGACAAGAAAACTGATATAGAGAATCGCGATTACAAAAGTTGCTTGCCCGGCCATGGCGATCAAATCACTTCGAGCCGCCGCAGCCAATTCTGGTTCACCATTGATCGCGGTAGTAATCGTATTAATGAACCCTTCGGAATGCCTGATGCTCTGTTGGCCGATATCTTTTCCGGCTTTAATAAGATCTTCGGCTCTCGCTGTTTCGGCAAGAAATCCGACCACACCCAGTGACATTAAACGCAACTTCCATGTCGCTCGCAACATATCAATTCTCCAATATTGAATGAACGGAAATCTTGTTTTGAGTGGTTCAATCGCTTCCTCAAAACACCGTCCGTCGATGGTGCCGGATTCTAGATAGACGTCGGAATCGATCAAGAGCGGTTTGGAGAAAGAGAAACAACGCAGTCAACTCACGAATTTCCGCCAACTCTCATTCATTTTTTTGCTTGCACTTGAGTGAAATTAAGCGGTCTGGAAGTTTTTTTGGCTTTTGTCTAATGTTCGCGGTCGTTCCAACCGGGCCTACATCTCGATACACCCTCCAACAATTCAGTTGGACGGTTTTGACTCAAACTCCAGTCGCAATAGTATGAATTTCTCAAAACGGCTTCCCGATTTGCTGCTTCCAATTGGAATTATCAGTTGTTTGATGGTGATCTTCGTGCCATTGCCGGCCGCGATGATGGATGTCTTTTTGGCGGCTAATATAAGTGCGGCCGTGGTTATTTTACTGACCACGATCTATGTCAAATCGCCGCTGGAACTCAGCATTTTTCCGTCGCTCCTGTTGGGAACAACACTTGCGCGATTGGCATTGAATGTAGGTACGACGCGATTGATTCTTACGCGGGGTGCGATTGATGGAGAATCCGCGGCGGGTGGAGTGATCCAGGGTTTCTCACAATTCGTAACTGGCGATAGCTTGGCAGTTGGTTTGGTTATCTTCTTGATCATCGTCGTAATTCAATTCGTTGTCATCACCAAGGGAGCGTCGCGAATCAGTGAAGTAACCGCTCGATTTGCACTCGATGGACTTCCAGGAAGACAAATGGCGATCGATGCCGACCTCAACGCTGGAACGATTGATAAACAACAAGCACAACGTTTGCGATCTGACACCGTGGCCCATGCTGATTTTTATGGGGCGATGGATGGAGCGAGTAAATTCGTTCGCGGTGACGCAATTGCCGGCCTACTGATCACGCTGATCAACATTGTTGGCGGATTGGTCATTGGCCTTTCCAGTTCAATGTCCATCGGCGAAGCGGCACAAACATTCACAAAACTGACCATTGGTGATGGCTTGGTTAGTCAACTGCCCGCACTTTTGATTGCTTTGGCTGCGGGATTGTTAGTTACTAGAAGTACACAAAAAACAGATTTGCCACGTGAATCACTGAACCAAGTATTCGCACGCCCGATCGTGTTAGTGATCACATCGGTTTTCCTTGGATTGATGGTGTTGACCGAACTGCCAAAGATTCCCCTTCTGATTATTGCGGTTTCCTGCCTTGCTGGTGCATACGTAATATTCCAAAACGATGAAAAGGAAAAGTTAAAAGCGACTTCGGCTCCCGAGAATACCGCACCCAAACCAGCAGAAGTCACGCTTGAAAAACTATTAAACAATGATCTTCTCGAAGTCGAATTGGGCGTGGGCTTGATTCGATTGGCCGACTCGCGGCAGGGAGGAAGCTTGCTGGGGCTGATCACCCAAGTCCGAAAAAATCTCGCTGCAGAGATGGGAGTGATTCTTCCCAAGATTCGAATTCGCGACAATTTGAAGCTTGCCCCCAACCAATTTCGCATCCTGATCCAAGGCAATGTAGTCGAACGTGGTGAAATTCAGCCAAGTTGTTGCTTGGCGATTGACTCGGGCCAAGCCGTTGAAGCGTTGGCTGATGGCGTTGTCAAAGGGCTGGCCGATGAACACTTAACCAGTTCGCCAGCGTTCTGGATTGACCCAACGGCTTGGGAAGCCGCCCAAACTGCGGGCTACGATGTAATCACGCCGACTGATTTGTTGGCAACCCAATTAAAATTGACGGCGATTGACAACGCATCACAACTGTTAACTCGTGACGCAACGAAACAATTGATAGATGAAGCCCAGAAAACGGCACCCGCAATCGTCGAAGAGCTTATACCGGACGTGATGACACTTGCTCAGGTTCAGCAGGTCCTCAAAAACCTGGTTTCCGAAGGCATCTCGATACGGCCTTTGAATTTGATCCTGGAAACTCTCGGCGACAACGCAGCGGTGACTTCGAACCGTTGGGATCTTACTGAGAAAGTTCGCATCCGATTGGCGCGTCACATTTCATCTGGTTTAGTTGGAGAATCCGGCGAGCGAATTCCGGTGTTTACGATTTCGCAAGACCTTGAAGATCGAATTGCGTGTGCTTGGGAACGAGACCGTGATGAGATACGGCTAGGTTTACCACGAGTGATCATTGAAGGGCTTGCCAATGCGATTCAACATGCGGCCAAGCAAATGTCTGACACGGGCCATCGCCCAATCGCGTTAGTGGATCAATCTATCCGTCCCGTCATCGCAGAACTTGCCTTTGATCAAGCCAGCGAAATGTTTGTGCTCGGCAGCCGGGAGCTTGAAGGGGCCAAAGTTGATGTCGTTGGTGAAATAACTGGCGAGCAAATCAGCGATGTTGCCAGTGCGGCTTAGTTTATATTCTTTCTCTTAGTCAAAGTCCTGCGATCGAGACTCAACAAGAGTTTTGATGTTCAATTGACTGAAACCATTGTGTGTGTCTTGATGGCTTTTGCTACATGCTTAGAGACAAAACAAAAGTCTCAAATTTTTTTCTACTGCCAGCATCATCAGAAATCCTCACGTATTCAACGCGATAATGCGAATCCGACGTATGCCAGCACTTACATTAATTTCAATTTCCATTGGCCTACACGCTACCTGAATTGGTCAATCTGAATTTTTCACAAAAGTTTCATGTCGCAAAAAGTCGATGAAAAACTATCGGCAAATCTGGTGCTCGCCGCGGCGTGCGCTGATTTCAGAATGAAGCGAAAAAGGACGCAAAAAAACGACAAAAATTTTACTACAACCATGTAATTTATTCATTGACGCGGCAAAGCGAATTCTGATATTTACCGTCATCTCGAAACGAAGCCTGTCTGTTTAAGACAACTTCATTTCACCAAAACAAAACTGATTGGCTTCGGCCATTAAAAAGAACCACCACGTTTCGGCGTGACTTCGCATAACAATCACGGAGGATTGCATGGCGACAAGTGTTGCACAACAGGAAGAAATCCTACAAGTTTGGAAGCAGTACAAGCCCGATTGCACGGACAAGAATCTGCGGAACAGACTGATGGAACGCTACTTTCCACTCGTCAAATATAACGGCGAGCGGATTTGGCAACGTCTTCCAGACGGCGTCGAGTTAGACGATCTAATTTCAGCAGGCGTGTTTGGCCTCATGGATGCGATCGACGCGTTCGACATGGAGCGAGGCGTTAAGTTTGAAACCTACTGCGTTCCGCGTATTCGTGGAGCCATGTTGGACGAACTCCGAACAATGGACTGGGTTCCTCGTCTTGTTCGTTCAAAGGCCAGCAAAGTTAACAATGCAACCAAAAAGCTGGAGACCAAACTTGGTCGAGCTCCAACGGTTGTTGAATTGGCAGAAGCCCTTGAGCTGACGGTCAAGGAAACGGAAAAAATGATGAGCGACGCCAATGCGGTAGGCCTCATCAGTCTCAATAAAAAATGGTACGAGACAGATAGCTACAAAGATGTCCGAGAAATCGACATCCTTGAAGACAAAAAGGGCGAAGACCCAACACGTCGCGTACAGAAAAATGACTTGATGCGTTTGGTTACCAAAGGCCTCAATCGCAACGAACGTTTGATCATCATTCTTTATTACTATGAAGAATTGACGATGAAAGAGATCGGAGCAACGCTTGATCTGAGTGAAAGCCGCGTGAGTCAGATGCACAGCAGCATCGTCCAGCGACTCCAACAACAGCTTGGCAGACGACGAATCGAGTTCAACCGCAAGTAATTTACTTGTTGAATTGAAAGCACATCAAAGGCTTACTCGTTTCGGGTAAGCCTTTTTTGTTGGAGTAACGACCAGCCGATTCAGCATTGGTTGTCGCAAAACGACTTGTCAGTCTGCTTGGGCTTATCCGCTTGGAATTACCCATTTGGGCTGATCGCGACTGCCTGCGAACCGAGCTTCCGCTTTAAACGAGGCGCGTGCTTTTCTTTGAACCGGTTCTCAAGGTCCAACAGCTCTTCGGAGATCCAAAAACTAAACTCGAAGAATGATTCCATGTCGACGAAGAATGGTTTTTCGAACTTGCCAGGCGAAAGATTAAATTGGGGAGCTTGTGGTTTACGAATCATGGCATTTCTCACAGAGGAAACTCTTCGAAAGCAATCCTTGCGATCCATGCTGTAATCGTTACAGCTCAACACCTAAACAGACGAAAGCTGGCTAAGAATTGTTCGCTGGCTGTAATTCATTTTCGACAAAAATGCTGGCAACTACACTATCAATGTAATGACTTATTCGAGTCACAGGCATAATTACCGAACCGACTGAGCTTGTTCCGCCTCCCAGTTTTTTCCTATACTCCTTGGCGTATGCGAAAAGCAAAAGCAATTCAAATATTATTTAAATCAAAGCGAACACTTTGATAGACAAGCACGTATTACGGGCGAGTCAAATGATTGACGGGGATTTTGAACCAAAAAGTTCAATTGCTTTCAATCAAAAGTCCTAAACATAAAAAACCTTATAGGCGTCTGGCACTTCGCCAACGTCACGAAACACACTACAAAAAACCCACACAAGGTGCTAGCAGTTATTGTCGATAACAATCAAGCTTCACTAGCTTGCGTTGTCAGATCTTCGGTTACGGATGGCACGTTCATCGACAAGGATGCAGCCTTGGTGGATATCACGATCGGGTTCGAAAGGACCTGGATCAACAATAAAATTTTGATTGACTTGTCACGGCAAAGATTCGTTTGAGTGGCATGATCGAAAAGTTGAAATCGTGAATCAAATTGAAATGTGCAAAATCAACAATCATCATTGTTCGTTCAACAAATCGTTGAATGAGCAAAACAACTGACCCGTCACGGGGAGATAAAAATGCAAATTAGACCTACTTCAAATATTCAGACTTCGTCTGCAGTTAACCTACAGACTCAAAATACAACACGCGGTGCGGAGGCAGTTAATTCTGCTCCAGTCGATCAAATTGAGATTTCAGCAGAAGCTCAAATGATCAATTCAACCAGCGGCGACATTCGCGCTGATCGAGTCGCAGACATCCGCGCTCAAATCGCAAGCGGTCAGTACGAAACGACTGAAAAGCTTGATGCGGCCATGAGCCGATTGTTTGACGAGATCGCTTAAGCGTTCAAACTAACGCGGCGTTTAAGCTAACAGCGATTAGGCTAACACGGCGATTAAGGCAAAACGACGAATTTGCCCAGTCGACCTTGGGCGGCATAGGGAAATCCTTCTTTGGGAATTAGCCACAGCGACCCATCATTCACCAAAATTAGCAACAAAGGCTCTGCAAATTGCGGAGCCTTTTTTCTGCGCTTAATTAAGCCCCAAAACGTGCTCATGAGCGATGATACACAAAGTTTTCGTTTCTTTTTCAAAACAACCTAATCGCCTGCCAATTGACCGTGCTGGTATGCGAAAATTACAATAGTTACTTCGGCGGACCACCGCCAGCATTCCAGCTCTCGGCAAGAAATTCATGGCAGTCCTTACTTCCAACGATGACTCGGTCGTCAAGAAACGATTCTCGTTAACAAAAGAACCGGTGATTATTGGACGACACCCAGATTGCGATATTCATATCGATGATGGGTCCGTTAGCCGTCACCACGCGCAGGTAACCTACGAGGGAGGGCAGTACTATGTACAAGACCTCAACAGCCGCAACGGGACTTACCTAAACAACTCGGTCATTCACAAGCCGACGAAGCTTTACGAACAATCCGAAATCCGAATTTGCGACGTGAGTTTTGTGTTTTCGGTGAACGAGTCGATTCCTGGCACCCTTAGACCGCGTGCCACTGCCGAATTGCCACCGCGGCCTAACCAGACGTCCAGTTCGGTCTTTCTTGACGATTTTGGAGATGAAGGCTCCAAAGTCATGTCGCAGTTCGACGTGCCATCGCACTACACGCGAACTCACAATCATGTTACTCCCGAAGAAAAACTCTCGGCGCTTACTAAAATCACCCATGCGCTCAGCGAGACGGTAGAAAGAGATGAAGTCCTTGCCAAGATCCTGGACTTTTTGTTTGACCTGTTCACCGAAGCCGATCGTGGATTCGTGATCCTCAAAAATGACGACGATCGACTTCAACCGCTGGGCGTCAAAACTCGCCGTCCCGGTGACGAAGAGCTGATCAAAATCAGCCGCACGATCGTCAATCGAGTCATGGAGACCAAACGCCCGATTATCAGTAGCGATGCTGCCACCGACGACCGTTTTGACATGAGCCAAAGCATTGTCGATTTCCGTATTCGTTCGATCATGTGTGCTCCGTTAATCAACAGTAAAGACGAAGCGATCGGTGTGATCCAACTTGATACCCTCAAGCAATCCATCGCATTCAAAGAAGAAGATCTCGAAACGTTGGTGACCGTTGCGATGCAAGCCAGCCTTGCGATCCAGAAAAGCGATCTATTCATCGACGTTCAGCGTGCATCTGATTTGCGAACCGACCTTGAGCTTGCCCACGAATTGCAACAGCGATTTTTGCCGCAGCGTCCTCCGGCGACCGACCATTTTGACTTCTTTTCTTACTATCGTCCTATGCAACAGGTCGGCGGCGATTACTTTGACTACGTATCTCTGGGCAACAATCGATTAGGCGTAATCGTCGCAGATGTGGTCGGACATGGAATCGCAGCGGCACTGTTGATGGCCAAAGTCTCCGCTGAATCACGTTTTGCTTTGGCGACCTCGGAAACAGCAGTCGAAGCAACTCAAAAGATGAACAACAGCCTCTCAGGCATGAACATTGATCGATTCGTCACATTGGTGCTTGGCCTCGTTGATTTGAACACAAACAAAATGACAATCGTCAACGCGGGACATATGCCACCGATCGTTCGCCGTGCCGATGGTACATTTGAGCAAGTGTGCTGGACCGAGTCGGGTTTACCACTGGGAATCATGGAAGATTTTGAATACGAATCGGTAGAAATTGACATCGCGCCCGGCGATGTGGTGACGATGTACACCGACGGAATCAACGAAGCCATGAACAAGGACGGCGAGCAACTTACAACTGACTCAATGATTCAAGAGCTGAAAGATTCACAAGCCAAAACTCCCGAAACGATCGGCGAACAGATCTGCCAATCAGTTTCACGTCACGCCGGTAATGAACCCGCAATTGATGACATGTGCCTGGTGTGCATTGGACGAAGGAGCTAGTTGCCAGAATTCGGTAGGCGGACGCGTTTTTTGCAAATGCGAGGTTTGATGGAATTATGAAGTCTGCCATTTACTCGGTTTAAGAGCCAAGGAGCTAACCGATGAGTTCACCAAACACTTCGCATTTCTCCCACTGGATTCTCATCGCATTTGCCTACGGGTGTGTTTGCTTTTTATCAGTCCTTTGGCTTGATTCCCCTAGGCAATTTCCTCTGATGGTCATTACGGCGGTCTTAATCGCAACAACCCAATGGATGGCAGCCTGGTCGGTTCTTGGTACCGGAGGATACTTGGCTCGTGCCACGTCAGCCATGTCGATTGGTGCCATTGTTATTGGTGCAGCGGTTCTTGGAGCCTACCTCATGTCGGGAGCTCACCGAAGCCAGGTATTCCAAGTCGCTTTAACAATCACGTTTATAATCCCAATGTTCTTTTGCGCTTCACAAATCCCGTATTGGATTTTGAGAGCCGTGTTCGGATACCAGTTTGTGCTCAACCGCCAACCTCCGGCGCCCTCGTTTCAACTACGAGACCTGTTCGCAATCACGTTTGTTTTCGCAATCGCATTTGTGGGGCTTCAAGCATCATCTTCGATTAGTGCGAGTATGTATAACGAAATCTTGATGGAATTAGATCCCCAAAACACCAATGCACATCTCTCTATGAATTCACAGATCAGCAATGGCATCCTAATCTCTTCGCTGATTTATTCGTTCGTATTCACAATCATCTCGACGCTGATGATGCCATTTGTGTTCTTCGTATTTCGCGCAAAAAACATAAAACGCAGCCTTATTAACTGCTGTGTAGCAGTTTCCATCGCCTTGGTTTCGGCGATCATTGTGTTTTCAATTCAAACTGGCGGTTTTATCGGAATTGGGGGCGGCGCAGCTACGCTGTTGTGCTTCTTGGTGCTTGCCGTTTTCTTATTCGTTTTACCTCTGTTCATTACTCGAACACAGGGACTCTCACTAACAAAATTAGTCAACTTGGATACGAATCAACCACCTTTGGTCGCTCAGGAAGTGGTCTGAGTCCAAGATGGGGCCGCACCGGATTTTAAACTAGTTTGCACACGGAATTTATTTCATGTCTCAATCTGAAACGAATTTGTTGACGCCGGACAAAATCAGTTCGGCTATACCAGCAGCGCACCCGCAAAAGCTTCATACAACGTACCACCTCACGCATTCGAACGTCCTCTCTGACGAAGATGATGACAATGATTTTTTTCAATCGTACTCATATGTTCTTGTTGGCAAACACAAAACGGAACTCGTCGATCCGGTTGTTAGAAACGGTAAAACGGAATTTTATGGCAGGGCACAACTAAGAGAAGACGTTCCAACTATTCAAGAGCTTGAAGACTTCAAACACTTTCACCAATATCTGATTCGGCTGGGCTCATTCCAAACGCTCGACAGCTTTGGCAGCATTGCTTCCGGTGTTCAGGCGATAAAGAGCTGGAACGGTTTTGCGATTGAATCAAATTCGTTCCGCGTCCTTTGGGTGAACCTTGGTGTTGTTATCCAGAGCGATGATGACGAATGGAACATTCATGGCCGGAGAATCACGGAGTTGATTTACTCAGCTAGTCAAGAAAGCACTGGATAGTGGAAGAAGATGAGAGCGACTTTGGCTAATAACTGGCATCCACTGGCGATTGGAAACCGTTCCATTGCCACGGCTCAATTGGAGGCAGTCTGGGCCATTTTTCGAAAGAACTTTGCGTTCCGGGAGGTACGCCGATGAGTCAGGAAACGTCAATACTCCGGATTCGGTTTATAGCTTGACACATTGTCATCGCGGTTTGATTTCAACTCGAATGCCCGTTGACGGACCGATCGTAATATTGCGTCTCTTGGGGACAACCGGTTTCGTTTCCTTTAGTTCTAACTCGTATCGCGAAAAAAGCGTACCCAAAACGATTGCCATCTCGTGCAAGGCAAACGCAGCTCCAGCACAGCGCCGGACACCGCCACCGAACGGTAAATACTCTCCCGGCGAATACCGCTTGTCGATAAACCTTGAGGGGTCGAAACGCGATGGATCTGGGAATGTCGCTTCGTTGTAGTGAGCTAGTGTTATCTGCGGCGCCACCGCAAAACCAGCGGGAACCCGGAACTCACCGAGGTCCATTGGCTCTTTAAGCACACGCAACACATCGCCAACAATGGGATTGAGGCGAAGCGATTCGTTAACAACAGCGCTGAGCCAAGGCAGTCGCGCAATCTCTCCCGGCTCTTTGTCTGCGTTGGCGTCGAGTTCAGCTACGAGTTTCTCGCGGGCTTCCTGATTTTTCAACAAGTAATAGACAGCCCAAGCCATCGCGATTGCCGAAGTTTCGTGCCCCGCAAACAGGAACGTACCCAACTCGTCGAGCAGATGTTCGGTGTCCATCTTCGAACCATCCTCATAGCGACACTCAACCAGAAGCGAGAGAATATCTTGACGACCTTCGAGCGTTCCTTCTCGCTTTTCGATTTCTTGTATCAACGTTGCTCGCAGTGCGTCGCGCACCTGCTCAAAGCGATCCCACGGGCTAAGTCCGAAGAAACGAAATTGAGCTTTACGTGAGAAAAAGAGCGGTGGCCAAGTACGTTTCACCACCGAGGCCGATTGTTTCACCAAAGTTGCAATTGCCTCTTTGTCATCAGCACCCAACATGACTTCGACAATGATATCCAGCGAGATACCCGTTGTGATGTCCATCATCGAGACCGTTCCAGCGCCCGCGTGCGGATCGAAAGACCGAATCGCGATCCGCTGCATCGATTCAACATACGATTTCATGCGCTGTCCGTGAAACATTGGCATGATCAGCTTGCGTTCGCGCTGATGGGGCTTCCCGTCAAGCTGAAGCATCGAGCCGCGACCAAGTATCGGCGTCAATGTGTCTTTGGCGAATGTTTCGAATATTGCTGGATCGGCGCTAAAAATAGTCTCTATCAGATCTGGCCTACCGGTGGCAATGATTGGACCATTGAGCGCATTAATGAAAAGCGGGTCACCATATTCCGCCACCCATTTGCTCAGCGCGCCAAAACTGTCACGCATGAAGCTCAAAGTAGGGAGCAACTTTCCCGTCGGCCCAGAAGGCAATCGAATGTCTGGTTCGTTCATCGTTTTCGATCAAGAAATGTCAGGGTAGGGCACCAACACATTTGAATTTTAAGGGAATTGTTGCCGCAATTCGCGAGACAAAACGTCGCACACACGTTTTTTGACAAGCGATCAATTTGAAAAATTCACACCGTTTGCAAGGTTCTTCTTATGCTGCATCAGTATGCTGCTGCCGGACGCGATGGAAAAGCAATAACCCTCATCTCGCTGATCTTACTAATCGAAACTAAAGACAGAATTAGTGTCGATCAGTGAAAATTAGTGTTCCCCAAATCCGTTTAGCAACCTTGCCAAGGACCAAACAGCTTGGTCGCCCGCCCTTACTCTCCAATGACTGGAGTTTCCAATGATTGGAGGCGAATAGAGACTTAATTAGCCGTCGATCGAGAGCCGAACGCGATCAATGGCGTCAGCAATCGCTTTTTGATTCCCGCTTGAATCCACCACACCACAACGAGGAAACCGATTATCGTCTTGGTCTTGCCATTGCTGCCAGATGATTCCATGAACGGCAGGCCTTGCGACCAACATTGGGAGCACAGTATTCAAGAATTGCACTCGTTGGTCATCTGAAAGGTTGCTGCGCGATTGATTAATATTCCTATCCGAGGTGATCACTCCATTTTCGCCATCGCCGGTGGGTACACGAAGCAAGACAACCAGCGGCAGCCCCAACTGAGCCCACACGTCAACCAGATCGATCCATTGAAGCGGATCTCGAACGACACTTCCGTTTGGCCAGCAATCTAAATTGATTTCCAACCCAAGAAAAGAAATTGGCAACCCTTGACGTAGTAGCGAATCAGCAATCTGCAGCGGATGAACTCCACCCACAGCGCCCGCCAAACGCTCGGCCCACGGGAAATCAAAACTGACCATCGTTGGCAAATCAACCCGCGATTCTTCAACCAATCGAAGAAGATCAACCGCGACTTGCAATTGTTGCGGATAGGAAAGATGACGGTGGCCGAGACCATTCAATCCGCTAACAACATGAATCAGTGATGTCGCAGAAGGCAATTTTTCCAATTGGTTGCGGCCTTCGATTATCAACAACTCTTTGCGTGCCAAATAATCGTCAACATTAATTAAATGCTCGCTCATGCCACCGATACTGGCATCCAACCAAGGCCCAACAATAATCCGTTTGCCAAGATTTTCACCACCGCCGGCAAGCAATTTCGACTTTTGCGTTTCGCATTTTGGATTAAGTGACAATTCAAGTAGCTCAAACCGCTCGTCTTTACGGCTTCGATCGAACTGATCTGCATTGCCAACAACGGACGCCATCCAAAAATCGCTAAGCTGATCGTGCTCGCGACGGAATTTCGAAATCTGTTTGCCAAACGAACTGGAAAGTTCAAAAACGGCATCCATCGTATTTTCAATCGCCTGGTGAGCCGACTCGTCGCGCTGATCGGAGTCTTCCAGCAAAATCGCTTCGCCAACAAACTTTGTTGCATCGGAGACTTTTTCGTGAATTGATTTCTCAATCGTCAAACCGCCTTCTTCCCAAATCGAAATCTGGTTTCTCAAGCGATTCAAAGTTCCACGAGCAAGCTCAGGCAAAAGATCGTAAGGGTCTTCGCGCACAGGAAGCGTTCCGGTGCAAATCAACATTTCTCCACGATCTTTAAACGGATAAATCAAATAGATTTTTCCGGACTCATCACGATTGCGAGAAACGGAAAGTAGCTTTCGTGTTAGTGGTTCAAACGGATCATCGGCGACGGCTATTCGACACGGCCAAGGAATACCATCAAGCCCGACGACGTGGATAGAGTTTGCGTGATAGGGATCCAGCTTCCAATCAACTGGTACACGGAACCGGAATTCGCCCATCTAATAACGCTCTTGGATTTCAAAATTTTGTGAAAACAAACGACGCTGTAACGCAGTTTCATCACGGATAGTTCAGACGTCTTGCCACCGGTCTCCATTCCAATGGAAAAGGATCGGTGTCGCCGTCTTTCGTTTTTGACAACTTGGGCGATTCAACGCCGTGTCTATTGTCTCAAGACATCGTGATTGTAGGAATAAGGGAAAGCCGGGAAAACGTTTTTTTTACTCTTTCATTTTTAGCAGCTATATCCGCGTATTCTGGCTCCAGCTCGCTGGGGACTTTCCCAACAATTCACCGTCTCATATATTTTTGTTGGGATAAGCTCTGAAGCTGGACGCGGTTAGCCGTACCAAATTCTCACCGCCCCGCTACGAATTGACTAAACCTAAACGAGGGTAAACCGTGACAACTTTGGTTCGGCAAGGAAAAGTACGAGACGTCTACGATATTGGGGAACACTATTTGATGGTCGCCAGCGATCGAATAAGTGCTTTTGACTATGTTCTGCCCACCAGGATTCCAGACAAAGGTCGCGTTTTGACCCAGATCAGCAAGTTCTGGTTCGACTACTTCGATGTCCCACATCACTTGGTTTCGACAGATGTATCGTCGGTTGAGTTACCGGAGGGATTGACCGCCGAAGAACTCGAAGGCCGCACGATGATCGTAAAAAAATGCGAAGTCGTTCCGATCGAGTGCGTTGTTCGCGGGTATTTAGTCGGATCTGGCTGGCGAGATTATCAATCGACAGGTTCGGTTTGTGGAATCGAATTGGCCTCTGACCTCAAGAATTGCGCCAAGTTCCCAAGTGCACTTTTCACGCCCGCCACAAAAGCAGAAGCCGGACACGACGAAAACATTTCGTTCGCGCAAATGATCGAAAGTGTTGGAGCCGATACCGCCAACGAGCTAAAAGAGAAAAGCCTTCACGTTTACGAAAAAGGCCGCGACTATGCGGCCGAAAGAGGCATCATTTTGGCGGACACCAAATTCGAATGGGGCTCACATAACGGTGAACTGATTTTGATCGATGAAGTCCTTACGCCAGATAGCTCGCGATTCTGGCCTGCCGATCAATACAAGGAAGGCCAAAACCAGCTTTCTTTCGACAAGCAATTTGTGCGTGAGTACTTGGACTCAACCGACTGGGACAAGAACAGCCCTCCGCCGGAATTGCCGCAAGAGATCATCGATAAAACTCGCGAAAAATATATCGATGCTTACGAGCGGTTGTCGGAACAGACGTTCAAATGGAAGTAGTCCGTTTGAAACGTTGATGGTGGAACTGTGTGGTGAACGCGTAGGTCATGCTGTGCATGACACTGGAATTCGTGCACGTCCATCCATGTTGGTGGTTTCACCGTAGCGGTACTCGTCATCAATTCGTTACGACATACGTCGATCGCTCTTCGATGTCATGTCATGCACAGCATGACCTACGATCCATTCACGCAATAAGCCTCAAAGATCAAAGCTTGGAAACGAGACTCTTCAAGATCCGTGCGCGAATCAAATTGCCATGAGCCTGCGACGATTTTTGATCACCATACGTCTTGATCGCTTCATCGTACTCTTTTCGTCCTTCGAAAGAACGACCCAGCAAATACGAAACACCAACCTTCCAGCGTTCGGCATCTTCTTCGGCAAGCAAAATTTCCAACCAGTTTCCGGCCGCTTTAACGCTTCCGTTGTCGAACAAACACTGTGACAGATAAAACCCTGTATCTCGTCGGACAAGTTCCATTTGAGATTGGATTCCACGAATCTTCAAACTGAATTCCTGGGCATTCTGGTTGGCTTCACGACGAATTTGAAGTCGTTTTTGCAGCGTCGGATCTGAACCAAGGTTTTCGATTTCCATATCGGAATACATTAACCGTTGGCAACTCTCAATCGCGTTGCGGGTAACACCCGTAAAATCAATTGAAAATTTGCCTTTAAGAAAACGGGCTCTCGCCGTCCGATACGGGATAAAGTTGTCAACATACAATTCGTTGGCGTAATGCCAACTCAATTTCTCCGATATCACGTTGTTGGATTTCTTCTCAACGCCTTCACGAACGGCTTGGCGGAATTGATGTGTCTTAAACGCGATATCCCAAGCTTTCACCTCTACGCCATCGGTGTTGGGCAATCGGTCCGCAATGGAGTCTGCAGAGTAGGCAAGCGTCAATCGGTTGTCGCCGATCAAACTTGTTTCAAGAGCACGCATTCGGCGTGAAACAGATTCGGGAGAAACGTAAATGAGGCCCGCAAGCTCTTTGACTTGATCGCCTTTCACCCAATAATCCGTGTCATCTTCAAGCGATTCGTCGGTGGTTAAATCCAGACCGGAAAGCAGTTCCGGATTGGCACGAACTTCGCCCAGCGTAGCGATCGTTCCGACTTTTGTTCCGGGAATTGGCAATCCCAGCTTTGTATCAAATAGGTAATAATCATCTCCGATCGCCACCCCGACAGCCCAAGGTTTGTGGCCATCTTCGGACTTGGTTGCCAACATGACCGAGTCGATTTCCAGTCGCCGAAGTCCGAGCATAAAAATTTTCGCCCGCTCTACATAATCGGCTCGCGAATAAAGCAAAGCTTGCCACGGGTACAGATTGTAACCGACACCGCGAACACCGGCAGAAGGCAAATCTTCACTTTCGTTTAAGCGAGCATCTTCAATTCCGTTTTCGTCCAAAACAATTTCGGGTTCCAATTGAATATTACGAGCGACCCAATCGAAGGCTTTCAAACTCTGGGTCAGCACTTCTGCGTCTGCGTCCTCCAAATCTGGGTGCAACTTTTTCATGATTTCGAGAACTGGATCCTCTTCATCATCTTGAGCCTTGTAATTTCCCGCAGCCAAGCGATACATTTCAAACGCGTTCAATTGCTTCGAAGCCACCACGCGTTCTACGACTTGGGAAATCCAAGCCGACTCTTGAAGGTAATAAGGGTCAGTATTGAGAAAGCTAAATTCTTCGTTACGAGTAAGCATTGAAAGGGTTTCGCTTGACTCAAAAACCGGCTGGACCAATTCGTCCTTGGTCCACTGGATCCGATCAAGCTTATCCTTCGAGTAGGTTACCCAGCGGTTAAGTCCGGTTGAGACTTTGTCTTGAAATTCTTTTTGCGAAAACCGAATCTCGCTGAAAACGAAATCCATCGTTCGCGACAGATCGTCGACTTTTGTTTTACGCAAATCCGCGTCCATCATTTCAAGCATTGGATCGCTTGGAGGCGAACAGCCGCATACGAAAACAGAAAGTGCCAACGCTACGAGACTTAAAAATCGTTTTTCAAAACGCATCGAGTTGTCCTTGATTTTCTTCTTGCTCATTTTTGTATTATTTCAATTTCGCCGTCGTGATGACTGAATCGTTTATGCTGGAAACTTTCAGCCAGACTGACGAACGAGTTGATGAATTTGTTTTAGTTGTGCCAACAGAGGTTTGATACGCTCGATTGGCAACATGTTAGGTCCGTCGCTTGGTGATTGATCTGGATTGGGATGTGTCTCAATGAAAACCGCATCACAGCCCATTGCAACCGCGGCTCGTGCAAGCGGTTCAACCATCTCGCGTTGGCCGCCAGTTTTTCCACCAGCCGCACTTGGCTGTTGAACACTGTGCGTCGCATCAAACACAACGGGTACATTGAGTTTTGCCATTTCCGGAATCGACCGCATGTCGTTAACCAAACGGCCGTATCCAAAAAAGCTTCCTCGCTCGGTGACCAAAACATTCTGGCAACCAGAAGCTTCCAGTTTACCTACGACATGCTCCATATCCCATGGTGCCATAAATTGCCCTTTTTTCACGTTGACCGCTCGGCCGGTTTTCGAGGCCGCCACGAGCAGGTCGGTTTGTCGCGCCAAAAAGGCGGGAATCTGGAGCAACCGGCAAACTTCCGCTACCGGGGCGGCTTGTTGGGGTAAGTGAATATCGGTGGTCACATTGAGGTCAAAACTCGTTCGGACTTCGTCAAGAATTTTCAAACCTGACTCAAGTCCTACCCCTCGATACGAATTCAAGCTCGTTCGGTTCGCCTTGTCGAACGACGCTTTGAAAATCAGTGGCAAATCGAGTTCCGAGCAAGCGATTTTGAGCTGTTCAGCGATCTCCAGCATTAAATCCCGGCCATCAATCACACACGGCCCAGCGATCACCAACAACGGCTGATCGGGACCACAACGCAGGTTTTCTATCTCAACAGGATTGTTCGGCACGATCGATTCTGGGGCTGATTATGGGCTGTCAAAACCGGGATTTGGGTAACAAATCCGAGTTCATTTTTTGGAATATTTTTCCGGAACAAACAGGTTCAAAAAATTCGGAATGACTTCAATCTCAAGAGGCAAAACCCCTCCCGGATCGCCATCCAACTGGTACGGCACCGTATCCTCTGATTCGATTCGAACTTTGGAGAACCGCTGAAAGTGGGAGTGCTTCCACCCTCGATGCCGCCGCAACAAAACGGCAGACAAATAGAATAACCCTCGAAGCAAATTTCCGCCACGGAAGGTACAAAGATCCAGCAAACCATCCGCCGGATCCGCGTCAGCCACAATCGGCAAATTCATCGCGTAACGTGGCACATTAAAGATGAAGGCCCACTTTCCGCTGACACATTTTTCTTCGCCGTCAGCCCAAATTCGAATCTTGGGAAACCGATACTGCCCAATCGCCCAGACGATCGGCTTGGCATAAGACCAATGCCGAATATGACCTTTTCGCTCCGCATGCAGGCGCCGCACCACGTCGGCATCAAAACCACAACTGGCCATCACAAGAAATAGTTTCCCGTTGGCGCGTCCGGAGTCCAATTGAGCCATCTGTCCGGCCGCAATCATTTCCGCCACCAGCTCTGGATCAGCCGTAACGCCCAGATGTTTGGCAAGTAGATTCTCAGTTCCAAGTGGCAAAATCGCGATCGGCGTTTGCTGCGGAAGCAAGTTTGCCAACAACGAAACGGTTCCATCACCACCGGCAGCAACCACGGCACGAAGTGAGTTCGATTCCAAGTGCTCCAGGCTGACTTTTTTGACTGTATCAATGTCAGTTAGCAAGTGAACGTCAAAGCCACGTTTCTCTAATTCCTGAACCAACTCCTCAACGACGCTTTGCCGATTGGTCGAGCCCGAATTTGGGTTCATCGAAATGATGATCGAGCCAGGTTGATCAGATGGAGAAGCGGACGAATTCATCCTCGTATTTTACCAACTCCAATCGGTCACGAAAGCCATAGGCGATCAAGACGATCGTGGACTGTCGACTGCTCAAACACTGAGCCCTTGAGCCAAAAAAGCCATGTCACTCGACCAAGCTACGCTTGCTGTCACAACGATATGTTTGGAGATTTCGATACTGCCTAGATTTTGAAGATCACTTCATTCAATAGAAAAACAACCATCGATAGTAGCTCGACTCTCCGAGTCGTTACCTATTCGAGAAACGACTCGGAGAGTCGAGCTACTATCGATGTAGGTTTGCCGACGTTTCATTTGCTATGATTGTGGTACGTGCGCTGGTATGCGTGTCCATAAGGGGGTGATCGCCGATCACGGCGTGTTCACCAAGGACGATCCAAACGCCTTTGGCCAAGGGCCAAACTCAACCACCGCTTGAATATGGCCTTCAGCCAATTGCTGATTTCGCTGTTTCGCGGTCCTAGGACATTGTCCTAGGCTACGGTGAAATTGGCCCTTGGCCAAATAAAACTCGCGACCAATCGTTACAACTTGAACTTGTAAAGTGCCTTAACCCCGCGCACCAATAGAGAATCTTTGGTTACAGCAGCCGTCGACCAAACGATGTCGTCAAGATCTCCCAAGCTACGAAATTCGAATTCGTCTTGTAGCTTTACCGCCCCCATCTTTCCTGCCTCATCAACGAGAAAGACCTCGTCGCCGATCACGGTCGCACAGCCAACAACCATCCCCATTCCCGGCAGCCTGTTCTTGAAA
Organism: uncultured Pirellulaceae bacterium; assembly: GCA_964448575.1. Lineage (GTDB taxonomy): Bacteria > Planctomycetota > Planctomycetia > Pirellulales > Pirellulaceae > Mariniblastus. The sequence goes on from CAYUWY010000002.1 coordinate 53,623, forward strand.
ACTTCCGAGCCATCTGCGGCTTTGAGTACCCGCACAACCGAGCGATCGGTCAACAACAAATACTCGCCATTTGATACTGGCGTCGACATTCCCGGAGCACTGCGGGGAACTCGCCAGGCACAAGTATCAAACGTCTGATTGGTTCGCTTGGGCTTGATCTCGCCGCTGCCTCCAGCGCCGATCGCAAACAAAGGCCCCTTGGACATTGGATCACTGCCACCAAAGTAAATGTGCTTCTCATCGCCAAAAACAGAACAAGCCGTCGCAGATTTCACCTTGGATACCGACCAGAGCTGATCACCAGTGGCCAGGTCGTAACTTCCGATCAATGTTCCGCCAGAAACAATTAACTCAGAACGCTTTTCATTTTTCCAAACCAGCGGCGTACTCCACGAAGTCTTGTGACTCGGGTCTCTTTCTTTTTTCCATATCGTCTCGCCCGTTGAGGCATTCAAGCAATGAATGTCAGCAGACTCTTCAGTCAAAGCTTGCGCATAGATCCGACCATCGTTGATGGCCAATGAACTTCCTGTTCCAAAATCATTGTTGGTTTTAAAAGCGCCAACGTCACGCTTCCAAATTTCGTTTCCTTTGTGGTCGATTCCAACAATCACGCCGGCGGAGCCAAAGAAAGCGTACACACCACGCTCGTCGACGGCAGGTGTTTCAGTCGCGTATGAGTTGGAAGGATGGATTCCAAATTTTGGCTGGGCAACGGCAACCGAAGTCTCCCAAAGCTGTTTTCCTGAATCTCCATCCAGACAAATGACTTTCCATTCAACTTTGTAATCTGGTCGCTTGCTGCCCATGCCCATACTGGCTGGATTGCGAACGCCGCCGGCAAAATCTGCGGGCTTGAATCCGTTTTCGGCAACAGCGGTCGTGAGATAAATTCGATTCTTCCAAACGACAGGTTGTGACCAACCACCACCTTCAACTTCGACTTTCCATTGAAGTGATTTTGTTTGATCCCAGTCTGCCGGGATCCTGGCCTCTTTGTTAACGCCTTGTCCGCCCGCTCCACGGAACTGGGGTACGTTTTGAGCGTGACCAGTTTCTGAAATCGCGATCAACAATCCAACTAAACAAACAATGCGCCACACCATGGGATTTCCTTCTTTTAAAGTACTGTCGATTTTGAACACCAGCATAGCGGATTGATTGGACGTTATTGCTCCAAACACTGCGTTCAATTGGAGTACCGGACCAATGTAGGCCGGACAACATGTTAAATGCCGCTTTCACGTCACGTTATTTAGAATTCATCGCGGCCATTCTGGATCGATTGGTTTCGGCCAACGAATACCCGTGCATTCCTACAATAGTGGCTCAACCAATCAACTCTTCAAAGCAAGATTTGAAACGCAGAGACGCTGAGAGCGCGGAGAAAATATGCCCCAGAACTCCGCGCCCTCTGCGTCTCTGCGTTTCTACCTTTTTCAAAGCACCTCATTTAGCTCCTGCTAATTAGCTCCCGCCAAAGACAGCGATAGAAGCTCGAAAAAAGCCCCAATCCGATCCTTCCCCAACGGAAATCTCAGATGTCAAAATAGGCTGCTAAACTCGGGGAAATCGTATTTTTGATCAATCTTGCCACACGAATTCTTGGCTTCTCGTTGCGTCTCAATACAGCCGCTCAGCAAGATTGACCAAAAGCCGCCAAACGCTCGCACTGAAAAAAATTCTTGGCTTTGGCACGCCGATTGCGTTAAGGAGGTTGTGTTGGGAAGTCATAGGATCATCCGATGACGACTCACCGACCCGTGAGGTCTCTGGAGATTTATCGCCAAGTGATTGCCTTGCCCCTAATCACTTTGCAGCCAAAAGTGTTTTTGGCACCAGGGACCTCGCACAAACGGGTCGCGCAATTATTCCACTTCCTTCAGTACACTATTTGTGCTGAATCATTGAGAGCCTGGTTGGATTCAACTGGGCTTTTTTGGTGACGTGAACAACCTGTCGTCAAACATGAATGAAGTGCAATCCAATTGACTACTTAGTTGTTTGACCGTTGTTTTCTTCCCCCGCGTCCATTTTTTTCTCGGCCGCCTTCTTAGCTTTTTCAGCCGCTTCCTTGGCTTCTTTCTCAGCCTTCTCGGCAGCTTTTTTTTCGTCCGCGATTCGCTTCTTTTCCGCGTCTTCTTTTTTCTTGATTGCCAAGAGTTTTTTGAAGACCTTCACGTCGCCCAATTGACGTTCGCCAGTCAACACAGTCGGGTCATCAAGCACCATCATGTGCCCGTGGTCGGCGGTAAGGATCAAGCAAGTCTCGTCCCAGTTGCTGTTCTTTTCAACCCAATTCGTTATCGCCACAAACGTCGCTTCGCCACTGAGAACCGCACCGATTGAATTGTCAATGTTGTTATCGTGGTTTGCCCAGTCAACATCGCCCGACTCAACCATCAAGTAAAACCCTTTCTCGTTTTTCTCAAGCACACTCAGCGCGGCTTCCGCCATCTCAGGCAATGTTGGGTTTTCAAATACGTCTTTGGGCTCGTACTTGTCTGGCGATTCATCGCCTAGCACCGGATCATGTTTCCCATCTGCGGTTTGAAAAGGCAAGTGACTACCACCGAAAAATCCAAACAGCCGAGCGTTCTTTTCACGTGCTACTTTTGCACGTTCAGCCAATAGCTTACTTCCCGAAAGCCCTGACGTTCTTTGAGCAACGACATATTTGCCGCCATTTTCAATATCAATTTTCTCTACGTCTTGCTCTGGCAAAAATTCGTTTCCTGGTACGTAGTTATTGCCTTGATCTTCTTTATCGTCTTTTTTCAAATCGTCCCAACCACAACCGATCAAGACATCGACTCCAGATAAAGCTTTGTCTTTATGCGAAATCGACTTTAGCCCCACCAAGTCGCGACTAAGATCCTGATTATCGTACCGCGAAACATTATGGGAATAGACGCAGGCTGGAGTCGCATGACTGATCGGAACACTGGTGACTACGCCAATCGCATAGCCTTCCTTTTGCATCATATGAGCAAGCGTCTCAAAATGCTCACCGTTAGGCCCCACGTTGATCGCCGCAGAATAAGTTTTCTTGCCGGTGGTCAACGAGGTCGCCGATGCAGCAGAATCGGTATACGCGTGCCGAACGTCTTTTCGTTTAGCCAACAAATACGAAGGGTCACCGGGCTTACTCCATGGCGCTGCTCCACCAAGCAGTGCCGAGTACCCGCCAAGTTTCTCTGTTCCCGGTGCCGTTACTGCTTGAGCATCGACATCCTTTTTCGTGTCATCGTTATGCGGAGAGGTGACAAAGTATCCGAAATCCGGATTGCCTTTTTTGTAATCCAGAAACGCAAGCCCTTCGCCTGGGCCTTCGGTGTAAAGCACTTTTTTGTTTTTGTAAATCGAAGCAGCTTGGATCGTTTGCCAATCCATCCCGTCAAACACAACCAGGATTATGTTTTTCTTGCCTGATTCCCAGGCCTTTTTCTGCAAGTGAAAAACATCCGTTTGGTCAAAGTACTCTGCCTCAGGATTCAAAGTCTCCGGCGGCAATCTTCCGTAAAGCGCCCTTAATTTTTCTTCGCTGCGATAAACGCTGTTCGCACCTTGGACCGAATCGAAACTAATTCCAAACCCGTACGCGGGAATCAGCCGGTTTGAGTGATTCGTCCAATTTGAGTAAGTCCCTTTGCGATCCCCCCAATGAATCCAATCGGCTTTTTCAAGCGACGCCGCGCGATATTGAAACTCGCTGATTAAATCGGGATATTCCTGAGCCGCAGTACATGGAATATTGGTCCCAGCGACAACCCAGATGAAGAACAAGCAAAGAATTGAGCAAAGTTGATTGCAGCGAAACATAAAAATTCCAGGAGAATTAATGAGCCATTCAACAAGTCGTTCAATAACTCATTTTTGAGAACGCGTTTTTAGACGATTCAGTATTGTAGTCGCGAACAGGAACTCAGCCAGTAACGCACGATTTCAATGAAGGAAACTTAATCGAACTAACTAAATTGACTCACAATTGCCTTACGAATTGGGCTCGGACAGCGGATCGTAAACATCAGGCCGACGATCTTTCATGCGGTGAACTTCATGCTCGCCGGGGATACTGACCAAGTGCTTTTTGCGTGCAAACTCCGGGTCGATTTCGGCGTACAAAATCGCTTCATTCGCGTGATCAGCAAACGCCATGTTTCCGCCACGTGGATCGCAAATTTTGCTTTTCCCGATGAACGTAAAACCACGCTCGGTTCCAATTCGATTGACCGACATAAAGTAAACATGATTCTCCAAGGCTCTCGCGTTGGGAATCACATCTGCCGTCAGCCCCGAGGTAGGCGGCCAGTTGGTAGGCAGCGTAATCAAGTCCGCGCCTTTGACGGCCAGAATCCGGGCAGCTTCCGGAAACGAACTGTCGTAACAAATATTCATTCCAATTCGCACGTCTGGCGTTTCGATGACTTCGAAAGGACGATCACCCGGCGTCGTAAAACGATCGATTCCCAAGTGCGGCAAATGCACTTTGCGGTATGTCCCGAGAACTCCCGATGGGCCAACCAACGCCAACACGTTAAATATTTTGTCACCCGCCAACTCAAGAAAACCAAACACAACCATCGTGTCCTTTTCCTTGCACCACTCATGAACCCGCGTTACCGAAGGGCCATCAAAACCTTCCGCAATCTCCCGGGCTTCCTCAAGCGAAGTAAAACAATAACCGGTGGTGGTGCATTCAGGAAACACGGTTAGCTGAGCGCCGTTGCTTGTCGTTTCTTCCAGGCGTTCCTGCATCTTATTGAGGTTGCCATCGCGATTATTGAATTCGATGTCCATTTGAACACCGGCAATTTTCATCTTGGTCATTGCTTTTCTTTCTAAGTCCGCTCTCGATTTAATTCGCCTAAGTCAAATTCTCAACCAATTCGTAACTCGTGCATGACTCGCTTGGAATATTGGTTGCGTCTCGCTTGGCTTCTTTTAGTTTGGCGTAGTTTCGTTCTTTGACAACCTCGGATCGAAGAAAGCAGTCATTGCGAATCCCAAAACCATCAAAAGGTAACTTGGAATAAACAACCACCACCAAAACGAGCCGGGCAGGTACGTGTTCAACTCCGCTCCGGCACCGATCGCCGGCTGCATAAAACTCACCAACCCCAATACGGCACCAATCACAAATGTGGTCAGGCTGGCCACCGAAAACTTGACGTTACGTTTGGTCATCAACGCCCACGACCCCCAGACTATAAACAAAACGGAAATAGCCGCGGGGCAAATCCATGGGCCAAGCCAAACACTGGGAATCAAAAACAGAACATCCCACTCCAACCACGTACGAGGCCAGTCCATGAGAACTTTAAGCCAAACGTAGTAGAACAAATCCCAAGTGCCGAACACAAAAACAAACGCAGCAAACGAACGAGTCAATGATCTTCGTTCCGCAATCAAGGCGACGGTAAGAATCATCGCGACCGTTGCGACTTCGCGGCTAAGCTCCAACAGCGGATCGTATTGATCGAGAAAACTCATTGGAAAAAGTTCCATTGGGTTTTCGGGATAGTAAAGTCGACGCATGTATACGACAACCGCCGCTTCAAGCAGCGCCATCGCAATTGAGTACAGACCGAGAAGAATTAAAATCCGTTTGATAACAAGTCCTTCCTGGTCACTTCGCCGGCGAGTCTTCGGCAGCAATTGATTTCGCCGATTTCAACAATGCTTGATAACCTGGATGCGCCGGATCCAATTCAATCAGCGGTTTGATGTAATCCATCGCCTTGGTCGTGTCACGAACGTGCAAATAGTATGCAGCAAGTCCCATCAAATACTGGGCGTTGTCGGGCTGTTGACGATTGGCTTCTTGCAAATGCTTTTCAGCAGACGCCAAATCGTTTTGAATATATGACGACATCGCAAAACGATAATGCAGACCGTGCGTGTCCGCTAAATCTTTACTTCGTTCAATGTCTTTAGCCAGCAAGCCATGTTCTTCGAACCGCAAACGAGCGGACTGCTTGGTCGTTCGCTGCATCTGTTCCAACATGCCTTTCAATTGTCCGGCTTGAATCCCGCCGCTTTGCTGATACTGTCGCATTTGCAACTGCGCCTGCTCGACATCAGAATCCAAAATCGCCGCCAGATTAGCACGCGGCCCGGCAAGCGTTGGCTGAACCGTAATCGCCGCTCGGTAACTATCTTTGGCACGCTCTGGATCGCGTAGCATTTCATACAACCCGCCCAGCATCATGTGATACGTGGCGCGATCATTTTCAACATTCAGCGAACGCTTTAATTCTTCCAACGCTTTTTGAAAACCGTTTCGTTGCTCGATTGTCGTAAACGAATCTCGCGAATCACGATCAAGTGAAACGAAAACGCGAGCCGCCTCTATTCGGACTCGCCGCGAATCATGAGTGAACAATTCGGCAACGGCTTCCGCAAGCGGGCGAATCTCATTTCGAGTGCTATCCGGCATTTGTGAATATTGCTGACGCTGACCAAGCCGGCTGACTTCGGTATCAATCCGAAGCAAAGCCGCCGCGATCACTTTTGCGTCCGAATCGTCTAACGCATTCATGGCAACCTTCAGTGATTCTTCACTTGAGTCGCCCATCAATTCCGAAAGTGCACTCGCGCGGAACAAAGCTGGAGCCTTGAGGTCACTCGCCATTTCCAGCAACGTAGGAATGGCTTCTTGATCGCTCGAAAGCCCGATCGCAAGTTGCTCATAGTATTTTGTTTTCTCAGGTGACTGCTCAGGCGGATACCATTTCGTCGTCGCTTCCATCATCGCAACGTTGACACGCTCAAGTTCTGCTTTGACGATCTCATCGCCTTTTTCAGCAGCGATTATCCAATCGAGATACTGCAACAACGGTTTCTTGTCCGCCCGATCAGCAAGCTTCGACGACTCAACGTGGCAACCACTACACGCGTTGGGCGTTCCAAGTTTTACGCTTAAGTCCGGACGTGGCACCCGCAAACTATGATCGCGTCGCGCGTCGACCATCATATAAGTCGTCGCTGGCATGTGGCAATCAACGCAGAATGAACCAGGTTTCCCAGGTTCGTGGTGGTGGTGATTGATCGTGTCGTACTTACCGGCTGAATGCTGATGACACGACGTGCAAAGTTGATTGTCATTGAATTTCACTTTGGCCGAATGGGGATCGTGGCAGTCAGTGCAACGAATTCCATTGTGATACATTTTGCTTTGAATGAACGAACCGTAAACATAGTCTTCGTCGCGGATCTGACCATCGGCATGGTAGATCGGAGCGGTAACGAGTTGTGTCGCAAAGTAATCATCAAAATTGCAACCTGGTTTGAATTTGTCGTCGATCGCTGTTCGCCGCGAATGACACGGAGCACACGTTTCAATCTGAGCCAAATTGCTTTCTGTTTTTAATTTAACCAAACCCAAACCATGTTGCCGATCCCAAAACAAGCTTTTGCGATTCGCCAATTCAACGTGAAAACTACCCGGCCCATGACAAGCTTCACAGCTGACGTCGATTTCTGAAAACGTCGTGCGATATTCGTTTAAGTGCGGATTGAAGTTTTTCTTTAAGTTAGTGCTATGGCACGTCGCGCAACTCGCGTTCCAGTTTTGCGTAATTCCGGTCCAATGAAGCGGATCATCTGGCTCAAGTTTTTCATCGACGTCTGGCGGATTGAGATAGAACCATTTTTTCGCGTTCGTATCCCAGGAGACTCGAAGCACTTGAACTCGACCGACTTCATTTTCTTTCGCGTCGCCGGGCCGATCAATCTCGACCATGTACTGCTGCAGCGGCCTAACCCCAAAAACATATTTGACTTCAAAGTCATGCATCTGGCCGTCGGGACCTTCGGTGTTGATCATGAACTTTTCTTTGTCACGAAAGACCGTTGACGTCACGCCGTGATGCTCAATCGTTTGGCCGTCGAAATTTGCAAGCACCGATTCATTGGTCGCCAGGTCCATCGCCAAATCATGATCTGATCCATGAAAAAGATTGGCTTGCGTTTGATGGCAATCAATACAAGAATCGCGGCCAACGTAATTCGAAGTGATCTCTTCGGGCGAATCACGATAATAGTCGGCGGCTATGTAACCGACGAAAACGATCGCCAGCACAAAAAGAATTGCGACTCCGATTCCAATTCGTTTGCCCATTTGGATTTACTGTTCTGCGTTCATAGATCGTTGAAAGGTAGGAAAGCTGGAAAAAACGCTATCGAACGATATTCCAACTTGCCCAGTTGGCTTCATTTTAACTGGTCGCATATCGTGCCACTACCTGCTATCGCTGATAGATTACGCTTTGATTCAATTCGTTGAAAATCCGTTAGAATCTGTAACGGTTATTTACGTTTCAAATGATTTTCAAGGGTCCAGATGACCGCTCGCTCAAAAGACGAACTGATCGCCACGAAGCGCGTCAAACTTTCCAGCGGCGATTCCGCAATTTTGGATCAGATCAATTCGTTCAAAACCGATTCATCAGATTTAACATGTTTCCTTGAAAACGAAGTCACCAATCAGTTTCTCGTTTGGACTCCCGACAGGAAAACTCGTTCAGAAAATATAATCACAGCCGCTCGGTCAACCACGATTGCAAGCTCGCGACTGAACCAGAAATTGGAAGAGCAAAACGAGTGGTTTGATGCGATCCGAACTCTTGGCGTTCAACTGGCTGCTGAGAACAAGTTCCTTGTCACCGCAAGCGGAACAACCACCGATCCATTCGTTCGGCGGATTAGTGAGCTCTTTCAAATCCCAATTGTCATTCTTAAACCGTTTCCAAAATCGCCCACCGCAAAATGGTTCCGAGAAAAATCAAAAGGGCAGGGGAGTGAACTTCAAACGTTTGCCTATTACAAAGTTCTGGGCAATACCTCAAAGACCGGCAAAGCGAAAAACGTTAATGACTTGCTGATTGCCGGCTCGCAAACTTGCTTTCTTTTGTCAGTTCGCAACAAAGGCAATATTCTTACGGCGGCAAATCGTCGGCTGGATAGCAAGACACCGCCTTCATCAACTCGACTACTTATTAACCGATCGCTTACTCCCAAGAAAGTCGAACAGGCTCTCATCGAAAATGGCGCGACAGCTTGGTGGCTTTTCGACAAACCGACTAACGCCAAAGATCATCAACCGCCTCAAACGCAAACCCTGATCAAGACAGCACAAACGATTCGAACACCTATTCTCTCACTTGACGAAATCAAAACTGAAAACTACCTCCTTCACTGGACGCGTCGACGTGTCGGTCCCTGGCCGGATCAAACACAGCCAGAGTTCATTGATGACTTGATCTTTCAAACGTCGCGTAGAAATCATGGTGGGATTTCGTCGCTTTGTCGGATTCTCGCCAGTCGACGTGTTTTAGGATCGCATGATTTAACTCGCGACCCGCGTTCAGTCGTTTGTTTCGCAGATTTGCCGTTGGAGGAATTGCCAAACAAACGAGTGTTTCGACCTCACCTCAGTCGCTGGGATTTTGAGTCGTTTGGAATCGCAATCGAGCGGGAGTTGTTGGTCCAGCTAGGCGCCGTCAAAGCGATTTACGGCAATGAGGAAGATTGGGCACAATTGCCTGACGAGCAGCGACCGTATTTTCAACTGCGAAAATCCAAGTCGGAAAAGATCGATTGGGAATCTGAAAACGAATGGCGATTGGTTGGAGATTTGAATCTTGAACTTGTTCCGCACGACCAAGCCATCGTCTTTGTCAAAACAATCGAAGACGCAAACATAGCCGCCGAACTCAGCCATTGGCCAATTGTCATCATTGCAGACAATTCTTCTTCCAAGCAATGATTCGCTAACACAAAGAATTGCTGGCCAGCCACCGTGTTGTTGCCAATCCGCATGCAGCTTCAAAAATAATTGTGTTTTGCGCAAACCTTTTTAGGTTTGCCGCCGTAAATCGGGCACACAACACGGATCGTTGAAGGAACACAGAAGCTCAAGCATAAACCTGCGGAACAAGAACCCCCGCCACAATCCGCTAGCGAAACTTTTGTCGCTAACGACGCGGAAAATCATTGTGGGCTTGCCGATAATCTTGGCTTTCTGTAATTACGCCGAAGGAAAAATTAAAGTTCGAGGTCAAAGGATGGACCAAACGTTGCCACCTAATACGCAAGATTCGCAACCAATTCGCACGGAACGATCCAACAATTCCCGTTTCTCCAAAGGAAAAACGTGTTTGCTGAATCGGCGTTCCATCGTATTCGCCGCCTTTGGGCTTGGCGTTTTCGCGATATTGCAAACTGGCTGTCAAACTCCGCGCTTAAGCGCGACTGATCTTCCTGTCCCACCTCCGACTCTCGATTCGGCCTCACTCGACAATGTGCGGTTCCAAGGATCGGACTCTCGCTCCCGAGATTATTCACCAAAGCTCCAACCATCATACGACGCGATTGGTTCCGGCAGCACCAACTCAAACGCCCAACTACCAGACCAAGCAAACTTAATCCGTGACGTCATTGTCCGCGGAAACCAACTCCTTCCCACCCATCACTTGACCCGGAATATCCAAACACGAAAGGGTCGATATTTTGACCCTGACAAACTCCAACAAGACGTCGATCAACTTTGGCGCATGCCCGAAATCAGCCGAGTCAATGGTCCTTATTTGAAAAACACCGACGAAGGAATCATCGTCACCATCGAAGTCGTAGAGCGCAACACAATTGGCCAAGTCGAATTTATCGGCAATCGTGGAATCGCTGATCGCACGCTAAAAAAAGAAACTGGACTCGAAGACGGCAAGCCATTGGACGTTCATGAGATCCGACTGGCAAAATCCAAAATCGAAGATCTCTACAAAGAAAAAGGCTATCCCCGTACCCAAGTCGAAATCGTAGAGGGCGGTAAAACAGGCGACAACAAAGTCGTGTTCCTGATTCACGAAGACGAAAAACAACGAATCTGGAAAGTCGATTTTGAGGGCAACACAATTGCTTCCGACGCCCGGCTAAGACATTTCATTAAATCCAAACCTGGGATCCTCAAAGTGTTCGGCGGATTGGTCAAACGCGATGAGATCGACCAGGATATTAATCGACTTACTTCATACTACCGCAGCCTTGGCTTTTTCAACGCCCGAATTGGTCGTGAGATTGTCGAAAGCAACGACGGCCGCTGGTTGACCCTTCAGTTCATTGTCAACGAAGGGCCCCGCTATCGCGTTCGAAGTGTTTCATTCATTGGCAACAATTCATTTAGCGAAGAACAACTAACTCAGATTCTTGAACTGAAACCTTCACTGAATATCAAAACGGGTGGTCAGCCAGAATTCAACGTCGCAAAAATGAACCAGGATACGGTTTCACTCCGTGATCTTTACGGCAGCCAGGGATTCGTATTTTCAAAAGTCGAAGTCGAACCGCGATTTCTTGAAGAACCAGGCTTGTTAGATCTGGTCTACAAAATCGACGAAGGCAAACAGTATCGCGTTGGCGAGATCAATGTCTACTTTGAAGGCGATTTTGGTTTGACGAAACGCGAAGTCGTCCTCAACCGAATGTCCGTGCGACCCGGTGACTTAATTGATGCCCGCGAAATTCGAAACAGCGAACGACGACTTGGCTCAGCACAAATTTTTGCTGCTGGTGCACCTGGAACACAAGCCCCGCGAATCGTTGTCCGACCTCCAGAACTCAAAGAACTTGACCGCCTCGCCAATAGCCCCACCGGTTCGTCGCTTCGTTAACGAGAATAGCCGAACTTAAATTCGAAACTACAATTTACGCACCATTGCCAACTGTTTCCATGCAACCAATTTCAAAACAACACACCACGACGATGATGGCGGCTATGCTCGTGATGGTGGCATTAGCATCCGGGTGCCAAAGTTCGCTCTTCCAACCTCAAGGGGCGGATTTTGCAACGCTTTTGAAAGAGTCGGGACAAGAACAGGTTTGGGAACGAGGATCAGTTAAAGATCGATTGGCAAAACTAACTGGCGAAGAAAATTCGTTAGACCCGAGCACAGAACCCAAGCTTGAAAAAGACAATCCACACGACAACCTATCCAGTGCACCAACTCAATACGCCTCTTACAGCCCTCAACAGCCATCGTTAAAAACCACATCCATCGTTCGCGGACAAAGTCCAGCCTACGGTGGAGATGACAATTCATTCTCACCGGATGGCGTCGGCCAGAGTACACCCAGCAATTCAAACACAAAAGATTCCGGCGTCAAACCAGTCGCCTATCAGTATCCAGAATTTGCAACACCCGGTCGAACATCCATTCCAGGAAACGGCCTCCCATCGCCCAACATTGGATCACCCAACGAACTAAACCCACTGGTTCAACCATTTGAGCGTGGCGGTAACGCTCCATTTCCAGCGAACTATGCTGACCTCGATGTGTACGTTGCTGAAACGGAAACCGGAAGAGTCAACTTTGGTGGTGCCTACAACTCTGATAACGGAATCGTCGGCCAATTCACTATCGACGAAAAGAACTTTGACATCACTCGATTTCCTCGAAGTTGGCGCGACATTCGAGAGAACACGGCTTTCAAAGGAGCCGGGCAAACGTTTCGGCTAGAATTGGTGCCAGGTGCCAACCTTGAAAGATACTTAGTCAGTTTCACCGAACCGTTTTTACTTGGAACAGACTACAGCTTTAGTGCAAGTGGGTACTTATTCGATCGACAGTATTTCGACTGGGATGAGCGAAGACTTGGTGGACGATTTTCGGTTGGCCGACGGTTAACGCAGGACCTTTCGATCAGTGCCGGTGTCAGACTGGAAAGTGTCACGATTGACAATCCACGAACAGACACATCACAAGAGCTCAACAACTCGCTGGGCACCAGCAACTTGTTTCTCGGCAACGTCGGATTGATCCGCGACACACGAGATTCTCAAGTCCTCGCTACCCAAGGCTCATACCTTGCGTTGACTTACAGCCAAGCGTTTGGCGATTTCAGTTTTGCCAGAGGCGACGTTGACTATCGCCGCTACAAATTGCTTTACGAACGTCCCGATGGCTCCGGCCGCCACACGCTGAGCTTTGGAACGAAGCTTGGTTTCAGCGGATCCTCAACGCCGATTTTTGAAAACTATTTTGCAGGTGGATTTTCAACGCTTCGTGGATATGACTTTCGCGGTGCGGCACCTCTTGAAGGCGGAGTCCGAGTCGGTGGTGAATTCCAATGGCTTAACACAGTCGAATACATGTTCCCGGTCACCGCCAGCGACATGGTCAAAGGTGTTTTGTTCTGCGATTTTGGAACAGTCGAAGAAAGTATCGAGATCAACTCGGAAAATTTCCGCGTCGCACCTGGATTTGGATTCAGAATTCACACACCCGGTGGTGGTGGATTGGGCGCACCGCTCGCGTTTGACTTCGCCTTTCCCGTTGCTTCGGCAGATGGTGACGAAGAGAAAATCTTCAGCTTTTACCTAGGCGTTTTAAGATAAATCCAAATGAGGACGCGATTGAATTTGGAAATTCGCCACCAAGGTTTCGCCCTTATCTTGCTCGCGTTATTGGCGACGTCAACAACAGGCTGCTTGGCTGGCAATGGACTTCAAATTCCAGCGACAAATCTTGACACGTTCGAAACAATAGGCGGTCAACGCCATTTGGGTAGCTCATCGGCAACCAAGCCATCACATACAGTGGCCAAACCTGTCGTCCAACAAGCATCGAATTATCAATACCAAGCGCCCAATGTTATTCCGCCTCGAGCGCGAAATGCAAATATCAATCCAAGGTTGATTGATCCAAATGTTCGTCAGCGAACCAGCAACGTTCAGCAGGCTGCATATCAATACCCGGCAACCAACCCACCGACCACTGGCTTTCAAGCGACAGCACCAAGAATCGGTTTCCAAGCCCAACAGGTTGCAGCCCAGAACTTTGGGCAGTTTCCCAATGGGTTTCCACTTAACGGTGGAATCCAGGATGGCGCAATTCCAAACGGCGCTTTTCAAAACGGCGCTTTTCAAAACGGGGCGTTTCCAAATGGAACGTTTCAAAATGGGGCAATTCAAAACGGGGCAATTCCTAATGGATCGCTGGGCGCACCACAAACGTTTTTGCCGGGAGCCACTCAAGGACAACTGCAGCAACAACAGTTTGTCCAGCCACAGTTTGTCCAGCCTCAATTTGCTCAACCTCAAAATGGGCAACTCCAATTCGGTCAGTCTCAGTTTCAGCAGCCACAAATTCAACAACAATTTCAACAACAGGCACCAAGCTTTTTCCAAACGCCTACGCCGCTGCAGACATTTCCGCCAAACGTAGTTCCATTGGGTCCCAACGGGCAACTTCCAACGCTTCCGCTGGATGTCTTCGTTTCCAACGCCCCGACTTCGCAATTCCGCATCGGCGGCACTTACGGTTCTGAAAACGGATTGGTCGGACAAGCTATTTTCGAGGAGCGAGATTTCGACATTCGGGCTTGGCCAGGCCGAAGTCCTTCTCCGTTTCGCGGTGGCGGTCAAACGCTTCGATTGGAGGCTGTTCCAGGCTCGGATCTTCAGCGCTATCTAATCAGTTTTGCCGATCCAAATTTTCGCAACTCAGATTACAGTTTTAGTTTAAGCGGATACCTTTTTGAACGAAGGTATTTTGATTGGGACGAAAAACGATTCGGCGGTCGAATTGGCCTGGGAAGAGTTCTCTCGGACTATCTTTCGTTTGATGCTGGTTTGCGAATGGAAAGTGTGACCATCGACAATCCACGACTGGGAACATCCCCCCAGCTCAATGAGGCACTCGGTAATAACAACCTGTTTTTAGGAAGCGTTGGGTTAACTTATGACACCCGTTTTGACCGACGCACCAACTCACGCGCGCCATACGTGACGCCAGAAGGAAGTTATTTAAACTTGAAATTCTCCCAAGCCTTCGGGGACTTCAGTTTTTCACGTGGCGAAATTGACTACCGTCGGCATAACATGATCTACGAACGGCCCGACGGATCGGGACGTCACACACTTGGTTTTCGAACGAAGCTTGGTTTTTCTGGATCTTCAACGCCCGTTTTTGAGAACTTTTTCGCAGGCGGACTTTCATCACTCCGCGGATTCGATTTTCGAGGAATCTCACCCGTCGAAAATGGAGTACGAGTTGGCGGTGAGTTCCAGTGGCTCAACACGCTTGAGTATACGTTTCCGTTGGATACCAACGACAACATCTATGGCGTCATGTTTGTTGATTTTGGAACGGTTGAAGAAAGCGTTGAACTCAACTCAGAAAACTTTCGCGTTGCCCCAGGAGTTGGTCTAAGACTAAACCTTCCGTTCGCCGGACTGGGCGGCGCTCCCCTGGCTTTTGATTTCGCATTTCCAGTTTCCACAGGGACGGGCGATGAGGAGAAATCATTTCACTTCATGATTGGCCTCTCAAGGTAGGCTACAATTCGCGTTACACATTGGCTGTGATCGCTCGCTAAAGCTCCCTGCATTCTCTCACAAAGAAGCGAACATTCTGGCACCAATCGCGTCCCACTGAACTCTTAACCGGACTAACTAACCGGAAAACTCCATTGGTAAAAACCATGAACGACATCGCAAACTTTGACACCCAAATCAACCAAGCTGTCTCGCATCTAAAAAACGCGAACGATGTTTTCGTCGTGACGGGCGCTGGAATTTCTGCGGATTCTGGACTGCCGACCTATCGTGGATTTGGCGGGCTATACGACAACAAAGAAACCGAAGACGGTATCCCGATCGAGAAAGCTCTTTCCGGACCGATGTTTCAATCACGCCCAGAGCTGACTTGGAAATATCTGGCCGAGATTGAAAAAGGGGCTCGTGGGGCAAAACACAATCGCGCCCATGAAGTGTTGGCCGAGATGGAAAAGCACTTCAAGCGTTTCTGGATTCTCACGCAAAACATTGACGGCTTTCACTCCACCGCCGGCTCAGAAAATGTGATTGAAATTCACGGCAATATGCACCGCATGAAATGTACCGCTTGCTCTTACGACAGAATTTACGAAGACTATTCGAACTTCGAAATTCCCCCTATATGTCCCGAGTGTAAAGGCATGGTCCGCCCTGATGTCGTCCTTTTCGAGGAACAACTACCGCAAACGCAGATTGATACACTTTATCGAGAAGCCGAAAAATTGTTCGACGTTGTGATCTCGATCGGAACCAGCAGCTACTTTCCTTATATCGTGCAGCCAGTCATACTCGCACAACAAATGGGAATTCCAACGATTGAAATCAACCCAGGCGAAACATCACTTTCAGATATCGTTGACGTAAAACTTCCACTGCGTGCTGCAGAAACGCTTGACGAGATATGGAAGCGCATTCTTGCGTAGGAAAAGACGTTTTCGTAATAGCACTGCCGTACAGGACCAACCGCTAAATTTAATGTTGGTCCTGTTTTTTTCTTCGTTCGACACGGGACCGAATCAAAATTCCAAAACGGCCTTAAGACAACCGTCTTGCCTCCCGGAAAATACTTCATAGGCACGCTCTGCCTCATTCACACCAAATCGATGCGTGATAAATGAAGACAAATCAAATTCGCCAGCGACAACCCGCTGCGTCAATTGATCCATATAATGCCGGGCAGGGCAGCGGCCCGTCCTGTAGGTCAAATTTTTGTCATACGCATCAACAGGACTAAAAGCGAAATTCGGAGTGCAGTGGCATCCGATCACCGACAAAATACCGCCGGCTCGAACGGCGGCAAAAGCAAACTCTTGGGCCGTTGGCAATCCAACCAACTCCATAACCGCGTCCGCCCCGCGCCCGTCAGTCGCCTGTTTGATCGTTTCCAAAGCCGATTTGTCTGGAGCAAGAGCGATTGCGCCCAGGCGCTCAACCTGCTCGCGCCGCTCTGGCACAAGATCGATTGCAAACACTTTTTCCGCTCCCATGCTTCGCGCGGCAACCACACACAACTGGCCGACCGTACCGCAACCGATCACAACGTAGATTCCACCCGGTCGAATCTCTGCCATTTCCGCACAGTAGAATCCGGTGGAGAAATTATCGCCAAGCAACAAAGCCGATTCATCAGTGAGACCGTCTGGGGCTTTCATCAAAGTTGAATTGGCCATTGGCACTCGAACAAATTCACTTTGGCAACCAGCCAAGCCTTTTTCGTTTTCAACCCAGCCAAAAAGCTGGCCCGATAGGCAACGCGAACTGAGACCGGACTTGCAGTAATAACACTCGCCACAGTTGGTTGAGAATGGAGTAAATACCCGATCACCTACCGCCAAATCGTCTTTGCCTTGTGATTTTGCTGCTGGCCCCAACTCAACGATCTCGCCGACCATCTCATGCCCCATGACCGTTCCAACATCCAACCCGACCTCCCGGCCAAAAAACGGATGAAGATCACTTCCACATAATCCTGCCATCGAAACGCGAACGATCGCATCACCAGGCTCAATGATTTTGGGATCGGGAATAGATTGCGAGACAACGCGCTCGACTGACTTAAAACAAACTCCTTGCATCGTTGATCGCTTTCGTCATATGAGTGTTCTTCAAAGCCGTTCAACAAACTGGACGGCTTGTGGATGTCTTGAACCATAGCTGGTTACAAAAAAAAGTCCCGCGACCTTGGAGGCCGCGAGACATTTTAATTCTTATCCGTTGCCATGAAAGGCCACGGAAATTTCATTTTCAAATCGAACTTAGACGATGAAGAAATTCGAGAAGAAGACGTCTCGGAATCCGTTGGAGAAGTTCCAGAATCCAGTTCCACCATTGGCTCCAAAGAACCGACGTCCGTCAATGCTTGCGTCACCGTTCAAGGTAATCGTGTTGAAACCGCCGCTTCCGAAGAAGTTGTATTGGGTTTCGTTACTCGCAGTCACATTAAACTGGTTTCGGAAGTTGGTCGCATCAACTCGCAACGTCTCAACATTGTTATAGCTAATGCCTCCGAAGAAGGTATTGTTGCCGTTGCCACCATTGGTGACCAAACCCGGTGCAATGTTGTAGTTGTAAGAAGCAATCTTACCAAGCTCGTTGATATAGATTCGATCATCGCCAGTATTACCGTCAACGAATACAGATCCACGAATCAAGTCGAGACTTCCATTGTTATCCGACAGAGACGATCCAAAGTTGATTGAATCGTTTCCTTCACGACCAAATACATTTGTTCTCGTATCAGCGTTGGTGCTTCGAATCAACACGGTATCGTTTCCACGACCAGCATCAATATTCAACGTCTTGTTTGGAGATGGCCCAAACGTCGAGTTAACGAAGATCAAGTCGGCTTCGTCTCCACCAAACACGTTGGTTGTCGGAGCACTGAATCCAAAGATCGAAATTCGGTCAATTGATTCTTCTGCATTGACGTTCAAGTTCTCAGTTCGCTCATTGTAAATCACTCGCTGGCCAGCCAATTCGACCAAACCCGACCGCAATACAATTGGATCATCGAGAACGGTTCCAACAATGTTCAAGCGATCGCTGCCAAACGTCCCAGAGTCCACAGCAACAATCAAGCGATCGGCACGATCGGTGTAGGCCACGTTTACGGTATCAGAGCCATTTTGACCATCAAAAGTTGCATCGCCGAACGCAGCTGCGGTGACCGCGAATGTATCGTCACCATCGCCACCAAATCCGGTGAAAATACCTGATTCGGTTCCCGCATTGAGAGCGATCGTATCATTGTCAGCTCCTCCATCGACACGAATCTGGTTGATACCAGTGAAGTTATTTACGTTGATAACGTCGTCACCTGATCCGCCAATGATTCGCAAGAAGTCAAGTGACATGCGATTGACTTCAATCGTGTCGTTACCTTCTCTCGCGTTAACAAACAACGCTTCAAAGTTCATGTTGAAGCCGACCCGGTCAGTATTGACCTGGAAGCTCTCACCGCTGAGGACAAGGTTGTCATCGCTTGTAGACAACTGAGCAACGATTCGGTCACGACTTTCAACGTCGGTTCCAGAATCCAAGGCAAAGATCCTTCGATTATTGTCAGTCCCAAGAGCCAGCTGATAAAGGTCAGAGCCTTCTTGGCCATCGGCAACTACGGTTCCAAGTGCATTTTCTCGCACAGTAAAGCGATCAATACCGCCACCACCAAGCATCGTCAATGTGTTGGTTGCAAGGAAACTGTTGACTTCAAACAAGTCTGCATTGTTATCCGATCCAATCAAAGTGATTCCATCGTTTTGCAAACCGTTACTAAACGAACCAGCTGCCGAGTAGAAAATCGGCAATGTTGAAATTCCAGTAATCAGGTTGTCTTGGATAACCACATCATTGGTATCTGACTGACTACCAGTGGCAACAATTTGGTTTTCCTGAGTTCCACCGTCAATCGTGATCGTACCCGTCGCACCTGCAACTTGGTTATTAACCAGGAAGCGATCAGATCCTGCGTCGCCTTGGAAGACGTTGGTATCAGTAACGGCGTTGATTGAGAACACATCGTCACCATCACCACCGCGGAAAGTACTCAAACCGCTGGTCGAAAGAACATTGAACGTATCGTCGCCAGCGAGGCCGTCGTACTCAGTCTCTTCAACACCAACAATGTTTGCAGAAAAGCCATTTACATTTGCGGTTCCAACTGAATGCGTAAATACATCGTCACCTGAAGTACCGACTCCGACAAACCGATCAGCTTCCGCGTCGATACTGTCTGTGATATTCACAATGCCGGCAGAGTTGAAGAACACATTGTATGTGTCGTCACCTGCATCGCCGAACAGATTAATTGTTCCAGAACCAGCGCTGATTACGTTGAATATGTCATTGCCCGTTCCACCGTGAAGCGTAATAGTGCCTGTCCAGCTCGATGGGAAATTGATGTTAAACGTGTCATTACCAGCCAAACCATCAAACGTAAAGTTCTCGATACCGATAACATCCCAAGCTCCATTGAAGCTAGGATTTGAGCCGTTAATGTCAAACGTGTCATCGAACGGAGTACCGGTCGCGACTAACGTATCGTTTTCTGCATTGACGCTGTCAATAATCGCAAATGTAGTTGTTGGATCAACATTGGTCACCGAGTAAAAATCGTCACCGACTTGGCCACGAAGGGTCAACTCGCCAAGTCCGGCGTCAACCACAAAGTACTGATCATTGCCGTCACCGCCAAGGATCTCAGTCGTTGCTGTTCCAACTGCGTCGTCGATTGTGAATGTGTCGTTATCGTTTGAACCATCAATGGTCAAACTTGTCGTTCCAGAATTCAAGACGGTAAAGTCGTCCACACCATCACCACCATCAAGGCTGGCGATGCCTGTCCCACTATCGTTGAACAAGAACGTATCGGTTCCGTCTCCACCCAACTGAGTAATTCCACCACCTGAATTCAGCACGGTAAAATCATCATCGCCTTCACCGCCCAACATTGTTGAGGAACCAGTTCCGCCATCATTGGCCGTGAATGTGTCGTTGCCGAGGTTACCAAGCAACGTTGTTCCCCCGCCAGAATTCAACACAGCAAAATTGTCGTTATCAACTCCGGCATCAACGGTAACAAAACCGACACCGCTATTGTTGACCACGATCGTGTCTGCACCTTGGCGAGTTCGAACAATCAAATCAGTCGATGTGTTGGTGATGTTGACTGTATCAGCACCAAGACTTCCGTCGACTTCAGTAATTCCAACAAATGTCGCTGGGTCTACGTCTATTGTCAGCGTTCCGGCTCCATCGCCGTCAACCAACCAGCTTGCGTCCAGACTTGAATTCAGCACCAAACGGTCATTACCGTCGCCAATCAAGTTCAAACCGCCCGCAACCGTTGGTGTTCCACGCACACCATCAAGTACAAACGTCCCGTCAACAACAAAATTCTCTACTTCGTCTGAAAAGAACGTGTCAGTAAACACTGAAGATACGCCGAGTCTAAGTCGCTCAGCCGGAGCGGTTGAAGGCATGTCAACTGAAATATCCAAGACATCGCCGTTGGCTCCAGCCCCCATGTCATTAACTACAAACGTATCGGAGCCTTCGCTTCCAACAAAGACGATTTCCTCTGTCATTGCCGTCTGAACTTCAAACGTATCGTCGCCTCCCAAACCGTCAAAGGTAAGAGTTTCGATTCCGACAAAGTCGAGCGTTCCACCATTTGCAGTAACCGTGTCATTGTTAAAGACGAAATTATCGGCCAGCTCAGTACCCGTTGCAAACAACCGGTCATTGTGCAAATTCACCACGTCGCTAACGCTAAACGTTCCGCCTTGGCTAAAGTCGATATTGAACGTGTCATCGCCAGCACTTCCGGTCAAAGTGATCAATCCGCCAACGCCGATTGCACTTAGCACATCGTCACCGGATTTACCGTCAACGAAGACTCCGTTGGTACCGGCATTAAGAATGTCAACTGTATCGGCTGCGAGTCCACCGAAAACGGTAACTACGCCTGCACCGACGTTGTCGATCGTGATTTGGTCTTCACCATCACGTGTATCAATGAACAAATCAGTTCCAGTGTTGGTCACGCTAACCGTATCAACACCTTGACTACCCTCAATTCGATTCAGGCCGTTGAATGTGAGTGGCTCAACATCCATTGTCAACGTTCCGGTGCCATCGCCTGTGATTGACCAAGCAGCAGCAAGATTGGACTCGACAATCAACGCTTCGTCGCCATCACCGATCAAGTTCAAGCCACCAGCAACCGTCGGCGTACCATTAACTCCGTCAATGATGAACGTGCCGTCAACTTCGAAATTCTCAACCGAGTCGGCAAAGAACAAATCAGTAATGTAAGAACTGATATCCAATCGCAAACGATCGGCGGGAGCCGCAGAAGGATCGGCAACCGAAATCTGCAACGTATTGGCGTTTCCGCCATTGCCCATATCGTTGACCAAGAAACGATCGTTACCAATACCGCCGTCGATCGTGAAGATATCAGCACTTGCGCCGCGAACTTCGAACAAGTCGTCACCCTCGCCGCCAAAGAAGTCAAAATTCTCAATTCCAACGAATGCCAAAGAACCGGTTCCGCCACCGGCACCACCAACGCTCAGTCCGTTGACGTCAAAGATAAAGTGATCACCACCCGTGGTACCGTTGGCAAGCAAAGTGTCATTTTCGGCATTCACACTATCAACAATGTTGACCAAAGCATTTCCACTCAAGTCAACGACATACGTATCATCGCCGACTTCACCAAAGGCGTTAATCGTGCTGCCATTGTTGGTGATATTGAATAGATCATTGTCATCACCACCAAAGAGGTCTACACCGCCACCTGAATTAGTGACGTTGATTACATCTTCGCCAGATCCGGCCTGAACAGTTATCACTCCAACGCCAACGTTCGCCACATTGATGATGTCATTTGATTCCCGTGAGCGGAATTCGATATCGGTTCCAGTCGAATTGAAATTGACAGTGTCAACTCCATGGCTGCCGTCGATTTCATCGATTCCTGAGAATGTTGTGGCGATATCTGTCGTAACGGTTCCAGCTCCATCGCCATCGATGGTCCAAACCGCTTCAGCAAAAGACTCCAACTCAAAGTGATCATCGCCGTCGCCGACCAAATTAAGACCAACACCACCAACCGTTGGTGTCCCGTTAACATCATCAATAACAAATGTTCCATCAACTAAGAAGTTCTCGACTTCGTCCGCCAGGAACTGCTCGGCGACATTTGGACCGCTAATATCGAGACTCAACTGTTCAGCTGGATCAACAGCAGAATCAACCACTGCAATCTCAAGTATATTGTCGTTACCGCCAGGCTCGACGATAAACGAATCGTTGCCGTCGCCACCAGTAAGTGAAACTACGCCATCGAATGTTTGGTTATTGCCACGAAGAATAAACTGGTCATCGTTATCCAAACCATCGAATGATCCGTTTTCAACACCGACGTAAACCAGCAAACCATCGTTGACTTCAACACCGCCTTCAGTAAAGACAAATGTGTCTCTGTCTGCACTTCCACGACCGATCAATGTATCGTTTTCAGATCCAACACTGTCGATGATTGTGATGACACCTTCTGGACTGAACGTCACATCATAAGTGTCGTCGCCGGCTTCACCGATCAAGTCAATCGCACCCACACCCAAGCCAGTCACGATGAATTGATCGTTTCCAATTCCACCACTGACTTCAAGGTCAACGTTTGAGGAGCGAATGCAGAAGTTATCGGCGCCACCGCCACCTTGGATTTGATCGACCCCGGAAAAGCTAATTGGCAAACCATCGCCAAGGACTGGAGGAATGACTGGATTCAATGTGTAGCCAAGGCCACGCAAAAAGGCACGATCTTGCTCGACGACATCACCCCAAGCACCATCTCGCGATGTACCGGCGAGAGTTGACGCAAGCGTATCAAAATCAATCAATTGGCTATTAGAGTTGACTGCCAATTCTATCGGTTGACCAGAGTCATCGATTCCCAAGAAGTAAACCCCTGAGTTGTCACCAGCCCAAGAGCCTGGATTGGTCGCATAGTCAAGAATTTCAAACGTGAAATCGTCACTGTTGTAGTTGCCAACCAGAGGTGCATCGTTGAGATCCCGATACTGAAGATCAAACGGTGTGACTGGAGTGCGAGTACCACGCGGATCCGTTGCACCGCGAACTTCGTTTGGAATCTCTGATTCCATTCCCAAAATGTTGAAGAATGTGCTGCGAGTCAATCCGCCACGAACGTTGTCCAACAAGGCCAGGCGAGCGGCAGCTTCAGCTTCTGGAGTTGCAGTTCCACCGTAAAGTTCC
Organism: uncultured Pirellulaceae bacterium; assembly: GCA_964448575.1. Lineage (GTDB taxonomy): Bacteria > Planctomycetota > Planctomycetia > Pirellulales > Pirellulaceae > Mariniblastus. The sequence continues at coordinate 77,243 of CAYUWY010000002.1, forward strand.
AGATCAAGGTTGTAGTTGATCACGCCATCGCTACCACCGGGTGTTCGATCTCCACGCCCAGTCAAAATCGAGAATGGTGAAGCCACCAAAACCATCTGTCCGTCAATTTCTTCGAAACCTTCGCCGAATGCCGAGGCTGATGCGAACGAATCGCCTTCGTTATCGTTGATGTCAATCGTTAGATCAAAATCGCCAGCGAATACTGGAGCAAGCACAGTGTCAAAGTAGTTCTGAAGTTCACCACGCAACGCTTCGCCATAGGTCGTGAAATCACCCAAAACGAATGGCGTCGTGTCAAACCAAAGTGAGCCCGGCTCAAAATTCAAATTAAACCGAACGGCGTCCTGGTGCTGGTCATCACAAGCAGCCGGAAAGTCGTCACCCAGTCCAGCAACACCAGAACCATCGAGTCCAATTTCCCAGTTTGTCGTTTCGGCAGTCACGACTTCGATTTGGTCGTTACCGTCACCAATGAACTCAACCCCGCCAGCAAAGAGCAGTTCACCATTGGAATCATCAACAATGAAAGTATCATCGCCACCGCCGCCATCAATCGTGATCGAATGAAGGTTGGCTTCTTCATAGATGTTTAAAGGATCAACGACACCGTCAATTTCAACTTCGATCTGTGCTGGATCTGCCGCTTGACGTCGAACAATGATCGTGTTGTCACTAGTATTAGCAACGATTTCTGGGCTTGCACCCAACAACGTAATTTCAGTGATTTGCGTTTGGCCATCAAACGAATCGTCAGACCACTTACCAAAGACCCAAACTTTATCCGGGTCGTCGAAATCTGCGACGGTCGAAAAGTAGTCGCCCCAACGGTTTCCATCTCCATCAAAATAGCCACCCTCTCCGTCCTTGAGCGCGATCGGATCCTCAAAGATCGTCACACCATTATTACTGTAGCCAACTGAAACAGAGTGAGTTGGGAATAGGTTAACACCCGTTGTCGTATGCCCAATGGCAACGGCACCATTTCCGGTAACAGTGATTGATGGGAAGATGTAGTTATCTTCCGCATCCTCAATCGTTCCAGATTGCAACAAAGACTTTGTGTTTACATCGAATTCGTACCAGCGAATCGCACTTGTCGTTCCATTGCTTGCCAAAACAGTGTGAGCTGCCCAAAGGCTATCGCCATGGCGCACTGGGGCAGAAAGAAAATCGGTTCCTGCATTCGTCAAATCAGGATCAAAGAGCTGGCGAACAAACTCTGGCGCCGGCTGGTAAGCAGGAACGGAAACAGTATCTACAACTTGGGAAGCACCACCTGGCACGTCCCCATCGATGATTTCAACCCAAGTAAGAATGTCGCCCGAATTGGGCGCGAGAAGTCCGTGAGTTCCAGCTTCAGTCCCCGTAACATCCAATTGGAACTGCAGATTTTCAGCACCTGGAAGAATGGAATTGTTAGCGTGATTTGGCTGAACGACAACCAAGTCCGTCTCTTTATGGAGGACATAGGTCAGGTCTGGCAAAAACGGGTTGCCTTGATTGACTGAAAGATAGACATTCTCATCATCAACCGAAAGCGTTGACGAAACTGGGTTTCCACCCGGAGGCAAGATACCTCCATCAAAAATGGCATCCGGAAGCCCATCGTTATCTGTATCGTAAGCAGCACGAAGACTTTGCCAGTCTTGAGTTGGATCAGATGTTCGCGACACCGCGAACAAAACGGGTGACTGAACGCCATCGGCCCCGGTTATAACATCCTGATAACTGATGGAAGTAATAAACCACCGTCGAGTGTCCGCGTCATAGACAACCCGAGCTTCATTCGGATTGAGGACCAACGCGTTACTGGATTGAGCACCAGCTCCGCCCGTATCAAGCCAGAAATCGGAAAGTGGCTTGTTCACCAATTCATCGCCAGTGACTTTGTCATAGATACGAAATTGCGTTTCCACAACTTCGATCACGTGAGCGGGCCCGACTGCTCCAGCGATATCAGCAGGATTGCCCACGCCACCCCGGCCAAATTGCTGGCTGGTGATATCTATCCCCACATCGATTGCGAGCAACTGTCTTGGCTCAAGCGTTTGATAATCATTTGCATTTTGGGCAGCGGATTTTCTGCGGCGGTTTTTATTCGTGTAAAACCGGCGAAGGGATGACATATGGCGATTAAGACTCATTCTCAAAATCCTCTTTGTATGTATTCAGTCATGGCGAGAGACAAGTAAGGAACAATACGGCCCGGCAAATTATTGGATTGGTAAAGGGCTAATAAACCGCATCTTCAACTCAAGCAAAAAAAACGTATTAATAGATATTAGTCAAAACGGATTGCATGTGTACAAAATCCCTTACTGGGGACCTCTAAGTTAACCCAATAACAGAAACCAAACAACTTCCAACTGGTTTTGACAAACTTCAATCGAGACATCTTTACCCTGTTTTTACCGAGTAAAATCATTGAGTTACGTCAGCGCAGTGGCCCTTAGGAACTCAGATGGCTGCATTGATTGCAAGTTCCATGTCTTACTTGAAATTCCCGAAAATGTTCCAAAATTCATTAAAGCACTCAAAAGCCATTGGTGCCAAATGACCTATTAGAGGACTGACTTTGGAGTCTTGGGCGGCTAGTCCTTTTGAGGCAATTAACAAACCCAAGCGGCGGCTCAACTTCTGGAATCTTAGCTACATGATGGATGATGCAACGGATTCGGTGGAATGGGCTGCCTTTCTGTTCATGTGGCGCATAAAAAAAGCGGGCCCAATTGGACCCGCTTGATTTTGTAAGTCTGTCTTACAAGTATTTTGTAAGAACTAACTAAGTAAGCAACGCTTACTCGAACGCAGCGACTTGGCCGTCGCGGATACCGTTCATCGCTCGAATGATACCAACTGTGACTTGATCCGAAACGAACTGCGAAGAACCGTCAACCATTGCAACCAACGCTCCACCTGGATGGTTACTTCCCATTGGAAGTGAGTTTATGCTGAAAGGTTGATTGTTCTGATTGATTGCGTTTGATCCAACTGAATTAGAGCTGAAAATTTGACTGACCAAACCCGTAGAAGCGACGGATTCATGCCCAAAAGCCCAACCTGAATAAACTGGAGTGTAAGGAACAGAAGAGTTCAGATTACTACTGCGAGACTTCTCTAACATTGCAACTGTGTTAGAAGCACCATCTCGAGCATCACCGAAAGTCCTAGCCTTTGTCCGAGTGTAAAAGGCAGGTTGCAAGTTAGGCATTGTTGGGTTGGTTGACCATGGCGAGAACATTCCCGAGTATCCTGCATATGCGGCAGAACCACCACCGGTGTCTACAACTGGATAAGTAAACCCATTAGGAGCACTGAAACCAGTATAGTCACCCAATGAACCGTAGTAGTGAGTTGTGTTTTCTCCTTGATCCGCAATAGTAACAATTTCGTCTTCTTGAGTTGCCGAAGGACACAAAAACAATGGCACGTTAGTGTTACTAGCGGCAATCAGCCTTTGCTGCATAGTCCCACCCAATCCGCGATAGCTGTCAAAAAGATTGTTTTGGTCTACGAACGGAAGCAAAGGTACCAACAAACTCTCACCAAAATTTTCTTCAGCAGCAGAACCATTTGGTGCTGATGAACCAGGTGGGAATCGCTGATTTCCACTCTCGTAAATGTGGCAAGCCAATACGACCTGGCGAATGTTATTCAAGCAAGTCGCGCGTCGAGCTGCTTCACGAACCGCTTGAACGGCTGGCAGCAACATACCGACCAAGATGCCAATAATGGCGATCACGACCAGTAGTTCAACGAGCGTAAAACCTCGTCGTTTGGAATGTGTGGATGACATTCAGTCTCCTCCAAAAGTTAAAAATGATGACATGGTAGGTAAGGCGGCAGGGCAGGATGAGGTCGAAGAGAGATTTCACCGCCCATTGAGTGGCAATATGGACTCGTGACACATCACCCGAATGATAAGATTCTAACAAATCATATCGGACTAATCTCAGTTCATTCTAACCCCAGCCCACTGTTCTGCCAAGGAATTGGATTATAAGGATCTTTAAAAAACCCGAAAGCCAAACATCTGCGGACGGCACTTTACTCGAAAAAACTCGGTTAATTAGAGATTTTTGAGAAGAAGATCCATCAACTGGGTTTGAATTCCTTAACAACTCATAGGCCTGAAGCTGGCAGTTATCCCGGCCTTTTTGTTAGTAACGCGCTTTCATGCCGCTTACCAACAAGTTTTGAAAAAAGTTCTTGGTTTATTTTTTTCACAGGCAAAAAGACTGCCAAATCGTGGCTTTCGGCTCATTTTGAGACAAACCGTCCATTGGCAATTTATTCCCATCAAGCGCGCGGGAGTGGCCCTCGAAACTAAATCGGAACGGACACTAAATCCTAGACGCAAAAACAAATCTTGAGATTGCAACTAAGTCGAGATTCGAAACCAAATCCAACGCAATTCATTTCAAACCGTAGTCAACGTTACGTTTGTGCGTTGAGATTTTCAATCAATATGTGTTGCCCCTTACGTTGGAAAGATTCAACGTAAGATTTCCTCACAGGCGGACACTGAGAGGTAAGTCATGACCATTGTCACGGAATATTTCTCTCAAGTTCAAACACAGAGGATCGAAATGCCGCCACACAAACAATTACCCAAACGCGGATTTACACTCGTGGAACTTCTGGTCGTGATTGCGATTATTGGAATCCTGATCGGGATGTTACTGCCTGCAGTACAGCAAGTCAGAGAAGCAGCGCGGCGAATTCAATGCGCCAACAATCTTCGCCAATCCACGCTTGGTGCAATGAACTTTGAAACCGCCAACATGAGATTCCCTCCGGGTTGGCGTTCGGTCAATAACTCTATCACCGATGGGCCCGGCTGGGCTTGGTCGACCAGCCTGCTTCCATTCATGGAACAACAGAACCTGGAGTCGGAGATTGATTTTGCCCTGCCAGTACTCGACACCACCAACACGTTTGCTACACAACAGCCTGTTGCAGTGTTTCTCTGTCCTTCAGACCCCGCTGCTGAAATATTGAACTTCGGCAGTGCGGTTACGACTCCCGTTGGATCTGGAAGTGGAACACGTCCTTCCTCTGGCAATTCAAGTGAAGTGTTACTTTCCCGCTCGAACTATTCAGGTGTCTTTGGCAACCTTGAAATCCAGGACGATCCATTCAATGGAAACGGTATATTTTTTGGTAACAGCCGCATTGGATTTCGCGACATCATTGACGGATCAAGCAACACAATCATGATCGGCGAACGACGCAACGACCTTGGAGCCGTCACGTGGGTCGGTGTCGTTGATGGAATTGATGAGCCGTTTGCTCGCGTCGTTGGCGCGACTGATCACAGTCCAAATGACCAAGGTAATGGATTTGAAGACTTCCGCAGTTACCATCCCGGCGGCATCAATGTCGGCTTGGCAGATGGGTCCACGCAATTCATCAACGACGGAATATCTGAACTTACTTTCCAGGCACTCGGATCCCGTGGGGGCGGAGAAGTAGTGAGCTTTGAGCAGTAATTGAGAACGCTGAAAGGTGCTGGGAACCGAAACGGTTTTTGGCATCTTCCTGTTCTTCTGATTTGCCTAAATCAAAATCAACGTTCTTGGAAATTAGCCGCCTGTTCATTGTGAGCTTCGCCCATTGACTGTCGTCTCTCAATTTTCTTAAACGAATGAGTTGCCGACCGCTGCCTGGAACTACCGAAAAATCGGTTGGCCGTTTCTCAAGTCCGATGCAGTAGACCAACTCAACTTCTCCATCGTTGGCCGTTTCAAATTTATAGATTCCATAAACCGAAGTATCGCCTGATTCGCCACTTTGGATACTTCTGCGAGTTTTTTGCTCCAGCGAATCTTCTGACAAACTGAAATCAAGTTGCATTGGCGAAGTCGTTGAATCAATCCTGTCCAACCGAGTCGTGCGAACCGCACGCTTGGGGGCAAGACTTCAGGTCACCAACATTGAACGGGTCTTTCAAGCCAAAATTAATGACGTCTCCAACTCGTTGGCCAAACTGAGCTGGAATCAAAATCCCATCGCGCTCGATGGAAGTCACAAGCCAGCTTTCTTGGATTTTGGCAAAATCAAAATCCACCACTTCAACGTGCACCGATGAAGACGACTCTGCTTTCAAACGCTGTGCAAAAGATTCCCGCTGTGACTCTTGAGAAACGACGCCCTTGAGCAAGCCGAGTTTCTGGACCTCGATCTGACCTCTGAGCGTGCCGGTCATCGAAACGGACAAACTCAATACACAAAAGCAAACTAGTCCCATCCTTGGTTTCATCATTTCCTCGCCTTTTCTTTCTTGAAAAGCCAATCTCGCGCCGGATGCGTTTCGCGCGGATTTTGCGGCAATCTCAGATCCGTGACAATACTGATAACACCCCCAGAGCCATGCATGCTTTTGAAAATGTGAACTTACGGGATTCACGCAAACCCACGAACATTGGATCGCGGATTTTGAGGTGGATTCGCAAATTTCCATTGACCCCAAAAAGCGAATTCCCTAATTTCCGCGAGGTTCGCAGCTGAATTTTTGTAGCTCCAGTATCCACCAGTCGAAATTTGGCTGGTTGTGCAAACAGTATCGCATTGAATTGCTATGTCTCAAACCTTTCCATCTGTCACGCTAATCTTAAGAGCGGACCAACCGTCGATCGATCAGCAAATTCGCGATTCGGTCTTGACACTGGGAAGGAATCGCTGGCGTGCCGAAGTCGTTCTCGTCGAACCCGCGTTAGCAAATGGCGAGGCATCCGAATTTGATTTGGCCGAAAGGATCTGCTGCCGACCGGTACCTAAAGCATTTCCGACCCTCGGTCAGGCAATTCAAGCCGCCAAACATCCGCTGGTCGCAATCGTCGACCCTGGATTTGCAATCGAAAAAAATGACTGGCAGTTTGTTACTCACCGAGCCGAAACGTTTCCAGTTCAGACTTTTTTCTTAAAAAACAAACACGCCAAGCCTCTAAAACGACTATTAATCCGGATCTATAGTTTTCTTATCCGTCTGATTTTTGGAATTCGCAAACATCAATTCGCACAAGGCTTAACGCTAATCCAGCGGGACCTCGTGAAAGATGAACTGCCCGGCCAAAGGCCGATCATCTCGGAAACCACAAACTCAACCTGGGAATTGCTATCCGACTTTCGTTTAACTAAACAGCCGATGTCGGAAGTCGAGGTCCGTCCCACGCCAGAAAACCAAAGCTTCGCTCCGACTCGAGTTCGCACAAAATCGATCTATGCCACCATCGGCTGGTCGCTTCACTATTGGTGGAACAAAATTATGTTCCCCCGCACGCAACTTGAGGTGCCAACAAAGAAGTACAAGTCAAAAGAAAAGATCGCGACAACTCTATTTATACTTGCGATCGGATGCTTCGTATTTCTAACGACCCTGAACTTCCCTTTGTTCGAACCCGACGAAGCACGCAACGCACAGCTTGCACTCAACGTGCTTGAATCGGGCGAATGGCTGTCACTTAAGCTTGGCGAGGGAAACTACTGGGACAAACCGCCACTTCAAATCTGGGCGATCGCAGCAAGCTATTCCGTTTTTGGACCCAGCCAATTTGCCACGCGCCTTCCGATCGCGTTAGCGAGCCTGCTCACGCTTATGGTCACTTTATTGTTAGGAAAGCGACTGGTTGGGTTCCGGCCTGCCGCAATCGGCACGGTATTGTTGATGGCGTCCTGTGGGTTTGTCATCTGCGGACGCTACGTCACGATGGACGCAACGCTTACGACAATGGTGACGGCGATGTTGCTTTGCGGCTACATTGCGATCCGAGATAACTTTCGAAAAAAATTCGCGATCGTTGCGGGCGCGGCCTGTGGACTTGGAATCCTTGTTAAAGGCCCTGTCATCGGCGTCCTCGCCGTTCCACCGCTGATCGCTGCGGCATTGCTTTCGCGTACCAGAACCCCACAAAAAACAAAACCAACTTCGCAGCTACTCTGGTTCGCGATACCTGCGATTCTGGTATCGGCTCCCTGGTACATCGCAACGGCAATCATCCATCCGGACTTCTTGAGTTACTTTTTCTGGAAGCACCACGTGGTTCGTTTTTCTAACGCTTTCAACCATCGCGAACCGTTCTGGTATTACTTCATCGGAATTTTCATGTTTATGTTTCCGGCGTCGTACTTGCTGCCGTCAGTTACGAATTTCATGTTTTCAAGAAAGCCAGAAAACCGATTGGCACGAACCCGCGAGCATGGGTTCTTACTACTGTCGATTGTTTGGATTATCGGATTCTTTTCAATCTCCGAATCAAAGCTACCCACTTATATACTTCCAGCATTCCCATTGATTTGCCTTTTGATGGGAGTTTTGGTCGAGCAAAAGATTCTCGGTCGGTCGACGCCTGCCATAGAAAACGCTCAACCTAAAAAGACTTACCTTCAGCGATTGCAAAAACGTGTCCCATGGGAACTGGCTTTCTGGGCATTAATCATCTGTGCTTCACTTGTTGTCTTTTTTGAATTCCAAATGGGAATGGCCGTCATGACCGGGCTAGCCCTTGCTGCGGCCGGGGTACTAATAACGCTCAGCTTGCGAAATACCGATCGCCCGAAACTCGTTTGGTCGAGCTTTGGAGCCGTTGGTTTGATTTTAGTTTCAGTTCTCGCGCACCAGTTGATCCCGTCCATTTCAGCCACCCGATCCATTCACAGCGCTGCCAAGTCGATTCAATCAAGCGATGAATTCTCGGGCGCTCCGGTCGTATTTTTCGGGCGCGAATCATTCGGGGCCGAACTCAACCTGGCACGCGAAAAAGTGATCAACTTCAATGCCAACCAAACTTCTGCAGTGGTTGAGTATCTGGTGCAAAACCCAAATGCGATTTTGGTTTCTTCAAAGGACCCGATGGAAACACTTCGTGCCGAGCTGCCTTGGACCATTGAGTTAAAAGAATGCGAAGACGCGCGGCACCTCTATTTAAGTCGGCCCAACCAAGCAGTAATCGCACGCGAACAGGCGTCACGACTTTATCGTTAGTTCGAAAAGCCATCGGCGTTCGTTGAGCGTTCTCATTCCAACCGACGGCAACAACCTTGTTGGAACAAATACCCAGCCACTGATTTCCGACGAACGTAACTTCCGGAAGAACGAAACTTCCGCATGAAACGGACAAGCGGAATAATCTTTCCCGCTTCCGCCAAAACAGCCATTCAATCCAGCGCCGAATAATTTAGCGTTCGATTCAGGTTCGCTCAATTCTGTCCCCAAACATCGCCAAACCTGCGCGCGTTGGGTTTCACAAATGGCACAATCGGTACACCCGGCCGCTTTACCTGATCCACGAGGTTTATCTAGACGAATATTTCATCTTTATCCTGCATGTTTTGCCAACCGGTGTATCTTTCCAAGTCACAAATGAGAGTGACATATTCGATCCCTTGGAATCTTTTTTGGCTTGGAGACAGCGATGGCAAAAAACAAGAAATCACTCACAGAACTAAACGAAATCGGCAACCGAAAATCAACAGATCGAAGAAAGAAAAAATCAAAAGCCGAAGCCAAAGCGGCTGCTCCTGCTGTTGAGCGTCGCAAAGTCAAACGTCGTCGTCAGATCGACCCAACCACTTGCGAGCGTGAATACAACGATCGCGAAATCGAATTCATGCAAGCCATGGACGAATACAAACGAGCCAGCGGCCGCATGTTCCCGACATGCAGCGAAATCCTCGAAGTCATCACCAAGCTAGGCTATCGCCAAGTTGAAGACGTCCAAACAATCTACGATCCAAATGAATCAACTGAATCGCCTTCTGAAGAAGAGATTGATGAATTAGAAGAAGAAGAAATCGTCTAGACGCAAATAGTTCAGCTAATTGAGTTGAAGCGATTTGCTACTCCAAATTCATCGCCACTTCCGAATCACGTTTGCCTATTTGGCAAGCGTGATTTTTTTGCTTGCCCATTTCCTCAAACTGCCTTATCAGACGCCTTGTTGCGAAGAATAAAACGATCCAGTCGCAACCAACGCACCCAGCTTTAATCCCCTGGCTGCACTCTACCGAAGCGTTCGCGCTAAAATCGCTTTAAGTCCCAATCTTCCCGCGTTTACACGGCAAAATAAGGTTGGAATTGACCCGAATTCCCAATTCCAATACTCTTCGCAGGCCCAGCCAAGCAACCTCTAGCTAGGCATCCTCATCCAAGCAACCCAATCATATTTTGGGTGAACCGGAAAACGCATCCAACCTCCGTCGAACATTGTATCCAAAACTCATAACACGATATATCGTCTGGGAACTAACGAAGATCTTTCTCATTTCTTCGTTTGGATTCGTTGCGCTAATGTTGATCGTTGGCGTCGTTGACGAAGCGACCGAACACGGACTTGGTCCCGAAATTTTGATTCAACTCGTGCCTTATATTTTGCCCAAGGCGCTGATGTTCGCGATGCCAGCCACCTGCTTGTTCAGCGCTTGTGTCGTGTTTGGCCGACTTGCCGCCGACAATGAACTGATCGCGATTCAAACCATGGGTTTACACAAATCAGTCGCCATCGCACCCGCGATTTTTCTCGCATTTTTACTCAGCCTGTTCGCGGTTTGGATCAACGATGTTTCGTTTGCCTGGAGCTTTTGGGGAATCGAACGGGTCGTTCTCGAAAGCAGTGACAAAATCGTCTATGGCGTTCTCAAAAACGAAGGCAGTTTCAAGACGCCGAAGTTTTCAATCGAAGTCCAAGGGATCGAAGGCCGAAAACTGATCCACCCAGTCGTCACTTACACCAACAAAAAAGAAACTCGACGCGTTGTTGCTCAAGATGCCGAACTTAGAACCCAACCCGAAACTCACAGCCTCGTTTTTGCGATGGGCAAAGGCTACGCGAAAACGGACAAAGCGTCTTACAATTTCGACTCCGAAGAAGTCCCGATCCAACTCAAGACCCCAGAAGAAATCGAAATTAAAACTGGCAACCCAAGCCATCTGTATCTCAGCCAAATCAAAGACGAAGTCATCACACAATCTGCATCGTTAGACGAACGTAAAAAAGAGAATGCGATTCGCGCTTGCAGCCAGATGATCACCGGCAACTTGATCGGGCTGACCAACGCCGATTGGGAAACGCGGATGGAGGACCAATATGCCGCTCAGGACAGACTCAACCGGCTTCACGTCGTGCCGCATCGCCGCTGGGCAAACGGTTTCAGTTGCCTTGCGTTTGTGATCATCGGTATTCCAGTCGCGCTTCGGCTACGAACGGCCAACTACGCAACCGCGTTTGGAGTTTGCTTTTTACCGATCCTGTTTATCTACTATCCGTTGTTCATGTTCGGAGTCAACGGAGCCAAAATGGGAACGCTTCCGCCTTATGGGGCTTGGCTGGGCAACATTGCATGCCTGCTCATTGGCGGATTCTTGATGTACCGCGAATTCAAGCGCTAACGAATTCAAGCGCAACGAATTCAAGCGCAACGAATCCTGCCTTACAAGTACTGAAGCTGCGCTTTTCTCTCGCCGGATGGACATTCTCAACGCGCCATGCCGCTTTAAAAGAAGGAAGTACTTACTCAAGTTTTGCGCCTGCACGGTTCGCGCAAGAATCGCTTCCAGGAAAAAAGCGGTAACACCGGGCGAGGTTTCAGGCAAGAATTTACTGTCTTTAATTGTTAACACGCCGCCGAATCGGTTAACTTGGTAACGCAGTCATCTCTACGTTAAAAAGAAACCGACCATGACACTCTCAAAAACATTTTTCGCGGTTCATTGCTTGGTCATCATCTCGCTTGTGAATCTGCCAAACATCGCCGCGCAACAGGTTAGCGAAGTCAAATCAGCCGAACTGGGCGGCACGAAAAATGTTCACGTTATCGGAGACATTTTTACTGCCGGTCAATTCAATCCAGAAGACATCGAGTCCATCAAAGCCGCCGGGATCAAACGCGTGATCACACTTCGCTCAGACGGCGAAGTCAATTGGAATGAAAAGAAAACAGTCGAAGACGCCGAACTCCAATATTCCGCGATCCCATTCAAAGGCCCAGACACACTGACCGATGATGTCTTGGACAAAGTTTGCATCGAGCTAAAAAACAAAGATGGAAAAATACTTTTGCATTGCGGATCGGCCACGCGAGTAGGCGCCGTCTGGATCGCACACCGTGTATTGAATGATGGAGTCTCTTTAGACCAAGCCAAAAAAGAAGCCTTCGAGATCGGATTGAATGTTCCAGCTTATGAAGCGAAAGCCATTGCCTACGTGGAAAAGAAATTGGCCCAGCAAAAAGACAATCCTGAAAAAGAAGAAAGTGTCCGACCAGGAATCAACGACGGCTTCCTTAATCCAGAATTGAAACCAGAGGACTGGATCAAGCGTTTCGAAATCGAAAGCCGTGAGATCTACGGAGCACGAAACGAGATTCTTGCCGCCTGCGAAATCAAACCCGGAATGCGGATCGCTGACATTGGCGCGGGCACCGGCATCTTCACTCGGTTGTTCTCAGAAAAAACGGGTGCCAATGGTTGGGTGTATGCGGTCGATATTTCGCCGCGCTTGATCGAGCACATCAATGCTCAATCGGCCAAACTGAAACAAGAAAACATCACTGCTGTTCTTTGCCAACAAGACTCGGTCAACCTGCCACCCGAATCGGTAGACCTCGCTTACATCTGTGACACGTACCATCATTTCGAATATCCAAAATCAACTTTGGCGTCACTGATTCAGGCAATCAAGCCAGGCGGAACTTTGGTCGTGATTGACTTCAATCGTATTGAGGGCAAATCACGTGAATGGACTATGAACCATGTGCGGGCAGGCAAAGAAGTTTTCCAAGCCGAAATTGAAAAGGCGGGATTTGAGTTCGTTGAGGAAAAACAGCTCAATGGCTTAAGCGAAAATTACTTTTTGAAATTCCGCAAAAAAAACGAATAGTAATCCAAGAAAACAATACCGCCATCGAACAGTATCGGCAAAAACACTGACACCCAGCCCCTCTTAGCCCCATTTAGCCGAAACGAATCGTTTCCCAATGAAGCTAAAACTCAACAACCAAAGCCACCTGCCCAAAGCCGATAAGATACTCATGAAAGGCCTCTTGTTGTCGTTCTTGGGGATTTTAGTTGTTGGTTTATCGTATGGAATTTGGAACGAATTAGTTTCTCCACTCCTTAATGGACAAACCTTGTCCGAAATTCCAACGGAAGATATTGCCGCAGCGATGGCGCTAGCCGGCATTGTGATTGGAGTGCTTCTTGTAATGGCTGGGGTCTTCGTAGGATTCAAACCACGCGGAGAAAAGTCCTCGCTTTCGTCAGCACCAGGAGTGAAGTCCCTTCGACTTACTGATGCAGCCAAGCCAATCAAATCTGACACGCCCAAAACCAAAAAACATTGGACGGGCGTAAATCGTCTTACGCCCGACGATTTCGGTTGGGGCCTATTTCTTGGTGCCGCAGGAGTGAGCTTAGGGATAACTGTGTTATGCCCAATACCATTTGTGAACACGATTGCTTACAACCAATCCAATTGGGAGATCGTGGGCTCGCTGTTTGCATGTATTCCTTTTACCTGCATGGCTATCGGCAGTTGGTACTTTACGGTAACAACTTTCATGCATTTGCGCAATCCAATTCTTAATATAGGTCTGACAGAAAATCCGATTCCGCTTGGCGGGAAAGCCGCTCTTGTTTGGGAAGTTGATGGAGATTCCAGCCGCATCAAGAATCTTAAATTTGAACTTCACGGCACACAGAGCACTCACGCCTACCAACCTCCCGGCGAGGAACGTTACTACGAAGTGTTGTTTGAAATCATCCCGATTCACGAAGCCCTCAAACCCAAAGAGATTAAGGCCGGCTCCGTGATGCTGAACATTCCCGACTCCACAATCCACTCGCTGAAATCTGGCTACGACCAAGTCATCTGGACCATCAAGGTCACCGGCGAAATTCCTCGCTCGGTAGATTTGGATATCAGCTATCCCATCGCGATTGTTCCGCCCGCACTACCAAAAGTGAATCAAAAGCCACGTACTAACGCCCAAACCCAACATCAACCAATGCCCCCGGTAAAGAACGGAGCGTTGTCATGATCGAGATTATCTTCGACAAACAACCTGCCGAGTTTCAGCCGGGAGAAATGATTTCCGGAAACATTAACTGGAACGACCTCGCAATAGAAGATTGGGCGTTCGAAGCAAGACTACTCTGGTACACCGAAAAGAGATATAACGCGCGTGAATCGTGGCAGCCCGTAAACTCTCGCGAAAGAGATCTTAAGAGGTCGCCCTACAAGGTCATCGCCCATCAAAAAACTATTGCCACATCGAGCAAGGGTTCGCGTCCATTTATGTTCCCAGCTCCGATCGGGCCATTCAGTTTTAAAGGCAATTTGCTCGCGCTTTGCTGGAGCGTTGAGGTCGAATCTGCCAACGAAACCTCTCGCAAACTTTTATCACTTTCGTTGACTGGCAAAGAAATCGTGCTTCGTAAGTCATACAAAGACGGCAAACCACTGACAAAGAGAGAATTGAGAAAGAGCCGCCAAAGAAAGAGCTATTGAAAAAGTAGAATCACTCTTAGCCCCTTTTAGTGAAATGAAAGTTTCTCAATGAAGCCGAACCCCATAGACCATAGCGACTTGCCCAAAGCCGATATAATACTCTTGAAAGGCTGCTCATTGTCGTTAATGGGAATTTTCATTATTGGTTTTTCGTGTTTATTTTGGGCCGGTACAGTTTCTCCACTCCTCAACGGGCAGAGCTTGATAACTCCAACGGAAGCCATTGCCACAGCGATGGCGACAGCCGTTGCTGTGGTCGCAATGCTTTTGATAATGGCTTCGATCTTCGTAGGAATCAAACCACGCAGAGAAAAGGCCTCATTGTCGTCAGCCCCCGGAGTGAAGTCCCTTCGACTTATTGATGCAGCCAAGCCAACCGAGTCTGACACGTCCAAAACGAAAAAACACTGGACGGGCGTAAAGCGTCTTGCCTCCGACGATTTCGGTTGGGGCCTATTTCTTGGTGCCGCAGGAGTAAGCTTATTTGCAACTATACTGCCCGTTGCATTTGCCTGTATGCTTGCCCATTGCCAATCCAATTGCGAGTTCATCAAAGCGTTGTCTGCATGCCTTGCTTTAGCCATCATGCCTATCGGCTGTTGGCATTTTACGGTAACAACTTTCATGCATTTGCGCAATCCAATTCTTAATATAGGCCTGGCTGAAAATCCGATTCCGATTGGCGGGAAAGCCGCTCTTGTTTGGGAAGTTGATGGAGATTCCAGTCGTATCAAGAATCTTAAATTTGAACTTCACGGCACACAGAGCACTTTCGTCTACGTACCTCCCGGAGATAGCAGTTACTGCGAAGAGTTGTTTGAAATCATCCCGATTCACGAAACCTTCAAGCCCAAAGAGATTAAGGCCGGCTCCGTGATGCTGAGCATTCCCGAATCTACAATCCACTCGCTGAAATCTGGCAGCGACCAAGTCATCTGGACCATCAAGGTCACCGGCGAAATTCCTCGCTGGGTAGATTTGGAAGTCAGCTATCTCATCGCGATTGTTCCTCCGGTATTACCGAAAGCAAATCAAAAGCCACGTACTAACGTCCAAACCAAAAATCAACCAATGCCCCCTGTAAAGAACGGAGCGTTGTCATGATCGAGATTATGTTCGACAAACAACCCGCCGAGTTCCAGCCGGGAGAGATGATTTCCGGAATCATTAATTGGAACGACCTGAAAAAAGAAAACTGGGCGTTTGAAACACGACTGCTTTGGCACACCGACAGGAGATCTGATACGAGTCAAAAATGGCAACCCTTAGTCGGCCGCCAAAGAGCGAGAACCCGCAAGATCATCGCACATCAACAAACAGTTGCCACTTCGAGTAAGGGATCCCGCCCATATATGTTCCCGGCTCCGATCGGACCATTCAGTTTCACAGGCAAACTACTCACTCTCCGGTGGGTCGTCGAAGTTGAAACTGCCGATGAAACGTACAGCGAGCCATTAACTCTCTCGTTGACGGGCAAAGAAATTTTGCTTCAAAAGTCCTTCGAAAACGGCGAGCTAAATCCGCCAAAGAAAGAGCTTTCGAAAAAGTAGTTTTCGGACTCGGACTGCCTAAATCGAATCACGTTTTGAATTTTAATCCGTGATAATCTTGTCTTTGTAATATCGCCGCCATTCCAGGCACTCGGCGTTGCCCGTTTCAAAATCACGACAAACGTTGGGACGGTGCAAGTGGTTTTTACACATGCGAGTTTCCATATCGAACCAAAAACACGGCCCATCAAATGTCTCAGGCGTGTCACCGTAGTCGGGAAGAGTGTAACCCTCAACAAACTCCAACCACTCTTTTTTTAAATCGCTCGGCAACTCATGCCAATAAGATTCGCCCGCGTGACCGGCCTTGAGATCGTCTCGCAGCTTTGGATCCTTCTTGATTTTCTCCAAAAGCACATTGTTGGCATCAATTTCCTTATCCGTCATCGGATCGCGCGGCAAAATAAAAGCCGGATAGCCCATGTGGAAACAGCAGACTCCGCATCCCGCACAGTCTGCGATCAATGGAAGTGAATTTTTTTTATTGGTTGACATTGAGGTCTAAAAAGTAGATTGCAAATTTCAATTGCGAATGTGACAAACGAATGGTTTAGGATCTTAACTTAAAAGGCAACTTCGGCCGCATCTTTATCTTACGTAAAACGGCTTTCCATCAGCCATTTTTTTTCAGACTATTTACCACGGCAAATAAATCGCTTCAATTCAGATCGAGATTTGTTTGCGTTTCGAGATCGCTCTACAATCGCGTGTTCATCGCCCGCTTAAAAAGACGAGCTATCCGCGTGGCAATCGTCTGGCTGGCAGTCGAAATTTTCGCACGCCCTAGCGAGCCGGAAACCGCTTCAACTGGCACTTCCTCCAGCTCAACCATAACGCGAAACTGCTTTTTCGGAGCCTGCGTATTTGAATCGCCCACTTGACCTGGCTCATCAATGGTCGTTTCAAAAATTTCACCAACGGAACCAGTAAACGCTTTATCTCGAATTCGATCAAAACGTAATCGAACGGAATGGCCAGATTCTACAAACGCGATGTCTTGCTCGTCGACCAGCAACGTTATTTTCTTTCTGGCCGGATCTCCTATGGTCAACAAATGTTCGCTCGATTTGACCAAACAATCACGGTTGCTCGACTCATTCAATGAGCCCTGCCAAAACTCGGGAGCCGAATCCAACTCGCCAGAGACTAAAACCACTCGGTCAGCGGCTGGAATGACGATTCCGTCGCTCGGTGCAACAACGGTCAAACGGGCGGCTTCTTCTTCAAATGCAACCAATCGTTCCGAGAGCGCCGCAACCGTTTTCTTGGCGACTTCGATTTTTGAAGCCAACGTTGAAGCGTCGTCAGCACTGGCATTGCCGCCCAACTGCTCGCTGATCTGATTGCGCGATTCAAGTTGCTTAAGTTCGTTCTTCGCTCGCTCCAATTCCAATCTATGCTGAATCGTTTTTTGATCCAGCGATAGATTCTCCAACCGTACGACTTGGTCTCCCGCTGAAACTTGCTGATATGGCTCGGCAATCGAGACAATCCTTCCGTCGCCCGGTGCAAAGATGGGACTCGATGCGGCCAGTGAGACTTCGAACTCACCGAAAACGGAATGCGGCAACGGAATGAAACAAATGAAAACCAGCAACGCCGCGGCCACAATTAATGAAAACGCAGAACGTGCCAAACTTAATTTCGAATTGCCACCGGGACGTGATTGAGGCTGCGCTGTTCCCGTTTTCGCCATTCTGGTTTGCACCATTCGTTTCGCTTGCCCAAGAAACATCGCCATCAAAAGCAATCCAGAAATTCCCATTCCAATTTCGCGAGCACCCCAACGGCTCGCAAAAGCCACAATGCCCCACAGGATCGCGCCCATCACAATCCAACGATACAGAAACGAAAGAACCGCGTACAACAAAAGGCCACCGGAAAACGCCTCGCTCTGATCGGTTTGCCAAAACAAACTCGATGTCGCGCGGGTGAGCTGGGTATTGGCTGCCGTGCTTAGGTTCGGTTTCTCAATCCAATCCGACAGCAAATAATAACCGTCATAACGTAACAGCGGATTACCGTTAACCAAAATCGTATTGACCGAACAAAGCAAAACCAAATTGAACAACATCGCGTTCAACAAACCAGGCGGAGTCAGAAACCAAAACACGGCAGCAATCGCGGCCAGGCAGATTTCAACATAGATTCCTGCAAACGAAACCATCATCCGCTTCCAACGATCCTTGATCATCCAAGCGTCCGAAACGTTGCAGTAAAGTGTCGGAATCAACGCCAACAACATCACGCCAATCTCGAAACACTCGCCTCCGTAACGCCGGCACGCCAACGCATGCCCCAACTCATGCAAAATTTTGACAACCGCCATCGTCAGCACGAGCATCAAAATGCTTTGCGTCGAAAGAATCGTTTCGATCGCAGGAATGCGCTGAGCCACTGATTCGAAATTGCCAACCAAAAACAATAACACCAATGCAGCCAGGAACATTGCCGTGAGAATAACGGCTGGATGAAACGCGATTCGCCCCAACCAGTCGAACTCTTTCAAAATCGCAGTCGGGTTGATCCCGCGAAAACGGATCGCCAGCGGGTTGGCTAGCCATGCATACTTCCTGGAGCTTGAACGGTTATTGGCTTCAAACAGCGAACCGCCATAACCCAGATTTTCAACGACCGCGAGATTATCATTCACAAGTCGAATTGCGAAAGATTTGACTTGATGAATCGTCAGCGAACGCGAATGAAACTTGTTCTGCCAAGCGGTTAGCACTTCACTGATCGAGCGTTTCCCATCAAACAACATTGCGAGAAAGTACTCGCGCTCGGAAAAAAGAAAATGGCTGAACGAAACTGGATCCTTCACCACCCAAACGCCAGAAAAGCCTTGCTGACGCTGAGTGAATTGCAAATCCTGACGGAGGCGCAAGCTCATGCTCGCCTCATTTGCATCACTAGAATTTGAAGCGTCAGTTTTCGCCATCGACCGTTTTCCAATTCCGCCGGCTGCCAATCGCGCTGGCCATACCAATAGATTTTGCGAGTGTTTGGCAACCTGAATAATCAAAGACGAGTTTGATTAGGCAACCCGATATGGCTAACAAACCATTTAAACCAAACCAGCCGGACTCGTTATTTCATTTCGATGACGATATCGCCACGCAGTCCGGCCGACAAGGCACCATCGGTGTTTGGTATTTCAACCCAAACCTGAACTTGCAGATTTACTGGATTGGCTTCGGGACTAACAAACATCAGCACTCCTTCGACCTGCCAGTCGCCTTTTTTGTCAGCCAACCAAGGCTGTAAGAACCGAACCTTGACCGGCATACCATTGCGAATCTTGCTTGCTTCTTCGGCCGTCACAAAGCCTTCCATTCGCAGCCGATCGGTACGAACAATTTTGCAAACGGGCTGACTTGCTTCGACCCACTCTCCAGCGCGTTTGTCAACAGCGACCACCATTCCGGTCATCGGCGCTTTGATTTGCACTTTCTCCAATTCAACCTGAGCCGCTTTGATGTCGTTGGAAGTCAAATTGGTCCGAAAGGCCGCGACTTCCAAATCTCTTTTTGCCTGCTCAAGTTTCAACTCTGCCCGATCGCGTTCAAGCTGTTGCTTTTCCAGCCTTGCCGCCGGGACAGAATTTGGCACGCGCGCGTTAGCCTGTTGGCTTCGTCTCAAATCAGAGATCGCGACGTCAAAGGACTTTTTTGAATATTCCAAATCAACGCGACTCTCGGCGAGTTTTTTGGCAAGCTCATGTTCGAAACGTGCGCGTTCCAGCTTCAGCTCCAGTGAATCCGATTTGATTCGAGCAATCGTTTCGCCTTCGCGTACGACCTGGCCTTCTTTTACTACTTTGATCAACTCGCCCGATTGCTCTGCGGGAACTTGGGCCGTCTCTAACAATTTGACAAGCGCTTTTTCAATCATGATTGAGTTGGATTGAGCGTGAGCTTTCACGTGCACACAGCCAACGACCAACAACGCAACAACGATTCGTGGGTGTCCAATCAAGTTCAGGATCGAGTTCATTTGAGTCACTTTCCGAGTGCTTTTATTGGATTGAGAAGGTTTGTTTTTCCAGAAAGTAGTCCGACGATATCATGGGAAATCGACAGTTGACGCGTGTGAAGGAACAATTAAGTCCGCCGAACGTCCAAAAGAATTATCAATTAGACAGAATTATTCTCTAATCGTTTCGTAAAATCTTACTCAATCGTAAAATTTTAACTCTGATCACAACTGGCAAATCGCCATTCCTTTGGGGTTATCGGATCGCATTGATTCAATTCTTTTGAGGTTCCGATCTGTAATTTAGAGAGATAAGACCAAACCAAGTCCCGAAGGCTTTCACGGTCAAATCAGCCTTTCGCTCATCTTGTCCGAATCGTAATTCATGAATTTCCTTAAAAGCAAAACAAAAGTCTCCGGCAAGCAAAATGCGGCCGGCGAACCGATCGCCAACATCGGTTACACAAGGCTTGAGCCGCGCCAGGTTTTGAGCGCGAGTTTTGTCTTTGGAGCAGGAAGCGTTTTGCTGGATGGATTTGACGCCGGGCAAGATTTTTCGTTTGGACAGCAGAACGCGATCGTTAACGGGGCTTCGCAAGACGCCTATATCTTCACGGTCGACTCCGGTAGTTTTACAGGCAACACGGCTGACCCGTTGGTTGAACTTGAAAGCGTCAACGGCGGTGTAGACAACCGGCTGGAAATTGCGAGTTCGTTTTTCGGAAGTCCACTTGATGCCAATTTTACTTTTGACGGATTGATTGCTGGTTCAGCGACAGACCAAGTCAGCATCACACAGTTCACGCCAACGTTTACTTTCGAAACTCTGCACGTTGAAAACTTCGCCAACGTAGATCAGTCGCTTGAGCTTAACACGATCGGCGATGTGACGACCGGTGATTTGACGGTTGCCGATTCCAACCCCAACGACAACATCAATCCGGCCGTTGAGATTCGAATCGAAACAACAGGCACGATTGAGATCGCAGACAACACATCGTTGGTCAATGAAGTCAACAATTCAAACAGTGGAATTTCAATTCGAGCAAACGGCACCGGAAACGATGTCTTTGTGTCGGGAGCAATTCAAACGTCAGCCGGTGAAATTGACGTGCTCGCGGAAGACGAACTTCGGATGCGCACCTCGGGCAGCACCATTGATGCGGGCACAGGAAGGGTCACACTCAATTCGCTCAGTGGTGATGTATTCATCGGAGCCGTCACTTCACAAGCCACTGGCGATGCGATTTCGATTGATTCGGCTGGCGGCATCTTCGACAACTCAAACGATGAGTCTCCCAACTTGTCCGCGGTCAACGGGCGAATCGTGCTCGATGCCAACTCCAATATTGGGGCAGGGGGATTGGGTGCCGCGAGCGATTTCGACATCCAATCGCAGTTTTTGGATTTCAACGCGGGTGGCCAAATCAACATCTCTGACAACGCGTCGGGATTAACCATCGATCGCGACTCTTCGGCCGCTGGCGGAACACTTGCGGTAACAGGCGACCTTACCGTTCGTTCGGATTTGGATTTTTCGGGAACGACGTTACTACAAAGCGGAAACGATTTGAACATTTCAAACGGTTCTGTGATTTCCAATTCCGGTTCGCTGATTTCTTTTGACGCCAACGGGCGATTCTTTATGGCGGATGGCACACAAGTCAACGCCAACGCTGGTCGTGTTGTGATCGATGCCAACGACTCTGCTGCTATCTCAGATATTCGATCAACGTCTGTAGGTGATGCGATCACGATCACTGCTGGCCAATTCATTCAAGACTCAACCAGCGGTGAATCGGCAAACCTGACTGCGGCCAACGGGCGAATCGTTCTCAATAGCGGTTCCAACATTGGCCTCGCGGGCGACAGCGACATTGACATCCAATCGCAATTCGTTGCATTCAATGCACCGGGCGTTGTGGCATTGTCGGATCTCGCTGCTGGACTGAACATCGACGTTTCTTCAACTGCCGGAAGTGGCTTCGTTCAAACCGCCGGCGACTTGAGAGTCAGTGCGAACGTGAGTTTTAACGGTGCGATGGATTTCACCGCAACGGACGACCTCATCATTGAAAACAATGTATTCGTTACTCAAAACGCGAACGCACCGGTGACGTTTACAGGCGTCAATTTGCAAATGGAAGACGGCTCCGCGATCAATTCAGCGGGGCAAGTCATCGTTGACGCGAGTTCGGACGTATTGCTTTCAGACATAAATTCCGCGGCCGCCAATAATGCGATCGTTATCAACGCGGGTGGCGACATCATTGATAACACCGCTGCCGAAAGTGCGAACCTTACTGCGGCTAACGGGCGGATTGTTCTCGGTGGCGCGAGCATTGGGTCTACCGGCGTAGCAGACATCGATATTGAGTCGCGTCTTCTTCAATTCAATACGCCGGGCGACGTCGTTTTGTCAGATCTCGCCGCTGGCGTGAACATTGACCAATCCTCCACCGCGAATCGAGCCACCATTGATTCCAATGGCGAACTGATCGTTAGTGCAGATGTTAGCTTGAATGAATCTTCGACGTTTACCGCTAACAATTCCAGCAACGTGAATGATGATATTCGAATTGAAAACGGGGCGGTGCTTGGACTGAATTCAAACGTCGATTCCGTTTTGACTTTAACCGCTGGCGACGACATCATCTTTGACTCCGGCCAGATCATCACGTCTGGAACCGGGATTCATCTTGTCGCTTTGACGGCCGACAACGAAGGCAACATTGATACTGACCGCGGTTCGATCACGACAACAGCAGGCCCACTTGAATCAATCATCACTAATGATTTGACGGTCAGCGCGTTCGATGGAATTGGGGATTCATCCGACGGCATCAACGCGGCTGAGCCATTGCGGATCAATGTGGACCGGATAACGGCTTTCACTTCCGGGACAGGCGATATCCAAATCGCCGAATCGAATTCAATTGAACTGATCGAGGTTCAAACCACTGACGGCGCGATTTCGGTAACAGCGAATGACGACATTCTGGCCACCAGTGTCATTTCCGGCGAAACTGAATCGACAGAAGACAATACGGATGATGTAAGTTTGATTTCGACCAATGGTTCGATCAATTTGCAGCAAGTTCTGGTTGCGGATGATTTGTCTGTCCAAGCCGCAAACGGAAATATTTTTGACGGCACTGGCTCTCTGATCGATGTTAATGGCGACGCCCTGTTCGTAGCGGATGAGTTAATCCAACTCGCCAATAACAGCTCCGATTTCATTCAAGTCATCGGCAACGCGACTTTTGAAGCCGACCAAGTGCTCTTGGGAATCGACGATACGGGCGATAACGCAGGAGCAAACACTTTCTTTGGCTCGATTACGATCGACGTTGATCAACTCGTGCTAATCGAAAACGATGCAATCGAATTTTCCGGCGTCAACAGCTTCACCGATCTCTTCGTTTTCACAAATCAGACCATCTCCAATGCCGCAGATACGATTCTAACGGTTGATGGCCATACCCAACTCAATGCCGGAGTCGACATCGTATTGGGCAACCAAGCCAACGACTCATTCAGTTTTGGAAGCATCGGAGTCGTTGCACCCGACGCGCACATTGAACTTGATTCTTCAGTCGTGATCGACGCGAGCGTTCCGGATCAAGACATCGCGAATTTTGGTTTGAACGCCAGCCAAGGAACAGAAGTTTCCGGCACACTTTTCCTGACTTCGACGGGCTCCATCGAACAAAACTCGGGTAGTTTGAATGTTACCAACCTTGGCTTGCAATCCGACGAGTTTGTACATCTATCCGCTGTTTCTGAACTTAATAACACCGTCGCGATTTTCGCGGGAACGTCGGGAGCACTCACCGATGTCAACGCAATCCAGACGCTCCAGGCGCTTGCCGATTTGGAAAACAGCGAAGTCAACGCGGCGTTGGGTCAGTCGATTTCGGTCCATCACGAAGGCACGTTAAATGTGACGACCGTGAATTCACATTTTGACGGCAGCCAAATTGACGGACTTCAAACTTCCGATGGAAGTATTTTTGCAACTTCGGTTGAGAACACTTCCATCCAGGAAGACATCACCGCGCGTTCGCCTACCGCCGATCCACAGGCAACGATCTATTCCGCTGCTGGTGACGCCGACAATCCTGGCGTATTGTTCGAAGGCGGCGAAATCGAAGTCATTGGGAACACCAACGCAGGGATCGTGAACGCCAATCAAACGTTCGCGAACTTTTTCGGCGACGATGGTTTTGTGATTCGCGGCACCACGGAAATTCTAGTGCTCAACACCGACGGTAGCGCAGACCAACAAATCGTTTTGGATATCGGAAATGTGGGCGAAACCGGCTATCGTGTTGGCATTGTGTGGGACGGAGAGAATCAGCCCGGTAGCCCCGTCGAAAACATCAACACTTTCGTTCCAAATCCAGGTGTTGAGTCAGAGGCTTTCGAAGATGAAATTGTTCAAAACAACACAACGACGCTCCATCCGTTTTCAGGCGTGGGCGGTGAACGTGTTACGGTTCAAAAAATCGAGAGCTACACCGCAGAAGCAGTTATTTTGCATCAAGAATCTCCCAACGTTTTCTCAACCGTTACCGTTCGCAATGATCAAGATATTAATTTGTTCGCGGGAGCGCTAAGGTCCGTGTCCAATGCGTTGAACGAAACGGAACAGACGCTGCGAGCCGAGTTTGATCAGCCGAGAAGAGAAGCCCCCAACCTGCCCAAGCTCACGCCGATCAACCCGATTGAAATCAAAACGATTGCAGAATTGCCAATTTCTTCAGCTGCACCAGAGTCATCCAGCACGCTAACGTTTGATCGCGACGTTCAAACTTTTGAATCTGGCGATTTGAAATGGGTCCAAGTCACCATTGAGCTTGAAGACCTGGAAGAGTTCGGCGACGAAGTTCGAATCAAAGACCCAACTAAAGTCTTTGCCAAATCCGACGGCGCTGAAATCGTAGACCTTGATGATGAGATTGGCGAAAACGAAGTTGAAAAAATCATCGAGGACATTGAAAAAAATGAAAAAGCCGAATCTGGCTATTGGTACAAAGTCTTCAAAGATTATCAAAACCGCGACGACGAGTTATTCTTTTACCATTTCAAAACCGGCGACTCACAAATCGAGTCCGATCAAGCCGATGACAGCCAATTGAATCCTGAAGCCTCTGATTTGGACACAACTGACACTGACGAATCGCTCGGGAATGAGCGAGAGGAAATCGAGCGGAAATTCGTCCCGCTCGATCGCCCAGGTTCAGATTTCGAACCAACTCCTGAAACCTCCGAATCGGAATCTGATTCAAATTCCACGTCGTTTTCACCCCATACATTATCTGCGGCAGGATTAATGGCAGCGAGTTTGCTAATCCAAAAAACAAATTCTGTTAAAAAGAAAGATCACAATACTGAAGCTCAGCCCAGCTCCGAAGAATCTGAGTTGCCTTCATCTCGATCAACGCAATCACAACCGAAATTTAGCCGGCTGGACCGAATCAAGCGTAAAATTCAAAACGCGATTCGTGGACGCGACAATTAAAACCGACCTTACCACCGACGAAGCTTTTCAACCTAGAATTTTAAAATACTAATGAACTCAATTAACTGTATCCACTGTGGGAAATCGCTTGCGACGGGTGAAATTCCTGCGCGGTGCCCCTATTGCGATCAGGATTTGAGCAAACTTGCGGCAAGTGTGCTGGCTACGATTAAGCCAGGCGAACCATCAAAAGAAAAACCAAAATACAAAATTACCGAGCAGCTTTCTCTTACCAATCCGATGGCAACGCTGGAGTCTCCGCAAGAGGCCGAAGCCAGACTACGGCGGTCACTTAAGGCTAAAGAATCAGGCCAAGATTCCGGAACACCTGTTGAGACCAAACCAGAAAGCTCGTTGAGCGACCCTCATTCGGTCACCTTAAAACAGCCCCAAAACGAGAAACCTGATTCCAGGAATGACAGCGATCACAAAACGATCCAGACACCAGAATCGAAAAAAAAGCCAACACTCAACACGCCCGAAGAAAACCGAAAGGCCGCCGAGAATTACTCGCTTGGTCTGAAAACTGTCATTCCGCCACGCACGGTATCCCGTGCAGATTTGCCTGGAGAACTTCAGGACTACAAAGTTGAAGACTGGCTTGGATCGGGCGCATTCGGCGTTGTGTTTCGAGCCATTCAAGTTCCGCTTGATCGCTCCGTTGCCGTCAAGGTTCTACAAAATGACAAAGAGGAATCGGAGGCACGGAACTTAAAACTAAAAAACGAGTTTCTTCGTGAAGCACAATTTACGGGGAAACTTGAGCATCCCAACATCGTTCCGATTCACGACATCGGTGTCACGACAGACTCAAGCGGAATTGTAAGTCCGTTTTATGCGATGAAGGAGATTCGTGGCGAGTCGTGGCTCCAATCGATTCGATCTAAGACCCGGCGCGAAAACGTCCAGATTTTTAAACAAGTCGCTAACGCAATTGCGTTTGCCCATAGCAAACAACTGCTCCATAACGACCTCAAACCTGATAACGTCATGTTGGGTGAGTTCGGCGAGGTGCTTGTCGTCGATTGGGGTCAAGCAATTGATCTTTCTGACGCTGAAACAATGCGTCCAGGAGGAACACCTGCTTACATTTCGCCTGAGATGGCGACTTATTGGTGCGACATCCATTTGGACGGATTAAGACAATCCACATCGATGCCAAAAGTCGGTTTCCAATCCGATATCTATTTGCTTGGTGCACTCCTCTTTGAAGTCGTCGTTGGCGCGCCGCCGCATTGCAACACGCCAAACGAGCCACCGTACGAGGTGATCCGCCGCGCCAGTGAAAATGAGTTGATCGCTCACGATGACTATGTCAATGACGAATTGATGCACATCGCGCTATGTGCACTTCGGCATGGCGATCAAGAATATAAAACGGTTGAAGAATTGCTTGCGGCGATCAACGAATACGAAGCTCGCAAGCTCAGTATCGAGCTACGGCAACGCGCCGACCACATACTTACTTTGGCCAAACAATCGTCCGACTATGACGGATTTCAGCGAGCAAAATTTGGCTATGAGGAGTCGCTCGAAAAATGGCAAGGCAACGCGATTGCCAAACGCGGTTTGCGAGATGCCAAAGTCAGTTGTGCCGAACTGTCCCTAAAGGATCAGAATTTCGACCTCGGTATCGGGATGCTTGATAGCCCGGAATCGGATTCGGAATTAGAGCTTAAGAAAAAGCTCGTTGAAGGAAAAAAGAAGCGTGATCGGCGTAAGAAATTAGTGGGCTGGCTCGCGGTCGGTTTGGCTTCTTCGATTTTGCTTGGCATCGTTGTGAATGCCTACATGATTAATGAAAACAACAAATCGGTGAAACGCCGCGACCTTGCGCTGCTGGAAAAAGACGAAGCACTGGCGAAAAAGAAAGAGATCGAAGCGAGTATTGCTCCACTACGACAAGAAGTAACAGAAAAAACCGCCGAGCTTGCCAGCACGCAGAAACAGATCTCCACTCAAGCCGATCAGATCAAGCAAAACACAGAACAAATTGCGGCGTTCCCGGCAAAGCTTGAGGCAGAGCAAGAAAAATACAACCTTCAATTGAAAACCCAGCAAGAACAATTTGCTCTCAAAGCGGAGCAAGATAAAAAGACACTCGAAGACAACCTTTCAAAACAACTGGCCTCCACGCGCGCGGAGTATACCGATCGTGTCGAAGCCGTAAAACTCAAATCGGAAAAAGAACTCGCGGCTGAACAAGAGAAACTCGCACAGGCCAAAGCAAGTTTTGCCCAAGAAGAAAAAGTTCTTACCACACAGCTTGAAGACCTTAGCGAGTCCTCCAAATTGCTTCGCTACAAAGGCAGCCTGACAACGGTGGCCCAGCGTGTCCAAGCGGGAGACTACCGAGAGTCGCGTAAACTTCTCGACGAGTTCGAAGACAAAACGACTTGGGAATGGTCTCGCCTGAATCAACTGAGTCACCGCGAAGTGGAAGCGATTTACCCTGCTGAAGACCTGATCCAATTCAATGCTTCACAGAACGGAAAGCGTTTGGGATTGGTATTTGAAGATCGAGTCGAAGTTCGCGACACAGATCAGTTCAACACTGTCGCATTGTCGGTGCCTGTCGTGGGCGCGTCTGCAATTGCTTTCTCTCCCGATGGACGAAAACTTGCAATCGGCAAACCGGCCGACTCATTTCGCGATCCGGGAAAGATCTGGATTTTAGACATTTCCAATCCCGCATCGCCCACGCAAGATCGAATTTTGAACGCTCAAAGTCGGCTTATTTCTTCGATTGAATTTAGTCCCGACGCAAGTCGTCTGCTGTCCGTTGGAACGTCGTCAAAAGCGCGCCAAAGCACGTCAAAAGGCCTCGATGAGCCACTGATGGTGTGGGACGAAAACTGGAAACGAATTGATGTAAGTTTGATCGTAAACGCAGGAAAACGCCCCGACTTTTCCCAAGCGACTTTTTCAGCCGACGGTCGTCGCATTCTTACGACCAATCCTTCTGGAATCCCGCAATCGCAGCTTGCCCATGTGTTTCGTGAATCCAACGGCACGTTTCAATGGCAGTCCACTTCGCCAATCAGTGGCATCAACGCAGCCGTTTTTGAAGACGACGCTGCCACCGAAATTGTTGGGTGCATTCGCGAGCCACGTTCGGGAACTTTTTCGCTGGCGATGTGGTCAGCTTCTCAATCGAATTCGACATCTTTCCGACAAGCCGGCTCCACTGCCGCATTTAAAAGCGTCCGCCTTGTCGCTCAGCTGGAACAAAAAGTTTTGGCGATTCGCAAATCAGACAAATGGCTGGTAACGTCAGGCCAAGACAAAGCGATTACGCTTTGGGACTGGCAAACGAAAACGCCATTCAATTATCGAGGGCACTCACGCAATGTTGATGCCAATGCGATTATGGCAGGTGAGACGAAAGACCAAGTCGTTTTGATTTCGGCGACGTCCGGCTCGCAGCCCGAGATCCTCAAAACGGACCTATCTACGTTTCGAGACAATATTCAAAAGAAGACCGCATCGCAAATCGTAGGGACGGATGAACCGTCTTTGTCTTCGCTACACTCGGCGATCGAAGAAAACGGCTTGCTTACGGCATGCGGAAACGACCTTGGCCAAGCCGCCATTGAACGCAATGGAGGCCGAATTCAATGGGACGTTTCTGCTTGGAAAGAGCACGTTTTAACCGATCAGTTTTTGCTTGCTCAATCTCGTGACGACTATTTCTACAAGTACAACCGGGCGACCGGAAATCTTGAATCTGTTTTGACGAAGCTTCGATCGAGTGCGAAAATCGTAAAATTCGAAGCCTCATCTGATGGCCAAACTGCATTAGTTATTTACAACGATGGCAAACCAGAATTTCAAATCTGGGACCTTTCAACGCAAACGAAAACGCGAACGATTGACTACGGCAAAGAGAATGTTTTTGGGACCGGCACTGACAAAGAGCTTTTGACATTTAAGCTTTCTCCAAACGGACGCTGGGTCGTGGCTGGCAAAGTCGGCGTGTTTGTATGGTCAACGCAAACGGGCGAGCGACAGACGCTGAACCAATCCCAATCACAACTGGCTCGCAACGCCGTGAGTGCAATCAACTTTCTCGGTGCCGATGACAAATTCATTGCCAGTTGGAAAGACCGAGTCGACTTGTACGACTTGTCGTCCGCTTCAGCACCACGTCGATTCAATACCAGCAAAATTTCGTATAGCAAAAACGAACCCAATGTCTTGGATGCCCGCACCGTCGGCGGTAGAACGTTGATCCTTGCCCGTGCCACTCAATCAGCCGGTTCGCGAGGCGGTATCGTTTTAGTCGAACTTGAATCCAACACGACGCTTGCCAATTTTGAGTCCGCCCGATTCGCGAGCTTCAGCCAGGCAAACTTAGACGATGTCGTTGTCGTGAACAAACCCGGCAGCGAGAATCTAATTGAAAGATGGAGCAGGTCATCAGGCAATACGCAGCCGGTCGCTTTGTCTGGGCTGGACGGAATTGGCGGAGAAGACTCACTGAGCGGACCGTTTCGCGCAATCAACCGGGCTTTTGAGTCGGCCAATGGCGAGTTGGTTTTACAATCGTCAACCAAAGGCCAGCGTGGTTCGATCGCGCGAAACTGGAATACAGTAAGCGTAAACCCCAGCGACCCTAACTTTGTTTCAGCGCTTCGCGTGATTGCAAAACCCAAAGTCGATTTTTGCGGAGTTGCAAACGATCGCGCCGTGACACTTGAAAGCGGAACGATCCGTTTTTGGAATTTGGCAAACAGATCAGTTCGGCCGGATGGAGTCACCCCAGGCTACTACCGTTCGTGTAGTCTTTGGCATGACGGTACGATTTTGATGGCTGTGCCTAAAATTGGAAATGAAGTTGTGGGGATCGATTCCCAATCCGGAACGATCAAATTTCGGCTTCCCACTGCCGAGTCTCCAGTGAAAGCCGTTTTTGCTCATGCATCAAATCGAATAGCCATCGGAAATTCAAAAGGTGAGGTTGAATTCTGGAACGTGGACGCGGGCGAGCCTGTCAAATCAAACGAATCAATTTCAATTTCAAACAGCATGATCATCGACATCTCATTTTCTGAATCGGGAAACTCATTAGTGATCGTTTCAGACAATGGATCGGCTTACGTATCCCATCGGATTGATTCTGGCTGGGGCCGACCGATTAAATTTACTCCAATCGACGGACAGCGAATCGTCGCATCGGACATTTCGAAGGACGGAAGACGGATCGTGACAGGAACGGAATCGGGGCGTCTAACGATTTGGAATTCGGAAACTTCGTCGGAAGCAACAGCCGACGATTCGATCGCTGAAACACCCGACCAAGATTCTGAACGCGAGTTGCTCACGCTGTCCAACCAACACCAATCTCCAGTACGATTTGCAAAGTTCGTAACCAATGCAAAAGGCGAAACGCAAATTGTGTCGGCTGAGTCTCAATCAGGTGAGAATCAGTTTTTGATTTGGAACGTCTCGCCAGCCAACTGACGCAGTTCGTTTGTTTTGGCTTTCTCTGGCAAAGCTCAATCTCGGATGAAAAGCTAGACGCGTTTGTCGCTTTCCCTTTTTCTTTCGCCTTAGCTGACTCCGCTGATCGAGGGTTTGGACGCCAGGCGGATAACCCAATGGGACTTAATTTAGATTTTGTTAGCTACGAAAGTGGCGATAGGATGTAGCCCATGGCGCAAGCCATGGGACCTTGGCCTGAGTAATCATAAAGCCACGATATTGGCGGCAGGAAATTTATGCCGTGTTATTCAAAACACATGTCGCCCTTTCAGGGCTTACTATAAAACTGCCGATTTTTTCCCATGGCTAACGCCATGGGCTACACCCTATCACCCCATTCGGGGTTTCAGTGACTATCATTTCAATCGCTTTCGCGTTTAAAGAAAGTGCCATTAGTCGATAGCCGGCAGTTCGAGGGGCACCAATCTTTTGCGCGAAAATTCATTCCATATCACACCAGCGAGTTCCCGATAAAGCCAATCGTTTGTTAGACTAGTGAGCATGAATCACAAACTAACAATCCTCTTGCTCGTAGCTTGTTCACTTTCAATATTTGCTAAAACGTCAGCAGCGAAAGCTTTCAACGACGATGCACCCAATATCCTGTTTATCTTTTCCGATGATCATGCATTGAATTCGATCTCGGCGTACGGCGGCCCGTTAGCAGAAGTCGCCCCGACACCGAACATTGACCGCATCGCAAGAGAAGGGGCTTTGTTTCGCAATTCGTTTTGTGCAAACTCAATTTGTGGCCCGTCGCGAGCGTGTATTTTGACTGGCAAGCACAGTCACAAAAATGGATTCATGCGAAACTCGAGAAAAGGGTTTGATCAAACGCAGTGGATTTTTCCAAAAACGTTGCAGAGTGCCGGTTACCAAACTGCCGTGATTGGAAAATGGCATCTCAACTCCAATCCAGTCGCGTTCGATCATTGGGAAGTCTTGCCCGGCCAAGGCAACTATTACAATCCCGAATTCATCCAAATGGATGGCACCAAAAAGAGATTCGAAGGATACGCAACGGACCTAACGACAGACAAAGCAATCGCGTGGCTGGACGGGCGAAAAAAAGACAAGCCGTTTATGTTGATGTGCCAACACAAAGCGCCCCACCGTACGTTTGCCCCTGCGAGTCGACATCTCGGCGCACTTGATGGAGTCGACATTCCAGAACCAAAAACGCTTTTTGATGACTATGCGAATCGCTCTAGTACTTTGGCTGCAAATGAGATGGAACTTGATCGTCATATGACGTGGGCTTATGACTTGAAAATCCGAAAAGAAGAAAGACAAGGAATTGAACTGCCGGAGTTTCGCGAATACGGAACGCCCGAATATCGCCGCATGAACGATTCGCAAAAGAAAAAATGGGACGCACACTTTGCTCCCAAGAATCGCGAGTTCGTTGAAGCTTTCAAAGCTGGCAAGATCGATTCGAAACAGCTCGTCAGTTGGAAGTACCAACGCTACATTCGCAATTACCTAGAAACAGTTAAAGCCGTAGACGACAGTGTAGGGCGGTTGTTGAAGTACTTGGATGACAACGGCTTGGCTGAAAATACCGTCGTGATTTACTCGTCAGACCAAGGATTCTATCTTGGCGAACACGGCTGGTTTGACAAACGCTGGATGTTCGAAGAATCTTTCAAAATGCCGTTTGTAATTCGGTGGCCCGGAAAAGTAAAACCTGGTTCCAGACCTGAAGCGCTTATTCAAAACATCGATTACGCTCCAACGTTCTTGGAAATAGCAAAACAATCAGTGCCCGATGAAGTGCAAGGCACGTCTTTAATGCCGGTACTCCTGGACGAAACAAAGGAAGTTCGCAAATCACTTTATTACGCCTACTACGAATTGGGCGAACATGCGGTGCCGCAACATTTTGGCGTGCGAACCAAAACGCAAAAGTTGTTTTATTTGCCCAAAACCGATGAGTGGCAGATGTTCGATTTGGAAAGCGATCCAGACGAAATGGTAAACGTATTTGGCGAATCCAAATACGCCGAAGCCCAAGCCGAATTAATGACCGAGTATCACCGGCTGCGCAAACATTTCGAAGCCCCAGAGTACGACTTCAAATAACTCACCAGACGAAACGTCGTTTGATCGCGTCCGACATTTCGCGAGTCCAAACAAACCAATACGAACGTTTGCCGCAGTAGACATCGCCAGCCACGGTCGCTCCTTGGCGTTTTGCTTCTAGCTCATCGGGCACGTTACATTTCACCAGCGTCACGGCTCCCAACTCAGCGTCCTGAGAGGCGGATTGCGCGATTTCGATTATCGGTACTCGGTACTTTTTGCCGGGATTTGACTCAAGAAAAAACTCTAGCTCAACGGGTTGGTCGCTGGCTTTTTCGGTATCCAAAAGATACCCAATTCGACGCTCAGGCACACGAAAAACCAAGTTCCAATCGCCGTTCAGAAAAGCCACCTTCAGCATTGGATCGCCCCAGCGAACGGGCTTGTTTGCCAGATTTTGTTTGACTTGCCAAGTAATCACTTGACCGTCGATGGGGCACACGATCGAAAGTTTTTCTCGTTCGGAACGCAGGAATTTTTCTTTTTCGACCAGCGAAGCTTTTTGAAAATCGAGATCGGAAATATCACTTGCGATCTGAGCAGCAACGTTGGGGGCCGCGTTGGCACCGGAGACTTGATTGAGCGCGATGCGTTTTGAGTCCTTTAGCTGGTCAATTTTTTGAATGTCGCTAAACGCCTTTTCAATTTCCAGGTCGAGATCGGCAGAACGAATTTGAATCAACGGTTGATTAACAGTGACTTGATCTCCATGGTCGACAAAGACAGATTCGACAACTCCATCGTAAGGCGCAAAAATATTTCGCTGGACAACGGGACGAAGCTCGCCTCCAATTCGGACCTTAAAATCTGTCTTTATCAACATCGAAGCGATCACGGCCAAGCCAACCAACCCAACGATGGCCCCCATACGTGAAAGGTTCGCAAAACGGGTAAGCTTGCCCAGCCCAGCAAGCGATCGTCTAAACGGAATCGCGCTATGTTGTTCTGCGTTTCGCAGTGCCGCTTCGGCATGCGGTATGACAAACGAAATTGAGCGGGCAAAATGAAAGCGGTCGATTTCACTTGTTGACTCAGCCAACAAATACCCCGTTAGCCGACGATTTGTATTCGCGCTGGATGCGCCAGAGAGAATTGGAACCGCGAACACAAACGGAAACCCCGTTTTGGCGATAAGGTTTTCCAAAAGCGTTGCCAGATTCGAATCGGCAGGTGGTTGATCTGAAAAAACTGGCAGACGTTTGCGACTGGCTCGAGCGATCAAGCTCTTCATTTGGCGGACCAACTCTGAACGCCGCTCAACATTGGCAACAGAAGAAACGGCCAACAGTTTTGGGCTTCCGCGATTGACCGAAAACACAGAAACCCGTTCGCAACGAAGCAAAGCCCGCGCGTCGTTGGCGAGATGATGTCCGACTTCGACGGTATCCAGGCTACGGTGTGCATTGACTGAAAATCGAAAAACTTCTTCGGCAAAATTTCCTTTGGATGATGCCGCTTTTTGATTTTGCTCGCGAACGAATTCGCCCACGATTTCTGCGACCCCCTCAATGACGTCTTTCTGGACAGACGTCGCTTTGGTTTGATCAAAACGAACAACTAACCAGCCCCAAATCGATTGTGAAACTTCGATAGGAGTGACGACCAATTCGGGATGGTCGATGGCTTCAACCCAATGACCAACTTTTGATTGAGACTGACGCTGCAGCTCTAAGAGCTCTTTGCGAGATTCCGCGCCGCCATGAATCAACAACACTGAATCGTCTGGCCCACTGGCGAGAATGGAATTCCATTTCGAACTGACGATGGTCTCGATGACTTGCTCGGTTTTGGAAAAGAAAGCCTCGGGTGCCACGTTTGAATCGGTGGCTTGATCGGCCAGCCCGTTGATCAACGAATCGAAAACCGCTAGCTGCTCTTTTGATTCGTTGTTGTGCATGCAATCATTTCGGAGGGTAGAAAATCGTCTGCGTAGCCTACGGTCCTCGCCCAAACTGACAACGCAGATCCTACTCAGTAGTTATTTTCGGACGTTTTAAGCTGATCCGATCAACGGGAATATGTTTCCCAACCGATAAAAATTACCAGTAGATGCGCTGCGCGCGAAGTGCGCGCGGTGGTTTACGATCTCAGTTTTTTTATCGGACAACGAAGCGTTATGCAGCGTCGATTCATAATTTTCGCCTTAACACTGACCATTATGGTCGGTTGTAAGTTTAGCGGAAACGATCGCGCGCGTTTGAACTTCTCAAATGCTTTGGAAGTCGAGACCGAAATCGATTTGGATCTTGGGCCGTCGGCAGGTCCCGATTTAAGCCCATCGATTCCAAGTATCAGGGCGACCGAATCATTCGAGGCTTTTGACACCGGTCCGCTGGAAGAATTCAATTTTTCCCAACCCGGCAACTATCGCCGACTAACGCTCGAAGAATGTATCCGCCTGGCGCTACAAGATTCGCCAGTGATCCGCGAGTTGGGTGGACTAATTTTGCGAGCTCCCGATACGATCTCGACCGACAATGATCCCTCGCTGGCCTACATCGATCCACGATTCGGCGAAGAGGCTGCGTTGAGTGCCTTTGATGCCAACTTGAACAGTCAACTTCTGTTTCAGAAAAACGATCGGCTGTTCAACAACCAGTTCGTTGGAGACGAAGGCGCGTTCCAACAGGACTTGGCCAACTTCACGACCGGGGTTTCGAAACTGGCTTCAACGGGTGCTTCGTTTGAATTTAACCATATCATCGACTACGAATTAAACAACTCACCGTCGAATCGTTTCAACGGGACCCGAGAAACGAGCTTTTCCTATGACGCATTTTTGGAAGCCGGTTTTCGTCAGCCGCTTTTCCAAGGAGCAGGTTCCACATTCAACCGGATCGCCGGTCCCAACAATGCCCCTGGCGTTTACAACGGCGTCCTGATCGCCCGCGCCAATACGGACATTGCGTTGGCTGATTTTGAAACGCGTATTCGTGATTTGGTTAGTGATGTTGAAAACGCCTATTGGGATTTGTTTTTTGCTTATCGTGATCTGGAAGCCAAAATCGAAGCCCGTAACGGCGCGTATGACATTTGGCAAAACGTAGAAGCCAACAAAGGCGAAAAAAGCGCTGCTGTCATCGGACAGGCCAAAGAGCAATATTACCGCTTTGCCTCCGATGTTGAAGACGCGATTCATGGCCGGCTCAGCGATGGCACCAGGACCAACAACGGAAGTTCGGCCGGTACGTTTCGCCGCAGCGGGGGAGTGCGAACTTCAGAGCGACGATTGAGATTGATCACCGGCATGAAGCTTAACGACAGCCAATTGGTTGTGCCCGCTGACACTCCGATCGATGCGGCCTCTTTATTCGACTGGCACCAATCTCGTGACAATGCACTGTCGCTGCGAACAGAACTTCGACGACAACGCTGGAATGTCAAGCGTCGTGAATTGGAACTATTGGCAAGTAAAAACAGCTTGTTGCCTCGACTTGATTTATTGGGCAGATATCGCGTTAGAGGATTCGGGCATGACCTGTTTGGTGATGGAAACGAATTGATCCAAGACAGCACACTCGAACAACAGCTTGATTCCAGCGCATATGGCACGTTAGCAAGCGGCAATTTGCAGGAATGGGAACTGGGTTTGGATTTGAGCGTCCCACTCGGATTCCGCCAGCAACATGCGGCAACGCGACACGCGGAACTAAATCTTTCACGTGAGCAATCGATCTTAAAAGAACAAGAACGCCAAGTGATTTTTGGTCTAAGCAATGCGATGGGCGAGTTGGTTCGTACGACCAAAGTTCGAAACGCGAACTTGAATCGACTGCGAGCAGCCCAAGAGCAATTTGAAGCGATTCAGAATATCTGGCGTGAACAAGACACAACCATTGACTTGGTTTTGGAAGCGCAACGTCGAGTTATCGAAGCGAAATTGCAGTACTTCCAAATCCAAGTGGAATACATGCTGGCGTTGAAGGGCGTCCATTTCGAAGAAGGAACTTTGTTCGCCTACCACAACATTTCGCTAACCGAATCCAAGGCAACAAGTTTGGCAGAGCGACAGGCGTTTAAGAGATCACGCCATGCATCTCGACCGCTTAACTACTGGATCCCTGGATTGAAACTCAGTGACGGCCCAGCTCCAACAGGTGAATCGCCTGTTGTAAACCAGACGATTTCAACCGGCCCCTTGATGCCGAGTCAAATTGTTGTGCCTGAACAAATCGTAGTGCCCGACCAAAGCATTCTGCCGAATCAGAATTTGGCCCCAACCGAATCTTTCATTGTGCCAATCACTCAAATTGATTCTTCGCCGCCTGGATGGGAACAACCGCCATTAAACTCGTCGATCGCTGCTCCAATGAGTGCTGCGTCTGAACCAGAAATCGTAAGTGCTCCTGACAAACCGGCGCGAGTCAATTTGGTAACCTCGACTTCCAACTCGTTACCCATCGAGCCGTCTACCGATGGGTGGCAGCGATTAGGCTCTGCTGTTGATCGGACCAACCAACAGGCAAACAAATCGCAAAACGTGACTCTACGCCCAGTGAAATTACTGCCGCAAAACACGAAACTGGAACCATTGAGTTCTTTCAAAATCGGCACGCCAACAATAAACCTTAGCGACGACATGAGTGCAAACAAGCAAGCAACGTTTGACAGCACTTCCGCAACTGGTTCCGGTTCATCCGAAAATTTCCGAGACAACAGCATCAGCGAACCACCATCGTCGGCTCGGCGATAGTTACCAACAGCCGCTTGACTCTAACCTTTGCGTAATTCTTACGGACAAAGCGTATGGTTTTGGCTGGGCTAAATTCCAGACGTCGAATTAAGACGTAGGTTGGTATATCTTCAGCGAGACGTTCTTTGGAAGCGCGATGTTACGACATTGGAATACTTCAAAATTGATGCTTGTCCTCGCATTTGCAGGTTTGCTCATTTCCTGTTTCGCCTCATCGACATTGCTGGCGCAAGAGAAAACGGGCGTGAGCGTCTCTTTTTCCGACGCCCTTAACAACGCCGTGCGTATAACTTTTGCGGACGACCGATCCGCCAATTCGAGCTCCAAACTCAACCGAGTTCGACCAACGGCCTACCAAGTCAGCGATTTTGAGCCAAAGCAAACTGATCAAACGCCCGGCCAATCCACTCCAGAAAAATCTGAGCCGCCAAGTCCCGACACAGATGCTGAAAATGGCTTGCAATCTGATGACTCCAATTCGGCTCGTTCCCGACAGCTCAAATCAGATGAACCCACCGCGCCACCGACCTTCAATCTTCGCGATGATGCGGAAGAAGAAATCGACGACGAACCTGCAGCCGACAATAACTCGGATGCAGCCAACGATTCATACCAACTGCCGAGGTTAGGCGACGTCAACTCGCCAATTCCACAGATCGCATTGATGGGAATCACTCAATCAGACCCCAGTGGATTGCTGGCCAATGACGGACTTCAAAACCAAAGCAACGGCCTGGTTAATCAATCGACAACTTACTCGTCGCTCAAATTTGCACCGAATCAGCAAAAGGTAAAGACGTGGAAGGCTCACAATTTTTACCATCGGCCAACGTACTTTGAAGACAAAAACCTCGAGCGTTATGGAAACGAAATGGCGTTTCAAAACTTCGCGTCTGGTGCGAGATTTCTCATTTCAATCCCAACACTCCCGTATCGTATTGGCGAAAGCCATCCCAACAGCCGGGTCTATACCTATGGCAATGGGCGCCCGGGAGATCGCGTGCCGTACCACTTGGAAGGGCGAATCCCAAGTCGTCCTGGGGCTGCGTTGCAAACAGTGGTTAGCCTCGGAATATTGCTGCCTTAGTTTCAACAGCCGTTTTCCAGATACGAATTCAAATCGTTAAACGACTTGTTTCTTTGTCGTCATCTATCGTCACGACGGTCTGGTCGTCGATCCAACTGAGCTTTCCTGATTCATACGGAATCGCGGCCAACTCGTTGAATCCTGTCTCTTGCAAGTCTACGTTTTTCAAATTCGAAAGATCGAAGACTTTTAGTTCATAGGGACATGCCCAATAGCAGCCAGTGACGGCGATTTTTGTTTGGCTGGGTGAAATCAAACACTCGACCCAAATGAACTCTTCGTCTTCATTGATCTCAACGTGCATCAAAGATTGATTTTCCAGATCAAGGACTTCGTAGCCCTTCAAGTACGTTGATGCCCAGATCAAAATACATTGCTCATCACGAATAAACCAATCAAAAGTGGGCTCGGTGTAGTGATCGCGAACCAAAACGGCTACTAGGTCCGTTGTCGCATCGTAAATTTCTGCCTTTCCAATTTCGAGGCTATACTTTTCGACCGGCTGGCAAGCACCGACAAAGTAGCGAATTTCAAATCGGCCGTTGGGCGACTGCTTTTGCCAAGGCTCGAATTCAGGATCGGCTTTCCATGTCGCCAGAAGGTTTTCAGGGTCGTATATCGTCTTTGCGTTCATCGTCACACCAAAGGATTGGATCCGGTTTAAGCGTATCATAACGGTAAAAAAGAAGTCAAAAAGCCATTCAAAACCACTTCCATTTCAACGGCTCTATTTATTCCGTCCAAAAACGTGGGATTTGAGATAGCGCCCGGTCGCGTCAAATGCAAAAGTGATTTAGATTCGCCTGCTGAAGTTTACGTTGAGTCGGCTATTAAATTCGCCAGCCAGAAATTTGCCATGCGGAGACGGCCTGAATGGAAATGACTGCCAACTCTTCTCAAACAAAAACACTTAACCAACAGAACGCAAACGAAGGAAAGTAAGATGTCAATTTCGCCGACAAAAATTGCCTTTACGTTGACAGCCGTGATGGCTATGACAATCTGCTGCACGCAAGAATCCAACGCGCAGCGACGTGGGTTTAGAATTGGAAATGTCCTTCAAGCCGGTGGTGGCCAAGGATTTCGCTTGGGCGGCAACCGCGCGGGCATGCAATTCGGCGGTGGCCAAGGTGCAATCATCGGCGGACAAAACGTCGGCATGCGATTCGGCAATGGACAAGGTACACGCATCGGTTCGAGAACTTTTGGAATGCAATTTGGTGGTGGCCAAGGCACTCAATTCGGACGACTCGCCAACGGCACTTATTACAACGGTGCGGTCCCAGCTCAAGTTTACCCACAGAGGGCGGCGAGCGTTCGGCCGATGCCTAGCCAACGTTACTCGGCTCAACGTTACTCGGTTCAGCCGTATTCGGCCCAACCCAATGTAATTCAACCTAACGTGATTCAACCTAACGTGATTCAGCCTAATGCAATTCAACCGACAGTTGTTGGACAAGCCTACACAACGAATCTAAACCAAGGCGTCGTCACTTCCAGCTACGTTCAGCCAGTCGCAAATGCTCCCCAAGGCGCTGCTCAATTTGACATCGCCCGCGCAAGCATGGAAGTTGAAACGAGTGAAGCAAAAACGCCTGCCAATACTGAGATCGAAAGTGCCGTTCCCGGAAAAGCCGGTGAGACGATTCTTTCAACAACTTCGATTGATTCAGAAAAAGGTGAAATTCGTTTGAGCTTTCCAGCCGAAGCAACAGAACCCTTCAAGTACAAAGTCAACGGCTCAGAGCTAACGATCAAGCCAGGTGAGACTGTGCTGATGGGTGCAGGCAATGAGTGGAACATCGAGTTTTCTGCTGGTGGAGAATTCGGTGAGCGTGTAGCAACGCTGAAAGAAAGCGGAGCATTCGCGTTTGAAAAATCAGAATCAGAAGGGTGGGTTTTGGTAGAAAACCAAATCGCTCAGCCTGCCGCTTCAGATGAAAGCACATTCACCAACGAAGCTTCAATGACTGAAACTCCTGAGATCGAAACTCCCAAAACGGAAACGCCAGCGACCGAAGCTCCTGTAACCGAAACGCCAGCGACCGAAACAGTGCCACCAACTACAGCTGACGAAAACGTATCTCCGCCCGTTCCTGCTAACGGCGACAATTCTGGAAACTAAGTTTTCGATTTCATCTCAACCGACAAAGGGCAGCCCAACTGGGCTGCCCTTTTTTTGTTTGGCCAACGGCCTCTGTCACCGTACCCCAGGGCATCTCAGCCACAAAAACTCGGTTGGCTGAAGGCCAACCTCACCCTACTCCTGAGTCAGTTTTACAGGATCAACAAAGTCTTGGCTCGCGGCGTTGATGGCATCAATATTCGTAACGCCTTTTTGAATCCAGAATCGGTACGTCACAAACAATGGAGCATCCGCTTTCAAATCGTATTCAAAATACGCGCCAAACCGTGCATAGTCCCGTTCGCTGAAACGTGAAGGTTTTGGATTCTTGGGCGAATCGAGATACGAAATCGAAAAGGGTTGATTCTCCACTTCGACACCACGTTCTCGAGCAGCCCGTGGCGACAGCTTGACTGGCAACTCAATCACGACCGTGTTCCAAGGTAAGTTCACATGGTTCTTGTTGATCTCCGTTTCGTTCTTTTTGTCCGACCAATTTCTAAACTTGCCAGGCTCCGCAACACCGTCCGGACGAATGTAAAACGTCTTGGCTTTCGATTTGTCCGGAACGTCTTGTGAAGCTCGAAATTGAACGCCCGCATGTTGTGGATCGCCGCGAAATTTTAGCTCTCCAACAGATGACTCAACACGCGAGCGAAATTCGATCACCAATCCATCGACCACATCGTAAGCCGTCACCTCTCTGGATTCAGTGGCAAACGGTTTTCCATCACCACCATTCCAATTGATATTGTTGATGTGGGAACCAAAGACCGGACCGGATCGTGAGAAAGTCGTTTCGACGTGCGTTTGCGAAGCCCCGTTGGTTCCGTGCCACACATCGGCCTTCATATCTTTGCCGTCTTTTTTGTAGCTGATTTTGTTGTAA
Organism: uncultured Pirellulaceae bacterium; assembly: GCA_964448575.1. Lineage (GTDB taxonomy): Bacteria > Planctomycetota > Planctomycetia > Pirellulales > Pirellulaceae > Mariniblastus. The sequence continues at coordinate 119,156 of CAYUWY010000002.1, forward strand.
CCAAAAAACAAGCCACGATGATGCGGAAACAGGCCGTGCTTTTTCAACGTCGCAAACGTTCCATCGCCTGGCCCTTTGGTCATTAGACGATCGCCCTCCGGCGTGTAAACATGATGAAAGACTTTCATGGTTCCATAACGCCGCTCGGGTGTAGACTCGTCCAGTTTTTCGCGCATGTATCGCAAAACGGGTTTGCCGCCACGTTTAAGATATGTCGAAACGTCGCCATCTTCTTCCCATGTGAATTCGGTGTTCGCATTGAGGCCAGAATCATAAGCCGTGATTTTCATCGTTTTTCCGGCGGCCAATTCAGGCAAGACAAAACTCACTTGAAGCTTTCCCGCCGCGTCACTCCCAAGCGATGGCGCCGAAAGCTGACCCAACATCAAGCGACCGTTTTCGTCCGCCAGAGTAACAGTGTTGCCTTTGAAATCGCCCGGTGGATTGATAAAGCCCGTCACCAAACTGTTCTTGCGATCGTGCTTGCCAGCAGACACTTTGAATTTAAAGATCTCTTTGCCGGTTGCAGCTTCCGTGTTTGTTTTGTCCTTCATGCTTGCCGAAACTTTCTCGGCTTCTTTCAAGGCCCGAAGAACATTACCGCCAAGAACTTTGTGAATTTTCTCTTTGTTGTACCCGCGATTGAGCAGCTCTTGCGTAATGTTGGGGTAGCCCGAAACGTCTTCGAGTCCCTTGGGTAAAAAACTAACTCCGTCGTAATCGGAACCAATTCCCACGTGGTCAATCCCGGCTACTTTGACGATATGGTCAATGTGATCGCAAATCGTTTTTACATCGCCAACGTGTCTTTTGTCACTGGCAGATTTTGGCAATAGCTCAGTGGGAACAACGAAGCCTGAATAAAAATTGATCATCACGACACCGCCGTTTTTCGCGGTCAGCTTAAGCACGTCATCAGGTACGTTGCGTGGGACGTCACAAATGGCTCGGGCGGATGAATGAGAAAAGATGACGGGTGCCTTGGAGATTTCCAAAGCGTCTTTCATGCATTTAGGCGAAACGTGTGAAAGGTCGATTAGCATGCCAATACGATTCATCTCGCGAACGACTTCTTTGCCAAAAGGCGAAAGTCCATTGTTTTTTGCTTCGTCGGTCGCCGAATCCGCCCACGCCAAAGTCTTACTATGCGTCAACGTCATGTAGCGTGCGCCTTGGTCGTAAAGCTCTTTTAAAACAATGAGACTATTTTGGATCGAGTGACCACCTTCGACTCCAATCATCGACGCAATTTTTCCTTCTTTTGAAATCCGCTCAATGTCAGCAGCAGTATCGGCCATCTCAAACACGTCTGGATAACGTTTGCACATATCATGCACGAGCCGGATTTGCTCAAGCGTTTCAATCAACGCACGTCCCGATCGGTCAGTGTCTGCAGGAACGTAGACTGACCAAAACTGGGCTTTGACTCCACCTGACTTTAGACGAGGAATATCAGTATGGAATTTTGTTGGCTTGGAAATATCGACGCGGTCAAACGAAGATCCGCCTTTTTCTCGCATCGCCCATGGCAAATCATTGTGCCCGTCGAAAAGCATTCCCGACTGATGAATCTCCATCGCTTCTTTGGAAATATCAACGGTGGGCTTTTTTGATTCCTGAAATGCTGACGCCGTCGAGGCCGATATGCCAAGAATCACCACGCCAACAAAAACACAAAACACTTGTAGTACAAAACGCATGATCGCCCCGTGAAACTTAGATTCGAATTTCGAAGCCAACAGTTTAGCACAGCCGCGCATTTATCCTAAGTAATACACGCCGAACGGCGCTTTCACCAAACTCTGGAAAGTTAAGCAAAAACATTGACCTTTCTTTACCAAGTGAAAAATAATATTGTGAGAGCATGCGATTTTAAATACGTAAATTTACGGCTCAACTTTCAATTTGACGAAAAAAAGTCACTCGGGAAATCACAAAGCAAAGGCGCGTAATGAATCGAACCCTTGTTACAGGACCCACTGGGTTTATCGGCGAGCAGCTTGTTCGGCATCTGATCGAACGAGGCGACGAAGTTACTTGTTTGGTTAGAGAAACTTCCAACACCAAAACGCTAGAAAAACTTCGCTGCAATATTGTTAGGGCAGACATCGTCTCCAATGCGGCGGGAGTAGCCGCTGCGATCCAGGGTTGCAACACGGTTTACCATTTGGCCGCTGCAACTCGCGCCGTTAATTCTGCGGACTTGATTGAAACAAATTTGCAAGGCATGCAAAATATTCTTGACGCGTGCATACAAGCGACCTCAAATCCAAAATTGATTTACGTTTCTTCCGTCGCTGCTCACGGCCCTAACAATTCTGATGTTCCACACAACGAAAACGCAGACTTAAATCCGGTAAGTTTTTACGGGCGAAGCAAAGTTGCTTGTGAAGAGTTGGCTCGTCGACATGCTGACGAAATTCCAATTTCCATTGTTCGGCCGCCGATTGTTCTGGGAACCGGCGACCAAAATGGGCTTACGCTATTTAGTCTCATCGCTAAAACCGGCTGGCATTTCGTGCCCACGTTTTCCACTTACAACTACTCCATGATTCACGTTGACGATTTGGTCGTCGCTTTGACTGCGGTTGCAGATCGAGGGAAACGCCTGATATCGCATACCGACGAAAAATTGAGCCGAGACCAAGGCGTCTATTTTGCCTCTACAGACACGATGACGTATTCAGCTCTCGGCCGAAAAGTCGGTGAAGCACTTGGCCGGAAACGCACTCGAGTCTTGCGTGTTGCCAAACCATGCATGTGGGCGATTGCTGCATTTAACGAGCTAAAGGGCAGGGTGCTTTCAACGCCGCAATATTTGAACCTCGACAAATACAATGAAGCGACGGCAGGAAGCTGGGCTTGTTCGAACGAAAAAATAAAGGCCGAAACCGGCTTTGTCCCTGCGACTACTTTCTTGGAAAGATTGAAACAAACGGTCGATTGGTACCAAAATGAGGGCTGGCTGGACCGACGAAATTTTCATCAAACTCGCGAAAGCGACCCCCAAAACCACTCGCGTCAGTCGCAACCTCACCAACCGGCGACTTGATTCTTCCAAATGAAGCACCCGTGACTTCGATCACGACTGATCCAAAGGCGAACATTTGGTGGCAGGACTTGCGTCGGCATCACCACCATTTCAACCCTACCCAGACAGCGAAAAAACGCCCAAATCCGCTGCTTTTCCCGCAATTCAGTTGAATCGCGGGGGTCCTCTAACTAGCGTGGAACTACCTCTCTAAACAATCTTTAAGCGGTCGATCGACCGTTTGGGGCTACAGGTACGTCGACGGAAATCCGTCACGTTAAAGGATCATGAACTACCGCCAACCGACATATCTTATTGCCGCTGCGATTGCGTGCCTGTCTGCCATTGCAGCCGGCGTGTTTCCGCAAGACGCTCAAGATCCGGTAGTCCATAACCTTCCGAGCCCGCCATCGGCAATTACAAACGGAGAGCCCAGCGAAACCATCGAGCCGAGCGCGGATTCCCCTCAGGAATCCGAATCCGTTACGACCAGCCAGCCGATTCCATTTGCAGAGTTGGACCTTTCAAGTCTCCCGATCGAAACGACAAGGTCACGTTCTCGCGGCAGCGCCATTGAAAATTCACCGCGCCCTCAAAACTATAAAGGCCAACTTGAACTCGTTCCGCAGCGAGTCACCGCAGGATTCATGCCGTCTCAGCAAATTCAACTTCCCGGCCCTGCTGATTCAGAACCTTTCAACGGAACCGCAAACGGTGGAATCCAGATTCCCAACACCCAAATCCAAGCCAATCCGTTCTCGCCTTCGGTTGACCAATCAAATCAAGGATTCTTCCCCTCATCACCGACTGGACCTTTTATTCAGCCAAACCTGGTTCAACCTAACCTAATTCAACCCAACTTGGTTCAACCACGCTCCACGAGCCCACGCATCGGTGGAGAATTTTTTCCAGCGCCAACACTTTCCCAGCCACTGGTATCTCAACCGTTCGCCGGTCCAGCAATTGCAGGTCATGGTGCCGGCTGCCCATGCGGTTGTCAGCCACAATGTACCACCGCAACGATCCTGGTTCCTCAATGGGAAGTTCGATTCATCAACAGGCGCCGAACGCAGTATCGAAATGAACTACGGGAACAAAGATACAAAACTTACCACACGGTGATTGACCAGGTTCCCAAAACCGAAGCCTACCAGGTTCAAGTCCCGCAGCAGCGATCGCGCACCTTCACCGTCAACATCAAAGAAGAATTTCAGGTTCCGGCTCAAGAGAACTTCACCATTATGGTGCGCAAGCCACAACAGCGTGAAGAAATTGTAGAGCGCGAAGAGTCTTACCAAGTGCCAGTCGAGGTTCCTTATAAAGTAATGGTTCCGCAAGAGCGCGAGATCCAAATAACGAAGTACAAGACCGTCATCGATAAAGAGCCAGTGCAAAAGCGATACACCGTCGAAGTTCCTGTCGAAAAAGAACGGGTGGTCATTGATTACGAGAAAGTGGCTAAAACAAGAATCATTCGCAAGCCGATCGTCAAAGTGGTAGATGAACAAAGAGAGCGAAACAAAGTCGTCTACGAAAACAAAATCAAAACCCGAGAGATTGTCGAAGAGTTCGTCGAATATGAAACTCGTAAGGTGCCCGCTAATATTACGAAGTATCGCGATGACAAACGCGAATTAGTTTTCAAAGACAAGTATTTTGAATATGAAAACCGTCAAGATTCATACAGAAACATCGAGTATGCGCAACAGCCGGTTCAAGACGAAATGGAGGTTGAATACAAAGTCTCTTCACTTGAGACGGAACCAAAAACGGAAACCTATTACGTAAACGTGCCTTATGAAGTGCAGATCACCAAAACGTTTCCCAAGAAAGTTCAAACGCCGCGCAATGTTACCAAGACCTATACAGTCAAAATCCCCGAAGTCAGACACGTTCCTCAATCTTACAAAGTCAACATTCCTTACGAAGTCTTGCGAACTGCCCAGCGAACGATCACGAAACAAGTTCCCGTTAGAAAATATCGCACGATTACCCGTGACATGGGGACTTGGAAAAAGGAATTGATCTCCAAGCCAACCTGCACCATCACACAAGACGCTTGCGGCTGCACAACATGCGGAACAGGTCAGGAATCATGTTTTCAAACCGTTTGGTGTCCGAAAATTGTCACCCAACGGATCCCCTACACGGATTTTCGAGACGTACCACGCACGATGACGTATCAGGTTCCGCAAGTTTTGAATCGCACCGAGACGCGCACGCGGATGGTGCCGATCACCAAATATCGTGAGGAAACTCGAACCGCAAATTTGAAGGTGATGGACTACCGCGACGAAACGGAAACCAAGACGTTTACCGTTACAAAATATCGCTGGGAACCCAGGACTCGAAAAGTTCAAGTCAAGCGAGTCAGGGAAGAAACCAAAACAAAGAGAATTCCAATAGCGAGCTATCAAAGAATAAAAGAGGAAGAGGACATCCCTTATACCTACCGCCGCCCCATCGAAAGGGAACGCGACAACAAGGTGCCAATTACCCAGCGCATTCCTTTCAATGAAGAGGAATTAGTCGAAGTCACGGTGCCCGTACCGCGCACGCGAACAGTGACTCAAGAATACACAGTTCGTGAACATCGAATCGTAAAAGAAAAATACACGGTCAAAGTTCCCGTTACGTCGTACGAAGAAACCAAAGAAACCTACTACATCGAAGAGCCTCGACCACGTACAGTTAAGTACACGGTGATGATACCGGAAATCCGCACGAGAACTGAATACGTCGACGTTCCGCGCAAGGTGCCTTATTTTGAAACGAAAAAAGTCACCGAGATGGTTCCGCAAATCAAGACACGAACGACTTATCGCACTGAATCCCGAACCGTGGCGGACAAAGTCATCAAAACGTTTATGGTCATGGTTCCAGAAACGCGAACAAAAACGGTTTACAAAACCAGGTACCGAGACGTGCCCAAAATTCGCACTGAGGTTTATTGGGAAAATGTTCCAGAGACTCGATACCGAACTCGTTTGGTCCAGGTCCCTCGTCAAGTCGCACGCGAAAACGTTCGTCGGTTTACGGTCAAAGTCCCATATCAAGTCATGGTTTGCATTCCGCACAAGATTTGCCGCATGGTCCCACGCCAAATCACGATTCCAATCGAAACGTGTTGCGACCAGTGTTCGCAGAATTTCACAGAACTACACGAAGCCTCCGGCGCGTATCTGAACTACGGCATTGAGCAAATCGGCAAAGTCTTCAACTGGATCGGCCCACATCAGCCATAGCGTTTAGCTGCTGGGCTGCATGTGAATCCGTCCGCATTAAGCAACCTCAATCCAACGAATGCTATTTCTTTTTGTCGTGATCATGATCGCGTGGGAAATACTCTTCCACCACGGCGTAGAACTCTTTGGCCGATCGGACCTTCGCGGCATGCGTTCGAAAATGGCGAGCGCCGTGTCGGCCTTGGGCGTAGCAACAAGCATAACGCCGCATCAGCTGCGAGCCTTTGTCTTCGCCAAAACGCGAGACAATCAAATCAAAGTGATGAAGCAAACACTGACGTTGCTCGTCCAGGCTAGGATCGGGCGGGACCGGTTGGCCTAACAGGGCGGCTTTGCATTGAGAGAAAAGCCAAGGTCGACCAAGGCAAGCTCTCGCAATCATCACGCCATCAACATCGTAATTTTTGAAAGCGTCCATTACCTTTTGAGCGCTGTCCAGATCACCGTTTCCGATCAGTGGAATCTTTTTCAAGTGCGGTTTGATTTCCGAAATGCGATCCCAATCGGAATGGCCGCGGAACATGTCTTGTGCAGTGCGACCATGAACGGTCAACGCCGCCGCACCGGCTCCTTCAACAACTTGAGCCACATCAATCGCGTTGATGTTATCGCGTGTGCAACCCAAACGGATTTTTGCCGTCACTGGAGTTGGCGCACAGGCCTTAACGACCTCCGAAATAATCTCGCCCATTTTGTCGGGCGTTCTAAGCAAGTAACTGCCACTCTTGGCTTTTTCGGTAACCTGTTTGACGGGACAGCCAAAATTGATATCAACAATCGAAACTTTGTAGTCCTCGGCCAAACGCTTGCCGACTTTCGCCATCGTTTCTGGCTGGTTGTCCCAAATCTGAACGGCCAGCGGACGGGCTTCGTCTTTCACGCCCCACAAACGATCCGGATGTTCGGGCGTATTCTCATCAAGCCAAACAAACCCGCGTGCGTTAACCATCTCCGTCGCGATCAAACCCGATCCGCCATACTCACGCACGATCTGTCGAAACGCGTAATTCGTGAACCCAGCCATCGGCGCTTGCAAAATCGGCGGGTCAACCGTAACGTTGCCAATGTGGATAGGACGGACATGCGGCAAAACGAATTTGGTTTCGCCTGCATCGCCAGAATCGTTTCCGTTTTGAGCGTCACCTTGGCCGTTGCCGTTTTTCGGTGAGTCGGACGAGTTGTTTGTCTTTGTCAATTCCATATTTGTATCTTGAGAGACAATGGGCCAAGCGCCAATAGCTTCTTTGGCGAATCCTTGGTATTCCGCTGAACATTCCCGCAACTTTAAAACATTCACTTTGAACAACACGAAAAAATTCGTCTTATTGGCTCACACGTTTCCAGCTGATTACCCCCGATCCGACCATTGGGATTTGATGCTCGAAGACGATGGGACGTTGCTGACGTGGGAGCTGGAAAAACCGTTCGGACTAGCAGCGACTGATGCGACTACTTCGGCTGATAGCGGTCAGACGATCGTTGCCCGGCGACTGGACGATCACCGATTGGAATACCTCGAGTACGAAGGACAAATCTCAGGTGGCCGCGGTTCGGTCAAGCGCGTATTAAGCGGCGAATTTTGTTGGACGAATATTGAGAAAACGAAAGCGACGTTGGCGTTTAATGGGTCGCAATGTTCGATCGAAATTCGCGATGGGAATATCGTTGTCAATTGTCAGCAGTAAGCGCAAATTTTTCTGGGAAGCGAACGATTAATTTTGCTCGTCCAGTTTGTCGATTTCTTCCGCTGTAAGCTTTTGGGTCTCCATCGCAATTTTGTGAGCACGATCTCCTTCGTAGCCTTTCTTTCGAATGTCCAATTCCTCAAGCCGTTCAGCTGGCCCGTAAACAGAAAGCACATCCCCCACACCAACCTTCGTCGTGCCGTTGGGGCTACCCAGGTATTTGCCATTGGCTCGATGAATGCCCAGCACCAACACGCCTTCGGCAGACAGCGTGGCTTCAGTTAACGTTTTGTCCATGATCCAATCGGCTTCGTTGACTTTGAGTTCGAACACCACATAACCATCGGCAAGATGAAGCAGTGAAACGTAATCGCGAACGTCGATCGTTGTCCATCTGGTCAAAGCCCACTTAATGATTTTTTCAAGTTGCTGGTCGACCCATCTTTGCGTTCCGATGATCCAGATTCCCAACAGGCAAACCGCGAGAATAAAAACTCGCAGCCAAGTATTGCCTTCGGCGCCCTGAGCAAACGTTGCCATCATCGACGCGATCACGACCGCGATACCGATGTTTCCGGTCAACATCAAAAAGCCCAAAATTCGCCGCCGGACTGGATGGTTGACGACTTGTTCCGATTCGGAAGTCGTGAATCCCACGCCGGTGTAGGCAGAACGAGCTTGAAACCGCGCGCTATCTTTGGACATCCCGGTCAGGGTCAACGCCACCGCCCCGATCCGCGTCACCAAAAGCGAAATGACCAACGTGGCCACCAAAGTAATGATTCCGATTCCCACTCAAAACTCCACAGTTTGCTGTTTCCTGCAACTTGAATTGCGAACGGCTATTTTATCGCAGGCCGTTTGTGGTGAAAGACGAGATTGTTTTCGACATCATTGCAAACTATGTCGTATGAAGAAATCTTGTCAGTCTTTCCCGCAAGACGTCAATCAAGCTGACCTTCTCTGAGGCTGTCTCGATCAAATCGCACCGATAGAAGCAAGCGAAAGCGATTTCCGTTCCCGAGCCGGCTATCGCCCAATTGCACTTACTTTAGATCTTCTCCAACGACTTCTTTAAGTGCAAGTCTTATGGCGTTAGCCACGAAAGTGGCGACAGGATGTAGCCCATGGCGCAAGCCATGGGAAGTTGGTTTTAAGTTGATGATAGAGCCACGATAGTGGCGGCAGGAAATTTTCTTCGAATTCTTGCTTGCTATTTGAAATACATGTCGCCCTTTCAGGGCTTTATATAACTGGCGTTTTTTTCCCATAGCTTGCGCCATGGGCTACATCCTGCCGCCACTTTCGTGGCTAACAAAATCTAAAGCAAGACACGTGCCGTGTCATTTCGGTGCCATTGGCTATCGCTGTCGAAGAGCATTGATGATCTCCAGTCGGATCGCGCGAATCGCGGGGAACAACCCGCCCAGTAACCCCATGGCCAGTGCCAAAATCATGCCTTGCATGAGGACTTTGGCATCAAACCGCAATGCGAATGTGATTTCGGTAAATCCGTTAGCCGTTCCGCCAGACAATCCATTTAGCGGCAACGTAGCGAGACAACCCAGCGCTCCGCCGATCAAGCAAATCACCAACGATTCCACCAGAAAAGACATCAATATGTGCCGGCGTGGAAAACCGATCGCTCGCAACGTACCGATCTCTCGACCGCGACTGGAAACAGCGGCGTACATTGTGTTGGCAGCCGCGAACATCGCTCCGATCGTCAGGAAACCAGCAATGATGTAAGCGATCGCTTTCAACGCGGCCGACGAAGATTTTTGGTTTTCGAAATAGTCCTCTTCCGTTATCGGTTCGAGCTTAAACTGCACATCGTCTCGAATGCCTTCCATGACGGATTTACGTTTTTCTTCGTCTTCAACTCGCATGTTGACGACTGAAATTGCGCCATCGTACCGCTGGGCCGAGGTCAAATCGCGAAGGTCAGTCCAAACTTCTGATTCGGCAGAACTTCCGCCTGCGGTGAACATCCCCACGACTTTGAAGCTCGTATTGTTGATCTTGAGTTCTTCATTCACCCCAAGCCCCTCGAAACGTTCGGCCATACTCTTGCTTGTGATCAATTCGTTGACGCCAGGAACAATGTCTCGACCTTCAACAATTTTAAAGTCGGGTCTCAGCTGCCGCCCAACCTGCTCCAAGCCCCGCACGATCACGTTGGCAGAGCCTCCATTGTTGCGGCGTGACTTAATCAAAATGGTTACAAATTCCCGCGAAGCCAGTTTCTCGCCGTTTGCCCCCGTTGCAACATCTTTTAAGATCGCCAAATTGTCGGCCGCGCTCGCTGCGATGGTGCTCGACATCTCATCCGTCGATCCTTTTCGCATGACGATGATGTCTTCAGGATCGCCCGAGGAGCTCAACGCGTGATCGATTCCCGCAATCATTCCAAACGTAAGCACCGATGTGAACACGACGATGCCGATCGCAATGATGGTAAGAAGCGTCGTTACCCATCGCACACGGAGGCTGCGAAGATTGTATTTGATTGGAATCATTTGAATTATCTTAGAGTTGGCAGATTCAGTAGTCAGAGAACGGGAGCCAAAGAACGGGATTCAGAAGGCAGTAGATCAAGAAGATTTAGACGACTTTGCGTAGACCATCGACGACGGAACTCTGAGCCGCCAAAACGGCCGGGACAACTCCGCTTACAAACCCAATGCCAGCCGCCACGCCAAGCAACCCCAACAGCCATGGGCCGACAAGAGCCGAAACTGGAATTGGGAAAAGCTGAGCAGCCATCGGTACGCCCGAAATCAGTTGCAAAGCGCCAAGTCCTCCTGCGATCCCCAACACCCCGCCTAGAATCGCGATCATCGTTGATTCACCCAGTATTAACCCGAGCACACGCGTCTTGGAAAAACCGATCGCTTTTAAAACGGCGATCTCCGTATTACGTTCTCGAATCGACATCGCCATCGCAGTGCCTGCAACAAGTGCCAAAGCAAAAACAACAGCCAATGAAATGAAGCGGATATATGATTGCACGTCACCTAACATGTCGGAAAACATCTGCAAAAATGCAGCCTCAGTTCTCGTTTGTGTGGCGTTTTCGGAATTCAAAAACCCGGCATCAATCTCCTCACACATCGCTTCGACTTGATTTTGATCTTCACAGGCTGCAAAAATCGAACCAGCATTGCCAGCAAAATTTGGATTCGAGGCTTTCAATTCTTCGTCCAAATAATTCCAGTTAAACCAAAGCGATCCAGTTTTGTTAGGAGCTTTAAAGGTTCCAACCAAAGTCAAATCGAGGTCTTGCGCATTGAACGTTCCTTCAAGCGGGATTTTCTCTCCGATCGACCACTTCATCTGCTCAGCCAATCCTTCGTCTGCCACACAACCGAGTCGATTCTTTTGAAATGCTTCCTTCTGATCATCGGAAATTTCATAATCGTGAAAGACTTCAAACACCGTCTTTGGCTCGACACCGAACTGGGCAAACACGTTTTCCTGTGACTTATATTTACCACCAAACCAACTGTATGGCGTTGCGGCTTTGATGCCGTCGAAATCGGTGATCTTTTTGACATGCGCGATTGGCATCGGTGACGCGAAACCGAGTTTGTTCAAAACCACGACGCGGTCAAGCTTAACTGCTTGTTCTTGCACGATGCCGTCCATCGTCAAGTAACCGAACAGGATCGTCATCAACGCCAAACTAAATCCGACCGACATGATCGTGAGTCCCGATCGGATTTTATTGCGGCGAACATTGCGCCAGATATAAGTTAAGAGCTTCATTGGGATGCCTGCTCAATCTGAGATTCGTTAAGTGGAGACTGATCGGTATCACCCACCAATCGACCGTCTTCGAGCATCAACGTACGCTTGGCTCGGTCGGCAGCTTTCCGATCGTGCGTAACCATCACGATCGTTTTGGAAAACTCATTGTTCAATCGGTGCATCAACTCCAAAATTTCTTCGCCCGACTTTTTATCAAGATCACCTGTCGGTTCATCGGCGACAATCAAAGTCGGATCGGTCGCAATGGCCCGAGCGATCGAAACACGTTGCTCCTGTCCACCCGACAACTGACGCGGATAGTGATCCATTCGGTCGCCCAATCCAACAATTTCCAAAGCCGTTTTGACTTGCTCGGCTCGTTGTTTTTTACTCAACGGTGTCAACGTCAAAGGCAACTCGACGTTCTCGAAAGCCGTTAACACCGGAATCAAATTGTACATTTGAAAAATGAAACCGATGTGACGAGCTCGCCAACCGGCCAATACACTTTGTGAAGTATTCCCAAGATCCTGACCACAAACAAAAACGTTACCTGAGGTCGGTTTGTCGAGTCCGGCGATCAAGTTCAGCAACGTCGATTTACCCGAACCTGATGGTCCCATCAAAGCCGTATAATCACCCTGCATCAGTTCGAGACTCATTCCGGCGAGAACAGGAATTACAATTTCGCCGCGGCGGAATTCCTTGTTGACATTTTCGACCAGAACAACCGGCTCTTTGCTATCCGCTGACATTTACCTTGCCTGTTTCGTTCGTGTGAATGCGTTGTTTATTGTTCAAGTGCAAACCACGCGACTCCAAGAATCGCTGAATCCGAAATTGAACTGAGAAGTTTATTTAAGCTTGATTGATTTTGATTGGGCCGATTTTCGCTGACGCCAAGCCGTTTGCAAAGACCGCGACCGAAAAAGAAACCAGAACGCCAGACAAAGACAGTAAACAAAATCCCTCTACTGAACGACTTTGACAAGCGTCCCATCTTTCAGATCCGATGGATTAACGACAACTCGCTCTTTCCCTTCAAGGCCTTCAAGAATTTCTGTTCGCCCATCGCGTTCTTCACCGGCTTTGACGACCAGTTTCCTAGCTCGTTTCTCTGAATCGACAACCCACACAAATTGCGTGCCTTCATCGCCTTCATCCGTCTGGACTGCATCGGAATCGCAAAACATTCGCGGCTCATCAGTGGCCTGCAATTCTTTTTCGGTTGGCAAAAAGTAAACAGTGCCGGCCATCTCCGGAAACAGCAACGAGTCGGCGTCTTTGATCACGACTTGCACTTTGATCGTCGCGCGGGCTCGATCACCCATTGGGATAACCTTGCGTACCACTCCGTGATATTTTTTGTCTTGAACAGCATCGACAGCAATATCAGTTTCCTGACCTTCGGTGATTCGTGAGATGTAGTCCTCTTGAACGTCACACTCAATTTCGAGGTCAGCAAGATCGGCGATCGTGGCGACACTACCTCTTCCGGAACCGCCACCCAATCCGCCTGGCAAAATCGACTCACCGACTTCGGCGTCTTTTGAAATAATCGTGCCATCGAACGGAGCGCGAATGAACATGTTCTCTTTTAGCTGTTCCGTCTGATTTTTCTGAGCAATGGAAAGCTCCAATTCGGCTTCCAAAGAATCCTTGCGGGCGATCGCCGAACGGCAACTGAATCTGGCCTGATCATATTCCGATTTCGAAAAACTTCTCGCCTTCCAAAGCCGTTCCGCACGTTTCCAGTCAACGGTGGTTTGCTCGATCAAGATTTTTTGTTCTTCCAACGCGGCCTTTGCTCGAGCGACCGAAGCGCCGGACGCGGCCAATGAAGCATCAATGTCTTTGTGTTCAAGCTCCGCCAGAAGTTCGCCTTTCTTGACGACATCACCTTCTTCAAAATCAATGACCGCGATCATGCCTGCAGCACGTGCACCAATTTTGGCTTGCCGGTGTGATTGAAGGTATCCCGTGGCAACGACCACTGCGTCTGCCGAGCGTCCCTTTTGAACTTTAACGGAACTCAGACGGACATCGATGCGGTTTTGCATCATCTCCGGCATCCATTCCGATTTTTCTAAAACGTCTTTTGAGATCCAGCCATTTTGGACCGCGTACGGGTAACCAAAATATCCGCCAGCGCCGAGCAAAACCAACCCTAACAAAAAGATCCACTTACGCCCTCCTTTTTTCTTGGGAGGGTTGCGGTCAATTCGAAGCGACGCCAAGGCATCACGTCCTTCACCAGTCGACTTTGAAGTTGGAGGCGGAGAGCTGATCGTCATACTTGAAAGCCAATTGAGCTGAATGAAATAGTCGTCCAACCAAGGCAAACCCCATGGCCGTTTGTATTTGCAAGGATCTATTCGTTCTTGGATCCATTATATTGAACTTCGCGCTGGAAACATTTTTGCAATAGCTTTGCGCGAGACTGTTTTACAGCTTAATTTATGCCCTCTCAATTGTCTAGCAATTCTGAGTTTCTGCCCGATTTCGAAAAACAGAAACGTGCCGCGTAAGCGAGGATCCCGGCTGTGCTCACTTAAGCGTGGTTGCGCACGTAGCTTTTTCCAGTTGCGCGAGTTTGGTGACTTTTGACGGGTCTACCAATAACGGCAGGAACTTTGCTGCGATCTGTTCACGTTGAAGATGCTTCGTTGAGTCAATCGCTTTTTGAATTGTCCGGTTGGACCAAAGCCAGAACTGACTGATCGCCCGTTGGTTCAAGATCAAAATCAGCCGTGTTGACCGTGATGATTCCTTGCTTGTCGATCACCATCAACACGATCACGTCATCACCATGAAGCGATTTGAATTGTTGATAGTTAAACTCGGGTGACATTTTTGTCAGCTTTGGACGAAAGCCCTCGGCGTACACTTCCTGTAATTTGTCTTCGTTCCAGATATCGGCAAACAACGCTCGGCCAGCCGCATGACCGACTTTTGCACGGTCGCCTTTTTGTGCGTCACGTCGTTTAAGCCGAAAGACATTTTTGCTGCCGAACAAATGTGAAAACTCTCGGGCAGCCATCGAATTGATCGCATCATTCTTCGTCAAAGCGAACATGCGACCGATGCCCGCGAGATTGACTTCCTTGCGAACGTAATCGGAAAGAATGCTTTTGCAGTAAGCCGGCAAGTTTTGCATTTTCGCCGCGGAGATGTTTCGAAAATTGGTATCAACCAAAACAACAGGATAGCCCGCTTTGGTCAACGTCGCAGCCACATCACGAATCCAGGGATCAGCGCCGGCGAACAAGATGCCTTGCGGATTTGCTTCAGCCAAACCAAGCCGCCGTGCCAGCACCGCAGCGCCCAAACCATATACGGCAACCGTACCAATGATCAGCATGAATGTTGCTGGAACGAGAATCTTTGCGTCTCTGATAAGGTCGGCATCATCACCGGCTGTAGCCAAAATCCGAAGTGCGAATACACTCACCACAGCCGCTGCAACAATTCCGCGTGGAGCCAAAAACGCCAAAAAGATCCGTTCGTTGCGACTGATACCGGACTTCCACATCGCGCCAAGCACCGAAAGTGGTCGCACGACGAGAATCATCAAGATCACAAAAATCGCGCCGCGCCAGCCGACTTGACCAATCACGTTCAAATCCAATCGCGAGCCTAGCACGATAAAAAGACACGAAATCAGAAACACGCCCAAATTTTCTTTGAACTCAACCACGTGCTCGATCGAAATCTGTTTTTGGTTGGCCAGATAAATTCCCATCACCGTTACCGTCACCAAACCGGATTCATGCATCAACCAATTTGAAACGGCAAACATCGCAATTGCGCCAGCAAGAAACGCCAATCCATGAAGATAGTCGGGCATCCAATAACGTTTGACGACTTCGACCAACACGAAGGAAGCAAGACATCCAAACCCAAGCCCGATTAAAGTCGTTTTGACAATGTTGACAATCGGTTCCCAGAATGAAATGGATTCTGCCGCGGTGTGCCCATGGGCTCCGTGAGCACCATGGAAAAGCTGCTCAAAAACAAGCACAGCCAAAATGGCCCCCACCGGGTCGATAATGATGCCTTCCCATTTAACGACCGAGCCAATTTTTCGATTCGGCCTGATGTGTCGCAGCAACGGAGCGATCACGGTCGGACCGGTGACGACAAGAACCGCCCCCAGCAAGATCGCGAGCTTGAGTTGAATCCCCAGCACACCCCAAGCAAGCAAACTGCCAAGAATCCATGAGATTAAAACGCCGATTGTGCAAAGCCGAACGATCGCACTCCCGACGGCTTCCTTAAGTTCACCAAAACGTAATGACAAACCTCCCTCGAACAATATGACCGCTACCGAAAGCGACACAAACGGGAACACGATCTTGGCTCCCATTTCGGAGTCGCCACTGATCTTTGCCAAAATGTCATCCGGGTTCATCCAAAACCCAAGCGCAATCCCAAACGTCAACAGTAAAAGAATCGAAGGGATGCGAATCCACCAAGCCAACAATTGCGCCAGCATCCCAAGCAATGGGACCAATGCCATGTAAAAGAAAATCTGTTCGTCCAAAATGGTCCCAAACTTTGTTTAAAAATGAGAATCAAAATCCTGATAAGCTGGACTTAATTGTCTGCGCAAGTGCCTGAGTTGAACAGGCGGTGTTGGGACAGCGACAGGAATGGGGCGATCTTCAAAACGGCGGTGAAGAGGGAACACTCATCGGTGGTGAGGCGGGAACACTAATCGCCACTAATCTTCACTAATAAAGGACTGGATAATTCGCGGCTTTTTCGAGTCAAAAAATTAGTGTCAATTAGTGAAAATTAGTGTTCCTTCTACGCACTGGCTGGCTGATCCGTGCGTTGGGTGCTCGCAGCGTTGGCCGCGTTGGCCACTTCAAATTTTCCGTGAACCAGAAAGTCTTCAACCAAGCGGATCGTTTTTGAGTAGTAAGTCAAAACGCCGTGATGGTGATCGACGCGAGCGTAATCGCGGTAGCCATCCAAGTGCACGCCGCCTTGGGCAATCACGCGATCCTTTGTCGATTCAACAATGGCGAACTCGATAGAATTCAGCTTAAACGAATTTGGCAAACCGTTGACAAAGCTGTCCGCCGAATCCGAAAGCTGATTCAGGCTCGGCGAAAGCCACCCGATGTAACGAGTAAGTTTTCTGGCAACATGAGATCCTTGATGTGGCGGAGCAAGCATAACGACTCGGCCAACATTTTCCACTTTGTGTTTTGAGAACATCGTGCGGGCAATGATGCCGCCCATGCTATGTGTGACCAGGTGAATCCTCTCGGAGCCTTGCCGCTCCAACTCCGCCAGTTCCTCGGCAAGTCGATCCGCATGTGTTTCAATGCGGTTGCCAATACTTCGATACCCCCAGTTGCGGACTTTGAACCCAAGCCGTTTCAACCGCCTGCCGATTGGCCACATGTCAATTCGATTCCCGCCAAGCCCGTGAATCAGAACAACGGTGTCTTTTTGCCGTGGCTGGTTTTGTCGTGGCTGGTTCATTGCTGCTTAATCCGAATCAAGACTTCATTGCGACGGAGAGGGCCGGGCGTCCATGGCGGATCGTATCCTGCGGTTTCCGGTTCACCATCCGCGACCAGCCCGCGCTCTTCAATCCATTCTTTCAACTTTGCCCGATGTTCGTTTTGAGCTTGCTCGTCCAGTCGACCAGCGAATCGAATGACGGCGAATTTTCCGCCCGGTCTTTTTGAAAGTCGCACTTGGTCGCTTGCTGGTTCCGGAATCTTTGACTCGGCAACCTCTTTTGGAATTACGAATCCCATTTGTCCGTTGGACTGTTCCGATTTTGGTTCCATAAAAACGGGAGTCGTCATTGCGACCTTCTGCTTGCCTTCGTTACCGCCGCTGATGTAGCGAAAGAGCCGCCCAAAACTTCCATCATCGCCCTGCAACCCACTCCCCATCTCTGTCGCCGCCAACATCAAATCCGGATACTCACGAATCTCAATGTCTCCGTCTGATTCCAAAACAGAGTACGCCGCCGATTCATATGCGTTTCGTGAAGTCAATTTCCACCCAAAATAAACCAGCCCGCAAACGATCGCCGCGAGTACGAGATAAGCCATCTTTTTACTAACCAAGATTCTACACCGCCAATGAGATCGGAACGTTTTGTTTATACCCGCAAACTCGCTCGCCGAGTAACGAACTTTGGCTGCTGGACGGGAATCACCCAATTTCATGAACGCGAATGGGTTTATTCACGGGTCAAACAACACCCCTGCGGCTACTTTGACAAAACTCGCACCAGCATCCAAGTCACCAACGCCCCTCGTGCAGACCAAGCAATGGTTCGAATCCAATTCGAATTGACCAACCATTTATACGCCGCCAAATCAAAACCTTTTACAAGTTTCTCATGACACGGAACCTGAACAAACGCCGTCGAAAGCCAAATCACAACCACCAACGCAATGCCTGTGTAGACCGTCGTCGGACTGATCGCGTCACTGGAATACCAAACAAGCAATATCGCCGTGACGAGTTCGATCAACATCACAGGCCCAACGATGAAAGTAATATTGGTTTGATGACGCTGTTGGTAGCTAATGTAGTTTTGCTCGCCGATGTCATTGAAAAGCGGATAGTGAACGACTTGAACCATCCAAATCAGTCCAACCAAAAAGAAAGTTGAAGCAACGTTTGCGAGCAAAATGGAATTCGACCAGTTCATATTCGTTAAATATATTGGGGCAGGGTGAGTTAAAGTTTTGGCGATTCGGTCATAGTTTTTGGCACTTGCCACAAGCATACATTTTGCGGCTGGACAATTCCCATGTCTTCACCGGGGACTCGCAAACCGGACAGTGATGGCGTTTGTAAATATTCAACCGCTCGTTAGATTTCAAATGCTTTGGCACTTTTCCAGCAGCATTGAATCCCGCTGTGATGATCCGATTGTGCTTGACGCCGATCTGCAGAAGCTCAACCGTCAGCTCCCACATTTCGTCAAACGTTTCTCGCGGCATCTGATTGGCAGGAAACTGCGGATGAATTCCAAGCAGAAACAGAATCTCGGCTCGATAGACATTTCCGACTCCTGCGATCACGGATTGATTCAACAAAATGCTTCCGATTGCCGAGCGGCTCTTTTGCATTTTTTGCCAAACATTTTCAGGTGAAGCATCATCACAAAGCGGGTCTTCACCCAAACGCGATTTGAGTTTCTTGAGTTCTTTAATGTCGATTAGCTCGCAACAATTGGGGCCGTTAAGATCAAATGACTTTTTTGCGCCGATCATTCGGACACGCACTTCACCGATTGGCTCAGGCGCCGGATTCTTGTGAACACGAAACTTTCCGTAAAGCCCTAAATGGATATGGCCAATCAGATTCCGATTCCAATGGTAAAACAGATGTTTGCCGTGAGCTGAGACCTCGCGAAGTTTCTTGCCGCTGACCTTGGCGGCCCCTTCCTCGAACCGCCCCTGCGGCGAAGTGACGACCAGTTTCTGCCCAGCAAACCATTTTTGATGGTCACGAGCAATTCGATGAATCGTATGTCCTTCAGGCATCTCTTTTTCGGCTAACAAAGGGTTACAAGGAGAAGGCAATTTCGGTTTGGTTCGTTAAGATCATCGCAAGTCCGGATCATCCCAAGTCCGGTTTAACCGCAAACGCAATACGCAAATCACAGTTAAAGAACATTTTGAACCTGCTCATTTTCCCACAACAGCTTTTTGCCGACCACCCTGGCTTCAAACTCAACCCGTCTCGCGTGGTGCTTATCGAAGACAGTCTTTTCTTTGGCGACGCTGGTTATCCGATGAAGTTTCACAAACAAAAGCTGTGGCTGCACCGGGCGACGATGAAGCGTTACGAGAAAATGCTGAATTCAAAAGGCATGGAAACGCTTTATCTGGACTACACCCCAAATCCCGATTCATTGAAGCTTCATCTCAAAAAGATCAGCCGCTCAATAACCTCTGCGCCACGAAAACTGATCGTCGCCGAACCGACCGACTTCATGCTTGAAAAACGGCTTGCTCGTTATTGCCGACAGTTGAAACTCGCTTGCCATTTTGTTCCCTCACCGGGCTTCATCAATCAACCGCATGAGAATCAGGAATACCGCGCGGGAAAGAAACGCTGGTTCATGGCGGACTTTTACAAGTTCCAACGAAAACGACTCAACATTCTGATCGAAGACGGACAGCCAACGGGAGGCAAGTGGAGTTTTGACGAAGACAATCGCAAAAAGGTCCCGAAAAAATTGCTTGGTGATATCCCGCCGTTGCTGCAATTGAAACGCGATGAAATTGACAAAGAAGCCACCGCCTACGTACAGAAAAAATTCGCAAACAACCCCGGTACCATTGACCAGCTTTACTATCCAACATCACACGCCGATGCGAAAAAATGGCTGAAGCATTTTTTGAAAAACAGGTTTGAACTTTTTGGAGTCTATGAAGACGCGATCGTCGAAAACGAATCATGGCTTTGGCACAGCGTATTGACTCCGTCGCTCAACACGGGATTGCTTACGCCTGGTCAAATTGTCAAAGAGACTTTGAGTTTCGCAAAAAAGAATGAGGTACCGCTTAATTCACTGGAAGGTTTTCTTCGTCAGATCATCGGCTGGCGCGAATTCATCCGCGCCACTTATCAACATCACGGCGTGGAAATGCGAACCAAGAATCACTGGAACCACCATCGCAAAATCCCTTCCAGTTTTTACGAAGGAACAACCGGCATTGGCCCTATCGACGACACGATTGGCCGCATTCTCCAAACCGGATACTGTCATCACATCGAGCGTTTGATGGTGCTTGGTGGATTCATGTTTGTTTGCGAATTCGATCCCAAAGAAATTTACCGCTGGTTCATGGAGATGTTCGTTGATAGTTACGATTGGGTGATGGTCCCTAACGCATATGCAATGAGTCAACACGCCGATGGCGGACTGATCACCACCAAGCCCTACTTCTCCGGCTCGTCGTACATCCGCAAAATGAGCCATCACAAAACCGGTCGTTGGTGCGAAATCTGGGACGGGCTTTATTGGCGATGGATTTGGAATCACTCAGATGAACTAGCCAAGAATCCGAGATGGGCAATGATGTGCGCAATGGCCAAAAAGATGGACAAGGAAAAACGCAGCGTCCACTTAAAGAACGCTGAGGAATACTTAGATGGACTTTCGAGCTAACTATTTCCCTTTCCCGCGAAATCGCTTGCCGTCATTTTTGCCATCCTTCTTGCCACCCCTTTTACGATCTGGATTTCTCTCGGGTGCGTTTTTGAATTCAAAAGCATCCCCGATCATGTCCTTCGCCTGTTTTTTTTGCGATGGGTTAAGTTTGGACAATATGCGGTCGCGAGCCTTCTCCTGAAGTTTGGCCATTTCCTTGGCTAAGTCCTCCTGAACGACTTTTTCGAATGCTTTAAGCTCATCCGATTGTTGATCAGTGATCTCCAAATCGCCTTTGACGGGATCGCTTGTGAGAACATCCACCAATCCACGTCGTTGCAAAAGGGCCTGCATTCGAATTTGCTTAAGCCGCTCAAGTTGATGCGGCAACAAGACTGAATTCAACTCCGATGTTGCTTGCTCGCGGATCTTCCGGATTTGCGCAACGAGATTTTCACGATCCGAAAAATCCAAACCGCGAATTTGTTCGGCCGCACGTTTTTGGACTTGGGAACTGAGATCCTGAAGCTCTTTGTATTGGCTATCGACCATATCGAGATCTGTTCGGATTGATTCATCAGACAACAAACCCAACGTACTTCCTGTCGTCCCGTATTCGCTGGCAGTCCAACCAACAGGTTTATCAAGCGCGATGTCATTAAGCATCGGGATCATTGCACGCAGTTCAGGACTTCCACCTTCGCCATACGCGGCGCGTTTGGCACCACCCATGAACTGATTGTATTCCGTTCGCGACGAAAAGATCCCAACTGGGCCCTCGTCAACAGCACCCTTTTGGCCAAACACCACACCGACTGGTAAAAGAAGCAGGGCCAATGTCACCATCGTTAAATATTTCATCTCAACTCCACGATTGGATTTCACAAACGTCACTGGTATTAGCAAATTATTATAACGAACAGCAGCTGCTTGCTTCCTGATCGCTCATTCTTCATTTCTTAATCGCATACATCTTAATCGTCTGAGCTGAAGAAGACCAACCGAACAAAACCATTAAAAAAGGGCCTGATTCAACAATGAAACAGCGACCAAAGAACCCGAAGGTATCAGCCCAGCAAATTAGCTCAATGCGTTTCGCCGGGGAGGTGTACGGTAGCTACTCAGCGTTTTCTTGAATGATCGGATCGTAGAAACTGGCGCAGGCTGTTCGCAAATTCGTTGGCAAGTTCCCGATAATCTGCACAAGCGGATCGGCAGCAGAACTTTAAACCGTTTCGAACGTCGCTTCGATGTGGCACGCTCTCAAAACTTCTTGCCAAAGACGTAGGTTTAAATACCCTTTCTAATGTGTTTTAAAAGAGCGAAAAATATGTCGTGCGAAACTCCGATCTACGAAGATCCATACAGCGCAGCAGCCTTCGAACGGCGGCTAAAACGGCAGTTAAAAACAAGAAGAAAAAACAGCATCATATTTTCGCTAATACTTTTGCTTATGATGGGAATTCCATTTTGCTGCTTTGTCGCAATGGTCTGTTACTCAGCTGGGCAATTCGGAGCAGACGATACCAAGGGACCAGCACCCAATGCCGACTATGCGACTCGTCGTGCTTGGGGCGAGTCAGAATTGAAACATCACTTTAAGCGCGTCGACCGGTGGATTCGAAAGTCAGGACAAATTGCCGAGGACGTTGGGGTCGTTACTGGCGTTGCCCCAATCGGTGCCCCCAATTATTTCAATTCATATTGGGCTGAAAGCGACGCTTCAATGAACTTGCAAGTCATCGGAACCAATGGAGAAGGCATTCTTTGTCTTCCAGATGTTTGTGCAGACCATCCCGATTACATTTATGGACTCGAGCGAGACTCAAAATGGACATTCAACGGGATTTCTTATCCGGTCATCGTGAAGAAAAGTGAAGGCGCGGGACAATAGCATCCGGCGCTCCGAAACAGAAACTGAGAGTATTTGCCGCAGTGCATCTCGCCTCTTAAGGCCACGCTGATGCAACTCAGAACCAACCAAAATGAGTGACAGCCGTTTTCGATCAAGTCTTCAATCAGGATAATTTCTCAAAACACATTTAGCTCAAGCACTTTTCGTTTTAGCTTTTTGGTAACATGAGTTATTCCTCATTGACGTTTTAACGTGACTCGAAAGCAACACGCATGCCTGTATCGAAATCCATCTTTAACTCACTCGTTTTCGTTGCTTGCTTGATTGCTTCAGCAACCAGTACGTTCGGAGGCGAATCAAAGCGTGATGCCGATCGACCAAACATCATTTTCCTGTTGGCGGACGATCAAAATGTGAGTTCAGTTGGTTGTTATGGAAACGACGAAGTCCAAACGCCACAGATGGATCGACTTGCGAAAGAAGGCATTGCGTTTGATCGGCACTACAACACGACTGCGATCTGTATGGCGTGCCGTGCGACGGTGATGACTGGGCTATACGAGTACCGAACGGGGACGAATTTTTCGCATGGCAACATGAAAGCGGATACCTGGAAAAAGTCGTATCCAATCTTGCTTCGCGAAGCCGGTTATTTCAACGCGTTTGCGGGCAAGTTTGGTTTTCTGGTAAATGGCAAAGGGCTGTGCAAAGACGATTTTGATCTGTGGGGCGGGGGACCGTCACAAACGAATTATAAAACCGCAACCAATCCGTCGATGGCTGCCTATGCCAATAAGTATCCTCATTCGACGCTTTCATACGGAGCATTTGGACGCGACGCGATTCGTGCTGCCAAGAAAGCCGGAAAGCCACTCCTGTTGTCAATCAGTTTCAAAGCTCCGCATCGTCCCGTTAGCCCTGATCCAAAATTCGATCATGTGTACGCTGGGAAGAAATTTACAAAGCCGGCCAACTACGGACGCGATGCTGGCAAACACTTGTCAGAACAAAGTAAACAGGGACGCCAGTACCCGCGATTCAAAGAATGGGACTACGACAAAAACTATGATGAGGTGATGGCGAAGTATTACCAACAGGTTTATGCCATCGACGTTGCGATCGGAATGATGCGTGAAGAATTGGAAGCTCAAGGCATGGCCGACAACACGGTCATCATCTACACAAGCGACAACGGGTTCATTTGCGGCGCACATGGCTACGGATCAAAAGTATTGCCGATGGAGGAATCGTCTCGAGTTCCATTGATCATTTTGGACCCACGCAGTTCCAACGCTGGAAAACAATTGCGAAGCGAGTCTTTGACGGGCAACATTGATTTCGCCCCAACCATTTTGGAATTGGCCGGACTTCCCGTTCCTGAAAATGTAGATGGGACGAGCCTGGTTCCGCTTTTGAAAGACCCGACAACGGACATTCGCCAACAGATGGCTTTTATAAACGTTTTTCCGCCGCTTTCGACTTCGTCATTGACAGTGCTTACCAAGCAACTGAAGTACACCTATTGGTGGTTTAGCAATGACAAAATGAAACCAACGGAGGAGCTGTTCGATTTGAAAGCGGACCCTTTGGAAATGACCAATCTCGCTCAGGTTGAAGATTCTGCGCCGAAACTTGAATCGATGCGCAAACGGTACGACACTGAACTCGAAAACTGGAAACAGAAAGCCGTCCCGTATAACGACTACCAACGCTTCGGAGTCCTATTCGACCGGACGATTTCCGATGCCGAAAAAGCTAAAAGCAAACGGCGAACGGATCCAAAGAGGCCAATTAAAAAGCAGCCAAGCAAATCGAAACCGAACAAAAAGAAAGCCGCCAACTCCGCATCCAAAAAGAAATCTCCCAACATCGTTTTGATCATGGCTGATGATCTTGGCTGGAAAGATCTCCATTGTTATGGCAACGAAAATGTCGATACGCCCAACCTCGATCGACTGGCGAAGCAGGGCCTGTTTTTCACAGACGCCTATTCGGCTGCGCCAGTTTGTACACCAACGCGTGCGGCTCTGATGACCGGAGAATCACCGGCGAGGTTGAACATCACCAACCACGCTGGCGGCCATCCGCCGAACTTCCAATTGCCCGGAAGTGATTTGATGACTCCGATCTGGCTGCGGCATTTGCCGTTGGAACGAGTGACCATCGCCGAACAACTTAAAAAAGCCGGATACGCGACGGGGTTCGTTGGCAAGTGGCATCTTTCGAATCGTCGGCCGTCAAAATCTGATCCAAGTAAAACTCCAACCGAACCGGAATTGCGAGCCGAACATCAGGGTTTTGACATCAACATCGGAGGCTGTCGTTTTGGTGGGCCACCAAGTTATTTCAGCCCTTACAAGATCCCAAATCTCAAAGGCAAGGCGGACGGCGAATACTTGCCAGATAGATGTGCCGACGAATGCATCGACTTTATTAAATCCGCCAAAGCCAAAGGGGATCCGTTTTTTCTCTGCTGGTGGAACTACTCCGTTCACTATCCATTCCAAGCCCCCAAAGATTTGATTGCGAAATATGAAAAGAGAACCGGGCCGGGTGTCGAGAACCCAACCTACGCTGCGATGATTGAAGGAATGGACACCTCAATTGGCAAACTTCTTGATTCAATCGACGAACAGAATTTGAGTGAAGACACACTCATCATCTTTACATCTGATAACGGACCGTTTGACGCGAACGTTAAACCACTGCGAGCAGAGAAGGGGTATCTCTACGAAGGCGGAATTCGCGTGCCAATGATGGTCCGTTGGCCCGGCCGTGTCAAAGCCGGACAGCGAACTGCAAAGCCCGTTATTACGATGGACATTCATTCAACGATTCTCGACGTGGCCAACTTGAAACCCGATTCTACCAATACTCCAGATGGTGTTTCTCTGTTGCCGCTGTTCGAAGACGAATCAAAGTTTGATCGTGATTCGATCTACTTCCACTATCCCAATTACGCTTTTCACAAGAAGAACCGATTGGGCAGCGCGATTCGATCAGGTGACTATAAATTAATCAAATTTTACGACAACGACTCTGTTGAGCTTTATGATCTGGGCAAGGATATCAGCGAGTCGCGAAACCTCGCGAATGAAATGCCTGAAAAGGCCAATCAGCTTCGGGCCGACCTGGAGAAATGGCTAGAGAAAACGAACGCCAGCCAACCACAACATGCAAAATGACAACGCGGAAAATGAAACGCGTCGTCGTTAATTTGGCTGTCAGTCTGCGTCAAAGAACTCTGAAAATTCGGGTAGCTCGCGAAAGTAATCAAACTCCTTGTCTTCACTTAACGATTCTCTCATTGAATCATTGAAGTCATCGTTTTCATTGATTTCGTTCAGCAAATCCAGAACTTCATTTGAAAAATACGCAAGTGACTTCGGCGCGTTTTCGCCATTGCCAATACCTTCAGCAATGCTTTGGGCTAGATCGAACTTATCATCTACTGAATCGGCGGTTTTACGAATCGACTCAAATTCTCGTTTGGCGTCCTTGAATCTGTCGAGCTGGATCAACAACGAAATCTGTTTGCGACGTAACAGCGGCCAAAATTTTGAGCTTGGTTTTGCGAACTTGAAAAACGGTTCGAGTTTTTCCAATCGTTCCTGCGGCGACTGGTCGCGTGCCAGATAAAAATCGGCGTAGTACGAATCGTGCAATCCCTCGTACGAAACATGCGAAGGAGCTTTTTTGTGCAACTGCTTCCAGTACCGGATTGCATCAACATTGGCTTTGATGGCTTCTTCTGACTGATCGGAAATATCGAGGCAGTGAACCAAATTCTCGTAGACGTTGCCCAGCTCTTTTTGAATGCGTTTGTCTTCGAACGACTTTAGTTCATCAGCACGCTTTTTGATCGCCGTCCGCAATGTCTGGGCGGCAATCTTAAACTTTTGCTGCGCGTAATAGTTTCCGTAAAGAAGGTTTCGAGCCTGATACTCAAGCAACAATACGTTACTGGCAAGATCCGGAAACTCAACATTTAAATTCTCAGTTTTGGCGATAATCGACTTAAGCGCCTCAATTGAATCGTCATGCTTTTTCAACAAGTATTGAATCAAGGCCAAGTTGTATGTGAAGCCTGATATCCGATAGATGTTGTCTGGTCGATGGGCTGACTCAAGCGGCGAATGTTCCACTGATTTTTCAAAATTCGCTTTCGCCTCCTCAAGTTTGTTCTGCACGAGAAGGCTTTCGCCAAGACTACTATGAGCCAACGCATAGTCCTCCCAGAAACCAATTAGCAGATTCTTATCCGGAGCAATCCTCGCGAATTCTGCATATCCCTTCACAGATCGTTTGCCGACCTGTTCTGCGGTTTTCAATTCTCCCTCTTCGATCAACATTTTGCATCGAATGCAAAAATATTTTCTACAGAAAGTATTGGGCCAATCGTCCTCAGCACCATATCGCTCGGTCAGCAGCATTGCGATCTCAAAATTGGTCTCTTTGGCAGCATCAAATTCATACATCTCGAAATGGGATTCTAGCTGAAGGGCAAGTGCATTGATCAAGTTACTGAAATCCAAATCGGACAATCGGCCATCCATATGCCGCTCTTTTGCAGACTGCCAACGTAAACTGGATATCTCTTTTTGAATCTCTAGACATTCTTTCGCCTGTCCGAGCAACTCCAGGCATTCCGCTTCTTGAACAAGGTATTGCAAGTAAATATCCATTTCGGTGTCGGACATCAGGTTTTCCTCCTGAAATTCAACTCCACTTCCCCCTAGCAACTGCAAAGCATCGTCAACGTAGCCGAGATTTTTCATCAGCTTGGAAATACTAAGTACCGTCATTGCGTAATCTAATTTGTCAGCTTCGTCGTCATTGGATTCTTTGAGACGCTCGTAAAATTTCTTGGCCGATGTAAACAGCTTCAATCGAAACGGTTGCAGGCTGGAGTCGTGAATCGAAGGTTCGTTGGCAACGTTGGTAAGCAGCTCTTCCAATGCCGTACGCAAAAAGTCCGTTTTCTCGTCAGCATCCGCAGCATTTCTTAACGCAATGACGCGGTTGGCTTCTGAGTTCCTCCAAAAAGCGAAACTCACGATCGACGCGGTCAGCATAGCTAAAAAAGTCGCCAGCAAAGCAACAGCCACCAGCGGGTTACGTTTTGCCCATCGTCTTGTTTTTTCGAAGCGAGATACCACTCGTGCCTTGACCGGCATTCCCTGCAAGAATCTCTCCAGGTCGTTAGCCAATTCTTGTGCATTGGCATAACGTTGCCGTGGCTCTTTCTCCAAACACTTGAGACAGATGGCTTGCAAGTCTCGTGGAACAGACTCGCGGATCGAAGACGGCAATGGAGGTGTTTCAGATTCAATCGCACGAAGCGTTTTGATACTGTTGTCTCGCGAATAAGGCGTTCGTCCGGTGAGCAATTCATAGAGCATCGCACCGAGAGCATGTATGTCACTTGCCGGGCCAGTATGCTCCGATTCTCCTCGCGCCTGTTCCGGCGACATGTAAGCCGGGGTGCCAATGGTCGCCCCAGTTCGCGTCAACGTCGATTGGTTATCGTCGATCTTGGCCAATCCAAAATCCATGATCTTAAGGTTCTTGGCAAGATCCGTTTCGCTATTGCCAACCATAACATTGCTGGGCTTGAGGTCGCGGTGCACGACACCGCGCGAGTGGGCATGCTGAACAGCGTTGGCAAGCGAAGCGATGATTTGAGTGGCCAATTGAGGATCAATCGTCTGGTCATGATCCTTGAACCACTGTGCCAACGTAACGCCCTGACAATATTCGTAAGCGATATACGGGAGCGCCCCTTTTGCCTGCGTGTCAAAAATGGAAGCTATATTGGGGTGGCCCAGCAGCGCCGCCGAACGGGCTTCGCGTTCGAATCGGGCAATCGCCTCTGGGTTGGATAGCGTTCGTTCGTTGGGAACCTTTAGCGCGACGACGCGGTCAAGTCTTGGGTCGGTCGCCAACAAAACGACCCCGAAACCGCCGCGCCCCAATTCACGCTTGATTTGAAACCGACCAATTGTTTTGGGCAAGCCTTCTGTTTGTTGATCGCTTCTGAGAATGTCGCCCAGCGTATGTTGGCTTTTGGTGATAAGCGATTTATGAGTCGATTGCAGGGCTTTTTCTTCACGAAACTTGATGGCGTCTTTGAGAAGGTTCAACCCATTTCGGGCTTTCATCAACTCCACGACTTCAGCTTCCTCGAACCCCAAGCTTGACCAGGACGAATCGTTTTCTTCGCTTTCTTCTTGCAGCAACATCTGGACGATCTTTGAGATTTCCGCGTCTGCTTCTGCCTCTTCCGACTCGCATTCCTCTTTAGAATTCAATTGCTTCTCATTTGGATCCAAGGTGATTCAATCCCGCTTAATAGATTGTGCAGCTTAATGACTCTTGTGCTTGTAGGCTTCTTCGATTTTGATCAGTGCCCCGTACCACAACTTGGCCGCCTTGGCCGCACTGACCCCAAGTTTTTCACCGATATCACTGAACGTCATGTCTTCCCAGTTCCGCATCTTTATTACTTCTTGCTGAAGTTCAGGAAGCTGCCCAATCGCATCCATAACGACGTCTGTTTTTTCCTGTTCAACCATGTGAGATGCTGGCGTACAAAAACTGTCGAACAATTCCAACGTACCGCCTGATGCCTGACTGTCAGGACTGATGGCTTGCTCTCGGTGAACTTTTCGTTTGGCTGAATTGAACTTACGTTTAAGCGATTTGATTTCATTGATTGCAATCATTCGGAGCCACCCTTTAAACTCCGCACTGGTCGAACCTTGGTACTTGTTGAACCCTTGAATTGCTTGAACGAATGACTGTTGCACGATATCGGACGCGCCAAATTTCGCTTGATAGTGATCGTCAAGATTCTGATTGGCAATGTACGCGAGGTAATTTTTCAACTGATTAAACAGCTGGTTCTGCGATTGGCCGCAGCCAGTCCGCGCATCGTTGACAAGCGTTGCGATACTCTCGTCGTCCCAATTTTTATTTTCGAATTCGTTTTTCAAAACAGACTCTATTTAAAACCAGGTGCGCAAATCGATTGACTCGAAATCTCTTTTAGTTTGAGAGGTTTTGACCTCGCAAGCAAGAAAAAGAAGCGAGAAACCAGCCCTCGAATGTTCTTGCTTGCCCCACTTGATTCACTGGATGCAATCCCCAGCCGATTCAGGTCAAAAATTTCTGAAGAAAGAGCAGCTTTTTCTAGAAAAACAATTTCGCCGTTGTTTCTCAAGCTATTTCGCTTTGCTCGTGTTGCGAAAAATCAAACTGCAACTGGCGACTGTCAGTTCAGATCTAAGATAAATTCGACCGCTGCTGCTGCATGGATCGTTGTGGTATTGAACTCGGGAAGTCCAGGCACACCGCTGGGAAACATCAAGGGAAACTCGGTGCAGCCCAAAACGATACCTTTTGCGCCATTGGCTTGCATTGCGGCAATCGCATCAACCACATACTGCTTTGACTTCTCTTCAATCTTTCCAAAAGTCAGTTCCTGCTGAATGATCCGGTGCAGCTCCTCACGCTCCTTAGATGTCGCAGGCACATGCACGTCGATTCCGTGTTCGCCAATTCTTTTGGTAACGAAATCCTGCTCCATCGAGTACTTGGTACCTATAAAACCTACCGACTCAATGTTCTGGCTTTTGATCGCATTGGCGGTTGCGTCGGCGATATGAAGAATCGGAACGGATATTTCAGACTCGACCTGGGGGAAAATTTTGTGAGGCGTATTAGCACAGAACATTATGGCTTCAACCTCGGCCGCAATCAGTTGCTTACTGGTCCCGATGAACATCTCGGCAATCTTGCCCCAACGGTCTTCCACTTGATACTGATGGACTGCGGCTTGGTTCAAGTTGGCCAAAACCAAAGGTGGATTGGTGTTGTTACCAAAATGCTGGTTAACCGCCTCGTTGATCGCGCGGTAGTACTCAATGGTCGAATGCCAAGACGTTCCACCGATCAATCCAAGTCGTTTCATGAACTTTTAGTTCCGTGCGTTAAATAATCAAAAGTGGTCACATTAAGCGGCAACAAAAACAATAAGGTTGCCTCTACGCTTTGGCCAACTTCATTGAGGTAAAATTTAGTTAAGGAAGCCAAGCCCTACAAGCAGCTCATGAACTTGCGCAAATGCACGGCTCAAGATGCTTGCCGAATTTTCTGATTCTTTGACAGATTGGAAGGATCATGCGAAAATGAAACAATCGAGCCAACAACAATAGAGACGACGAATCATGCAGAACATTCAACTATCCGATGATCAATTTCAACGGCTGTCTGCACTTGCCCACGCGGCTGGGTATCAAGACGTTCCTGCCTTCATTGCTTCATTTGCAGATGAACCTACTGCAGATCCTCGCGGAGACGTTGCTAACTCGCAACTACAAAAGAACGTTGCGGCCATGGAACGTGGTGAGACCGAAATAGATTCTGGCGGCGGTCAAGACATGAAAGAGGCACTGGTTGAAATCGCTGGCAAGTACAACCTGAAGATCTCGAAATGACCTATAACGTCATCTTGTCATCAGAAGCTAAACAAGCTTTGGATGATCACGTTCGCTACATCGCCATTGAAAAACTTGAACCGATGGATGCGGAACGTTGGCTGAGAAAGGCACTTGATGCCGTCGAAACTTTAACCGTGTTTCCTAATCGTTGTCCGATTGCACCAGAGAACGCACTTTCCAAACATACGGTCCGGATGCTAATCGTTGACACGAGTTCTTTTCTTTATCGCGTCGATGAAAAGACTAGGACTGTTCGGGTAACTCACTTTTTCCACGGCGGTACAACAAGACCAGAGTAGCCCTAAAAACAACTGTCACTTCCTTCTGCTGATCGCGGCACTGAGACAAACGTCAGAACTAATTTTGGTTAAGGCTAACCAAAATTCGTGCGTCCAACTGCGGGTGTTTCGAACCAAGGCGACTTTTTGGATTGAAGTTCAACCCGCCAGTGAATAGTCTTTACCAAAGACCCAATATTACAGCGAACCCATCGGACAAAGAGAAAGCCCTCTTCAATGAATCATCGGAAGTCTGTCATCGTCAGCATCTTATTGGCCTATCTGATTTTGTCGTCCACCGTGTCGGCACAAAACGTGAAATCGAAAGATGGAACCGCTCGCCCCAATTTCGTATTCTTCCTTGTCGATGACCTTGGTTGGATGGATATCGGGGCCAACGGCAGTTCGTTTTACGAAACACCCAACATCGACAAACTGGCGGGTGAAGGTGTTCGATTTACTCAGGCATACGCCAGCTCACCAATTTGCTCACCAACTCGGGCCGCGATTTTGACAGGAAAGAACCCTGCTCGAATCAATTTGACCCAATGGATCGGCGGCTCAGGCAATCCTGACTACGAACGGAATTTGCCACTGGACGAAATCCTTTTTCCAGAGCTACTTCAGGAAGCGGGTTATAAGAATATTTTTCTTGGGAAATGGCACCTCAACAATCGACCTGGTGAAGGTAGTCATTGGCCGGAAAAACACGGATTCGATATCAATGTTGCCGGGCACTTTCGCGGTGGTCTATATCTAAAAAACAAATACTTCTCGCCTTGGGACATTCCCAACATCGAGAACGGACCTGATGGCCAGTACATGACCGATCGCTTGGCGGAAGAGGCCGTGAACTTTATCAATCAAAAACACGACTCGCCATTTCTTGTTTATTTCTCGTTCTATAACGTTCATGCTCCTTTTAGTGCGCCCCAAACGCTGGTGCAGAAATACGAGAAAAAACGGGACGTGTTGGGACTGGCCGAAGCAAATCGTTTTCAGGAATTCGCTGCTGCGGACAGACAGATCAAACAGCGAAAAAAACAGGATCATGCGACCTACGCAGCGATGGTTGAATCCATGGATCAGGCGGTTGGAAAAGTCCTCGACGCGGTCAAAGCCAAAGGCATCGCAGACAATACGGTCGTGGTTTTCTTTTCAGACAATGGAGGTCTTTCTACATCCGAAGGTACACCGACGGCTAACACTCCACTCAAAGCAGGCAAGGGTTGGC
This sequence comes from uncultured Pirellulaceae bacterium, assembly GCA_964448575.1. Classification (GTDB taxonomy): domain Bacteria; phylum Planctomycetota; class Planctomycetia; order Pirellulales; family Pirellulaceae; genus Mariniblastus. The sequence goes on from CAYUWY010000002.1 coordinate 151,880, forward strand.
TGTACGAAGGCGGTATCAGAGAACCGCTCATCATTAAGTGGCCGGGCGTGGCCAAGCCTGCTGTTTCTGACGCAGTCGTCACAAGCACGGATTTTTATCCAACGATTTTGGAAATGGCAGGGATGGATCTTCGCCCCGATTTGCACATGGATGGCAAGAGCCTGGTGCCTTTGTTGAAAAATGAAACCAGGAAGATTCACGACGCGGCCTTTTTCCACTACCCACATCGCTCAAACCAAAAGAGCAGACCAAGCAGTGCCATTCGTAAAGGAGATCACAAACTGATCGTGTTCTTTGAGGATGGCCGGCGAGAACTTTATGACCTCAGTCAAGACATTGGTGAGAATGAGAATCTCGCAGAAAAGATGCCGGAACTAACCGACAGCTTGTACGCTGAACTGAAAGACTGGTGGAAAGAGGTTGACGCTCGATTTCCAAAAGGATTTGTTGCCGACTAAGGTTTATCAACTCGCACGAAGAGTTACACACGTCGTCGGCGAACTGCCATCCCAATTCCAAATAGTACAATCATTCCGAAAGCACTCGGTTCAGGCACCGGCGTAAATTCGATACCCAAATTGTCGATTCGCCAACTGCCATCAACAAAGTCATGCTTAAAGCTCGTCACATTTTGATTGCCATTGGTAATGAAGAGGTCCACTGCATTGGTGGCAGGGCGATGCCCAACAAAATCAGCATCGCCATCGATTTCGGCCCACACAAATCCGGTTTGCGCGATGCCATTGATTTCCGTTATTTCACCACTATCATTTCCAGCGAATGCTGAGTCAAAATTTAATTCTCTTGCGGTGAAGATGATTTCCGAAGCAGTTTGAGGGCCTGTGGCTCCTGCAGTGAAGTCAATCGTTGTTATAGTAAACGTCACCGCCTCGCCGACCGTATCAAAATTGTCCCCGCCGCCGACGTGCCCCAGTTCGTCACTTGCGTCAATGAGAATTCCTCCATCGGAAACCACATTAATCACAAACCTAAACGTTGAATCTCCCAACATTTGTAAAGTCGAAACAAAATTTTCACTTGTTCCATCGATGAGCCCGCCTTCAGCAACTGAATCGTTGAATTGCACCGTAACCAAATCAGCATTTGAATTGGAAACAACAAATAGAGAGATAAGTATTGGCAGAATCAAAAGACGAAACATAGTTAGCTCCGAAATGATGGGCAGGATCACAAAGGATCATGAGAAGGAAAAAGGAGAGCAAGAAAGAACAGCGGGAGAAGAGAGGTTACCCGTTTCTTGATGGGCAAATATGCCTTACCAATAGCAATCTTCAACTCATCTTTTCAAACACCGAGACGTTTTCGCCGCGAAAAAGAGCGCATTCGGATCATTCGCGTCGTGAGGCCGGAACAGCCATGTAAAGGAGAAGAACTGGAATAGCCCGTTATGTGTACCGCGGCTATGAGATTACGGGTTGATCCAGTTTTGCGCTTGATTATCGTTTTTCCAGCGGCGTCCGGCTGAAGAAGAATGCACGGGCACGTTCATTCTGCGAGACAACATATGACAAACTTCTCGATCTCGCGACAGTTCGCGGTCGCGCGAGTCGAGCGCCTACCCCAATCGGGGTTTTACTCCAAAGCCCAGTGTCGCGAAGCGCACGCTGGGGCACAGCCAACGACACATAACGAACCCCAATCGGGGTTCAACAATCGGCATGTAGAACCCCGATTGGGGTTCGATTTGTAGGGCCAACACAAACCCAGCGTGCGCTTCGCGACGCTGGGCTTTGGAGTTCAACGCCGTTGGCGTAAAGAAACTCAAATGCTCCTAACCAATCTCCCAAACGCCTAATCTGCAGGCAACACAACGCTTATCACGGCGAAATTCTCGCCCGCTACTCTTCGGGTGGAGTGCGGCTTGAATATTTTGGCTTAAGATCGCTGTAAGCGCGCCTTCCCATCCACAACCCAAAACGTTGTGGATCGCCAAAAAGAGACGCGCGTCGCCAGCCAAAAAACTTAGAATGCGCTTTTGATACTCTTCTCTCCGCCTACAACAGGCAGGGTCAATTCAGTTCCGTCGAGATCGATCGTAAGTTCGGTTCCCGGATCTGGTCGAAGCGTGAAGTTTCGATCGCTTGAAAAAATCATCAGTCCAATTTGCTGACCTTTGGCAATGACTTGATCGTCTGGCTGAAGCTCAAAAGACAGCTCGTAGAACTGACCGGGAACCAACGGTGAACTTTCAGTGAGCGATTTATGGTTTTGAGGGTCAGCCCATCCACGGGTGATAACGTTGTCATAAATCTTCGCTTTGTTGTCCGAGTTCCAAGGCAACGAAACAAGCCAAACGGAAAGATTCGCAGCCGGCTTACTGGACGCAAGTCGAATTTTCACTTTCGCCAATCCAGATAAATGAACTGGCTTCTTTAACGTGGGCGTTGCATACATCAAACGATGTTGCGTGAACTCGGCCTGCGCCAACGCTTCGCCACTAAACGAGAAATTGTCGACGATTTTTTCTTTGCCACTTTCTGGCTTGCGTTCAAGCGAAAGGCCACCCAGTTTTGGTGCGTTACCAGAAAGGTACATCGTGACAGGAGAGGCATCGGGATTTGGGAAGTCTTTGTAGGCGGTCGGTTTTTCGGGCTTTTCGTGTTCACGAACAATCCAGGCGCGAGCATCGTTCTCAACACCGTTTTCGACTTCGAGTACGTAACGAGTAAACCAACGGTTGATCATCCGCAGCGGAGGTGGTCCGCCGTGACCGTTCTGGTGATAGTAAATTTGAGACGGAACGCCTTTCGTTTTTAATGCGTTGTAGATTCGGTAACTATGCTCCGGCATGACATTCCAATCGTTGAATCCGTGGGACATCAAGAGAGCTGCTTTAACGTCATCGAGCTGATTGAGATAGTCTCGACCCGCCCAAAACTCGTTGTAGTCGCCTGTTACGCGATCCATTCCTTTGACCATTACCTCGTCACGAACTTTGCAGTCACAGAATTCATTGTTAGCGGGGTCGCCACTGTGGATAAAGTCATAAAGCACATCAATGTCCTCGCCCACATAACCACCGGGCGACCGGATCAAACCGTTGCTGCGATAGTAGTGGTAGTAAGACGTATTGGGTGCAACGGGTACGATGGCTTTCAAACCTTCGACGCCCGTGGTCGCAGCCGCAAGCGGAATCGTGCCGTTGTATGACGTTCCCGTCATTCCGACTTTGCCCGTTGACCAAAAAGCTTTGACTTCGTCTTTACCGTCAACCGTGGCAAAGCCTTTAGCACGCCCACAAAGCCAATCGATCACAGCTTTGGGCGCGAGCGATTCGTTCTTGGCTCCTACCGTCGGACACCCTTGAGAAAAACCAGTTCCTGGTGAAGACGAATGGACGACAACAAAACCACGAGGAACCCAGTCCTTTACATGTCGCTTGGAGATAATCAAACGTTGAGTTCTGCGTTTGACGACGGGTCCAACTTTTCGTTCCGGTGGTTCCCCTCCAATTTCCTGGCGCGGGTTCCAAAAGAACTCTGTACCTGAGCCAGCGGTACCGGCAAAGTAAGGACTGGACACATAAACAACCGGAAGTTTCACTCCGTCATATTCTGTCTGACTTGGACGAGTCACATCGACATGCATTCGATCAAGTTTTCCATCGCCGTCTGAATCGAATTCCGTTTCCACCCACAAGTCATGCCGAATCCAGAAATCGGGATCTTTAAACGCATCTACAATTTGCGCTTCACCGTTTTTGACGAACGGACCAAGCGGCTTCTTGCTTTTTTCAACCGGGTCGTCACCAAAAATCGGACTGGCATTGTGAAGACCATTGGACAACAGCAAAAAGAGTCCAGCCAGAAAGAGAGTTGCCTTGCTTCTTGTAGTGATCATGTGAGCTCGATTTCGTGGTTAGTTCAATTGATATCAACCACTATCTTACTTGCCCAACACAAATCAAAAAGGACTGTTATCTCAAGGCAAATATTCTACTTCGCGATCGTTAGGGACGGGGTTGCCTTCGGTACTGCGGCCCCGTGCGACTTCTTCTGCGAGCAACTTTAACAGTGATTCGACCTGCTCAGGTTCGTCGTTGACCAAGTTCTTTTGTTCGCCACGGTCGGATTTGAGATTGAATAACTGCATCTTCGGCAACCCATTCTTCTTTGCGACTTTCTCATTGGGCGCACTCCAACCGCCACTTCCGGCTGACAGGCACAGCTTCCAGTCGCCTTTGCGGATCGCAAAAGAACCGCCAATCGAGTGGCTGATTAACGAAGTTCGGCTACTTTTTTCACTCCCATTGAACACTGGAACCAGACTATGTGAATCTTCGCCGCCAAGATCTTCTGCGGGCTGCCCCGTTACGTCGCGGAGAGTCGCGTAAAGATCAGTAAGACACGTCATCGCTTGGGTTGTTTTGCCGCCTTTGATTTTGGCCGGCCAGCGTACGATCAATGGGATGCGATGGCCTCCTTCATAGATGTCTGCTTTATGGCCACGATAGCCAGCGCTTGGTGCGTGGGCGTGCTCTTTCAGCAAATCGAAATTGGCTTCGGGAGAACAACCGTTGTCGCTGGTAAAAAAGATAATCGTATTGTCGTCGATGCCCGCATCTTTAACGGCCGCCATCAATTCTCCCATGTGATGATCAACTTGCATCACGAAATCTGCGTATGGATTGATCCCGCTTGCGTCTTTGAAAGGTGGCACAGGAACAATCGGAGTGTGTGGAGCAGGCAACGGCAAGTACAAAAAGAATGGCTTGCCTTCCTTTGCGGTGGCAGCCCGGGCTTTGATGTGAGCGATGCTTTTCTCAAACAGGTGCGGCAACACTTTTTCAATTTCGAAGTCGGGACTAATCGGTCCTTTTCGATACCAAGCGTAGGGATCCTGTTTTTTGGTGACGCCTTCTTCACGTTTTGGAATCGCTGTAATTTTGCCAGTGTCGACCCAAACATAAGGCGCCATATCGAGCGAACCGCAGTGTCCGTAATAGCCGTCAAACCCGTTGATGTCGGGTCCATTTTTTACCGGCTGAGTAAAGTCAATTTTCTTTCCATCGGTATCGGGTAGCTTCGCCCAGTCCCAACCCAAATGCCACTTGCCGATCATTTGATTGTGATAACCAGACTTATGTAGCATGTGCGCAACCGTTGGCCGATCGGCGGGAATCAGGTGAGAGCTGGATCCTCCCAGAACACCGCGAGCCAGTCGCGAACGCCAGTTGTACCGTCCAGTCAAAACTCCGTATCGTGTCGGCGTACAGACCGAACTCGGTGAATGGGCGTCGAGAAATGTGAGGCCCTGGTCCGCCATCGTTTGCAGATTTGGCGTTTCGATTTTGCAGTCTGGATTCGTGGGAGAAATGTCGCCGATCCCAAGATCGTCCGCCATGACGAAAATGATATTCGGAAGCTCGTCAGCCTGAATGTTCTGCAGAATTAAAACGGAAAACAGAACGGCAGCGGTAACGATTTTGAATCTGAGCATTGTCATTGGTCTCAAGATAGTGAATGCGTCGGCAACAAAGTGCGCTCTATATTACCACGGAAGATGAGACTTCTCGGTGAACGCCACCATTTTTTGAGCATGAGATTTTGCCAGTATCTTTACTTGCCCGTTTTCTTTTTTAAAACCGCGGATGGACGCAGATAAACGCGGATTCAAGTTCTGTTTTACCCGCGTTCATCAGCGTTCATCCGTGGTTTCTTTCTTTATCAGTTTTTCCCGTGTCGAAAACGGATTCGGTTTTGAAAAAAGGTGCTGTTCACCGAGGACGTCCGAAAGATTGCAGCACGAACTAATCAGGAATAATGGCATCTGCCATTTGATCGCCAGCAACAAAACTGCCTAGCGCCTTGTTTTGTTTGTCGGTGACCAGCCACAATTCGCCCGAACGAGTTTGATAAGGTTTGAACCACCCTCGCTCCAGCGTTCCATAAGCATGCTTTTTCCCCTCGGCATCGACGCGAAAAATATCCACTGGCTGCGAACTGACGTTCTTGAAAAAGATGTCAAACGGTTTGCCAGTTGGATTGGATTTTGGAATATCGCCTTGGCCGTTAGGTCGCCAAGTTAGCTTGGGCAGTGTCTGTTTTTTGGCTGGAACATATTTGGCGAAATCTTTGGGAGCTTTCGACTTGAGGCTTTTTATACGATCAGAATGCTCAGGAATCTCGGCCAAGTTATTCCACTCGAAGGGATCGGATTCTATATCGTAAAGTTCCTGTTCTCCGTTGGCGTAGCGAATGTAGCGAAAACGTTTATCGCTTATGGAGTAGTTGCCCGGCCGATCAAGATGGGTGACGGCCACGTGAGGCCATGCTTGTTTCGGATCGTCCAGCAGTGGCACAAGGCTCGGCCCGTCATTGGATTCTTTCTTGGGTAGTCCAGCCAGCTCAAGCAACGTTGGGTACAAGCTGACCAGGTTAACCGGTTGATCACAAACCATGTTTGGCTGGGTCCCTTTTTTCAATCCATTGCTGCCTTTGGGAACTCGAATCATCAATGGCACACGTGTGCAGGCCCGCCAAGCCGTGTACTTTTGCCAATGCTCTTTTTCACCCAAATGCCAACCGTGATCGCTCCACAAAACTACGATCGTGTTGTCACGATTGGGTCCACTATCAAGAGCATCCAGCACCCGTCCAACCATCGCATCGGCAAACGCGATCGAAGCTAAATAGCCCTGAATGCCTTGCTTCCACTGATCGTGCTTTTGGATGTGGGCAAAGTATCGATTGCGCCCGCGTCGTTTTGCCTCGGAAGGCAGATCATCGAGATCGCCTTCGCGGTAACCAGGAGGAAGCTGGATGTCTTTAAGTGGAAAGAGGTCAAAATATTTCTTGGGCACAAACCACGGCTCGTGAGGACGATAGATTCCACACGCCAGAAAAAATGGCTTGTCATGTTTCTTGCTAACTTCCTTTCCAATCCACTGGGCAACGGAATAGTCGCCGCCGAACTCTTCATCGGTAACGTCGAGCGGCCCCCAATCGGTCTCGATATATTGCCAGTCACCACCTCTGGGTAAACTCACAGGCCGCTTGTCCGGATACTTGGTCGAAGGAAACGGGTTCTCTGTCTCTTTGTTAGGAAAGTAATCGTCCCAAGAATTAGCGTCAGTAAAATAGTGCAAAATTTTTCCCGAGCCGGCTGACCAGTATCCGTTTTCCGAAAAGTATTTTGGAATCAAAGTTTCGTTTGGCATCAACTCACGCATTTTTTGACGATTGTCATAGACTCCAGAAACGTTGGGCGAGACGCCTGTCATGATGGCCGCACGCGAGGGGTTACAAGCTGGGGCAGGGCAGTGTGCGTTGGTAAAAAGGACTCCACTGGCAGCCAGCCGATCCAGGTTTGGAGTTTTCGCTTGTGGATGCCCACCCATGCACCCAATCCAGTCGTTCAGGTCGTCAACGGAGATGAACAACACATTGGGCGCCGAACCGTTACTGAATTCCTTATTTGTTTCCTGACCGCAACACGCTGTATGTGTCCACATCAGGAACAAGATCACAAAAATCGTGAGCGATTCTTTTTTTAGTTTCATCGCAATGCTTTCTCCGCAAACATGTTTATCTCCAACGCTGTTTTCTAACATTAAATTACCAACTTTGAATCCCCAGCGTTAAATTCCCAACGCTCCGATCTTCTTCGGCATTCCATTTAGATACCTAACTGGCCCCGCTGTGGTACAATCGCCGCCACCTTTTAATTCACATTCAAACGAGATTGAACAATGACCAAGAAGATTTCAATGCTCGCCGCATTAGCAATGCTGGCGTGTCAAACATTCACCGCTAACGCAGATGACTGGACGCGGTTTCGCGGTCCCAGCGGTAACGGCGTGGCAACAGACTCGGCTTCGATTCCAACGGCTTGGTCTCCATCGGCAAACATTGCTTGGAAAACTGAGCTTCCAGGTCCAGGTGCTTCAAGCCCAATCATCGTTGGCGGCAAAGCGTTTGTGACTTGCTATTCCGGTTACGGTTTAACACAAGAAGATCCAGGTGAAATCGAAAACCTTGTTCGCCATCTTGTTTGCATCGACCTTGAAACAGGAAAAAAGGATTGGCAAAAAGACGTCAAAGTTTCACTTCCTGAAGACCCATACACGGGGATCGGTGTCACCGCGCATGGTTACGCGTCTCACACGCCGGTATCCGATGGAAAAAACATTTACGCTTTCTTTGGCAAGACCGGAGTTCACGCATTCAGCATGGACGGTACAAAACTTTGGGAAGCTGAAGTCGGCAAGGAATCAGATCCAACAAAATGGGGATCGTCTTCAAGCCCAATCGTTTACAAGAACATCGTCATCGTGACCGCTTCTGCAGAAAGCCAATCCGTTATCGGTTTTGATAAAGAATCTGGAAAAGAACTTTGGCGCCAAGAAGCCGAAGGACTTGACGGCATGTGGGGCACACCGACTCTTGTAAAAGTTAATGATGACCGAACCGACTTGGTCATGTGCGTTGCCAAAGAGATGTGGGGAATGGATCCTGAAAACGGAAAATTGCGTTGGCATGCCAGTGCCACGGAAGCCCAAGGCGCCTACTCAAGTGTAGTTCTGGATGGAAAAAGAGTTTACGCCGTTACCGGTCGTGGCGGCGGCAGCATCGCAATCGATGCTGGTGGGTCGGGTGACGTAAGCGAATCCAATACGGCTTGGACTGGTAGAGAAACATCAGGATTTGCTTCACCTATCTTTCACAAAGGACGACTTTACGTTGTCAATCGCGGAATCCTTTCATCCATTGACGCCGAATCTGGCAAGCGAATTGACCAGCTTCGCCTCAAAGGCGCCAAGCAATCGGGCAGCCGATCTGGTTCGCTTGACTACCCATCACCGGTAATTGCTGGCGACAAGATGTTCTACATGAAAGGAAACGGACAGATGTTCGTGTTCTCTCTTGGCGATAAACTAGAACAGGTTTCAATCAATCAAGTCACTTCTGAACAAGAAATCTTTTGGGGCTCGCCAGCGATCAGCGATGGCAAAATGGTCATTCGAAGCGCCAAGTATCTTTACTGTGTCACCGACAAGGGCGATGAAGTTGACCCCGAAGACACCAAAATTGTAGAAGCAGAAACTCCTCCTGCAGGCGGAGGACGTGCTGGTGGTGGCGGACGCGGTGGTCGGTTTGACCCAGCTGCAATGTTCGAATCACTGGACGCAGACAAAGATGGTAAAGTCACCGAAACGGAGCTCGAAGGCAATCGGATGGCCGAGCGTTTAATGACGCTGGACAAAGACTCCGACAAGGCAGTTTCCAAAGAAGAATTCACAAGTGGCATTTCCAGCTTGTTTCGCCGAGGCGGCGGCGGTGGTGGTGGTGGCGGGCGACCTGAAAGGCCCAAGGACACTCGGCCAGATCGTCCACAACGCCCTGAATCGGCTGGGAAGTAGTCACCAGACTGACGCGCGGGTTGATTAAACGCCTGCAAAGAACACAGCGACTTCCGTCGTGAGAATTGAATGTTAGACACTCAATTTTCTTATACGGAAGTCGCTTTTTTTATGCCAAGTCATTTCGAATCGGCCACAAGAAATTTCGCTACAAGCGTAGCTGGACCTCGCCAGAGTTCAGGCCACCCAAGCCTGTTTAACGACGAGCCGGCAGGCGACGGCGCGTTCGTTTGAAAACACGGTCGCCTTCCGGCTCGTCGTTAAACTATTGAGCGGATCTCTAAGGAAGCTGGTCGCTTTATTGAATTGAAATTTAAATGAGCCGTTTTGGCGATAGCCACGGTTTTTGCACTGTGAACCGAGGCTATCGCTAAACGGCTCAGTGGGGATCACTTACGCGCCTACGCGGACGCGAGCCAAAAACGGCTCAGATATCAATGCCGTACATGCCTGGAAATACGGACAAGAATGTCCATCGTACGAAATAGCGCAACCGCCAAAACCGTAAGCGCGAAAACAGTCTCTTCACGCTTCCCAACGAATTGGATCTAACCAATTGCGTTTTGACGGGTAACACATCTGCAACGATTAAAACGACACTAGCTGTAACATACTCCTTTTTTTGCTGTTTGCAGACAAGAATTTTTCTGACTTGCCGCCCAAATCTACCCTAACTTTTAAAAGTCGAACTCTTCCCAAATCGGCTGCAGTTAGTCCGTTCATTGGTTGCGTTTCATATGAAATATTTATCAAACAAAAGTCGTTTCCGAACTAAAAATTCTCGCCAGCCAAGCGGCCCCCGCAGACGTGGCGCCGCATGCATAGAAATGGCCTTCGTGCTTCCGTTGATGTTCCTGATTACTTTGGGAACTCTGGAAACATGTGAGGGAATTTTCTTGACCCAAAAAATCAAGATCGCCGCTTCTCAAGGGGCGCGTACAGCGATACTCAGTGATGGCTCATTTGGAAGCGTTGAAAATGCCGTTGCCAGCTACCTCGATGCCCGTGGTGTCAAATACGAAAACATAAGTTCAGTCGTTACCACTTCGCCGGACCCAGAACTGGCAGATGTGCTTGATCCGATACGAGTGACGGTTACTGTCCCGAGGTCACGCAACCTCCGAATGCCAACCAGCTTTTACCGGTTCTGGACTGGTAGCGATCTCACCGCCGAAGTTGTTTTGTTAAAAGAATACGTGGCGGGCACATCAACACAATAGTCGTTTTGACCTAAATTTTTCAGACATTTTTCCAGCAACGCAATAGCTTGTTATGAAACACATAAAACGAAACCGAAAAGGTGCAACAGCTGTCGAATTCGCGATGGTTTCACCACTATTTTTTTTAACTCTCTTTGCCTGCTTTGAATTCGGCAAGATGTCAATGATCGAATCATTGGCAGAAAATGCGGCGTTTCGAGCTGCTCGGCACGTTGTTGTCCTCGGTGCAACTATTGATGAGAGCATCGAAGAAGTAACAAATAGGCTTGCGATCGTTGGCGTTCGAAACGCAGTAGTAACAATCGAGCCAACAGCCAATGGATTCATCCAAACCGAAATCGATGACGGTACAGACACGGTCGCCGTTCGTATTTCGATCCCAATGAATGAAAACCTCATTGTCGCAGGATTCTTAAGCGACTACGTGATGGAAAAAGAAGCCGTGTTAACCACAGAGCGATTTTGACCAACGTCTCTGCTTCAGCGTTTCGAATCCAATTCAATCCAAGTTTTAAGACCCAGAAAATCACGACAGGAAAATCAACCATGAAAATCAAACAGAATCGACACGGTGCAATTGTCCCTTTATTTGCAATCGTGTTACCCGTCATGATTATTCTGTGTGCAGTTGCAATGAACCTGTCGTACATGCAGCTTACAGAATCTGAGCTGAAGATCGCGACCGATGCGGCCGCTCGTGCTGGATGCCGAGCATGGAGCACGTCTCAAGATATGACCACTGCTCGCAATACTGCAAGACAAGTTGCAGCGTTGAATACAGTTGGTGGCCGCGCCCTGATGCTCGATTCAAATGGGAACGATGCACAAATCATTTTTGGAGCCTCCGCCCGCAATGAAGACGGTGGTCGATATGAATTTACTCCAATTGACGACTCATTAGTCCAGAGCGGCGCGATGGTTTCGGGTGTTCAAGTTAATGTAACGCAACCGACGAACTTGTTGATGCGAGTCGCAAACATTGATGACTTTAATCCATCAGCATCGTCCGTCGCGTCTCAAATCGACCGCGACATCGCTTTGGTGATTGATCGTTCGGTATCGATGAGGTACTACGAAGACTCCACAGCGTTTCGTACCCTGGTTCGCGGCCTTAAGAACGCAGGAACGATCACTGTTGCAGAGTCGGATGATGCAACAAAGTTTAAATCAATTTCTGAAAACATAATTCCGCACCTTTCGGGCAGAATGCTGGAATATGCTAACTCACTGAATGATCCTGACACAGTCATTCCCGTTCATTCGCGGTGGGATAGTCTTGAAACTGCAGCGGAAGTATTCTTTCAATCTCTTGCCGGCACCGATCCGATTGAGCAGGTATCGATTAGCTCTTTTGCGATAGATTCTCGTATCGACCTCGAACTATCCGAAAACCTGACACTGGCAGAAGACACAGTGAAAGCAATGGTTCCTAACGGCGCAACCGCGATTGGTGACGGGCTTCTGTCCGGTTTGACAACACTTACTGGAGAAGCAGCCAGGCAATCTGCCGTTCGAATCATCATTGTGTTTACGGACGGAGTCAGAAATGGAGGCATCGACCCACTCGTGGCAGTCCAGCAAGTCAGAGACGAGAATCCAAACATCATCATTCACACCGTTACGTTTTCCGAGGCTGCCGACCAGGCGGCAATGAGAACGATAGCGCATACTGCCAACGGAGAGCATTTCCACGCCAGAACGGAACAGGAATTGGTAGACATCTTCAGACGAATTGCAGTGAGTGTACCCACGATCATTACCCAGTAGAACTACTTTTCGCATACTGTGTGCGTGGGCTGTCCATCTATCGACGCTACTCAATGAGTGAGCGACCGACCCCGAACCACCACACTAAACGGTGGATGATTCGATCGCTGGCTGCCACATCAATCGAGCGCCGCCCATCAGGCTGGCGCTCATTTCATTGGCCAGTCTTTGTTTAATAAAGTCGAGTGTCGCGTGGCGCAGGTTTTGAAGTTGCACAATTCGCAGCTCGGTTGTCACGAACGTTTACTCATGACTTTAGAGGCTTCAGCTTCATTTGCTCAAATAACCAGAATTTTTTACCAAGGTTCTAACTTGCCGCACGAATAATCACCCTTTTCAAACTTGCAAACTTGAGGAGGCACTCAGATGATTCGGCGGATTCTATTTGGAGGTAGTCAACCTAATCAATTCGGCACAGATGTGGGGCTCTTTGTTTTGAGAATCGTGGCTGGCCTTTCCATGATGACGATATTCGAGAAACTCTTGCCGCGTGAAGGCATTTGGGGCCCTCAAGACTGGTTCGTTTCTGATGTCGCCGATATGGGTTTTCCTGCTCCCCTATTTTTCGCTTGGTGTGCAGTACTTGCCGAGTTCGTTGGTGGCTTTTTAATTTTGATAGGCTTGGCCACTCGCCCCGCAACGATTTTTTTGGGCTTCACCATGTTCGTCGCTGCTTTTCTCCATCATGACATGGATCTCTTCAACAAGGGTTTGAAGGCATCCATATTCTTAGGGTTGTACATTACGCTGTTTTGCTCTGGCGCTGGCAGGTTCAGTGTCGACCGCCTTCTTTCTTTGGACAAGAAAGGCATCGATGCCGGACTTTAGATCGAGCTTTTTCAGTTGGCGATTGATTGCTTTCCACTTGGTCCGAGAATTGCGCCCGAAGTACTTCGTTATCGAAAATGCCAAGGGTTTGCAAAACTCAATTTCATGCGTTTTGTTTTGAAATGAGTCGTGCTACACCGCAACATTGCTTTTCGAGCTAGGCATTCCCGAGCCGTTTCCGGTACGCTCGAGGAGACATCGAATGCACTTTGCTAAAGGCGCGATTGAAAGTCGAAAGTGAATTGAATCCGCAACTCAAAGCAACTTCCGTGATGCTCTTGTTTGAGTCACCGAGCATCGTTGCTGCCGCCTGTACTCTGATTTTCATCAGGTAAGACTGTGGCGTCATGTCCAATTGAACCTTGAAATGCGTTTGAAGACTTCTGACGCTCAGGTCGCAAGAATCAGCAAGCTGGGCGACGCTTATTGTGCGATCGTAATCACGGGCCACAAGGTTAAGAGCCGGCACGATCCGTGAGAGGCTGGCAGCATCCGCCGATGTTTCTTGAGCATTGTCTCTCCGTGGAAAACAGCGATGAAGCTCGTTGATCAGCAAATGCAGCAGTGAGCAAAGATTGCTTTCGCGAAAACCATCGTGATGCCTCGCTTCAGAGACAAGTAGTTTCATTAAACGATGCAGCGTAGGTTGCGATTGATTGCGAATAACATTGCAAAATTGATCACCTGAAAATCGTTCCGGCTCCCAGACGACTTTGGCACTTGTGTTGCGAACCAGCAAACGAATGGGATCAAGGAAAAACCAAACCCAGCGACTACTGGCGCCTGGCTCGCTACGGCATCGGTGATATTCATTCGGAGTGATGACCGTCATATCACCAGCTTTGAAACGCAAGATCTTATTGCCCACGTAAAATGTACCCGATCCTGAAATGCAAAATCCCAGCTCAAGTGCGTTGTGAACATGCATCAGAGTGATTGGTTTGTCGTCGCGGTATCCATCCAGTCTGACGTTCAATGGAAACTCTGGATTTAGTTGTAGCTTGGACTCACCAAGCTGCGTTTGGACGGTCGGCACGTTAAGTCCGCGATGCGCTTTGAGTGCTAAAGTTTGCGTATTTTGGAGAGAGGTGGGCACGGACACATTGTAGGCTACGCAATATTTGTTCGCAACAACTTCCTATTTTGAACACCTCTATGCTATCGAAACTGAAACTGGTTGATGCTTCGCTTTACCGAACTGAAACACAAACACGAATGCCGTTTCGTTTTGGAATCGCAGTCATGACCGAGGCCCCCCATGTATTTCTTCAATGCAGCTACGAAGTTGACAGAAGAGTCGTCACTGGAATTGCTGCAGAGAGCTTGTTGCCGAAATGGTTTGACAAATCACCAACGAAGGTCGCAGTTCAAGAGATAGAAGAGATGCTGCTTGTTGTTCGGACGGCAGTTGAGTTTGCCCGAACGGCGACGTCGGCATCTGCCTTTGAACTTTGGCGGGAGATCTATTCGAATCAAATGTCCTGGGCAGCCAGTCAGGATCTGCCTCCATTGCTGGCTCAATTTGGTGTCAGCATGGTTGAGCGAACCATCTTGGACGCTTTGGCTCGCGCATCAAGTTGCAATCTGGCAACACTGCTTCGAGAGAATCATGTCGGGATGGATTTAGGCTCGATTCACAGAGATCTCGCTGGGCGCGATCCAAGTGAGTTTCTACCTGCAAAACCATTGTCGCGAGTGATCGCGCGTCACACGGTTGGACTTTCGGATCCACTAACGTCAGGCGATGTCAGCTCAGAGGACAAAATCGAAGATGGTCTTCCTCAGTCGCTTGACGACTGCATTCGATTCTATGGCTTGCATCACTTCAAGTTAAAAGTAAAAGGTAATGTTGAGAGCGATTTGAATCGTCTTCGATCTATCGCAACAGTGGTCACGAAACATTGTGAAAGAGACTTTGCGTTTACGCTCGATGGCAATGAACAGTATCGCGAGTTCCCGTCATTCGTTGAATTGTGGAATCGAATTGAGAGCGATGAGTTGCTGAATTCGTTTTTTGAAAATTTGCTTTTCATTGAGCAACCTTTGCATCGCAGTTTCGCATTGGACTCGGACGTCGCGAAGATTGCGGAATGGGAAAGTGGCCCTCCAATGATCATTGACGAATCCGATGCCAAGATCACAGATTTGGACAAGGCGCTGAAATTGGGTTACGTCGGCACCAGTCACAAGAATTGCAAGGGCATCATGAAAGGGGCAGCCCATCGCTGTCTTATCAATCACCGAAACGCGACGGAGGATACTGATCGCTACCAGATGAGTGGCGAAGACCTTGTGAACATTGGTCCCATTGCATTGCTTCAGGACCTTGCGGTTCAGGCGGCTCTTGGCAATTCGACTGTCGAACGCAACGGTCACCACTATTATCAGGGGCTAACCGCGTTTCCACAATCGATTAGCAAATCCGTTCTTAACTCTCACGCTGATCTCTACACGCCAATGGACGGTGGCTTCGCACGACTCAACGTAAACGGCGGCGAGCTTAACCTTGCATCCGTCAACGCTGCCCCATTTGGAGTTAGCGCTAACATTTCAATGGACACGTTTCAGGAGATATCAGTATGAGAAACAAATCAAGACTTTTACCAAGTCGGCGACGGTTCATTGCTTCAAGCACCGCAGTGGTCGCTTCTACGGCACTTGCAAAAACGAGCTGCAGCTTGGCAAGCAGCGACAATTCAAGCAAGCGAGAAGGCATTTTCGGATTCAGCAAACCGTTTGCAGGTTACTCTCCAGAGGATACTGCGGACATGGTAGCCGAGATTGGATGGGATGGGATTGAATGCCCTGTGCGCAAACATCACACGCACATCGACCCCGAACGTGTCGAAGAGATGCTTCCAAAAATGGCGGAAGCGCTAAAGAAACGCGACAAGAAAATTGCGATCGTTTCTACCGATATAACTCACGTCGACCCAATGGCTGAACGAATTTTAAAAACGATAGCCAGTTTGGGAATAAAGCGATATCGATTCGGGTTCAAGCACTACTCCAAAGACCGATCCATCGAACAAACCGTTAAGGAATTTGGAGCACAATTGAAGGACCTCAGCGCTCTCAATGCGGAACTTGGTCTGCAAGGAGGGTATCAAAACCATTCGGGATCCAACTATATCGGTGGTCCAATTTGGGATTTGTGGTTGATGATGAAAGATCTTGACGCGGCAACGGTGGGGATCTGCTGGGACATCGGGCAGGCGATGATCGAAGGTGGTTTATCGTGGCCAACTCAAGCCCGTCTAACAAGAAACCTATGGGTCGCCGTGCATGTAAAAGATTTCGTCTGGAAGCGTACCGAGAAACGTGGTTGGCAACCGGAGTGGTGTCGGCTTGGCGAAGGTCGAATCACAGAGCAGTTTTACGAAAACCTGAAAGCGACTCGATACAGCGGTCCAATCAGCCAACATCACGAGCACCTCAAGGCGGGGATGCCGCATAAGGACTTGGTCAACGAACTCAAAATGGACTTCGAAGCACTCAAAACGCGGCTAGCTTGAGTTCACTGGACAGCAACGCTTCTGCATTAAATCAAAAGCAGCAAATCTACTTGTCCAATTCCCGGCGAAGAAGCATCGTTTTAATGCATCCATTGGACATCTAATCAGACGGTTGAAAATCCAATGATTCTTCTCGGTGACTGATAAAGTCGGGCTGACTGGATTCGAACCAGCGACCTCTACACCCCCAGTGACAGGCGAATGCTTGATTATAGGGAAAAAACCGTGGTCAACACAACACACAGTAGTCTGTTTTAGTACCGTTTAGCACCCTATCTCTGATGAAACTCTGACGCGCTGTTTTTCGCTGAACGACTTGTGGCCTTAGACGAATTGTAAAACGTTGGTCGCTGAAATGACACGAATGTCGGCGAGGAAAACGGGGCAAAGATTCGAAGTCATTCTTCGACTCATGCCTTATGTAAGATGTCCATTGAGTATGAATTCGGCGAACGAGCTCTTTTTTGGCAGCAAAATTGGAATTCATCAATTTTCCGAGTCATAAAACGCTCCCCTCGGTTAATGGAAACCAGAAAGGCGTTTTATGATTGACAAACAAACCGAAACAGCCATGCGGCACTGGACTCTCGCTCAGCCAGCGGTCTCGGCATTCATTGCATCGCAAGTTCACGATGTCCGCCAGAGAGATGATTTGTTGCAGGAGGTCGCCGTTGCGATTCTCGAGAGCTTCGACCGTTTTGATGATTCGCGTTCTTTCAAGTCTTGGGCCATTGGAGTCGCTCGCAATCAAATCCGGAACTATTTTCGAAACTACAAAAACAAGCCGCTGCTCTTTGATTCCGAAACCGTTGAAAACTTGGCGGCCGCGTTCAATGCAGTTTCATCGCAGTTAATCGAACCACTGGACTTTCTAAATGAGTGTGTTGGCGAGCTGGATAGTAAGGCCAAACAGCTCTGTGATTTAAGATATAAAGAAGACTTGAAGCCTGCCGCTATTGCGGGCCAACTTGGCATGACGGCAAACTCTGTTTCCAAAGGGCTTCAGCGAATCCGCGCGTCTTTGAAGCGATGTATTGAGCAAAAGACGATCGCTGGAGGTGCCCAATGAGTGATCCTCACAATGAAGGCCTGCCAAAAGAAATAGAGTCGCTTGTTAGTCGTCATTTGGATGGTGAGCTTGGTCATGAGGAGCATCAACGTTTACAGGGGTGGATCAATGAAAGGCCAGAGAATGCGAGGACATTCGTCGATCTCGCCATGTTGCACGATCGTTTGCTTGTAGAGCACGCCCAAGCAACGGGTAGATACGATGGGCAAATTGCCGAAACTTCCAGAGTGTTCGTCGCTTCCCAAAGAAGTCAAAAACGTCTGCGTTGGGCGATCGGAGCTTTTTCATCAATCGCAGCTTTATTGCTAGTCTCCTTCTTTGCTATTCAGATGATTCAGGGCTCGCCAGCGATGGCCGCCGAAACCCAACTGGAACGACTGATCGAGGTTGCTCGAAAATCTTCTAGTCGAACGTATTTGATTACGGCCCTTGAACTGCGCGGTAAAAAGCGTGGACGTGCAAATCGCAATCGAAGCGATGATCAAAATCATGCCAAACGCCGAAAAGGCAAGATGCAGGCTCCGGTTGATGGGGCCCTTCTCCATGTGCGTGGCGAGAACTCGTACGTCTTGATCAGGCGTTTTGAAAATGGCGATCAGTTCATTACCGGAAGTGACGGCAAAACAAGCTGGTCAGTGCCACCCAAAGGCCGAATCCGTGTCAGCGACGACGTCGAGCGATTTCGCGGCGGCGTGCCAGGCAACCAGCACGCGATTCCGTTTATCAACTTGCAAGATGACTTGAAACAGCTTCGTGACGCCTACGACATTCAATGGCTTGAGTCCGAGTTTGGTATCGAAGAGCCACGTTTAGGGCAGCGTTGTCTGGTCGCAACCAAAAAATCGGCACAACATCGCGGTCCGAAATACGTCGAAATCTGGTTCGACTTGGAAACTGGAACAATCACCGAAATGCTGCTGGACAAACTTCCGCAAGGAAAAGGTGGCCCCAAAACAGTTTTGCTTGAACTGGTTGACCAACCCGAACTACCAGAGGCTTTTTTTGAACACACTTCCCATCATGATTCAAATCGGAAAATCAAACATGACCGCAACTAAGACTGCGACAATTTTTGTCTCGGTTGTTCTTCTAGCGTATTGCCAGGCAGCATCAAGTTGGGCTCAAGATACGACTGAGCTGGAAGCGACCAATCAAAAACCCAATATCATCTTCATGATGTCTGACGATCAGTCCTGGAACGGACTCTCGGTGCAAATGCACCCGGAGATGCCAAATTCGAAGAATTCGATTGTCAGTACGCCCAATCTGGAGAAACTTGCAAGTCAAGGCATGCGGTTTTCGGCTGCCTATTCGCCCGCCTCGGTTTGCTCTCCGACTCGACTGAGTCTTATGAACGGTCGGAGCCCAGCGGCTAATCACTGGACAAAGGCTTCGAGAAGCCTAACCGCT
This sequence comes from uncultured Pirellulaceae bacterium, assembly GCA_964448575.1. Lineage (GTDB taxonomy): Bacteria > Planctomycetota > Planctomycetia > Pirellulales > Pirellulaceae > Mariniblastus. The sequence goes on from CAYUWY010000002.1 coordinate 171,071, forward strand.
TCGGCGAATCCAAAACTCATTCCACCACAGAACATCAAGTCGATCTCTGATTCGGACTACACCATCGGCGAAGCACTTCAGTCCGCTGGATATGCAACGGCTCACTTCGGTAAGTGGCACATTCAGGGAGGCGGACCGGGGAATCACGGCTTCGATGCTCACGACGGAAACATTGGCAACGAGCACGCATTCAAATTCAAAGACCCAAATCCGGTCGACATTTTCGGAATGTGTGATCGAGCTGCCGAGTTCATGAAGCGAAGCAAGGCCGCGAAAAAACCGTTCTTCATTCAACTTTCATGGCATGCACTTCACGCACCTGAGAATGCGATGAAAGCAACAACCGAAAAATACAAAGACAAAGGCCGCAATGCCAAGAACATTGGGCAAATGGCTTTGACCGAAGATCTTGATACGGGCGTAGGGCGAATCATGAAGGCGGTCGAGAACCTTGGTCTAACTGGCAATACGTTTGTCATCTACACGTCTGACAACGGAGGTGGTGGCGGAGGCGGAAGAAACCGAGCTTTGTCTGGCGGAAAAGGTTCCGTATGGGAGGGCGGAATCCGCGTTCCACTCATTGTCCGCGGACCCGGCGTTGCAGCGAACTCGTGGTGTCACGAACCAATTGTTGGCTACGATTTCTATCCAACATTTTGCGAAATGGCTGGAGTCAATGTACCCAGCGCTTACGTCAAGAAACTGGAAGGCGGAAGCATTGCAAAGCTCTTGAAAAACAACGGAAAGGGAGATGTTAAACGCGCCCACGATGGCTTGGTTTTTCATTTTCCGCACTACCAAAGTGCAGACGGGCCGCACTCGTCAATCATTCAAGACGATTTCAAACTCATTCATTTCTACGAAACTCAGAAGTCCTCTTTGTTCAACCTTAAAGCTGACATCAGCGAACAGAACGACCTTGCACAGTCAAACAAGTCTCAAACCGTGAAAATGGAAAAGCAACTGAAGGAATACTTGCTCGCCGTCAACGCCCAAATGCCAAAAGTGAATCCAGACCACGATCCATCAAAGCCAATGGCATCTAAAAAAGGCAAAGGACGTGGCAACAAAAAGAAGAGGAAGACCGACAAATCGAAAAAGCGAAGGAATAACCAATGAGACAGAACCTATTCCTAATCTTCGCAATTGCATTCTTATTCAACGCATCTGGCCATGCCCACGATGGCATTCACGATCACGGCCAGGCTGCTCCAATATCTCGCCAATGGAAATTGAATTCTGAAGACACCCAATTTGAGGGCTCATTTGTTTCGGCGCTGAAAGGGAAAGTCACAATTCATCTTCGAGCTGGGCGTCTTATCACACTAAACAAAAATCTCCTTTCCCGCTCAGATCAAGAGTGGCTTGAAAAGAAGCAGCAGGCCATTGTCGCTTTGAATCAATCCGTCAAGCATGTCGCTAGTCCAGCTTCGCATGTACATGGAAGTGAACGCTCACCCCAAGAACCACCAACGATCGCCGAGCACTTCCAGCACTTCGTCGACGCCAAGGCAATCAAGACTCGATGGGACGATGACTTTTTCTATGTCGAATCCAATGGCATGCCCGATCACGAAATGATGGTCGGCATTACGGCTTGGCAACAGCAAATTCCAATCCCACAGAACTACACCGGTGGCAACGCTTGGCGAATTCCGCTCAAGCCAGTTCCAGCCGCCAAACCAATCTCGGCAAAAACGAATTTCTTTCGCGGAGCCATCGCACTTGCAGTCAATGGAGTTCCGATATTCAACCCGATCAAGAACGATGGAAAGACAGATACCAATCTTGCTGGTGAGCTTGATAAATTCGGAGGGCATTGTGGACGCGCAGACGACTACCACTACCACCTTCCTCCAGTCCATTTGGAGAACTTTGTCGGTGCTGGAAAACCGATTGCGTTTGCACTCGACGGTTATCCAATTCTGGGTTTTCAAAGCAAGGAAGAATCCGCCAAGTCAAAACTCGATTGGCTTAACGGACACAAAGATGAAAAGGGCAACTACCACTATCATTCGACGACCGATTACCCATATCTCAATGGTGGGTTTTATGGCGAGGTTGTCGAGCGAGGCGGACAAGTCGATCCACAACCGCGAGCCAATGGAATTCGTCCAGCGTTGCGTGGACTTCGTGGAGCCGTGATCACCGGATTTGACAAAGGCCAAGATGGCAAAACCGTTTCGGTGACGTACACACTCCGAAATGAAACCCGATCCGTCAGCTACAAAACCGAAGACTTCAAGACCTTCAAATTCACGTTTGACAACGGGGGGCAAGGCAAGTCAACCGAGACCCATGCAGCTCGCCGCGACAATCGTCGTGGGCAACGCGGCCAAGGCAATCGACGAATTCGCGACGACCAACAACGTCGACGCCAGCGTGGCCCGCAGCCTGGCGACGGCCCGCGACAGCCCTGGATCGTCGTACATTCCGATGAAATTGATTTAAACGATGACAAAATCATCAGCCGCGATGAGATGGTCGGCGAATCAGAGAAAGCTTTCGCTGGCTTTGACAAGAACTCCGATGGCAAGCTTACCGAAGCAGAACTATCTGACCGTGGCGGTTCAAAAAGTGCCATGGCTGGGTTTCTTCGTGGGCATCTCAAAGAAATTGATCGCGATGGTGACGGCGTTCTTACCCGAGAAGAAGCAGTCAGAAACGCCCGGCGAATGTTTGAGAAAATGGATGGTGATCGAGACGGAAACATCGACGCCAAAGAATTGAATGCAGCAAAACGTCCCGCCGGAAGCGAGGCAAGAGATCGTGGTCGTCGCGGCGGCAAGCAGAAACAGAGCAATGTCAAAAACCCTGATGGCATGTCGCGAGAAGGTTCGGAACAGGAAGAGACAAATCAGAAAGACGCGAAACCAGACCGCGGACGCAATCGCCAACAACGGGGCGGGAAAAACCGGGGAGGAAGCCGACTCGGTGGCTATGAAACTCCGCCACCGGCAAACAACGTCCCAAAACACGACTACAACATTCTTCTCGGCCGCCCAACCGACACTTCGATCACTGCCAGTGTTTTGATTTTCAATGACGCCGAAGCTCAAATTTCTTTCGGAACTTCGACCGAAGAACTTTCAACCAACACAAAGCCGCACAAAGTAGTGGCGGGAACCCCGGTCGAAATTGAAATCGAAGGATTGAAGCCGAATCAAAATTACTTTTATCAACTCAAGTATCGAGATGCCGGCCAAAAGAAAACCCAAACCAGCAAAGTCTATTCCTTCCATACTCAACGAGCACCCCAAAGCTCATTTCGCTTTACCGTTCAAGCCGATTCGCACCTCGACGAAAACACAAGCGGCGATGTTTACTTGGCGACGTTACGCAACGCATTGCGGGATGGATCTGATTTTCACGTTGCACTCGGTGATGCCTTCATGACCGGCAAATACGTTCGGCCGGAGCTTGCGGAACCACAGTATTTGGCTCAGCGATATTACTTGGGATCACTTTGTCATTCGACGCCGTTGTTCTTTTGCCTGGGAAACCATGACGGCGAATCCAGCAAAGGAGGAAAAGGAAAGAACAAAAGCGGCGGGAGAAAGCGGGCTCGTGATCGTCAAGCGAGTGTCGAAAACTCAACTAAAATCTGGTCCGTTAATGCACGCAAGAAGTACATCCCCAATCCGTTTCCCAACTTGAAAGAAACGAAGCCCTTCTATTCTGGCAACAGGACGATCGTTGATAACGTTGGTCAAGTCGAGGACTACTACGCCTGGCATTGGGGCAACAGCCTTTTTGTCGTTCTGGATCCGTTTTGGTATTCAGGCGGACGTTCTCGCACAGAAGGCAATCATTGGCACCAAACTTTGGGTGACCAACAATACCGCTGGCTTGAAAAGACACTGAGAACAAGCAAAGCAAAATTTAAATTTGTTTTCATTCATCATTTGATTGGTGGAGCAGACCGAAACAATCGAGGTGGCGTTAGTTCAGCTCCTTTTTTTGAATGGGGTGGCAATGAACTCGACGGGACCGATACGTTTTCAAAGAATCGACCGAAGTGGAAATTGCCCATTCACGATCTGCTGGTCAAGAATGACGTTTCCATTGTTTTCCATGGCCATGATCATTTGTATGCCAAAGAAGAGTTGGACGGCGTCATCTACCAAGCCGTTCCTCAGCCTGGGCATCCTCGCTTTGGCAATGTCCGCAGCGCAGCAGAGTACGGATATCATGGCGAAGTGTTCAGCAGCTCAGGTCATCTGCGTATCAATGTGTCTTCTGATTCTGCACGCGTTGACTACGTCCGAGCCTTCCTTTCCAAAGACGAGTCCGGCCAAAGAAGAAACGGTAAAGTCGATACGTCGTATCTGTTCGAATAACAAGATTCGCGAGATCAACGAACGAGTCACTTCGCCAATCAATTTCGAGACTTGACTCCGTTGAAAAAGAATGGCTTAGGAAGACGTTATACACACCGGTTGCGAATCAAAAATCACGCGGCTCTTTACAGAAGTGTGTAGCGGTCGGTCTCAGCGACGAAACTCTGACGTTTTTGATGATACGCCTGCGTCACAGAAAGGCAAAAGCCTCGGGAACCCAGTGTTTCCCGAGGCTTTTGTAGTCGGGCTGACTGGATTCGAACCAGCGACCTCTACACCCCCAGCACTTTGTGTTGTGTCAGAAAACGCTTGTTTGCCAACGCTCTATTTGATTTTAGCGTTCCACCGTTTACTGGCAATCCCTTGAATTACATCGTTTGCGTCAGCTAACTCTGCACAAACTCTGCACAAGCCTAAAACCCATCTTGTGGCGCTTCTTCTAATATTTTCTCAGCTTGTTGCCAATCCACGATTTCCCATTGTGGGCGTGTCGCCTCAATTGCTGATCGAAACTCATTAAGATTCATGCTGGAGATGGGACCTAGATATCCCAGTTCTTTGGCATGGCCCTTTGAACGTAAAACAACTCCTTTGGCAACTGGTTTTCCAACCCAAAAGGCCGAATCGTTCTTGGGTTTTACCTGAAAAAGAAAGAAGTTTTTATCTGCAAAAATGGAATGTTGTTTTTCATCCAGCTTTCCAAATGGATCGAAAGGCGTGAGATAAATTGGCAGGTTCAAAAGCCCACTTATGGAAGTTGCTATCGACAGACCGCCGCTTTTCAACTTTATGTAGCCGTCTTCTTCCAAACGAACGTCTGATTCACGAATTCCAAGAAGTTTGCTCCCTTTACCTTTTCGAGGCAAACCGTCCCCTTCAGCCAACATTGGACGCAGTATTCTCATCATGATTCATCTCTCTTGGGGCAAAGAAATTTTCGGGCGTGCCTTGTTGCGTTAACGACCAACCTGTGCGCTTGTGTGGTAGAAACCCCAAGCTGAGTCGCGATTTCAATTAGAGTTAAACTCTCTACATATCTCAAGTACAAGACGCTTTTTTCGTTGTTTGTTAGAATTTTGAGAAGTGCTTGCCAATCCATTTTTGCGTCTGCGCTATTCAGATCCCAAGCGTCCGATAGTTCAAACTCTTCACTAGAAAAGTGTGGTGACCTGTAAAGACGTTTTGATACCCGGTCTATTTCTCGCCGAATGCCACGCAGCTTTAAAACAGTCAACGGGGGAACTACTTCCATGAAACTAGGCGGATAAGTCGACGAATAAATGCTTGATATCCACGCGGCAAACTTGGGATCTTTGAGTTCTGTTTCCAGATCTTTATTTGTAAGACTGTCTAACAAAATGTCTCGCCACATTGGAAAGACAAATCTTCTTTTTAGATTAAAAGATATCCATTTGGCTTCATGGAGACAGTTGCGTAAATCGCCAAGGTAGTCGAGATGCTCAATTATCTCTTCTTTCGACATCACAGAGATTTTTTTCTCTAACGTGGGAATAACTGCCTTTAATCGTTCTTGTTCAGATTTTGCTCTTAAAATCAGCTCTTCTCTCGAAAAATCACGATTTGTCATCAAAAAGAGCTCATATTTTTGGGAAAAAGCCACTCAATCCGTCTCTATTTTAATAGACAGAATCTTTTCGTTTTTTCCTACCACAACAAATTAAAGAAAATAATGAAACCACAAACTGAAAAAGATGTTATCGCAGCTTGTAAGCAATATCCGGAGTTTGCCTTTGCTATTCAAAATGCTGTTTTTTCGGAAAATTCGCAAGCGTACTTAACGGTGGATATTTTGCAGGGCTTGGCCGATGCGGAACAAGGTTCAATCATAGAATTGAAGGACAGCCTTCTCAACCAACACCTGTCGTCTTCATTTATTTTAGAAGGATTCGAAAACGAGCGATTTCGCAAGTGGATTTTAACGCTTTGGAAGCATATGAGTTCCCGCGGGGTATATCAACCTAATGAGGATGAGGTCGCTTGGCATCAAAGCTTGTGTGAAAGCGAATTAGTTTCCAGTGCTGCAATCGAGACGGATTTCCTACACTTCTACTTTGACGATGAACGTTTAAGCAAAATCACAGACGATACATTTCGATATCTTGAGAGGAATCAATGTGGCAAGGCGCTTAAATTGTTGAGACGTTTCGCACGATATATCCCCCAACGCGCCCTTGCGAAATTGAGAGCGACAATCTGGCAAAATGTAGCGGCAATTGATCCGAGATTCTCCGGCATAGTGGAGGCGTATCGGCATTGTTGTGAAGCAGGGTCATCTGGCCCCTCGACATCTTCTGTCAACAGCACGGAGGGGCAAGCTCACATCCAAACATTTAGTGAAGATTGCCGAGAGGCTAACGATTCTTTAAACAGTTTTGCAAGCAAAGAAGAGCACAAGAAAATTGAAGAAATGCTAAGCTACTCTTTGACAATGGAGCACTTTGATTCAATGAACTTCAGGGCATACGTACTGATAGCTTCGAAAAGCTTTGGGGAGGAGGATCACGACTCGTTTGATCGACTTGCTTTGCTAGAAGATTCGCTTAACGCTGATCAACTAAGAGTCGCAAGTGAGCTAGTTAGTGATTTTGCAATGTTTTCAAATGGACTTACTTTTGAGAAGCTACTATCAAACAAAGTGCAATCCCATCTCGAACGATTTGAGTGTGGTAAGGCACTTTCTCTGATTAGAGAGAATGGAAGCGAACTCCGACTCGGTGCTTCCCTAAAGCTATCTTCTCTAGCTTGGCGACAAGTCGCATCAATTGATTCGCGGTTCGAAGAAATCGCTAACTCATTCGCAAAACTAGAAGAAGAGCCATACGCAAAAGTTTCAAATGACAATGTTTAAACTAATCATTTAGAGTGTTTTTTTCTTGATCCCAACAACGAACCACGAGGGTTGCAACCAACGCACGATTTTTCCTGGAATATACTGGCTATCATTCTTAAGAGCTTCCAATCCATCAAGAAATTCACGCTGTGGCATTTCTCGCAACCATTTATACGGCTTGGACTTAAGCCGGTCCACAAATTCTTCAACAGTTACATTTTCGCTGTCTTCAACGAGCCGAGCATTAACAACATTAAACCCAGCCCCATCAATATAGTGCAATAGCATGGAAATCGAAGGCGGCAACCTTGCTGACAAATTCGTACGCCCTGAGGGGAAAAAACGATAAAACCAAACATTGTTAACACACTGCTTCGTTGGCGTGCGAATGAGCAGCCTACCAGCGTCCTTGAGCATCCCGTGTATTTGATGAAACAAATCTGGCCATTCGTTACGGTCTACTCTTTGCATTACAGATGACATCCAAACAGCATCAAAAGAACCATGGTCGCCTTGCAACGCAGTCCCCAACTTTAAAAAGTCCCCATGTATGAAATTGGCCCCATTGCCGATCCTTCCCTTTGCCTCTGCCAAATCCTCTAATTTATTCTCGAATGAAACAACCTTTAGACCAATATCTAACTTGCAAAGCGATTCGGTAAACCTTCCAACTCCACAACCAATGTCCAGTATTCTGGATGTCTCCGACACACCGCCAATAGAAGGATTAACAATCATCTGCGTCCATTCTGCAATTTGATTCCTCGTCAAGCTTCTAGAACGATCGAACGAAGGTGTGCCAATCAAATAATCCGTATTGTCCTCTTTGATGTAGTCATGGGCGCTCAAGCCATTCGGAGGCAATCTAGAAAGTGAAACTTCATCAAAATCGTCGATTTCAAGAATCCCATTTTCTTGTCCAACATGATGGGCAGCTATTCGGTTTGCCAAATTCATCGCACCTTCAACGCCGATATTGTGTAATTGACATAGCACGCTGGCGCAAAAGACATTTCCAGCCCCATTTTCATTTATTGGAAATACTTGCAGGCCTCCACTTTCCATCGTTTGACCGCCTGGTCCGCAAAAAAGTGCCCCGCGTTCCCCGAGCTTCAAGAACACACCCTTTTTGATTCCCAACTCAATAAGCTTGGTACCAGATTCCTGAGGAATGCCGAAGAAGTCATCTTCACAAGATACTGCACGGCGAGCTTCGAATTCATTGGCAAAATAATAGTCTATTTCGTCAGCAATATTTCGAAGCTGCGGATTTAACCTAAACTCTTTAGATGCATCAACTGAGATTATGACGTGACTGTTAGCTTCCCTGAACTTTTCAATCCATTGCCGCAAAGGATTTCCAGCGCTGTCCGACACAAACCTCTCGAAATTGCCAATATGAACCAAATCAAACTTTGAGCCACTTGCAATAGCCGAATCGATTGACTTTCCCACAAGGTCAAATTCCAAATCTGCGCCTTCAGTTGCAACGTAACGAGCATCTCCACCTTGATTGACGGCGACAACGTGAACCGCTGTGGGCATATCCACACATTTTGTTAAAAATTGGGTGTCAACACGAAATTCTGACAAGCGACCCTCTAGCAATCTTCCGAGATAATCATCTCCGACACTGCCTAGAAGAGTAATATCCTTGCCAAGTCTCCCGAGAGCCAGGCTGGTTGCTGCCCCAGAACCACCAATTTGGATACACGTGCTGCGAATTTCTAAAGGTGCTTTGGATGGTGGGAGAATGCCATCGAGGTCTTGGGCTACTACATCAAGAACGATACGTCCGAGACAAGCTATCTTCATGGTATGCCTAGATCGAATCAGAGAAGACTGTAGAATAGCAATTAGAAGAACAATAATAACTGCACGACGAGCTAAACATGTCTCTAAATCTGACTTTTTCGAAAACGGCGTTTGCTCGAATGGAGTACATTGTTGACCATTTTCCCGACGTTTTCAACTCACTGAGAATTCTGTTACTCCAAATCGATAACAATCCGCTTGTGGGGACAACAATCGCTGACTTGAGAACCAAAGAAGAGCAAGGAGAATTAACGCTAATGGAAAAAAGAGTTCTTGACGCAGTCGCACATAAGAACTTTCCAAGTCAACACTCTGCTCACTTTATGGCAATACCGGGTCGAGCCCTTCCGCCACCAAACATTGCGGTAGTATATTACCACGCCGACCCCCGAATCGTTTTCGCGGTCGGCTTTATTCCTCGCGCGAAAAAACCTCCGGAGATATCTCCTTCGCCTTAATAACTGGCGGAAATCTCATAAGAAATTCTTGAACACGTAGTTTCATAAATAGGAAGTTTTGCTTGAACAAATTGCTTGCATTAGCAGTCAATTGATTGAACAAGTCGGCCATCTTCCGCAGCGAACAGTTCCATAGATTCCAATTCTGGAAAGTAAACGTGCATCGTGATGAGATCTTGAATGGCTTCCATAGCATTTTCAAGCGTATGGATATCGTCGTCTTGGCCTCCAAAGGTTGAATCAACGGCATAGCTCATTTTTTTGGTCGAGAATGACTTATTTGGTCCGGGGACGTAAATCGTTTCGGTGGCCATTCCACTCAATACGCGGACGACGCAATGAGAACCACGATGATTGTGAATCTCACTTTTTTGCCCTGGCAACCACGTCAAAATTAGCAGCTGAAAAAGGCTATTGGTTTCGACCTTTTCTCGATGGTATTCAACAGGATTTCGAAAGACGTGCTTTCGGACGTCTTGCCAATCAATCGGATGTTGATCAATCAGTTCTAGCCGCTCGAAAAAACTGGCCTGCTTGGACTTGGCATTCAACTTGGCGATCAATCGGTCGATGCTACAGCAGTCAACATCTTCTTTTTCTGGTTTCAATTGCATTGTGAAACTCCCACGATAGGAATCAAAAAATTGCCAATGCGACAACACACTAGCCATCGTTTTTGACTCTATCAGCGGGGTTGCGTTATTCCGGCATTCAACGCCAATTCACACGAATAGACTGCTGCAGCGAATTGATGATCAATGATCTGTAGCTCGTTTTTCAACAATTAGTTTAGAAATCACTGGCTCTTGTTCGTCCAATTTCAGCATTTCGGTTGCATGATCAGCTTCAGCAATAAACGTTATTCGATTGCCAAGGATGTACTGATAGAGAGTCAATAGATACGAACCCTGTATCTTTACGAGCTTGTGTGAAAACTCGATGACAATCCCTTCCGACGGGTCGTAACGGGCGTCGCTATAAAGAGACCACGAAATTCCAATTTGATTTCCACTGCGCAAGATACAGTTAAGTGATACAGCATGCCGTGAAACGCTGTATGCTTTGTAATCGCCATCGGATTGATAAACCGTCTCTTCTGGCTCGTTACTTTGAAAGCGATCGAGAATACTCGATGATTCGTTTGATTTCATAATTCTCTGGCCTGTTGGATAGGTTCGTGTTGTAGCCAGTCTTGCATTCGTTGCAACTGTTTCTTGATAGCTTGCTTGGCCCGAAGCCGTAACTCAACGGCTCGCCTGACTAATGAACGGTTGGATCGCGAATTGGCCTTCAACTCGGTCGCTGACATTTCTGGCCGCTGCTTTCCGATAGCCTGCCGAAGTCCTTCAGCATCGTCGGTATAGATATCGATCTTTTCTCGCCCCCTACTCGCCGTTACGTAGATCTGTTCGGGACTCGATGCTGGGAACGAAGTACTGCTTTGCGCAACGAGGACCCTGTCATACGTTTTTCCTTGGGCTGAATGTGAAGTAATCGTGGTGGCGTAGTCGATATGCCCCCACTCTGGTGAAATTGTCTTACCGTTACTCAAGAGCAAATCGCCGTACTTGTCGAACCCTTCAAGTGAAACCATCGTACCGTTGAAGAGCTTGTTCGCCTTATCTTTCTTGGTGATCCGAACCTGATCGCCTGCTGCGAAGTTGGCCTCTTGCCAGCGATAGACATCGAACGAACGTGGTGACCCAAGTGGCACTTCAATGATTCCTTTCCTACTTTCAGCAAGAATTCGTTTTTCATCAGCTTCGACCACTCGCAATCTCTCGCCAGCCGTAAAGCCGCCCTTGCCACGAGTCACAAACTCAACGATATCGTCGATTTGAAAATTGATTGGGTCAGTACGCTGTGCCTCGGTTAGCCGCTTTGATTTCAACAAGCCGATGTTTCGTTCTTCATCACTGATGTGGCCACGCGTTTTCATTTCAGTGCGAATCGCGTCGTTTACAATTGCTCTTTCAGCATGAGTGGGTGCGATCACGAGCGTAGACTTTCCGGATTCAATTGAATCGGCGTAATCCTTGGCCAGCTGCCGGTAGCGTTCCTCATTGTCAAGCTGATGAACCGCACCAATCGCATCCAACCGTTCGAATCCATCGGCAACGTCTCCGCGGCTGAGAGATTCAACTGCTTCGCGGTAGTCAGTCTGTTTCTGTCGCCGGATCTTGGAAACGACTTTTGGTTTGATACCTGCTTCGGATTCAAGCAAAGCCAATGGCTTTCCCCGGGAAACGGATTTATGTTGGCGATCGTCACCGCTCAAGATAATTCGCGCATCCAGCTGATCCGCGATCCGAGCCAACTTGGATATATCTTGCATGCCGGCTAAGCCAGCTTCGTCCACCCAAATCACACCACTCTGTGCTTGCGATTGAACTGTCTTGTCGACCAGAAACGCGGCCAGGGTATCCGCTGAGAATCCTTCTTTCGCCAGTACATCGTGCGCGGCTTCTGCAGTCGGTGCCAAGACCGTCACATCTCTTCCGTTCTTTTCAATGGCAGTGATCGCCTCTGACATTAAAGTGGTTTTGCCTACGCCCGCCCGTCCGGCGAGGATCTGAACTCGATCTCTTGAGCCTAGCAATCCTTTAACGGCTTGCTTCTGTTCAGCGCTTAGCCAGTCTCGTTGGATCTCATGATCAGGAGCAAGAGAGTTGACGCTACCTCTTCCCGTACGGGCAAACGCCGTAAGCTCCTGTTCTTCCTTGAGCACCCCCTGCGTCGAGAGCAACGCGTTCGCTCCTTCCCCTTCGCGAATCCATGCGTGCCTCTTAACGGCTTGGTGTACTTGATCAGAAGTTAGATCCCCAATTCCATATCGAAGAGCATCTTTGAGCAACTGTCGCTCGCGAACTACCGAACTGCGTTCAAAGTTGTGTTTTTGCGAATACTCAACGGCTTGTTCAGGCATAATCCGATTTACGCGAACTGCAATCTTGCCAGAACGAATAGCCTCGATTTGCTGCATCTCCATATCGTCGAGCCTCTGCCGCCAAATGTCAGGCAATTCCTGAATGGAAAGCTTGCTAGACTTTTCGTTTCGAGACATTGCTCCAAGCCTGTCCTTGGCCTCTGCAATTGAAATCTTTTCTTTTGTGGCGATCTTCTGAGCCGTTCCATCGGCCACCAGCTCATTGATTGTCTTGCTACGCCTGGAGAACTTTTCAATGGTCTCTCTTGAGATCCCAGCGATTTCAAAATTTTGCTCGCTTCTTTCAACGCCATAGCCAAGGCTTTTAATCTTGGTTGCCAACCGACTCATGAACATCGCGTCGTAGTAGCCGGAGTCTCGGACCGCATTAGATAGATCAACCGCCGTCCAGCGTTTCTTTTCTGAGTCGTAAGTCGCATTGAGAATCGCTCCGTGAACATGGAGCTGCATATCTGAGTGCGAACCAAACTCTTGGTCTGACTCTGGCCTACCCGTCGCATGAAGCCAAAGACCGCCTACGATGTTTTCTGTGGGGCGATAGGTGAGTTCGCCGCGTTTGTGATTGACACGGGTCTGGGCATCCTTTTCTAGATCGCCAAATGTTTCAATGGCTGCCTCGCGAACAGCGTCAGCGATCGCGTAGTCTTCAGTAACTCCAAACAGAACAGATACAGACTTTGGGGCGGAGAAAGTGATATCCGATAGAACACGGCGATTGGCATGGTTCCGTGGTGTCAGTTTTTTATCTTCGAACGGATGAATGTTTTCAACGAGTCGGTCGAAATGGTCTTTGTCGATTTCACCGTGTAGCCCAAGTAATTTCGCTCCGGTCCCAATCCACAAACCCTTGAGTTGTTCAGGACCATTCTCGTAGTAGTCACTGGCGGCGTAGTACTCCTTGCCTCGTTCGGCGCTTTTCTGGTGAAAGACTCTCATGACTCACCTCTAGCACAGTTATGTTAAAGAAAAATGACAGCCCGCAAACACGGACTGTCTCCATTTGAACTATTGCGATATCTCCATTTCCGGTTCTTCTATTTCCGGTTGTTGCTGGATCTCCTGCATCTTCTGAGAAAGAAAACTCATCTTCTGGTCCTGCTCTGGCGCCGATTCCTGTTGCTGCACCATGGCTGTGTCCTGAATTTCGTTGGACATCGCGTCAGGGGGAGAAACGTTACCGGCATACATCGGAGCGGCGTGACCGTGGATCACCATGTTTGCCGCCTCGGTCGCACCGTGGGCAAACCATTGCGAAATACTGCCATCGTTCTTGAAGAAATTTTCTTTGAACGTCTTTAACGTGGCTACGTCCTTGACCTTGCTCATGAATGACTTAGCCATGATTAACTCCATTGAGATCGTTTAAGCCTCGAACTCCACTGTTGAGCGCGTCGGCTGGCGTTTTTAATGCGTTGGAGTTCAGTTCGCTCAATCCAGTCCATCCAAAGGTGCGTGAATACCAAAGCAAATGTTGCTGCCAGAAACCAGTATCCGAGAATGGGTGAGTCCAATAGAAAACAGATAGCCACTAGAGGGACACCGAGCACCAGATCCGATGCGAGGTTGACTTTGGTCAGGCCATAATCTGGCATCCAACGATAAAGAATGCCGACGCCTGGCTGACTTGTCACGGCATCGAATCCTTTTGATCGCCAACGAAACGTCGCCACGATCGTGACACAGAACCAAATCAGCTGAATCGTGACCGGCAGAGTGATCCCAATTAGATCTGGCTTGCCAGTTGATTGGACAAAAGCCTCGTAACACCATGCATTAGCAATAAGGCAGAACAGCTGTGCAATAACAAAGAATGCGCCAGCGGTCCCGGGAATCCGGCTAAAGGCTGCGATACTTTGGCCCATTGTGAAGCAGGCCAAAAGTAAAAGCCCAAACCCTGTGCGTGCGCTTTGCACCTCGTCTTTGACAAAATCGAGTTGATCATTTTTGCCAGGGTTAAAATCTGAACTCATATTTACCTCTGTGAAAAAGAAACCAGTTTGAAAGGGCAACCGTCACCGTATGTGCGGCCGCCTTGGGTTAGAAACGCATCGACCAAGTATCGATGCGTTTTTCCGCCCCGCCGAAGCGATAGAAAATCATCGGGAGTGAGACGAGGCACGAGCTGCTCACTGGTTGAAAAGCGATAGTTGTCGCTTCCAAAGATAAGGCCGTAGAGGTCTTTCGCATCTTCTGGCTCAGATTCGTTCACGGAAATGAACTGCTCTCTATGCGAGCCAAAGGCCTGGCTGAAATGGCTATTGGTAACGCTACACCGATTCGCCAACACGAGTTGCGTGTTGTGATTCGCCAGAAGGGCCAACATCTGTTGTTCGCCTGCCGCATCTCCTCCCATTGCCGAATGTAGCAGAGGGATATTCTGCGTAGCGGCGATAAACGCCAAACCATGTGAACGCGCAACCGAGAGCGCCATCGCCTCAAACTCTGGATCGCTAATGAGCATTTGATACTCGTCGCGTACGATCGCAGTGATTCGTTCCGGATTGGATCGCCTTAGAGCCTCTTCGATCACCATGAGAGAAATAAGGGACTGGAACAAAATCCCCGCTTGTTGATGAGTCAGTACGGGTGCGTCGAGAACAACGCAGTATCCTTCCAACGGCATGTCGGGAGTAAAAGTCGATTCACCACATACAGTTTCATACATCGGGGAAAGTAAAAAAGGCGACAGCAGTGCGTTGCACTGACTCACTGCGGACGAACGAGCCTTGGAACCCAATTCCAATTGGCCGTCTAACAAGAAATTGACGGCCAGTTGATAAAGTCGTTGGTCGCCAGCGTTGTCAATCCGCTTCTCCGCAGCCTCCAGAATCTTGAAACACTCAGAGTTTTGAAAGGCATCAGATTTCGCCCTCTCACGCGATGAGGGCGTCGAGTTAATCATTTGATAAACGTGTTCGATCGTAATCCGGTCGCCATAAGCGAAATAGCAAACGGCGATACTGTAGTGCAGAAACTGATAGAACAGGTTTTCCCAAAAGCTTTCCGACTGTTTCCCACTGGTCCGCATCAACTGATCGTTGAGGCGCTTGAGCATACGGGCCGCGCTATCGGCGGTTCCGCCTTCGCGCGAGAGTTCATAAGACAAGAAATTGAAACAAAATTTGCCAGGTACAAGATGCAGCAAACAATCTTTCATACAAGTCGAGTTGATCACGCTGATCGCATTCTCTGCTTCGTCGGATTTGACGCATCCCCAAACGCAGCCAACGCCACGATCTAGGATTTCAGCCATGATAATTTTGAGGGCACTCGTCTTGCCCGAACCACTTCCACCGATCAGAAAAAGGTGGCTGCAAAGCGCCATCAGGTCGTCCAATCCAAGCATGGATAAGGCAGATAGCCGTTTACGATTTAAGAACCACATCCTTCTGCCCTCCTTTCATAATTTCAGGAAGAAGCTTGACCGGAATGCCGTTCTTTTGATTGGTTGTCAGCTGTTTTTTCAACTCGGCAAGCTGTTGATAGATTTGTTCGTAGGTAGCCGCAGCCATAACAACAAGTTTTATCGAGGCGACATCTGTCGCTCGATTGATCGTTACCTTCTTCACTGAAGCTTTGGATTTCCTTTTGGTTGCTTTGACAATCGCTTCACGATTCATGGAGCCGTTCAGATAGGCGTCAAATAGTTCCTTTTGGCGATTCACATCTTTGACAGAAGCTATTTCGTAGAGCACTGACAGTCCGACGCCCCGGTCTTTCGCCGCCTGAACTACTTTGCTTCCCAACGACTGCATGATCTTTCTGGCTCGGCTGACGTAAGTTGGATTGACGTTCTCAATCTCAGCCGCTTTTTTAAATGAGCATTTCATCTGCTTGGCTCGTTTTTCAACTCGCGCGAGCGTGTCGTCAAAGTCCTCTTTTTCGCGAACGTGGTTCTCCTGCAGGGAGATGCTGAGTTCCTGGTCTGCCGTCGTATCCGGTGGCAGGACGCGAACCTCAATTTCGGCATGGCCAAGTTCGAGCCAGGCGTGAAAACGATGATTGCCATAGACAACTCGATAGCGATTGCCAACAGCCACTACGCCCGGTGGCTGTAATAATCCATTGGTTTCGATGCTCTTTGCAAGCTTCGCAACTTTCCGGGGTTTAACCTTGCATGCATTATCTGGCGGGTCGATTAAACCGCACGGCACGATGACGTTTCTTGATCTAGACATCGATAACTCCTTGAAACAAAACGGGAATGAGAAGCAGAGCTTCATTGTTTCATGAGTCTAGGCGCAGCAGCGCCGAGAAACGGCGTTGACTGCCACAGGCGTGTGTCGGTTCGGTTGAGGTAGCGTCGGATGCTAGAAAGTCGAAATTTCTCTATAGTTCTATTGAGAAGCAATTGTGCCACGCTAGTTCATATGCTTGTAGTGGCCAATCAGCACGGACGACGAAGCCAATCAAGTTTTATTATTCCTAACAGCGGATTGGTCACTTTGACGTCGATTTGCTGAAAGGTCGTATCCAAGAGGGCTTCCCACGCCGATCTCAAGCCTAGAATGTGCTCATACAATTCGTTATCTTCCATGTTGCCCCGAATTACGATTTGCTCAGTTTCTAGTAGAACACAAACTTTTCAGAGGGACCGGTTTTATGTTTGGCATCGCCATTCTTGTAGTATTAGTCGCGAGTTTTTTTGTCGGCCTGCTCACGCTTTTTTTAAATAGACTGACCTTTCGGTTCCTGTCCGACAAGAAGGCTAGGCTTTATGTTCTGATAGGTTTTTTTGTTATTTCGACATCGCTTGTGTCGAGCTATTTAACTCAGTCAATCTACTACGTTGGAAGCGATGAAGTAGGAGTGGTAGAGAAGAAGTTCTCTTTGGGCTTTGCGAATAGCCTTCCTCCGACAAGGTATGTTGCGAGAGATGGTGAAATCGGCGTTCAAGCTGATTTACTCGCACCGGGAGTCCACTTCGTTCCCGCAATTTTTAGCTTCGCTGAGAGCCATCCGCTGACCGAAATTGACCAAGCCAAGATCGGAATTGTTGAGGCATTGGACGGTAGACCACTCCCTGTGGGCACAGAAGTTTCTCCACATCAATGGACCGAAGAAGGTTGGTATGAGCCCGGCAAGTTTTTAACAAGTGAAAATTCCTATCGAGGTATCCAGGTTCCGCCGCTTCGGCCAGGAAAACATCGACTTCATCCACATCTCTTTAGAGTGATACCGGTAGATACAACTCTTCAAATCGTTCGTTTTGGCAGAGGGGAGCCAGAAAGAGGTGGAACGAGAGTCCCTGGACGAATGGGGGAACTTTATGTGAGTGCGAACGGGACGCCTTTAATTGCTAACTTCCGAGTGAACTATCGAGTCACCCCTGATTCTGCATATAAAGCAATTTCGCAGCTTGGTACGGATTTCCATGATAGGCTGCTGGAGTTGGTTCAGTCGACAGCACGCACTACGGTAAGAAGCACAATTGAACCGCTTGACTTGTTCGAGCTAAAGGATGATCGAGAAAAATATGAGAATATGATATTCTCTGCCATGGAGAAGCAGCTTGAACCATATGGAGTCCAGCTTGTCCTTGCTGATTTCACGAGCATTTTCCCGCCCCAAGACAGAGAGGGGGATTCGTTCCGTTCACTGGAAAAGAAAAGGTCAGAGTTGGCACAAGAAGTTGAGGAAGCCAAGGTTAGTCTGCTTCGTGAAGAGAATAGAGTATCTCTTGCAAAGGCTAAGCTCGCTGCCGTAGAGGCGGAAGCCACAGGAGCAAAGAGAAAAGCAGAAATTGAAAAAGAGCAAGCACAAACCAATCTCGAGTCTGCCAAACTTACGGCGGAATCGGAAGTGGAAAACGTGCGACTTCTAGCGGAATACTTGGGCCCAAGTGGAGCAGCTTTCTATCTTGCGGTGCGTGACGCTTCCGAGAACGGCGTTGACATTTTACCTGACGTTGTGGTTCCTGGAGAGGGAAGTGAATTACCAGCATTTTTCACCGAAAGGTACTTTCGGAAAGAAATCGACAATGAGCCACTGGAGAACAAGCCAGTTAACAAATAGATGGCGCACAGAGCTAAACGAGACAGACGCACTTTTTTTTGCCCTGCTGCTTGGCGCATTCGGCGAAACACGCCGAATGCGGTTTAGTCGATCTCGGGAAATTTCTTCTCTAGGTAATCTCTTAGGACTTGCGTGATGCTCATGCCTTCTTTTACACAGCCGATTTTAATCCTTGCATGTAGCGACCGAGGCAGGTCCACACAGATCCGTTTGGTCGGTTCCTGATTTGTGATCAAGCCATCGTAGGCACCGGTAACACGCGGCGAATAGTCGCGTGGAGGTTTGGCAGGAAACGACTCGTTATTGCTCATCGACAAGCCCCAGTAATTCGTTTGCTAAATCAAGAATTTCGCGGGCGGCATCGGATTTGGGGGCTGCTTGCAGAACGGTTTTCCCAGCTCCGACAGACCGCTTGAATGACATGTAGCTACAGATTTCTGATTTCAGAATCGGTCTTGGGAATTTCTCCAACGCTTCATGGACATCCCTGCCCAACACAGAGTTGCGAATCTTGAGATTGATCGCGAAACCTGACTGGAGATCGGGTTTGTTTTCTTTGGCCATTTCGATCATGTCATTAATCTCTTCGGTGGCCCAAATGTCGTAGGCCGATGGCTGAATCGGAACGACAACCATATCGCTGGCCATGATCGTTGCGGCCACGACTTTGTTGATCCTTGGCGGTCCGTCAATGATGACGCTGTCAAAGTCCTTGCCAAGCAGTTTAATCTCTTTCTGAATCGCGTCAGTTGTGAGCGAAACGACCGGGAACAGAATGTCACCGTCGTTTTGGTCATGCCTTTGGTTGCGAATGGCCGCCCAGGTAATCGCACTCCCTTGAGGATCTGCATCAATAAGCAGAATCCTTTGACCGTGTTCTCTGGCAAGTGCATCGGCAACGCTGACCGCTAAAGTCGTTTTGCCGACGCCACCCTTTTGATTCAAAAAACTGATTCGCATCGCCGACCTGTGTTCGCGTTTCCGGTAACTTGCAATCCAGTGATTGCGTGTTGAAGGATTCCCGAGTATCAGCCTTTGCGGCAAAGGTCAAACACTGATTTGCACAAACACACATTTGCGGGTTTGCAGGTTTGATCAAAACAACCAAAGTATTGGTGACGGTAAGGCTTTCGAAAACGTGACGTCAGCGTTGGTCGTCACCTATGAATACGTAAGCTTTTTATAATCCGTAATTACGGGTTTGATGAATGCGAAATGGCGGGAACACGGATCCCCGCAATTGTGTGAATCATGATTCACGAATCCGAGGGAATGCACATTCA
The DNA here is from genome assembly GCA_964448575.1 of uncultured Pirellulaceae bacterium. Taxonomy (GTDB): domain Bacteria; phylum Planctomycetota; class Planctomycetia; order Pirellulales; family Pirellulaceae; genus Mariniblastus. The sequence goes on from CAYUWY010000002.1 coordinate 190,780, forward strand.
CGTGAAAGCGGGTTTGCGTCTTTTCTCTTTGAAGGGTCTTCAAGGAAAGGTCTGACTCTAAAAGCTTACATATTTAGCTATCCAACTTGTTGGGTAGTTTCCCGGGGAAATTCTCTCGATTTAAAACGAAGCAAACCAATGCCGTGGCATTTGGATGCGAGTTTCAATCTCTCTATAAGAATTTACTTGCTCACGACTCGTTGATTTGATACTTGGATCGAATCAACCGATGAGCCAGTGAGGGTAATTGACTCCCGAAGGTGATTTATGCAAAGCCATTTGCGACAACAATGTTCCTGATGCAAAGAAGGCGATCGAAAGCGGAGCCAATATTAGCTTAACTCGAATCCATGGGATCGATCTTTTGCGGTATTCGGCTGAGCGAAGCAAGCGAGGTATTTGCGAACTCTTGGTGGCCAAAGGAGCAGACGTCAACAAAGTTGACGGCATGCGAAAATACTCGCTTCTGCATCATGCTGCTGCATGTTCTAACTTTGGAATGGCAAGTATCTTGCTGGATCTGGAAGCTGAACCAAATCCCAAAGCCAGCAACGATGCCACGCCTCTGCATATTGCCGCAAGAACCGGACAAGTTTACTTGGTAGATAAGTTTTTGAATCATAAGGCCAATATCAATGCACAAGACAACCTGGGCCGGACTCCGTTGAACTTGGCGGTTAGCAAGGACGACCTTGAGATGGTCAAGCTTTTGGTCAAACGCAATTGCGATCTAAACTTGAGCGACAAGAAAGGCCGGACGCCTTTGTCTATCGCCTTGGCCAGTGAGCAGCCAGAAATCCAAGAAGTATTGCTCGCACATGGCGCGAAAAACTTTCGTCAGAGTAGTGGTTCGTTGAGTCGTGTGGCGGAAGATTCCTCGGATAAAAATCCGCGTCAACTCTAAGCGTGCTTCGTTCCCTTCATCCGTATGGCCCTCGCCCGCGAATGGGGCCATCGGTAAAGGGATAAGAGCACCGACGAGCCTATCAAAAGTGTGCTTAGTTTAGCAGATTCCGGAGGTCCTTTTTATTCCAGTCAAATCGACTCGATTTGCTAATCAACCTGAAAATTGATTTCCCCCTACGCCAGAGCCGTTGTTTTGAGTTAAGGCTAGGTACATCTACCTGGATTTGAAGTTGGCTCGCTCAAGGCATCGAGACGCCGAATTTGAGGCACTTCATTTGCCACACTTTCATATCCCATGCCGAGCAACTTGGTTCGCGAGAGCGAACCTCAAACAAATGATTTTGTTGAGCCATCGGCTCAACGCCTTTTAAGGCCATGCGAAGCATGGGGCGGAGCGAAGCGGAGGGTAGGCGAAGACTGAATAAGTTTTATGGGCGTTAGCCCATGCATTTTCATTCGATGGTTGAATCGAATTTGCGATCTATGCATTGAGCCGCCTTGTGTTAAATATGGTGTTAAATAGGTGTTACGCTGTGGATAGCCATCGGTAAGTCATTGATGATCAATCTGAATTGAAAACGCCCGGTGTGCAAAAGCACGAAGTGCGGTGTGTGGAAACACGAAACGCGGTGTGCAAAGACACGAAGTTGAACTTGTAGCTTGCAGTGGTTGAAAACACGAAACTGCTTGACATTGGAGTGTGAAAACACGAATGTCAATTCATGGTGGGTGAAAACACGATTGATAAAATGCCGCTCTTGCCCGATCGTCATCCGATCGGCGACTTTTTTATATGCGATGTTACTGATGCCAATTGGAAAGACGATCTAGGCTCAATGGAGCATCCGATCTTTTCGCTTTCCACCAAGCCGGACACGCGGCCACGAAGTTATGAGCATAACGGCGTGAAGATAACCGTCGCCCCGAGCACTTATGGGTTGGCGACGATTCACGACAAAGACATTTTGATTTATTGCATAAGCCAGCTCATCGCCAAAATGGAAGCAGGAGAGGCACCCAGTAAGACTTTGTACCTCAAAGCCTATGATTTACTAATCGCGACTAACCGACGGATTGATGGTCGGGCCTACGAGAACTTGGAAGCTGCTTTGGATCGACTGAGCGGTACGCGAATCAAGACAAACATCAAAACCAACGATGAAACGAGACGCGAGGGATTTGGCTTGATCGACAGCTGGCGGGTCATCACACGCGGTGATTCTGACCGAATGGCTCAAATGCAAATCGTCTTGTCAGATTGGGTGCTCAACGCGGTGATTGGCAAAGAAGTCCTGACACTACACCGCAACTACTTTCGGCTTCGCGGTTCGTTGGAGCGAAGGATTTACGAGCTCGCTCGCAAGCATTGTGGCGAGCAGCCTCACTGGAAAATCTCGTTAACATTACTTCAAAAGAAGTGTGCTTCGGCGTCTACACTTAAAGAGTTTCGAAGGTTGGTAGGCAAAATAGTGAAGCGAGATCTGGCACACCAACATATGCCGGACTACTCGATCGTACTTGATGAAGATGACATGGTTGTTTTCGTAAATCGAAACAAAGCCGAACCTGCGAATACGCCGAAAGTTACGATTGGCCAGTTGAAGCTAGAAACTTATGAGCGAGCCAGAATGGCGGCACCGGGCCTCGACATCTATCAACTGGAGCAGGCTTGGCGTACAAGCTTTGATAGGCCTCCGCGGATTCCCGATGAAGCCTTTATTGGGTTCTGCCGGAAGCGGTATGAGAGGCAGTGCTTTCCTGTAGGCTGAAAGAATGGGGCTCCGCTAGGAGCCCCAAAGGTTGAGTGGCAATCAGTTTTGGGTTTTGAGTTGAAGGATTCGGCCATACGCCAAGGTCAGTAGATGGCTGCTTCGCAGAATCTCACCGTTGGAAAGTGAGTGGGTCGTTTGCCATTTGCCTTCAGCGTCTTTGTAGCTGCGGGTTAGGTCAACGCTATAGCGAGTGCCGTTTTCTGTCTCGTTAGCCCAGATCGCTGCCGTTAGGCTGCCGTCACGAATGGAATCAACTGGTTTGTTTTTCGAATTTGTCATTTTGTTTCTCCTTTGTTTGAATGAATGACGCCAAACGAAAGGGCAACTGCAACGAGGGGCGTGGTCCAGTCCCGCCAGGCCAGCCTGCTGGGCGGCGAAGATGCGGAGCGCAGTAAAGCCGAGACTTGAACGCGACCTGGCAGTTGCTAGAGTTCAGCGTCAATGAATCCATGCAAAGGAAGAACATCAGGATTGAACGGAAAGCCAATGAAATCGTGAGTTAATAACGCACCTAGTTGAATTAGAAATGGCACACAGAGTTGACTGCTACGACACGAAAGACGTTTTTGGCAATCGCGATTCCTAATCGCTGGATACCAGTATCGTTCCCAAAGATGCGATCGAAGCGTCTTCATCTTGCTCAACGAAGTAGCTTCAGAACCACGTCAGCCGTTCCTTGAGGGGCTAGGTTTCGGCCTCCTACTTTTGCCCATACGATAGGATATTCGCTGTATCAGTGTGCTCTGTTCGAATTCTATCGCATAGTCGGATACAGGATACTATCGCTTACTTGTCGGGACATACTATGACTCTTGAATCCAAATTTGATGATGCGATGCATGGCATCCATCGCGCTGCTGGAGAACTAAATCCGCCCTATCTTGCACATGGGTTTCTAGGCATGTTACGTCGTAATGGAGGCAAAGAAACTGCTGAGCGCTTACTCGCCAAAGACAGGCCCTCAGACGGATTTACGGAACTGTTTTTACGTGGCCCCCAAAATCTAAAGATCAGCGTTGAATATCTCGTCCTATGCAGTCCTTGGCGTCAGCTCTTTACCGACGATCAACTTACAATTGCACGCCAACGTCTTCGCGAAGTCGAATGCCCCTTGCCACCCGAAGATTCTGAAACGCCATCTGTCGAAAGGTGGCATGTAGAACCAGATTCCGATTCCGAACACAACATACCAGATTGCATAACGCGAATTGACATTCTCGAATCAATGCAAGAATTCGAATTGCTTGATGGATTTGGGCAGAGCACATTCTACGATGTGTTGGACGATTACGGAGTCAGGTATCCCCCCAAAGCACTTATTGGTCTCGCGGCACTCAAATACACCGATGTGCCACTACGAGGAAAGAACTTTCAAGGCGGTCCTGGTACCAAATGCTTCAGGATGCTTGAGCAACACGACTTCAAAATAGTCCCCAAGGCTAGCGATGGAAATCGCGACTATAACGAGATCCAAATTGACGTTAAAGCGATAAAGCGCAATCCCAACGTTAACGAACCAACCAAGCGTCGGCTCATAGAAGCACGGACAGGGCAAGGTCAGTTTCGCAAAGATGTTCTGAGCATCGAAAAGCGATGCCGGGTCACTGGAGTGAGCAATCCTGATTTGTTGATCGCAGGCCATATTGTCCCTTTTTCAAAATGCTTGACCAATGAGGAGAAGTACGACCCGAACAATGGCCTTTTGTTTACGCCCAATGCCGACCGACTTTTTGAACGAGGACTGATGTCTTTCGAAGACGACGGCACAATGATTCTGACGAAAGAACTTGCAGACAAGGATCGAATGGCTCTTGGAATCCCAGCCAGTTTAGATGCTGGCGAATTCAACAAACAACAGCTGCAGTATTTGAGACGGCATCGGGAGCTGCATTCCCTGTAGCGTTTCGCACCAACCCGAATTCTCCCCGCACCGGTCGATGTGATCGAGGCGAGTCAACGGACGAATCATTCGCTAAGCTGAATTTTGACGTCTTGGTATTTTTTCAATGACTTTTCTGCAAATTCATGATTTCCAATATGCTCAAAAAATTTGGAAGTATGGAACAAACAATTTACACAATCGGTGGTGATTGGGAATTTAAGTTCTGAATAGATCCGATAAGCATTTCGATAGTATAGCTTGGCGAGATTCTGCTGGTTCTTGTCATCGGGATCTTTGAAGAAGTGGCAAATGCCAATATTTCCATAGACCACGGCCACGTCATTGTGTATCTCGCCGAGAATTGCAACCCTCGTTTTCAACACTTCTTCATACAAGTCAATGGCTTCCGAATACCGTTTCTGAATTAAGTATTGATACGCAAGATTATTGTTTGAGGTTGCAACGGCCAGGGTCTCTTTGCCGAGAGTGGCTTCATTTATGTCACGAGAATTTTTCAGGAGTTTTTCGATTTCCGAAAAGCGATTTTCATCATCCTTTAAGCTGTTGGCCATGTTCACTAGCGCTACCGCGTAGTCAGGGTGATTTCTGCCCACAAGTTCTTCAGTCAGCTTTGCCGATTGATGAAAGTAGTTGTAGGCAGTCTCATTGTCACCCAATCCCAGCTGAATCATTCCTTTCGAGTTCAGGCATGAAGCATAATCCGAATGCTTCTCGCCTAGAACTGCCAATATAATTGCCTCGGCTTGCTCCACATGCACGAGCGCTATATGAAATTCGTTTGCGTCACAAGCGACTATTGCTTTGTCCAAAAGCAAATTCGCTACGCTGGGATCATACGCTTGATATGGCGATCTTTCTTTGATTGATTCTACCTCGTCATGAAGAACTTTAATGTCCTCGTGTCGCCCTTGCCTTCTACGAATATCGGCAAGCTTCTTCAAGCAAACCGCCAAGCGTTGTTCCTCTTCCTCCCCGCTTGCCCTAAAAATATTTTCGGCATCCAAAAGCAAGGTCTCTGCTTCATCAATCTTCCCGAGGTTAAGAATCACGATCGCCAAACTGGTCATTGACTGCGCCAATTCAGGATCTGTCGATACAAAGAGCTTTCGTCTCATTTCCAATACCCCTCGAAACAATTCCTCTGATTTCTTGCTGAACCCAGCTTTTTGATAGACGACGGCAAGGTTATTGGTGGTCAAAGCCAGATCCACGTGCGCATCACCAAACAGTTTTTTGCGAATATTTATCGCATGAACATAGATGGAGGCAGCGAGCCGATAGTCGCCCATTTCTTCAATGCAATGCCCTGCGCGATGTGCAAGTGTTCCAATATTCTCGTCTTGGTGCTCGCTTTCGTCAGAAATGCTGAAAAGTTTGATCACATGCCTGACTAGACGCTCAGCAAAGGGCCTTGTTTCCAGCCGTATGATTGGAAAGCTGTTGGCAAGCGCTTGAAATAGCTTGGCTCGGTATACCGGCGCCTCACGTTCAGAAAGTGACGTGCGAGTTACTTCTTGCACCAGCCGATGAATAGATAATGTCCTATTATTTAGGTTTTTCTTTATGAGGGAATACGAGACAAGTGGCTCGAGCAAATCATCAATCAAAGTCTCGTCGACAGCGTGAGGCACTACAAAAGTAGTAAACCCAATCGCCATCTCTTCATCCATTTTTGAATAAAAACCCTCTAGAGCTTTTGCGATGCCCCTTCCCAGTTGTTGGGAGCCTGTTGCAATTAGCTCGAATGGAATGTCGTTTGCATCGAGAAGAGAGAAAAACCTAAGTAGCTGCCAAGATGCTCGTGATTTTCGTTTTACTTCAATGAAATTTAGTAACCATGTAGTCGCAACGGTTGACTCATAGCGACCGATGCTAGGTTGGGACCTTTCAAGCAGTTCAAGTCGTTTCGCCTTGAAAGATGAAAGATACCTTTGGAAATTTGTTTGCTTTGAAACTACATAAGCTGCGGCTTGTTCCATCGCCAGAGGAAGGCCTCCAAGTTCGTGTACAAGTTCTTCAACTGCCTGTTTCTCAGCGGATTCTAACTCAATTCGTTCTGTCCGTTTCACAAAGAAATCCACGGATTCAGATGGAAGCATTTCTCCCAATTCAAGAATCTTGGCTTGTGCAGACTGCAAGTCCGGATTCCTCGATGTTGCAAGGATATGTCCGTTTTGGTTAGGGAATTGAAACTGGTTAACCAGTGCGGAGTCTTTAATGTTATCTAGAATAATCAACCAATCTGAGTTGGCTAAAAACCATCTCTTGGCAGCACCAACTGCTTCGGCCGATGTGCCCTCCGGTTGTACTAGCTTCATTATGACTGCCCAACGAGCCAAATCTGCCTCAATCGCGCACTGAGACTCTGCGTTTACCCAAACGATTGCGTGGTAGCGGCATTCGTTTTGATATGCGAATTCGGCAGCGACTTGAGTTTTTCCTTGTCCTCCAAGTCCAACTACTGCAGCAGTTGTTCTTTTTTTGATTGGAATGTCACAGCAAAACACTTTCGAAAGCGATGTCAGAATTTCATGCCGGCCGACGAAGTAAGAATTTCGTGGAATTCGTTGGTAAAAAATGTCGTTTCTTGCAATGGTTTCTTGCTCGATCGGAGCAGATAAAACTGCAGTCTTTTCTTTCGTAAATTGTGCCGATTCTTCTTGACCCGCCGCGCTCGGCGCGGCTTGTTGCGACGGGTCTAGTTCGGGTTTACGGATTGAACCAGCTTGAGCCGTTCAAGAATGACCGCCGCGATTTCGTTAGCTGGGCGTCCTTCGGCGTCAACATACCCGTCAATGTCAAACACGCCTTTTACATCGCCCTTTGCAACACGAACGAACATGATCTCTTCATCACGTCGCTGCTTGATGAGGTCACGAATAGCACGAAATTCCAAGCCGCACCATTCTTTTTCGTCATATTGTTCGCAGAGAATGACGACAACCAACTCCGAATCGTCGTGATAGATGCGTTGTAAGTATGTGTCAAGATTTGGCCGAGACAGCTCAGCTTCGAAGAAGCGATCATAAAAGACTTTTGCCTTCGTCAGCTTACCAGCGAGCGAGTTCGCAACTTCCTCGACATATCCTCGATGTTCGCCTGGAAATGATAAAGCAACGTTGAATCGTTTGGGCGATTCTCCTGAAGGCTCCGTCTTGTTTATTGATTCTTCAGTTTCTGCACTGATGGGCGAAAGAGTTACGTCGTCGTTCGACAATGCGCTTTTTAGTGCCTGTGTTAGCTCGGGACTTCCGCTTGAAACTGCTTCGACAAGATCAGGCAGCACTCGTTCCGGAACTACCAAGGTTATGCGGACACTGTTTTCTGTTCGCGATGCAATAGTAACGTTCGTGACGTGGACACCAAGAAAGCTGGCAATCGCGTGTCTCACCAGTTCTTCATTCCTCGTAAACTCATCTAGTTGGACTCCACGTATGCAAAAGTCAAAGTCTGCTAGACTTATAGATTCACCGCAAGCAATTTCAGCTTCGATCAGTCGTTTGACGCGGCGAAACACCTGCGAATCGCGATCAGTTGGCTTGCAAATTGAGACGTGATCTTCGTCCAGCGGAACTGGCTGTACTCCTGCTATTCCTGGATTCGCACTCGTTTCATTGACGACAAGTACGCCTTTGGTTTTCAGTTTCTCACAATAGACGAACGTCTTAACGTGTTCACCAAAGTGATTTCTATACCAGTCGTTCAATTCGCGAAGTCGCGGATGGTGTGCTGCCAATTCCTCAACGCTGACTGTTGAACGCAGGATAATTCCAATGTGTTTAGCCCAATTGGCGATATCTGCACCGGAGTGTGGTGTAGAAAGAAACACGATCACTTTGGTTTGTTCTGCGATTGCCTTGATGTTCTGATCGGTTGAATCTTTGGCATTTCGCAACACTTGTTTCACAAGCAGGCCGCCTAGACTATGACACACGAAAACGATTGGCCTCGCACCAAGCCCATCAAGCTCAAAGATATCTAAAGTATGCGTTGCTCGATCCATGAGCGGCATGCTGTGGCCTTTCCATGCCGATGACGCCACTGCGTACCCGAGAGACCAAATGCCGGCATTCGGAAAGTCCTCGCCCAACCAAGCAGGCCAAAATTTGTCGTGATCGTTTTCTGGATGCCAAGTCGAAATGGCATCACCGTCGAGGCCGTGCACGAAGACAACATCTACTGCGCGATCAACGTTGCCGCAATTCGCAATTTTGTTCAAACCTTTCACTGCATCTCCAAATTGGCATGAATGTAAACGCACATCATCCTTTTCACATGGGTGATTAGATAATGGGTAACTGGTCAATTGTCCTAGTGACAGTTTTTCGATTATCTCATTTGTTTCGGCAGCTCGATAGTTGTACGTTTTTTCATCGAGTTCGAAGTTGCTGTTTTCATCTGGCGAAGGATCTCGCAGTTCTCGCCAATGTTCGAGAGCATCACTAAGTATCCGCCTAGCATCGTAAATCAACCTCACAATTTCGACTGGCAATTCGTCAACTCTTGCTGGGACAAATGAATCGCTGCCAAGCTGTTGCGCTGCCTGTAATAGCATTGCTTCACCGCGCAGTTGTAAGCCTACTGGAGTTGCCCAGACATAACCGCACTCTTCGCGTTCTGCCGCAAGCAGCTCAGGTTGGTTGGTTTCCTCGTTAGCAGGAACTCCAATGTTCAAAGCTACTTCAACATCGTCTATCGCGAAGCTCGCCTTGCCTTGAAAAAGAAACAACCTCGCCCGTTCGAGGAGCAAGTCGATGTGATACAAGCCATAACCACAATCTCGAGCCTCTCTGATTCCCTCGTTGATCTGCCCCAAAATTTGTTTGACTTTCGACCGCTCGATCTGATCAGTTGGTCGCTTGGATTGGATGAGTTTGTTGATGTCGATGCGACGCCGGAAAAGCAGGATCCGAAGCTTGGTTTCTCTTGCATCATGAGCCACTGCCCAGTCGAATGCCGCGATCAACATCTGTTCTGCTTCCTCACCATTTCCATTCAGCCCAAGTGTTTGAGCCAACGTTGTCAAATAGCTTGCAAAACTTTCGCTCATTGGGATGTTGGCAAACGTTGCCCAGTTTTCAAATGCCTTTTCTGTGATGTCACGCGTACACCCAAGCTTGATTTGCAAATCAATCCAGGCATTGCCGTTCATGCCAACAGAGGAAATGGAATTCGCTTGGCTTCCAGACAACTCAGAAAACAAACGATTTGCGCTACAGATATCGCCACAAAGCATCGAGACGGTCGCCAGCTGATTGTGTGCGAATGCATCAATTTCACGAATTTTGTTTTCTGCAGCTTTGGGAAACTTACTATTCCTAATTTTTTTCACAATGAGACATGCACCTTGCGCCATTTCCTTCGCGTATCGAAGATGGCCAGCAGATTCTGCCATCGTCGATAAATTAAATGTTCCAGTTGCAACATCCAGAAAACTCCCTTCATCCATCCGCATTTGAACGCTGTGAGACTGAGCAGAAATGGCATCGACTACTCGCCCAACGTTCTTCATCAGAATTGCCCAAACTGTTCCAACAATAGGACGTACTGAAATCGGTAGTTCTGAGAAAACCTTTTCGTTCCGAAAAAGTTGACAGATCCGAATTGCTCTTTCATACGCTCCTTGGAGATGTATCAACTCTTCAAATCCACCCATCTTTTCGTACACCATCCTCCATGCATCATTGACCTTCCCCGATTGGATCAAGTGGAAAATGATCTCTTCGCGAAGGTCATGCGCCGCTCGATGCGAATTGGAATCAGATGGCAAGACTCCCAACGACACTTCTAGGCCATTACCAATTGCGTTGTGACAAAGTGACTTGGCTTCCAACCCGATACCAAGAACAAAACCGTCTTTTACAGCCGGGTGAACGTTGTACCGAAACGTACTTGGACTTTTGCCAATGCAATCGGCGTCTGAAACTGGATTCGCCTCGACGATTCCCATTTTGACGAGCCAGTCGAGCTTGTTTTGCAATTGTTCGACATTGAGACTAGCTAGGGCTTTCCCAGAGATTATTTCGGCTTCAGGGCCAGTGAAGATGGCAGCTAGGTTTTCACAATCGACGACCAATCGAAATAGGCAAATTCGCTCCAAGAGCTTAAGTATTGCTTCGTCTTCTTCGAGAAGCGCCTCGCGATAACGCTGTGCAATGCGTGCGAATCGAATTCCCTGCATCAACACGGCGCGTTTGTCATCATCTGGCTCTTGACTCACTTCAGCATGAAGCTCATCGGCTGTTCCCAGATTCAAGATTGTGGACGAATCGCCCTCACCAAACTCTTTGATGAAGCCACCGGCCAAGTCAATCGTAAGCGCATGCCGTCCGCAATTCTCAACAATCGTTTCGATTTGCATATCAGATCCCAAGACGCCCCGGGATCTCAAAAGGTCAATGCAGGCTGGCAATTCGAGCTGATCAACATTGATCATTTGGTAAAATTGAGGCAGACTGTCACGAAGGTCGTTCAGCGGAAAACGGGTGGTAGCCAGAACGCTTAATTTGCGGGCCGATCCGCAAGCAATCAGTTTTAGGAACTGACGGAGAAATGGACTGATCAGTCCGCCAAAGCTCCCTTGAGCACGACTTTCTTGTACCTTCTCAAGCCCGTCCATAATTACCAGACCACGCTTCTGCTGGACATCGAACATCAGCTGCGTTGGCGATTTTTGCTTGTTTGGTGAGGAATCTCCTTCAATCCAAATTTGCAAGTGACGAAAGAAGTTTTCCGGTTTATCGTCTTCATAAAAGGAGTATACGAATACCGGCCCGTTAGGACTTTCTTGTTGCGTTGATGATCCGACGCCACTTAAAAGATCATCAAGGAAGCGATTTGCTATCGCGGTTTTGCCTGCTCCGCCCATTCCAACTAAAGCGCACACCCCGAGTCCACCATTGCGCCGCCAATCCCAGACTTGATCAAACTGGGGCCGGTTTTGCCAGGCTCGCGCGCTAAGTAGCGGGTGAACAATGTAGTTAGGTTGTTTTTCGGGTTGCACGCCGAAATTATCAATGATTGACTAGAAACCAACAAGCGTAACGGCATGAATAGCCGCGTATTAGTCCAAAGTAGAGTACCTAAGCTGCTTCGGCCCGATACGCCGACGAGCAAACTGCTTGGTGTCAGTTCGAGTAGTCATAATGTATCTTACGACAACAGAACTGAATCAAGTTCGACGTTTAGCGTAGGATTCCTGGTTGACTGAAGGCTTAAATTGCGGCAAGTCTTGTAGTCATAAGAATGTGAGACCGTTTGACAGTTACATTGCCGCAGATCGTTAACAGTAATCAATTGTTTCCCGATAACCTTATCGACGGAAATCAGGACTCAATTTTCTACTGGCTAAATCGCTATGGGCAAACCAAAGTTGTTGGCAGTCCCGAGGGAACCATTCGGGCAAAAAAGTCAGACCTCCAATTGTTCACAAATTTCTTTGTTGCGATTGTTGGAACCGACGTCGTCGATTTCTGGACACCAAGCGTCAGCAAGTCGTTCAAGTCATGGCTGCAAACTGACTCGCCTGTTAAGCCAGAGAGGGCATTCCAGAAGCCATATGCACCTACTTCAATCAACCGAATGCTGGCAACGCTTCGTCACTTCGCTGGCTTCATAGCGGATCAACGGCCTTTTATTGCGGGCAACCCTTTTGACGGAGTCAGAGACCTTGTTGTTAGCACACCTGATTGGAAAGGCGTTGATGACGTTTCATTGATGCGAATTCGGGCCGCCCTTGACCAAGTAACACAGCTTTCAAGCCGTCGGCATCAAATGCCGCTTCGCAACCGCGCGGTGTTTACACTGGCGCTTGATTCAGGCCTGCGATCGTTCGAAATCACGAGTTTGAATTTCGATCAATATCAAGGCAAGTACTTGAAAGACGTTAGAGGCAAAGGCGATCAGTACGCCGATGTTTATCTTTCAACTAGCGTTAGACAAGAACTCGACGCCTACATCGCAGAAGAACGCGGTATCAATCCTGGCCCGCTATTCATTACCAATCGCGGCGGGCGAATTTGCCGACAGCAGATCTATCGCTTTCTGCAGTTGGTCGCTAACCAAGCCAACGCTCGCATTTCTGAGAACGAAAAGATTCACCTAAGTGCTCACATGCTTCGCCATACGAGTGTCAAGAAAGTTCACGACCAGAAAGGCGCAGTGATCGCAAAGAAATTTAGCCGCCACCGAAGCTTCGCCCAACTTGAGCGATATGCTTCGCAAACGAAACAAGAACACGAAGAGATGGTCGAAAAACTGTGGGATTGATCGACATTCGGTCTGGCTTTTCTCATTCAAGTATCGTCTTTTCATATCGAAAGTCATGATTGTCAAACTTTGCCTTGAAATCAACGGCTCTCTTAAAGCCACGATGATCCGATTCAGCATCGTCCACCATCTTGTTGAGTTGCTTGGAGAAATTCGCCACTCTATCCGGATACGTATCCGGAAGTGAGGCAATTCGTTGCAGGTCAACTGACATGTCGCCAGCAAAGTCAAGGAAGTCAAAGTCGCTTTGATCTTGCGTCAACAACTCGAATCGAAATATCGAGAAAGCATTTTCCAGCGACATCAAAGAAAATACCGACTTTTCCAATTCGCTCATCGGTGTATCTTTGATCATATCCCGATAACCATCCATTCTCTCATATGCAGACTTTAATGGAGAATCACTCAGCTTGGCGGCAATGTTTAAGTCATTTGACTTGAACTTTGCCACCTCCTCGTCAGAAATGAATTTGATTAAGCCTGGTGTTTCGATAATGCCTTTTGCAAGTCGATACTGTTTGACGGATATGGCCCATTCATTCTTAAGTTCACCGGCGAGGTTATGATTTGCGGCTTCGATAAATCTCTGGAGGCGATTCCCGTCAACAGTCTCCTTTCCGGTGTTCCCGAATTGAATGACGTGCGATTTAATCAAGTTTCTCAACAATACAATGTTTTCGTGCTTGCCGGAATCTTGTCCGAGCCGGTACAAGTCGTTCACAACTACTGTTAGCGACAACGGAGAAGTGACTTTAACAAGCGCGTCTTCATCCAACTCGTGCAACACCGAGGCTAAGTCTTCAAGCGCTGGAAGCACATTTAGCTTTCCTCCTTGCGCAACATAAGATTCGGCTCGAATAAGTAGTGCTTTTCGAACAAGAATATCGTTATTCGCAAGAGACCTGATCTTTGGAATCACATCGTCAATTTCCGCAATTGCTTTGTCGGGTATTTCTTGCATTGCAAGCGATGAGGCCCGACCAATCAACAACTCTAAATTCAATCGGTGTTCACACTTTAACTTTAGCCCTGCATCAAATTCGACCTCTGCGCCCGCACCATCAAATTCCGACAATCGAATTTGGCCCCGGAGTAGGAGGATTTCCGGGTATTCACAGTTTCCCGAACTCGGAAGTTGCAGAAGTGCTTTATTGAAATACGTTGGATCTTCATTGTGTTTACGCAACCAGTACAAGAACAGCTCGATCTGCGCCAATCGTCGTTGAGTTTCCTGTATTCCGTTAGCCTGAATATCTCTGGAAAGATTTTGTAACGCCTCAATCGTCCACTGACTTTCGGGAGCAGTCTTTACGGTCTGGTAAGCCTCAGCGGATAGCGAATTGATATCCTCGAGCACAGCTGTTTTTGAATAGTTTTCTTTAACGAGAACGATTGTCGCGACTGCAGCAACGCACACAATCGCAATCACCAAAGAATAAAGAAGCAGGTGGAAGCGGCTAAAATGGGCTCGCCTCGGGGAATTAATCGTTGGCTCACTTGTGGTGTTTCCTGATTCGAGCTTACTAGGACAAATCAACATACCAGAACCTACAAGAGGCGCCTTTGGATCTATCGGCCCATGATCTGAATTGACGATTTCACCAGAACTGCTCTCGTTACCGAAGAAAGTTTCGCTAGAGGCCCGTGATTCATCCTGAATTTCTGTAACACCATCTGCAAGCTTAAGGCTGTCCATTTGGAGCCCCGAGCCATCAGGATATTCTTCCGGATATTTCGCAGCCAGCTCAGCGATTATCTCATCTTCTGGATAAAGCTCCCAATCAATTCCTATTCCATCCGGGAATTGGCCTTTAAACTCCTTGAGAAAAACTTCGACTTCGCCACTTTTGCTAACCCAAAATTTGTTAACGGTATTTACCTTACTGCCTTTAGTTCGTCGATAAACGACAGCTGCTTGATCTCGAGGACAATATTGATAGTAAGCCTGAGATTGTTGTGTTAAGAGTTCGATTGCTTCGCAATACCGGAGAAACTTTGAGAAGGGTGCACCAGATATATCTTCCAGTTCTCCCAAAAACCGCCTCCAAGTTTTCTCTTGGCACTTGATACCAACACATGAAAAAAAACCGAGAAGCTGATCACCACAGATACCACCAAACTTAGACTCTAGAAAGTAATTACAAAGATCCTTTCTCAGCCTAAAGCGTATTCGATTTGGATTGAAGGAGTTCAATTTAGTTATCTCGTGGGTGAATCGGTACCTTTGTGAATAACATTTATCTCGTGACCACTTAAACTCCAGCCTTCCATTGTCGAATGATGAAGAATGGCATAGGCAGTTCCCGCAACTTTTTCCAAATAGTCCTTCGTGTCTTGCGATTGTTGTGAAGCTAATGAATCGTCGACTGACCCCAAAAGGGCATGAATCGACTCACGCAAAACGGGCGTTCCTTCTCGGATGTTCCCTGCAAGAATTCCAGCGGCAATTCCGCCAACTTCATCAATGAGCGCTCGCTGCTTCCAGGGCAGTTTCAAGTAGTCTTTGCAGACAGGCCCGCCGCGCAAAGGGCGGATCGAATCACGAACCATTCGGGCAGCGACACTCAGTTTGTCAGCATCTTTGTTTGGAGTTTCGCCCGAATTGGAAACTCTTTCATTCTCTATACGATCCTGAAAACTCTCGCTCGCTTCGTCATCTTTTTCACCAGCCATAGTTCGTTCTACCACAACAGCACTGCACTTGGCAAATTCTTTTTGTTGGAAATGTCCACCTAAGGCATTTCGGAAAATTTTAAAAAAACGTTGGTTGTAAACTTCACTTTCACAAAACCAAAATCGCGCCAAAAACTTTTGGCTACCTTTTGGCGCTGGTTTGACAGAACGCTTTCCCCTTAATTTTCCTGCCTATACATGGCCACAATCGTCTTTCAAAGTTGCTCGGAATATTATCCTCGCGGCCATGAGGTCACTCATAAATGACATCGAAAACCAGTTAGCACCCATGGTCATTACGGCGGACACGGCACCATTGCCACATCCGCAGAGCCCGGGTCTGTCTCGTAGTTGCAAGGCAAACCTTGGCAGAATCTAGGCCAATGTGTACGCACAAAAAGTGAGAGTAACCCTTCATTTCAGGTGCAACTTAAGCGACGGCAAGCGGATTCAAGCCAAGGTTTCTCGGGGTGATAACATCATTTCAGGAGCGCCCAAATGTATTTTCGGGAAGATCAACCACTAACTAAGAAGCAAAGACGTAAGAAGAAGAAAGAGAAAATGAAGGTTGGCCAGTCAACCGATCCCAAGAGTTTAGCGAGGACGAATCATGATTGCCAACAGGATTTGGACGCTTCGATTGCGCCCAACTTCAGCGCCGCTAAGAGTGAAGACAACTGGCTTTATTTTGCCAAGATTGTCGCTGCCAGCAGCAGGCGCGAGTTGCGGTTGCTTCGAGAAATTTTGCAAAAGCAGAGTCCAAACTGCCAGTATTACAAATGGCTACTAAAGTCAAAAATCTGCGACGGAGATGAGGCTGTTTGCTTGAAGGCGTCCTGTGCCGCCATCGCAGGAAACTTAGCGTATGATGCGAGTGTTGTGGCAGACCACAACGGATGTGACATTAGTCGCTGGCTCAAGTTTGTTCGAGACAGGACGCTTCAAGAGAACATTCGGTTTTCTAACTTCAAAGGAGCGATGAGATTTTTGGACCTCGGCAACTTTGAGTGTCTTGAAGATTCGACACCGCGTTTGACGATCGCCGCCGGCATCTGCAAAACGGTGGAATCGTTCGCGAGAAAAGGCTGGCCCCAAGGCGAGTTTCCAACTTTGCGAAATGGCATTTTGCCACTTCAATCTGGCTTGCTGATAACGACGATACTTCGCTCCCCGCTACTTGATGAATTCCTGGCCGTTGATTGGCAGGAACCGAAAGCGGCACAACGAATCGTCAATGGTGTGGGCGTTTTTTCAGATCACTTGCATGAGATCATCGTGCGAGTGAACCTCGATATCCAAGAGATCCCGAGACTTCCTGAAACAATCGACTTGGTCGATGAAGACAACGTTTCGAAGTTTCTCGCCTTTGGAATTCCATTCGCCTGGCAGTGGTTTTTACTCAGTGAAATGGTGCCATCGGAATGGATGGAGGAAGCAAGGCGTTCACAAGTTGGCGTCTACGACGAGTTCTGGCGATTCGATCAAAACTATCGCGATGTCTTCTATTCGACTTCGGAAACTGCCAAGAAGTAACAACACATCCACGTGTTCTACCACTTTTATCACTCTCATTACCCAAGGTAGTAAAGATGCAATTTCAAAGAAAACGTTCTTGTTCGCCTTTCGTGGCGTTGGCAATTCTCTCGCTTGTTGCCTGCACATCGGCAGATGCTCAGGACACAACTCCAGCGGCAAAGCCGAAGCCTGCGAGTCCCGCTGTCAGCGGACCATCGAAGCAACAAATTAAGAAGCGGCAAGAAAAATGGCTTGCGGTTCGCCCACACTTTACCGAGTATCGCAAACTTCGGTGGAAGCTGTTGATCGAATATCGTGGCAAAGTCAGGAAACTGATTGCCGTAACCAAACGCGGCGTTTCATTTGGCTCATTTGTTGACGAGCTGATGGGGCTCGACGCTGCGTTCAAAGCGACCGGAAATCGTTCGGACGTGGAGAGACATATTGGCAGACTGTTTTCAAAGCAAGTTGTCAACATGAGCCAGTTGGCCGAAGCGACGCAACGGCTGTTCAATGAGTACAACGCTGCTTGTGCAGAGCTGGATAATGAACTGCTCATTGCTTGCCGGATTGATGCCTCGATCAACCCGGCTTCCCTTAAAGCTTGTGAAGTTGACTCGTCACAGTTTCAGCAACATTTGCTCGCGATGCAAAGTCGGCTTACCGATGAGTTGTATGACATTTGCAAAGCACATTTGACTGCGACCGCTGCAGGGGTTGGCGCAGGAGCAATTGGCGCTTCCATCGGCTACGAACTTGGAAAGGATCAGAACGGGGCGACATGGATGAGTGGACTATTTGCGATCGCCGGTGAAATGGCCGCATCCAATGCTGCTGAGAAGCTGACTTACGAAGTGCTCGAAACCCGCAAGAAAGCTACGGCAATGGTGCAACAAGGGACTGACGCCATGCTGAATTCGCTTGCTGGATCAGCGGATCACTTCCGAGGGTTCGAACTCGGCCTGATTACGATTTCGAGAAATCATGACGGACTGATGCTAAATGGAATCGCAGGGTTGCTTGAACTTGATTCTAAATGGTTAGGCAAGCATTTGCCTGAGTAGCAAGCTGACACTTCAATTCACACTTCAAACAGAAAGTTCGATTCAATGAACAGATTTATTCTTCTCTTGGCCGCGGTGATATTACTTGCCACCGCGGGCCAAACTGAAGCCCAGCTTGCCGGGAAACTAGGAAAGTATCTTGCAAGAAAAGCAATTGGCGAATCGGCTGAAAAGGCTGGAAAGACTGCGGGCAGTCAAGTGGTTGCGAAGGCCGCCAAAGCGATAGGCAAGACTGCCGCATCGCAATCGACGAAAAAAGCTGGCCAAGCTGCAGTTTCCAAAACCTCCAAAGCTTTGGTTCAACGGTTTGCGACAAAGTACGGCGATGATGCGGCAGCGGCTCTCGGCAAAATCTCTTCCAAAAGCGGAAGGCGACTGGCGATGATTGAGAGCGAATTGGCCCAAAGTGGACAAGGCAAAAAACTGATGTCGTTCATCGCGAAACGCAGCGATGGCGACTTGATTGTCGATTTCCTTTACCGCAATAGCGGAAAAATTGCTGTGGGCGGATTGATTATTAAGCTCATTTCGACGCCAGAAGAGGTAATGGGCGCTGCAAGCGATGGTGTCGCGAAAATCGTCAATGCGACCGGCGAGAGCATGGTAGCGCCAATCGCAGAGAAAGCTGCCAGACCGCTTGGGCATTGCTTGGGCTTCTCTATTTTTGCCATGTCAATAATTGGATTTTGCGGATGGCTTGCGCGACGGTCACGGGTTTCTCTTGAAACCAATGCCGCAAGCGTTTGATTTGTAGTCTGATTTACCGGTCATCAATGGAATGACGACCGGTACTTTCTGAACAGTTCACGCGGCGACTTCATCGCCGACACCTGCGGTGTCTATGCAGAAAGGCACTTCGCCTCAAGGCGTTTTCCATAGTCACAACAACTTTGATCAATATCAAGTATGACCGTGGAACTGAATCGTGATCACGTCTGCTATTTGAAAAGGGGACACATGAATACTTCAAATACCGAATTGCTTAGCGTCAATCAAGTTGCCAGCCGAATCAAAGTTTCGGCCTCTATGGTGTACTCACTTGTTGGACGAGGATTGCTGAAATGTCATCGTATCGGACGGTGTATTCGATTTACAGAAGAACAGCTCACTAAATACCTTGTGTCATGCCAAGCTGAAAATGAGCTGCCAAAGGCACAACCTCGTCGCCGACTGAGGCATCTTGATACGTAAGTCTCACAAGTTGAAAAACCTGCGTCATCGCTGCTTGGTGCTTCAAGCAGCGATGTTTCTATTTGTTAAGCTGAGTTGGAATGTCGCGGGATGAATGAAGAACCCGAACGATAAATATTCCGTACTCATTGGTCTGATAAAAGATCTTGTAATTACGAAATGGTCTTCGTACGTACCAAACCCGTAGATTCTTATGTCTTGGATGAATATACTCTTTGCCCATTTGCGGCATCGCCGCCAACAAGTTGAATGTCCATTCAGCTGAGTTCAAGAATCGGTGAGCAGCTTCTGGATTATCCTGCTGGATATGAGAAGCGAGTTCGTCAAGATCGACGAATGCCTGCGGAGACTTGCTGATGTTTGCCACAAACTATCCAGCGTTAAGAGTTTGCTTGGCGGCCGATGCGATTGTGCAATTCTTGCCAATCGCTTTTTGCCATTGGTGATGCTGGCCCGCTTTCAAAGCCCGAATCAATTTTCGCATCTAGATCATCTTTAGAAATCTGACCAGCAGCAAGGTGTTCAGGGGCACCGAAATCTTCGGTTGCATCTGCCTTTACCAAATGAGCAACATAGGCTGCAAGTTCGCCGGGAAACCCAGCGGCAGCCGCTCGCTGTTGAATCAGCGTTTCAATATCTTCGGGAATGTTAATCTGCATTTTTGGAGCTCGATTTTGACGTTGTTGTTACTCCATCGTTTCACAACTAATGCCAAAAGTCAATTATTCGCCGATGAAGCCGCGTTTCCAATGCTGCAATTCTCGCGAGCAGTGTCGGGCTAAGTTCGTGGCAAAGTGAAATGGTGCGTTCAGAAGCAGCGACGATGAAGCCGAAGCGTCTAACGCCACCAATCACCGGCGGCGTCGAGCGACCGTCCATTTCAAAACACCGATACAACCCGAATTCGCCGCTCGCTTGCACTGGGTTGTAATCGGCGAACGTCACGTGCATCCAAGATTTTCCCAATGCTCGCGTACATCAATTATCTCAACGCTCTTTTTGTGAAACAAGTTCATTGCATCCTCGGCTTCTTGGTCTCCAAAACAGTAGAAGACAATGTGGGATATCTTTTCATTCGCAAGAATCTGCGAAAACAAATGGCCGTCATTTGAAGGGGACAACCCTAAAATGTCCAATGCTCCTGTAATTTCTCCCAGCATCTGATGCGGATATTGTTCCCCATGTTCTAGCTGGGGATTTTCAGCCTTTAGCCGTATGGCTTCTTTTAATCGTCGAGTCAGGTCGTTGTCTTCGGGCCAAGCGTCAATTTGCTCGCGCATGGCTGGATCGTCGCGATAACCTTTTGCGAATTTCTCAATTCCGCTGTTGGCAACACTCGATTGGGACATCGAATACTCCTTGAGTTCGCCAACGTAGGAAACCAAAGCGTTGCAGTACAAATATGGATATGCTGAATCAACCTTTTCGCCATCGAGTAAATCATCTGACAACTGGTTGCGAAAGCTAGTCGGATCGTAAGACTCACTTAGTGTTTTGAAACAACCATGAAGGTGGTGTACATCTACGCCACAACCGGCTGCGAGGTTGCTGTCATAATTCGTCGTGAAAACAGTGTCGTGGCTTTGAACCCATTCGACAAATGGAGTTGTGAAGTTTCGATAAACTGATTCGATATCGCCACCGTTGTAGATGGCATCCAAAAACATTCGACGAAATACGCCTCGGTTGCTGAAACGATCAGGGTTTCCTATGCCTTGAGATATGTGGACGAGTTCAAATATGAGGAAATAGTCTTCAAATCCAATTTCATGGACCTCGTAAACGTGACGGTCGCTATAGCGTTGCTTAAAGTCAGTTAGTGACGCTCGAATGTATGCCGTTGCTGCCGCTGTGTCGTATTTGCCGGAGACTACCTTGCTCAACTCTTGTTGCATCGCGTCGAGCATTGCGGCACACTCGGCGGGATAAAGGTGGGGTGGGAATTTTCCTGATTTGATATTGGCGATAGCACGATTGATGATGCTTGCGTTGAGGTAGTCAGTACCGCCAAACTGAATAGTGACACCGTTCCCGGCGAGTAGATTCTTCATTGTTCCACCTAATTTCTCTGACAAGACTAATAATGCCCAAATCACCGAGTTGTCGCCAGCGACATATACTTCAGATTCGGCCCCGTCAGCAACTCCGACTGCTCATTGGCCAGTGCCAAAACAGAACACCAGGTTTCAACTACTCTTCGAATGCGTTCTTGCTTTTCGAGAACGACCGTTTTTCAGCCCCTCGATAATCGTTATCATTTTGAGACCAATCGAATGTAGTCAGACAATTCTCCATACAACTTGGAATAGTGAATAGTCTTGATTAGCCTCGGGTTATTTATTTCTGAAAGCTCCTCAAGGTCCAGAGGACGGCCTGGAATGACCGCACTAAGTTCAATAATGCATGAGATAAATCCCAATTGCCTGAGCTTGATCTCATACCCTTCGTCCATATCCAAGCAGGCCATATCTTCCGGTTCTTCCTCGAAAAACCATCCACCGGACGATGATTCTTTGTGGTGCTTAACGATTTCTTCGAAACTAACCAAAACAAATTCAAGCTCTTCATCACTCAACCTTTCAGCTGATTCGAGCAATAACTGTTCTTGATCTGTAATCCTTCGATCTTCATTGATTGCCTTTGCCGTTATTAACGCAATTATCCGGGGACCAATTTTTGGGGATGCGGACAAGTTTATTCGTCGATAAGCATCAAACAGCGATTCTGACTTTTTTTCGTCTGCACCAATTTCATCAAGTCTAACGCAAATTGCTTCTTCGTCTTTGCAATTAATGGCGTCGCAAAAAGTTGAAAGAAATTCCTTCATGCGTCTGTTGGTACAATGCTCGAGAACTTTTGACTTCAACTGTCCAAAAGCAAAAGAAACCGTCTTGTTTGCCAAAACACCGGCGGCAATTGTTGATGCTGTAATCGGCATTCAAATGTTCCCTAGAAATTGCTTGTTTAAGTTATATTCGTCTCGAAGACCCAAATATTGGCGAACAATTGTCTTGAAGGACACCCCACGAAGCAACGGGTATCTCAGTTGCCGACCATTTTCGACTTCCATTCGACCGGAATGTCGTGCCTAATTTTAGCTGTAGCAGTTTGACACACGTCCGGCACACATAACCAGTATTCGCCCCCGCACTTGGTCACTCAGCTGCGTACCATTTTTGCTTGTTTTCTAAGGAAGTCAGGGTTTCGCGCGAGGTGAGCATATGTCCTTGAAAGCATCGTCGTGTCCGCGTGCCCCATAAGTTGAGCGAGAACCAAGCTGTCCATCCCAGATTTCAATCCTTCGGTCGCGTAGCTGTGACGAATCGCATAAGCACACATTGCCTTACCAAGCTTCTTTTTAAGCCGTTGGAATCGGCAACCAATTGAGTCTTTCGTCCACGGCTTGCCCTTGGTGTTGACGAATAGTGGTCCTTGTCGGTGAATGTTCGCTCGGAGGATCGCAGCTGCCCTATCCGTCAAGAAAATAACACGATCCGCCAATCCGCCCTTGGCTTCACTTGGTGGGAAGTGAACCAGTTCATTTTCGAAGTCAACATGCCTGGCTTCGATTGATCGAGCTTCCAGTGGTCGGCATCCAGTTTCCCACATGAAATCGAGAATGTCGCCGAAGCAGTCGTTCACATGGTCTCGGATTTCTTTCCATTCGTCAGTCGTGTAAACCGTTTCGCGACGTCGTCGAGCTGGCTTGTCAGCGATTCGAGCAACGGGATTTTTGTTAATCAACTGGTTGTTGACGCCCCAGTTGAACGCACGTTGAACTACTGAAATCGCATCGTTGGATGTCGTCGGTCCCCAAGTCGATTTTCCTTCGATCCAATTCGACACTTGGCGAGGAGTGAGTTGGCCAACCTTGAGCTTTTTACCAACGAAGCTGGCGAACTGAATGAGGTAGTGTTTGGCCTTGTCGTAAGTGCTCTTCTTACGATTTTTGAAAAGCCAATCCAGATATTCGTCGAGCAGGTCAACGACGTAGTCGATTGAAGCTGGCTCATTCTCTTCCAGCATCAACTCGTGATACTTCTTCCAAGCGGCTTTTTCATCGCGTCCGAGGTTGATTTGGCGTTTGCCAAGTTGGACGTACCAAGATTTGGTTTGTTTGCGAAAGAATGGTTTTGGTGTGCGCATTTTTGTTCTCCTTCGTGGAAATCGTAATTTCAAACACGTTGGAAAACGGCGATCACCGCCTCTTTTACACAAGGCATGATCGTTTCTCTGCACAAAACTCTGCACTGATCAGTTTGGGAATCTCAAAGACCCCAGAAAAACCAAGTCGGGCTGACTGGATTCGAACCAGCGACCTCTACACCCCCAGTGTAGCGCGCTACCAGACTACGCTACAGCCCGTTTGACTCTATTCTAAAGTTTTCATGTACGCTTTGCAACGATCTTGATTGGTCGGTATTCCTGAGTTCGGAAGCTCGGACAAAATCTGAATGGTCTGGGTGAACCTTTACCCCCAAGGGACAATTGGTTCCGTGATTTTGTGTTGCTGTTTTGTTGACGGGTTACTTATTTTGTTGCAGCCTATTATTTTATTAGCCCATGACTGACGACCACACTTGGGAAGTCGTCATCACCCAACCGTCCTCGGATTGGTGTTGGTTGCAATCGCTTGGCTGGCTACCTTTTGCAATTGTTGATTTTGTTTTATTGGCCGCTTACTAATTCGCGCTCAACGGCGCTTAAGAAATCTACATGTCAAACGCTCCTCGAAACCACTTGGGTGATCGAATTCATCACTTTGGTGATCGGCTTACTAGTGCTATCCAAACCAAGAAAACGCCGCTTGTCGTTGGGTTGGACCCTCGATTTAATCAGCTTCCACCAATCATCGGTAATACGCGTGATGAATTGACGGCTGAAAAAATCGCTGAACTCACTGCGCAGTATTGCTGCGAAGTGATCGATGCGGTCGCTCATCTGGTGCCGGCCGTTAAACCGCAAGCCGCTTTTTTTGAACAGCTGGGATGGCATGGCATGGTCGTGCTCTCGAAAGTTGTTGACTATGCCGCAAGTCGTGGCTTGCTCACCATCATGGATGCGAAACGTGGCGACATCGGATCAACGGCACAGGCTTACGCGCAAGCTTACCTCGGACCTAAACCGGAAAGTGCTTGGGGATGCGATTCGCTAACCGTCAATCCGTACTTGGGCGCCGATAGCTTGGAACCGTTTGTGGAAACGGCCAACGCAAAAGGGGCCGGGCTGTTTGTGCTTGTGAAAACTTCGAACCCCGGTAGTGATACATTGCAAGAGAAAGTGGTTGGGCGACCAATTGGAGCGGGAGCAAGCGGTGGCCAGGGCGATGGTGCTCAGAATCACGATGGCAGAAACGGCGGGAATAGTGACGGGCAAAAAATCTATGCTGTTGTCGCGGAGCATGTTCAAGAGCTCTCGCGCCAAAGTGCAGGGGAGTCGGGCTATGGAAATATTGGCGCGGTCGTAGGTGCGACGTACCCGGAACAACTGAGCGAACTACGGGAAAAAATGCCCAACACGATCTTTTTGATTCCTGGGTTTGGCGCACAAGGAGGAACCGCCAAAGACGTCGCCGGTGGGTTGGATGCAAATGGCTTGGGCGGCGTGATCAATAGCTCGCGTGCAATTATTTTTGCCTATCAACGCGACGAGTATTCCGGGGCTTCGAGCTGGCAAGCGGCTGTTGAACAGGCCACGAGAGATACAATTGATCAGTTGGCAGATGGAACTTCAGCCGGCAAGCTTCGACAATGATATTTGGGGGCAGACGACAAGTAGCCTCCCGCGAAGGGTTGGGAGTCACCAAAGTGGCTTCACTTCTTGCTTCCTATTCAAAATTCATGTCGCCCTGTCAGGGCTTTATACGACTGGCGTTTTTTCCCATGGCTTGCGCCATGGGCTACAACCTGTCACCCCGTTCGGGGTTTCGGTGAGTAAAGGCGATCTCGGACTGACCGGCGGTCTCGCTGGTGGCATTTCAAACGCTTTCGAGTGACGCCAGCAAAACACGCAGCGCATCGTTCGCCCGGAATACCGCTGCACGAGCCGCTCTTAAGCAAGTTCATTGAGCGATTGCTCGTCACTTTTTGATTGAAGTCAGTTTGCAAAAACGAAACAGCTCTTTCACGTTCGAGCTGGTGAGACTCGCTCCAAAGCTCGCCATTGCCGCACAGTCGACGTCTCGCGGATCGCCTTTTTCAATCGCACAATTGATGGCAATTAGAACGACGGCAAGCCCACATACAGAATTTGCAAACTGGCTGGTTCTTTGCTTGACGCCGGCCTGCCCGGCACTCCAATCAAGCGCATGGGACAAAACCTGAGCATGGTCGGTGACCAAACTTGAAAGCCCGTCCAACCCCATTGCAAACCGATCGAACGTGACGACTTGGCGATCCCATTTTGCAAGTTCATTGCCAACGCCTTCGATTGTTTTTTGACTTAAGTTGGCCGATTGCAGTACATCACATTGAGTTCCAATAAATTGCGACCAGATTCCTGGGTCGTCAAGCAATCGAAAACTTGTCTGTGCAAATCGTGATTCAAATTGCTCAAACCAACTTCGCAACTCAACCGGATCAATAGAGTCGAGTAGATGGCAAGTCGTAATCAACGTTTCGTCAATCATCTTGCGAGCGTGTTTCGCATGCTGAGCCGTCTCGCCATAGATCAAACCAAGGCAAACCTTATTGGCGGTCTTACAAGCAAGTTGACTTAAGGACTCCATCCGATTGCAATCTCGAATTAGACAAGAAAAGAAGAGCTATGCAGGTAACAAAATAAACGAATACGAATTAACGCCAAATACCGAAAAGAATTTTAACGTCTTTCGTCACGTCAACACCCTGTGTTATCGAGAATACTACATAGGAGCGTCAATCGAAACTGCAGAGATCACGTTTTTTGCTTCAGAAAAAACGCATCTCGAATTATGCATGCTGTGGATCGTGATACACAACGGATAAAACGCAATCGCCAAGTGGATTCCCGAAATATCTGCGTAAAAAAACTGCGTAGAAGCCGAACAAAAAAAGTGAATTCGCCAAACATTTTTTTTGTTTTTGCGTTTGCTGGCGTAAGAATGTTTCTTAACGATCAAGCCGCATTGTTACTCTTGAGCCGAAAAAGTTTCGAATCGTTTTTCGATATCCTCTACCGCAGGGTTGCCTTTAATGAAATCGACTCGATAGCGCAACGTCAATGTCTCTCCATCTTTTACAACGAAAGCACCCGCGCCTTTTTCTTTTCCAAGAAAATGATGCATCCCAAATGGGTTTGCCGTGATCAATCCATAATCGCGTGCGTGCCAAGTCGTTGGATGACGCAAGTTGCTGGGATGGTCGTACATGGCAACACTCATTTTCGTGTCGTCGATCGTCCCAAAATACAGCAACCATTTGGCAGGTTTGCCCCAAATTCCTTTCCCGGTTTCTCCCTCGCTATTGATGGCGTTTCCGAATACTTTGGGAACGCCCTTGGTCGGTTTGGCGGTAAGTCTTAAATCGGGATGAGTTCGGATCGCGAACAAACCTTCTTTGGTATCGTCAAATTGAAACTCGCCATGCGTCGCTCGGTATTCGATAGTGCAATCGATCCAACGGCTGGTCTCGTCAAACCCAATTCGATAGGTCGTTCGGTCTGTCAATAATGTCTTGGAATCGGATTCTCGAATCCATTTCGATGTAGCGCGAAAAGCGTTGGCTTCGTCGAATACGCTTTCTTCGTCGGACGTTTTTTCTCCGACCGATTCTCCATTGAATTCGACCAAAGTCGTTTTGACGCTGCCGCCTTTTTCGGTCCAAAAATGGACGCCATTGATCTCATGCGAAATCCACATCGATTTATGGTGCACATGGTCGTGCTGTTCGCCTTGAACGCCTTTATTCATGGGCCAATTTCGGGTCATGCCAATCTGACCTGGGCCATAAATTGGATAAAGAATCGGTTTCGCATAAGTGCCATAGTCAAACGTGGTGAACAGCTCGTCACCAATTTTGACGTCCAATTTGTTGTCGGCAGAAGCAAAAATGACCTGGTCGATTTGTTCTTTTGTTTTGGTTTCTTGACCAGCCAAAGCCGATGGCATCACCGCTAGGAAACCCAACACTGCACTAAGCAAAAACAACTCAATGAAAATTTTAGACAAGCCTGTGAAATCGTCTTTGCTCATTAAAAGTCAACCATTTGGATTTACAAAATAGAATCGCCGAGTCGGTATCCTAACGTATGGAATTGGCACGTCAAAAACAAAACGACTGCCGTTTTCATATTGCCGAAACGTCGCACCAACATTGCGACTGGGCTGGCCCGCGTTGAGAGCTTACTCGTCGCCCGGCCTTGGTTCGGCACGGAATTTAATTTGATGCTCAAGGCTACTTGCGCGCTTGACTGCGGCTGAACCAAAACGATCGCGAATCGAATCGGCCGCTTCGTCCATTCTTGTCGCTTTGATTTTCTCTTCTTGATCGAACAACCCCTGTTGCTTTTTGCCATCGGTCGACAAATTGCTAACGCCCATTCCAAGCAATCGAATACCGCGGCCTTCCAGTGGAGCGGCCGCGAGAATCTGGCTGGCTGTTTCCCATAAAACCTGAGTGGTTTGTGTGGGAGTTGAAATTGTTTTCGAACGGGTGATCGTTTGAAAGTTTCCAAAACGAATTTTCACTTGAACTGTATGGCCAACAATGTCGTGACGCCGCAATCGTCTGGCGACCTGTTCGGTCAGCTCCAGCAACCATGCCTTCAAAGCATCAACGTTGTGGATGTCAACCGAAAACGTTGTCTCATGTGAAACCGATTTTGCAACGCGATCGGGAACGACGGCACGTGTATCGAGCCCGCGAGCCAAACGCCAAAAGTGTTCACTGTTAAGCCCGAACGCGCGGTCAAGCGTATCGCGGGGAAGCTTTCGAATTTGACCGATCCGTTCAACCCCAAAGGATTTAAACTTAATCGCCGTTTTTGGCCCAACGCCCCACACGCGTGCAATGGGAAGCGGATCCAGAAAGTCTTCAATGCCGTCCGGATCGACCACGACAAATCCATTTGGTTTTTCCAAATCGCTGGCGACTTTTGCGAGATACTTATTTGGTGCCACGCCAACAGAGGCTGCTAACCCTAATTCCGAAGAAATCAAATGCTGAATTTCTCGCCCAATGGTTGCCGCATCGCCGAACAAACGCTCGCTGCCGGTGACGTCGAGAAAGGCTTCATCGAGAGACAGCGGTTCAACCAAAGACGTAAACCGAAAAAAGATTTCGCGAATCTGTTTTGAAATCGCAGCATAGTGCTCCATCCGCGGCTTGATAAAAATCGCCGCTGGGCAAGCTCGAATCGCCTGGGAGGCCGGCATCGCGCTGTGGATCCCGAACTTGCGAGCCGCATAGCTTGCCGCTGCGATCACACCACGTCCTGTCGGTGAACCGCCGACCACAACTGGCAATCCGGCCAGGCTTGGGTTGTCGCGTAGTTCAACGGAGGCGTAAAACGCATCCATGTCAACGTGCAAGATCATGCGCTACTCGGAACCCGAATTAGATTTCCAGTCGACTTCGTAGTCGTAAAACAAACCCGGAACGTTGGCGGGTTCATCCGCCGGAGCAAGTTCAATTGCGAATCCAACGGGATTGGTTTTTGGCCCGCGTCGTCGACCATTGAATGCTGTGCGGCCCCAGCGATAGCCGACGGCGGTCATCTCGAATTTTGAAAATCGTTGTTTCGATTTGGAGTAGATCGCCGATCCAACAAGCGAAGTAACGACGCCTCGCGGCTTTCTACGATAACGACTTGAATCGGAATCAGTTTGGGTTGCACCAAGCAATTCAAATTCGATTTCATCGTCAGTGACGCTTTTTACGACGGCCGAAAGTTTAGAATTGACGACTTCCGATTCTTCAAACGAATCGGTCTGTCCATTGATCATGTCAACCAAGTGATGACGAACCATACGATGGGCAAACACATTTGGCAGCGTGAATTTTGTCCCCGGTTTTGCATCGTCGGGAATCAGTGATTGCATTTCCGATTTGGAAAACCAAGCCGTGTCACGATTCCAGCGAGTGGCCTTCTTCGATTTTGGATTTAGATCCGTCGGAAGGTCGCGAGAGTATACTGCGAGGATCAAACCATCAGCTGGCTGAGAATCTTCAGGGCGGTTTTTTGGTTTGACTTTATCGGGATTTTGAATTTTCTTTTCCGATGCGTCGAGCGACTCAAAAAGCTTCAAGCCTTTTTCCAACGTAGCAATCACTGCATCGGGATTGTTTGAATTGATCGAGCTGAGAAATTTCCCGTTGGCTGAAACGACATAAATGCCTTGCTTGGAGGGCGTGTCGTCACTTGGGTAGTGGCCTTGCCGAGCAATGGCTTGGAAAAATATGCAATCTGGATCGCTTCCTTTTTCCAGTCGCCAGACTTCATCGGTACAAACGACAAACTTCTTTGCTAACTCAATCAATCGGTTATCTGACCAGACAGTCCGTCGGCCTATCACACCATTGTTTCAGGTACAGCCAAGCGGATGGCCATTCATGGTCCACAACAAAACCGGGCGGCCTTCTTCGGTCGCCTTCAAGATGCCTTCTTGAAGCGTTGGAAGCCACGGAATTTTTCGCCATGCCAACTCGGAGTCGGCAGGGCGGATATGCTCTCGCCAGCTTTCTACGTTAGCATCGTTAATCTCAATGGGCTTTTTGACTTCGTTTGGCACATCCGTTTTGGCGGAGACCTGACCTTGAAAGCAACCTATTGCAATGAGGACAACGACGATGAAGCCCAAAGACTTTCTGTCATTCATTGAAAATCCCGATCAAGAAAAAAGTGTGTTATGAAATGAGTTAACACAAATTTTAACTCAAGCGGGATCGTTTGTAGAACCGGTGTTTGCGATGCACAAGAAATTCCTGCAGTGCGATCGAAATTCCTACCACAAAGGCACTTTTTCACGCGAATCGGCCATGGTTTAGGCCATGAACGAATGGCCTTGGGAAAGGACGGCAAACAAGGCTGGTAGGCGTTGATGGGTTGGAGTTTGCAGCTAACGCGGTTCTATTGGTCAGCAGAAAGTGGCTGGAAAAAAAGTGTTTGGAAATCCGACCGAATTGCCCCTGATGGAATGGTGCCTGTGTTTTCGGATTGTATATTGAAATTCTGATTCACTGGTTTGCCTCCGCCGAAACTTGCAGGTGAGGGTCGTTTTGCGTTTCTCGATCAAGCATATTCTCGTGGTGACATTGATTGTCGCTATCTTCATATTTTGGATGACTTATATGCCACGAACCAAATGGGAAAAGATGAGCGTTCATGACGCGATTGCGCGTTTGGAAGTGGCGACTAAAAAACATCACCCCAATATAAAGCTCGGAATTGATGGGATTAGCCAAACAGAAATTGATGAGCTGAGAAAATCAATCCCGCACGCGCCTGAGCAGTTGTTTGACCTGTTTGAACATTACGATTTTGCTTCGCACCAATTGCTGTACCCGCTGGACCCATTGCGGGCCGACCAAATGAAGCCGCAAATTCAAATCGACTATTTTGAAGACATGGTTGGCGGTGAGGTCGATGGTTGGACTCCAGACAAATTGAGATGTTGCAAGGCTGATAAACTATGGCGGGAAAAGTGGATTCCTATTGGAAAGATCAACGGTGATCCGTGGTTTATCGATATGGATCCAACAGAGAATGGTGTTCCAGGTCAAATCGTTTCGGTTACGACGGATGGTTTTGGGTTGGCTGTCAAAGCGTATTCGTTGGCGCACTTGTTGGACCGGATGGCCGAAAAATTTGAGAACGGAGAATCCTATCAAGGCGAATACAGTCTGTTCGACAATCAAGAGTTGCCACCTCCACGAGAGTGAGACGGATAGACGACCACTTTTTAAATTGGTTTACAACGTTAGTTGTTTGGATCTTTACCCAGCGAATTTATCCAGAACTTAACGGCAGTTACGAAGACGCAATTGGTGCGCGAATGTCTGCGGTCGGCCGCGGCAAAACTTCAGATGAGTTTTACTGGAGCAGGGCGTGGTTGCCTTTCGTTGTGCCGTTCAACCTTTGCTCTTGATTGTGCCCCGCTTTTAATTCGCAACTTGAAATCTTGTTTTTGGACGTTTTGCTTTTAACTCCGAAAGCGTTTCTTCGGAGGTGGATTTGGGTAGGACTACTGAACTGAGCTTTGGAAGCCCGCTATGAATGGGTGAAAAATCTGTCACTTTGGTTCCTCCCAAATTCAGCGTCGACAAATTGGCGAGACTCGCGACGATTGAGATGTCTGAAACCGCAGTTTCGGTAAGGTCGAGATAGTAAAGTTGTGGAAGATCGGCGAGTGGGCTGATGTCGGTGACTGGCGTTTTGTTTAAGAATAAGTTCTTCAGCAATTGTTTTCCTTTCAATGGACTCAGGTCCGAGACTTGAGTTTCTCTAGCGGTGAGCACAAAAAGTTTCTCCGAATTTGTAAGCGGACTGAGGTCGGAGATTTTGGTTTTGTTGATGGACAAAAACCTAAGCGCCGGCACTTCAGCCAAACCGGAAATGTCAGTCACGGCTGAAGATTCCAAATAAACTGTCTCCAAATTCGGCAGCCCTTTAAGTTCATTGACATGTTTGATGCCGGTTCCGTCGAGCGAGACGTGTTTCAGTTTTTTCTTGCCGGCTAAGAACTCGATATTTTCAAGAGTCGCTTTGGAAAACTCAACGTGCTCCAGTTGGTCCATCGCTTTAAGTGCAGAAAAATCGACCAGGGCACTGCACCAACTCGCATCAATCCGTGTCATGGATTTACAATTTTCAACAAAGGAAAGCGTGGTGACGGATTTGCATTTCGATAGCCGCATCTCTTGGAGCGAAGTTAATGATTTAAGCACGGCAAGTTTTTCATCAACCGCTTGCTTGTTCATATAGATGTTAAGCTTCTTGAGGTTTTTCAATTTTGAAACCGGCTCGTAGTTTTCAAACGTATGCCCGAATCCGTATAGGTCGAGGACTTCGAGATTGGGCGTTC
The DNA here is from genome assembly GCA_964448575.1 of uncultured Pirellulaceae bacterium. Lineage (GTDB taxonomy): Bacteria > Planctomycetota > Planctomycetia > Pirellulales > Pirellulaceae > Mariniblastus. The sequence goes on from CAYUWY010000002.1 coordinate 223,072, forward strand.
CAGCCAGGAAATCAAGCGAATCGGTGTCCGCCATATAAAGCTTGGCGACTTTAAGGTTAGTCAATGCCGAGAGCGATTCAGACTTATTGATCTTGGTGGCGTAAGAATCAAATTCTTCCAAGTTCGTTAGCTGGGCAAGCGGTGAAAGGTCGACCGGGCTGTTTCTTGACTTCTTCATCGAAAGCCGAACTTTTTTGAGCGACTTCAGGTTCGCGACAGGGCTGATATCGCCAATGTTGTCGCTACGGATCTCCAATGATTCCACCCAACCCCATTTACCAACTTCGGCTAGCTCGGCATCACCGCTGGCTTTTTCAAGTCTGACAATTTTTGGATTCTTTCGCTTCTTGATCTCCTCCATCATTTCAGTCGAATACTTTTTCATTCGAATTGAACTAGAATTGACGGAAAAATCCTGAGCCAATACCGAGCCACCCAAACCGAGGGAAACGCCAAAAGAAGCGATTGCCATTGTGGCTTGAAAAACAAATGAAGAAGCCCGATAGTTAAACGAATACATTGCGAATTTACCCAAACCAAAATTGAACTTTGAAAAAACCTACTCAACTAGAGAAACTGTTTTTCACAAAATTCAACGAAAATACTTTGGATTATTCTCAGTTATTTAGTCATTAACAGATTACTGAACGCGCGCGAGAAATAGCGACCAACTACAGATCAAAATGCGAGACAAGAATAATCCTGAAGTCGAAAAACCAAAACCACATGTCGCACGCGCCCTATGCATCGCGAGCCTTGTGTTGGGAGTGATTGGCTACCTGGCACTTCGGCCAATTCCTGATTCTGGTGCAACCAATCGGATCTTCGCGGTAGTCGAATCTGTAACCGAGAATGGATCTTGCGACATTTTCATCGAAGTAAAAGATCACCCACAATCGTTTTATATCAATCGCGGAACAGAAAGAGGATTGAGCGCAGCGGATTTAGAGAATCGACTGGTTGGTCAAATTGTAGAAATAGAAGTTCCAAGCTATTGGACCCCGCTGGATCCATTCAACTCTACGCGACATATTTCTTCGCTCAAAATCGGCGACGAGCTGGCTTTTTCAGAATAGATTTTTTCTCTCAATGGGTAGTGCTAAAGCAACGACCGCCACCATCGACGTGCGGTTTCAACGGCAAACACAATCTATTGGACAAACTCAAAATGATCGAGCATCTTTGGAGAGTCCAATGGCGTGACTTCGTAAAAGACTAAGCCATTTTTTGATTTGACGAAAACATTCAAGTCGCCGCTAAGCCCATCTATGTCCACCGACTTGTTAGCTTTTTCATCATTGGCTTGCGTATCGACAAAAACAAGCACCGGTTCTCCATTGACTTCGCAAAGCATCGCCGTTGTCGTCCGGCTGATTCCCCCGAGATACGAAATGCCGAGCATTCTTCGATCGCTTGGCATTTCTGATAAAGCCAACGGTACTCCCTGGCGGGATCGGAATGTGTTTGCGAACCGCAGATCGTCTTCGCAATGATAGTAAGGTGTGAAACCTCTCTCGACAGTCTCGGAATAAATCGCCGCCACCGGTCGCGGATCGAAGCCAATCGCAGGATCGTCAGTGCGGAACATCCAAAAAAGCACGCTGGCGGAAATCAGCAAAGTCGCTGCAATCGCAAACCGAATCAACGCCGATTGCGTTATTCCTTTTTTCTTAGTCGTCTCATTTAGATTACTGACTGCATCTTTCTCAGCAACATTCGCTTTCTGCAGCGAAGTCACAATCGAATCGACTTCGATCGGTGCAAACTTAAATGAACGTCGCAGCGACTCGTCAATATCGTCGTGTAGATCTTTGGTTTGATCCAAAAGTTGCCTGTTGTTGGAATCGGACAAAAACAAGGTTTGTTCTTGCTCGTCCATCAAACCATCGAGGTAGCGTTCCAACTCGAGCTGTTGAGAATCACTCATGACCGCCTCCTTTGCCAAGCAACTCTCGAAGCTTTATTTTGCTGCGGTGGACATGATTCATGGCGGTGCCTTCGGGCATATTCATCAACTTCGAAATGTCTTTGTAACTAAGGCCTTCAACGGTTCTCAAAAGAAGGCAGCTTCTCGCCTCTGGGCTTAACTCTTTAAGTGCAGATTTCACACGGTCATCGAACGAATGTTGCATCGGCAACAATTCGCCTTGGGAGTCAATCGGTTTGTCTGGAGAGGTGTCCGAAGCTACTATTGACATCTGAACTGGATCCGTCGGTTCCGTTTTCCGTCGATCTCTTTTCCTTCGGTAATTTAACGCACAATTTCTGACGATACCTGCCAACCACCCTACAAAATGAGCTTTGGATTCAAAACTGGAATCCTTTTCAATCGCAATCGAAATAGCCTGTTGCACAATGTCTTCAGCGTCGTTTCGATTACCAGTAATACCAGCTGCGATACAAGCAAGGCGCGGAGTTGCATCACTGCAACGTGCAGCGAACTGACGAGCAGTTTGATCTCCGTCCCCTGACAAATTATTGCTTTACAAAAAGTTGTGATTCAAATAGGTCACCGCTACCTAAATAGTGTCTTCAGCCAAGGTGACCATTGCAATTCCAAAAAAATTTTCCAATTTCGTCGAACAAAATCTGCAGTTATTGCAAATACTCCAGAAAAAATTGGGTTTTGTTACGTAAAGAAAGAAGCGAAATCCCATCCAAGTCTAATGCCCGCTAGTCAGCAGAATGCATCATGGATGACAATTTTCCCATTTCCCCTCCAATTCAAAAAGTGATTTTTCGGAATCAAAATCTTCTCCATTAACACTTGGCCAACCAAATGACGAAACCCAAAAACGGATTCACGCTGGTCGAATTGCTGGTTGTTATTTCGATTGTGGGAATCTTAACCGGATTGCTTTTACCCGCTGTCCAAGCCGTTCGAGCATCGGCCCGTCGCACAAGCTGCCTCAACAACATGCGGCAGGTCGGACTTGCAATCGCAAACTACGAATCTTCTTTCAATCGCATCCCGCCCGGTAGAATTGGATGCGATGACACTGGGGATACGATGCCAATCAGCGAATGCCCTCCAGGCCTCAGTCCAGAGCAAAAAAATGGGGCAAGCGGATTTATATCTATTTTGCCGCATCTTGATTTAAGCAATCTCAACGATGAGTTGGCCGTTAACGATGGCGGACTTTGGAATCGAGACGTTGACGATTTGGGGTGGTGGTCAGTGCCCGGCAAACGAGCAGCTGTGATGGAGCACTTGCCCGTCTATTGGTGTCCCAGCGAAGTCGGCAGCAAAATCAACGCGGCTTATTACCCAGTGAAATCTGGTTCGTCCTGCTACGCATTTTGCAACGGAACACTGGGACCTGAGTCGAGCGAGTATCTCGTAAAATACCGAAACAACGGAGCATTCGGTTACAGAAAGGCGAATGCTTACAAAGACTTTCGAGATGGGCTTTCAAGCACTTTCCTCATCGGCGAAGTCACTCGTCCCGACAGCTGGGAATCATCCAACGTATGGTCCTACGCGCTCGCCAACGCAGACTGCCTTCGATCAACTTCCAATCCTCTCAACACACTACCTGGAAAAGGTGTGGTTCTGGAACTTCGAAATGGCGCCTTTGGAAGTTGGCATCGTGGCGGTTCACAGTTCGTATTTGCTGATGGACATGTTGATTTTATCACTGAAAGTATCTCGACTGATTTATATCGATCACTTTCAACAATTGCTGGCGGTGAGACGGTCGCCACTAACTGATCGACGCGCGAAATAGGCAATTGCCTGTTAATAAACAAGCGTATTCTCATCAATCTTGCTGACGGACAGATTCAATTTATCTGCCTAATACCGCGTCAATTTGTGATTTCCACTGCGCGACTCTGAACGAATGTGAAGCTGACCGCACTTATAAAGAAAAAGTCTTGCGCTGACTTACTTTCTGCAATGGTTTTCTTTCTTGGTGACATTTGTAAATGGATGGGTTAGTCGGACTTAACTAGTTTTTCTGGAAAACCTGAAAAATTATGTAAGTAATCAAGGCACGCCCCATCCGTATTGTGCGAAAGAAAATAACTTATTGAAACAGGAAGCCGCAATGAAAAATCCAAACTGGCTGTCAGCTATAAGAGACCGACTCACTCAATCTCCCAACCGAAAATCACGCCGTCGCGCCGCGCGAATTTCCGGCAAGAACTTTTCTTTTGAGCGTCTAGAAGACAAAAATCTCTTGGCAACAGTTGGATTCGATTCCGGAAGCGGCTTGCTTTCCTTTACGTCAGACGCCGGTGAAGTAGATATCGTTAACGTCTCACTGGTAGCAGACAATACGTACGAAATCCAGGTTGGCAATGGAGATGAAATTGCACTTGAAGGTGATGCCGCTGGAAACGGTGACTTCGTGCTCAGTCAAACCAACACCGCCAACGACACTCTTCAAATTGACGTTAGCGGCTCCGTTGTTTCGGATTTTGTTGTCAATCTTGGCGATCAAGATGATACTTTCACGATTTCCGATTTGCCGGGGCTTTCAAGTTTGGTGATCAATGGCGAAGGCGGAAATGACAACATCGATGCATCTGGAATCAACATCGGCGTCACTCTGATTGGTGGAGGGGGCAATGACACACTGACTGGTGGCGATCAAGACGATACGCTCATCGGCGGAGGTGGCACAGACATCATCGATGGCGGCGCCGGCATCGATACAAACTCATTCCAGGGGATCGGCATTGGGGTAACGGCAACCGTAGCCGCCGACGGCACTGGTACTGCCGACTATGGCTCTGTCAATGAAACCTTTACTGGAATCGAAAACCTGACAGGCTCAGACAACGATGACGTTTTGATCGCGACTGGCGCAGCGGCGAACACTTTGATCGGAGGTGATGGAAACGACATCCTTGCGGGTGGTGGCGGAACGGACATCATCGACGGCGGGGCTGGCATCGATACAAACTCATTCGAGGGAATTGGGTTTGGAGTCACCGCAACCGTGGCGGCTGACGGATCTGGTACCGCCGACTATGGTCCGGTCAGTGAAACCTTTACTGGAATTGAAAACCTTACTGGCTCAGATAACGATGACGTCTTGATTGCGACTGGCGCAGCGGCGAACACACTAATCGGTGGTGCTGGAAATGACATCCTTGCCGGTGGTGGCGGAACCGACATCATCGACGGCGGCGAAGGCATTGATACAAACTCATTCCAGGGAATCGGCATTGGAGTAACCGCGACCGTGGCCGCCGATGGCACTGGTACTGCCGACTATGGTGCGGTCAACGAGACCTTTTCTGGTATCGAAAACCTCACAGGGTCAGATAACGATGATGTCTTGATTGCTACCGGAGCAGCGGCGAACACCCTGATTGGTGGCGCTGGAAATGATATCCTTGCTGGTGGTGGCGGAACCGACATCATCGACGGCGGCGAAGGAATTGATACAAACTCATTCCAAGGAATCGGGTTTGGAGTGACCGCAACTGTGGCCGCTGATGGCACTGGTACTGCTGACTATGGCCCGGTCAACGAAACCTTTACTGGTATCGAAAACCTTACTGGGTCAGACAACGATGACGTCTTGATCGCGACTGGAGCTGCGGCGAACACCCTGATTGGTGGAGCTGGAAATGACATCCTTGCCGGTGGAGGTGGAACGGACATCATCGACGGTGGCGAGGGAATTGATACAAACTCATTCCAGGGAATCGGGTTTGGAGTGACCGCAACTGTGGCCGCTGATGGAACTGGTACTGCTGACTATGGCCCGGTCAACGAAACCTTTACTGGAATCGAAAACCTTACTGGCTCAGATAACGATGACGTCTTGATTGCTACCGGAGCTGCGGCAAACACTCTAATCGGTGGCGCTGGAAATGACATCCTTGCAGGTGGTGGTGGTACTGACATCATCGACGGCGGCGAAGGAATTGATACAAACTCATTCCAAGGAATCGGCATTGGAGTCACCGCAACTGTGGCCGCCGATGGCACTGGTACTGCCGACTACGGTTCGGTCAATGAAGTCTTTTCTGGAATTGAAAACCTTACTGGCTCAGATAACGATGATGTCTTGATTGCTACCGGAGCTGCGGCAAACACTCTAATCGGTGGCGCTGGAAATG
>CAYUWY010000002.1:229249-408874 GCA_964448575.1 uncultured Pirellulaceae bacterium
GGCACTGGTACTGCCGACTACGGTGCGGTCAACGAAACCTTTACTGGTATTGAAAACCTTACTGGTTCAGACAACGATGATGTTTTGATTGCAACCGGAGCTGCAGCCAACACCCTGATTGGTGGAGCTGGGAATGACCTTCTTGCGGGTGGCGGCGGAACGGACATCATCGACGGCGGCGAAGGAATTGATACAAACTCATTCCAAGGAATCGGAGTTGGAGTAACCGCGACCGTAGCCGCTGACGGCACTGGTACTGCTGACTACGGTGCGGTCAATGAGACCTTTACTGGTATCGAAAACCTTACTGGCTCCGACAATGATGACGTCTTGATCGCGACTGGAGCTGCGGCGAACACTCTGATCGGTGGCGCTGGAAACGACATCCTTGCGGGTGGAGGCGGTACCGACATCATCGACGGCGGCGAAGGAATTGATACAAACTCATTCCAAGGAATTGGAGTTGGTGTAACCGCGACCGTAACCGCTGATGGCACTGGTACTGCTGACTACGGTGCGGTCAACGAAACCTTTACTGGAATTGAAAACCTCACCGGGTCAGACAACGATGACGTATTAACAGCTACCGGAGACGTCGGGAGTACGCTATTGGGAAGTGGTGGAGACGACGTCCTGACTGGTGGAACTGGAAACGACGTTATTGACGGCGGCGATGGAAACGACATCCTTCGAGGTGGGCAGGGCAATGATGAATTGTCGGGTGGCCTAGGAAACGACGCGCTCAATGGAGCCGCTGGATCTGACATACTTAGTGGTGGAGATGGTGATGATTTCCTTATCGGAATCGGCGGAACCGATACGATTGACGGCGGCGAAGGAATCGACACAAACTCATTCCAGGGAATCGGATCATCTGTGACTGCCACCGTCGACGCTGATGGAAACGGCACCGCAGTTTACGGTCAAGTTAACGAGTCGTTTACTGGAATCGAAAACTTGATTGGCTCTGATAACGACGATGTTCTCACGGCGACTGGAGTGGCTGACAATGTTCTCCGCGGACTGGGTGGCAATGACGTCATCACAGCGGGAGAAGGGAACGACTTGCTGGTCGGAAATGAGGGCGCTGACATCCTTCGCGGTGGAAGCGGAGATGATATCGCGCTTGGCGGAATCGGGAATGATTCTCTCAATGGCGGCGGCGGAAATGATCGCCTGGACGGTGCCGAAGGTGATGACTTTTTCGTTGGCATCGGAGGGACTGATACCATCATTGGTGGTGAAGGAATTGACACCAATTCATTCCAGGGAATTGGGTCTGGAGTCACGGCACGCATCAATGACAGCGGCACTGGAACGGCGAGCTACGGACAGATCGTAGAAATATTTACGGGTATCGAAAACCTGGTTGGGTCTTCAAACGATGACGTTCTGGTCGCCACCGGCAATCGAAGCACCGTTCTTCGAGGACTTGGTGGAAACGATGTTCTGATTGGGGGCGGGGGTAACGACTTCTTGCTCGGCGACGATGGAGCAGATGTTCTGTTAGGCGGAGTTGGATTTGACATCATTCGAGGAGGGCAAGGTGCTGACAATATCGAGGGCGGCACCGGAGAGGACCTTCTTTTTGGTGATGAAGGCGCCGACAGAATTAGTGGCGGAGGCGATGATGACCGAATCGAAGGTGGAGATGGTGCCGACAACCTGTTTGGCAACGAAGGTTTAGACCTGATCTTTGGCGGTCTTGGAAACGACGGCCTATTTGGCGGAGAAGATGACGACGATCTTCGGGGAGAAGAAGGCGATGACTTGCTGATCGGCGGCCTCGGAAACGACTTCTTGCTTGGAGGATTGGGTAACGACGAAGAAATTCAATAGGCCAAACCCAGCCTGACGAAAACCGCTCACCATTGAGCGGTTTTTTTTGTTTTTTTCTTCGGCATGCAAGGAAAAGGCTAAACCATGACATTAATAGCTGTAGCAGACTCAATTTCGCTACTTAAAACCTGAAATCTTACCAATCATAACATTCGTTTTTTATTACAAGGCAACTTAAAAATGTTCAGATCCACCTTTGAAAAAATCGATCCAAGACACGGCAAACCCAATTTTTTGACGCGAATAGCAATTCCGTTGTTGATGGGGTTTTTAATCGCATCGACCGTTTCTGCAGATGTTATCCATGATGAATCAAGTGACGGCGATTTGTCTGACAACAACCTGGACCCGACTGCATTGTTATTTGATGTTGGAAGCAATCAAATCATTGGATCCACGACATTTGATCCGCTGGATCGAGATTTTTGGACGTTTGAAATCGGTGCAAACCAACAGCTGGATTCCATTTTGTTGCAAACTTACGACACGACAGAAGACCAATCATTTTTTGCCGTAGGACTCGGTCCACAAATCGCATCAACAAGTGACGCAAGCGGCTTGCTCGGAAGTTCTTTGATCGGCAGCGCAACAGGCCGTCAACTCGGCGACGACGTCCTGGATGACTTGGGCGATGCAACTTTGGGCGGCTCGGGATTCACTGGCCCGCTTGGACCTGGCCAGTACACATTTTGGTTTCAGGAAACCGCAGCCGACACAAACTATGCTTTTGAATTCAATATTAGCTCGGCAGTTCCAGAGCCAACTTCGGTTGTATTCCTCGGATGGGGCGGAGCTCTTCTTCTGCTTCGACGACGTCGCAATTCTTAGTGCGACTGCCGATGCACACCGACGTACTTAAAAGCTTGACATAAGCTGTTGTCGTTTTGATGTGCCTTGAGTTGCGAGACCTCATTGTTGCATTGAGAGATGAAGCCGGTTGTTGAACGCGTAGGACTATCGAGTTGTGGTACTACGCGATTCAACAATTGCATTAGAAAGTTGCGCCGTAAGCGGGTTGTGTTTGAGACTCATCGCTTTTTCCAAATGAGTTTTGGCAGGTGCTTCCTTTTTTGAATCGATATCAAGCACAGCCAGGTTATGGTGGGCGGCGTGCTCACCATACACTTTGGAAAAGAGCTCAAAAGCTGATTGTCGGTTGCCAAGTCGGTAGTAGATAACCGCCAGCGTCGAAGCAAGATTTCCCGAATCCGGGAAGCTTTGAAGGCTATTGGTTGCTAAGGCTTTGGCTTGCTCCAATTGATTGCCTTCCATCAATGTCCAAGCAAAGTTGTTGAGAAATTCTGGATCACGACCATCGGTTCTCATCAACTCTTGATAAGCGTTGATAGACCGGTCGAAATCGCCAGCTTGAGCATAAAGTGGTGCAAGTTGCCGCGTGATGCCGGAGTCTTTTGGCGAAAGAGTTTGAGCTTTTTCGTAGAGACGAATTGCTTCTTTCAAATGCCCAGCTTTGGCGACCGCGCCTGCCGTTTTGATGCAGACCATGCACTCTTGAGCAGGTTCAAATCGAACGTCCGATGACTTATCAGAGTTAGGCGTGTCTGTAGATTCCAAGCGATTGACCAACTGATAGAGATCGTTGTTGCTCGCCTGTTTTTGAAGGCTTCTACCGCAGCCCGTTGCAAAGCTACCAAACGTAACAAGGCAAATTAGGAGAAGACCGAGACTCTGATTCTTAGTCATTAGAAACGATTAGCTCCAAGGCCACCAAACTGATTTTGTGAATTCGAATTTGTATTGCGTTGCGAGTTTACTGAGTTTCGAAAATTCGACTCAGCAATCACACCAGGCAATCCCAAAGCGGTTGGAATTCCAATTCCGACTTGCGGATTGCTCACGCCCCAATAGGCAAGCTGCTGGGCGACTGCGTTGACTCGGTTCGCGTCCCGAAAAGAATCGCCAGTTGGCTCAACCTTCCAGAATTGCGAGTTGGCAGTTCCGGTGCGTAGAGCCTGGATTATTTTGTCAGTTGCCAATGGCGACAATTGCTCGCTTAGACCGACGAAGTCAGCTTTGTACAAAACGGTTTGGTCCTGTGCAGCCTGTTGGACCTGAGCGTGTTGCCATTGGCAAAGCTTGTTACCCGCTGGTTCAGGGACCGCCCCACTCTGAACTTCTGACAGAGCATCAACGTTCAACAATCTTTGTCTTTGAGAACAGCCAGTAGACGAGGTTACGGCAATGCTTGTGAGCAGAACCAATGAAATTCGAAGCAGTGTATTTAACTGGATCATCTGAGACCTCCAGCGTTTCGTTGGGAAATCCTGACCGGCGTGGCTTGGCTGGTACCGCCACCTAAAACCGGCTGCACTATTTGTGAGTTGGTTGATCCATTGCCAATAACGCAGCGATCCGTCGGGCCAATGGTGCCGATCATGTATGACTGCACCTGACATTTTTCAGCAGATTTCAGCCGCGCGAAATCGGTTTGAACAGATGTTCGAAAGTCCCGATTGCGCCGGCTTTCAAGTCGATTAGCTACAAAGAACTCGACGTCCGTCGGTTCGTGGACATCATTGCCAGGCAACTCAGGAGTGTTATTACGTTCTATTGGCGAAACCAAATGTGGAGTCACCAGTATGACAAGCTCCTGTTCACCGCCACTGTTACGATTGACTCCGCCGGTGGAACCAAGAAAAGGCAGGTCTCCCCAGAACGGAATTCGATCTGTACTTGCTCCGTAGTTTGTCTGCATCAGCCCAGCGACCGCAATGGTTTGACCGGTACGCAATTGAACGGTTGTTGAAAAATTCCTGCTGTTCAAACCGGAAACTTGAGTTCCGCCTGCACCGCCGCCAATTGCGGTACCAAGTGATTCATCGCGAGTAGAAACTTCCGCGTTCACGGCCAGTCGAATGACGCCATTGGCTTCGATGTTCGGGGTGAACTCCAATTGGACACCAAAGGGAATAAAGTTTACGCCCTGGAGGTTTTGACCACCGCCGGCTGCGTTACCACCTGATGAAATCACAGGTACTGGAAACCGTCCGCCAGCTTGAAATTCTGCTGAACTACCGTTCATTGCGACAAGATTCGGTTCGGCTAGAGTCCGCGAAAGGTTTAACTGGCGAAGCGCTTCGATTGCCACATTAATTTGTCCCATATCAAGTGACGCCAACACGCTACCAGTTGTCAGACTACCTGCGGTCGATTCGAAAACCGTTAAACCAGCGTCGTTATCGACAGCGAAATTCAATCCAATGCTACGTGCGGCCGTCCGATTCACTTCGGCAACGGTGACTTTCAACATGACTTGCTGTTCACCCACGACGGTCATTTGATTGATGATGCCCGCTTGAGCAAGCGCGATAGGATCGACGATTCGCCGTCGAGCCGCAGCATCCTCCTCAGCTCTTAACGGATCAACCTCTCCTTGGAAATCGAAAGCCCGCGTGACGGTCACCGGACTGGCCGGTCGGGCAACGTCGGCTTGGATTCCTCGGGAACCCGCGAGCACTTGCAAAATTTGTCCCATCTCGATCACAGTCGGCGTTTGCCCTCGAACAATCAAACGATCTTCGATCTGATCGAGTTCTACATAGCTGTTAGGAAATTTTTCATTAAGATCTTTGGCCAATTCCTCGATGGGACGCGCAAGGATTGGGTCAGAGAAAACTCGGACCAAATAGCTAACGGTGGACTGTCCTGACGGGCTAGTCTCATCTTCAAACCAAAGAATCAGAGTGGTCGTGCCAGCCTGCAAGCCTGTAATTGCAACTTCGCGGCCACTATTTTCGTCCACGATCTCTGTCCGAATGACGTCTTCATTGGGTACATAAATTCGACTGGCAGCTTTGGCGAGCTGAAGAATTTTGGGCCTGCCAATTACCAGATTCAGCGGAATTTCCGGGTTGATTGTGCCAACAACATGTCGGTTGGCTCGTGCGATTGCAGTGGAGCTTGGTGGCTGCAAAAGCAATTCGTTGGGAAATCCACTTTGAAGCCTCGTCCTACGTTCAGGTTGCGTTGGTGCAGCGATTTGTTGCGTCACTACTGGCGTGAGCGGTTGTTGATTGGGATCTTGAGTACGTTCAGGCTGTTGCGTTGGTGCAGCGTCTTGTCGTGCTACTACTTTCCTGAACAGCTGTCTTTGATCTTGAACACTCTCACGTTGTTGCGTTGGTGCGAGATATTGTTGATTTACCGGCGTGAGCTGTCGTTGATTGCGATCTTGAACACGTTCACGCTGTTGTGCTGGTGTGGCGTTTTGTTGCGATACTGGTGTGAACAGCTGCTGCCGTTGATTGGATTCTGGAAGACGTTCACGCTGTTGTATTGATGCAGCGCTTTGCTGTGCTACCACCGGCGTTAACAACTGCCGTCGATTGGCTACTGGAAGACGTTCACGCTGTTGCGCTCGTACGGCGTTTTGTCGTGTTGGTTGTGCTGCGACTGGCGTGAGCGGTTTTAGACGATTGCGATTTTGAAAACGTTCACGTTGCTTTGGTGCAGCGTCTTGTTGTGCAACCATCGGCTGTCGCTGATTGGGATCGCGAATTACATGCGACGAGTCCGAAAACTGTTCCGCAACTTGCGCCAATGAGGTGGCACAAGCCTGATGCGCAAGCAATAAAAAGAGTGCGGTTTTGAAACCTAAACACCAAATGCTCTGTTTGAACATTGCATGGTCATTTCAATAAAGCTGTTGACGGATCTCTTGCCCAAGGCAGATATCTTCTTTAATCGTCAAAAGTTCGCGCACGAGTGAGGCAATCTGAGGAAAGACTCAGTATTTATCGAGCGGTCCGCACCAAAGCCCCTGATGTCAGAAGTTGATTGCCTGATGCGTCGGAAACGTCCAGCCGGCTAGCATTCAATTGTGAACGCAGGGCAGGGTCTAGCTCACCAAGGGTTTCCCAGACGTCTTGAAATCGAGATGAAGCATTCGCTTGACGGCTTGCCGCGGAAACGGCGCCGGCTTGAAAGAAACCAATCGCTCTTGCTGGCGATAGCGTTTCATCAATGACTGCAATGTATCCGACTTCACCTGAGTAAGTGCCTGACGGCACCAATTCTGCTAGCTGGCCGAATTGAGTCACGAGGGTCGTCGTGGGCCGGATCTGTGATGTAATGTTTCCAGACGACATAAAGTTCAATTTGGAAACACCAAAAGGAATCGCGGAAAAGACTTGTGGGTTGCTGGTCTCCCAAACTCGAACCGCGATTCGCTCGTTCGCAATCGATGTTGCTCGAACGGTTACACCATCGCGTCGAATTGAATAGCCAGCGTTTGCCGGTTGCACTGCAAACCAACCTAGCCGCCCCATGAGTAAAGGCAAACCGCCGCTTCCTGAACTGACCCCGGCGATTTGATCTAGTCCGTCAGGGTTATGCGTCCGCCGCATACGAACCAGAAACGCCGGCGAATCGCTACCGTCAACTGTAACAGTAAAGTCACTGCGCTCGTAATCGGAGAACTCCTGATGATCGACCGAATCCTCGATGTAGTCACCCATCACCATGTCACCGTTGGGAAAATTCATCGTATTGAGTTGTGGATCGGGGCGATACACAAAGCCGGTACGGCTTCCTTGTAACGACAGAGAGCCATTCCCATCACCTAAAATAGTTTGCTGGAAACCGTTTCCCTGTACCAAAGAACTGTCAATTCCGGCACCGATCGTTGTCAAGTTCTCACTCGGATCCATGTCGTCGTCAAATACATTTCGCAACAGGTTGGCGGCATTTTGACGACCGTCACCAAGATTGTCATTGTCCGTATCAAGATTACGAAGTCCTTCCAACGCGGCTGTATCGACTCCCGTTTGCATAAGTCTTCTTGACTGAAGCACGAATCCAAAATCCAGGGTCAACGCCATGATGCCTGCCAAAACGATCATCAGGAACATGACCAACAGGAGCGATTGGCCTTTTCTATTGTGGCGAGAATGCAATTTATTCATTGTCGAAAACCTCCCGACGATAAATCGCCTGGAACGTCATCACTTGACGATAGGGGCGAACATTTCCCTTCAACACGGCGAGACTTCCAAGTCCATATCGTCCGCCAAACGGTTCGGCGGGGCCATTTGGAATTGGTGGATCATTGACGACCAACGTGTAACACCCTGTATCGCCATCACTGAGACTTTGGTCATTGGCAACGACAATCACCTGTCCGACTTGGCCATCGGGATTATCTGCAGCCGGTAAATTTGTCCGATTGATCAACGTTGTGGACTGAGCGGGGTAATTAATACGCAGCGCAACCATTCCACGAACAAACGAAGGAATATCGTCGGCAGACTCTGCCGCGGAAGCAAGTTGAAAAGGGCCTTCTCTCTGAGTGGAGGCATCGCCATCATGGTCGACTCGAATTTCTTCGACCGGAGCAACCCATTCAACAATCGTTTCGCCTGAACATTGAAAACCATCAACAACACCGTTGTAGTTGTAAGCGACCAAAGGAATCAGTACGGTCAGTTCACCCGCATCGTTGGTTACCAAAGCGCCGGGGTAGCGAGTTTGATTCTGACCGGGTTCGCGAATCATAACAGGCGCGAGCAAGCGATTGAGCAGCGGCAGCGTTGCCACGTACGCCTGGAAATCACCGTTGAATGGTGATGATGGGCCCCAAGCCGAATCGGGAATCACCAACAGGCTTTCATCATAAATCTGTGCCTTAAAGTCCAGATCATCACAAACCAAAGCATTATCTGGAAACGTACATTTGTCGAGACGGCCGAGCCCCAATTGTTGAGTCGGGCCAAACGGCATCCTTGAGATTTCTTGTGCCGCGACGTCTACCGCTTGCTGCAGCACGTTGCCTTGGTAAAAGAAAAGCCCAAAACTGAGTGTTGCACCGATCAGCATAATGACCAGCGGAATTAAAATTGCGAATTCAAGCAATGCTTGTCCGCGACGATTGAAACGTTTCTGATTCATGATGACTTGATCCTCGTTTTCAAAGGAATCCCGATTGTTCCGCAACCCATCTCTAATACGCTGTAAGTGTTTCTGGGGGCCATCGCAATTCGCCATGGCCGGACATTTTCTTTGAAACCAATCACGACGTCGTCCCGGTCGAGGAAATAAACATCGATTGGTATTCTCATCCACATCGTGTGAATTGACTTGCACGGCTTAATCCAAATTCCAAAATCGGTTGGCAACGCTTTGCGGAACATCAATCCAACAAATCGCTTCCAAAATGTATCGGCAATTTCCAGTTGGTTGAGAATTGTTACTCCAGTATCGGCATTGGCTAAGTTTGTCATTGTGACTTAATCCGCTTTGATTCGAAATCTCCTGTCGCGATCATATAGCGTTAAACGCAAGTATTGTTTTCAACTTCGCAGCACGGCTATTGTCCTAAAGCACCGCGAAAATTTTGCTCCAAAACTCCAAAAACTTCAAAGAGCATCGGGCCAAGTAAAATTACAAAAATTCCCGGCATAAAACCGATAACCATCGGAATGACGAGCATGGTTGGAACCGACATTGCAGCCGCAGCGGCTTTTTCACGACGACGCGACCGCATCTCGGCAGATTGGGTTTTCAACGTCGCTCCGATTCCGGCACCAGTCTGTTCGGCTTGAACGATCGCCGAGATGAACGCGGAGAACATGGGAACGTTGACTCGATGCATCAGTCGTCTCAAAGATTCAACTCGTGAACGACCAGCAAGGTTGTCAGATTGGAACAGCCTTAACTCCTGCACCAAGGGTTGTGTTGGTTTCTGAACGGAGAGGATTTTTTCTAACGCACTATCAAAACCAATTCCGGCGTTGGCGAGCGTCGTTAGCAGGTCGAGCAAAAGAGGAAGGTCTTGTTCAATTGACTTGACTCTGGCTCGCCGCGCCGAGCGAACGACCAACGTTGGTATGAGTGTCAGGACAACAAGCAGAAACCAGGGAGCTCCAAGAACAAACGGAATCATTACATTTCCGACACCACCTGGAATCGAGCTGACCATTTGCGAGGCAATGACAAAAATATTTTGCTGCCACAATTGCAACATCAAACCGAGCCCGATCAGGCCAAGCAGAATGGTCGCGCCCCAAAAGATGATCTGTGCTTCTGGGCGGCGAAATCCGGCGCGGAAAAGCCATGTTGCGACAGGACCTTGAATCGGCATATCTTGAAAACTTGCAGTACTCGTGATCTCTTGCCCATCACTTGGCAGAAGTCGCTGTGCAACTTGCGTACGTACAACGTACAACTGCCAGATCCAAATAGCAGCCGCCGAGAGCACAACAAAAAAGATGATTGGAATGAGCATTCGCTAGATCCTTGGACGACTAATTTTTGACACCAACGCGATTCCAACGCCTTGAAGCAGGAGAACTCCCGCCATCAACCAGCTTCCTGCTGTGCTATTAACGAACGCCAGAAATCGGCCTTCATCTGACTGCCACATCATTGCGGCCATGAACCAAACCACGCAAATTACAGTGATGGTTGTCAGGCGTCCTTGAGTACTAAGCGTTCTAACTTGGCGAGAAATCGCTAACCGATCTCGCACGGTTTTACCGACACCCGATAAAGTTTCAGACAGTCCGCCACCGACTTGCCAGTTCACGACGAGCGATGTAGCCAAGAGCTGAAATGTTTCAGTGGGAACTCGTTTTTCCAACAAACCGAACGCATCAACGGGCGAGTCGCCCAACCGCAGCCTGGCGACCAGCTCGGTGAATTCAGATTTTAGTGGGTTCTCGGTATAGTCGGCCGCTTGCACCAATGAAGCTTGAAGCGAAGAGCCCGCGCCAAGGCTGGCGACAAGCAAGTCGATTGAATCTGCCAACTGAGATTCGATTTTCGTCAAACGCGTTTCATAGATCCAGGCATCCAGTTCCAGCCCCATCAAGCAGACCGCAAATGCCAATCCGATCGAAACATTTAGCGGCCAACTCGCAATAAAAACCAGTATCAATGCCACCAAAATTGCAAAAAGAATTGGAATCAGGTACTGGCGTTGGGCAAATGGTTTAACGCGGCCAGAGATCAACGACTCCGTATCTGCCGGTGCCAATAGTCGTTTGCCAAGTTGCTCGCGAATCGCCGCAACTCGCCAATAGTAGGCAACCGCCCCTATTGCAATCAGCAATCCGCCGCCAGGAATCAGGTACCGCATTAGAAATCTCTTTCAAAAAAACTTTGATTCGAGATTTCGACACCGCGTGCTGCCAACTCATTGGCAAATCGAGGTACAATTCCAGTGGCAACAAAGCGACCGATAACTTTGTTTCCGTCTTTACCAGTTTGTTTATAGACGTAGATGTCTTGAAGCTGAGGAGTCTGCCCTTCGATGCCGACCACTTCCGCGATTCGTTCAACACGGCGCGTGCCGTCTTCGAATCGCCGAATATGAATGACGAAATTGATGGCCGAAACTGCTTGTTCTCGAATGGCCCGCGAAGGCAAATCCATTCCAGCCATCATGACCATAGTTTCCAGTCTCGCAAAAGCGTCGCGTGGACTATTTGCGTGGATGGTCGTCAGGCTGCCGTCGTGTCCAGTGTTCATGGCCTGCAACATGTCGAGAGCTTCGCCCGCGCGGACTTCACCCATCACAATGCGATCAGGACGCATTCGCAGAGCATTCACAACCAAATCTCGCTGTGAAATCTTTCCCTGACCTTCAATGTTGGGAGCTCGCGTTTCCATACGGATCACGTGATCCTGGCTCAGCATTAATTCGGCGGCGTCTTCAATCGTGATGATTCGTTCGTGAGTTGGAATAGATTCAGAAACGGCACCAAGCAGCGTAGATTTTCCGCTACCCGTTCCGCCTGAGATCAGCATGTTCTTTCGATTGACAACGCATAGCTGGAGAAACTCAAGCATCTGCTCAGAAAGCATCCCAAGCCGAACGAGATTTTCACTGGTCAAACGCCTGCGACCGAATCGACGAATGGACAATGTTGGTCCGTAAAGTGTTACCGGCGGAAGCGTCGCATTAACACGGCTGCCATCGGGAAGTCGTGCATCGACCATCGGAGAAGAGGTGTCGATTCTTCGCCCGACTCTCGCTGCGATACGAGTGATGATTCGAACCAAATGCTCCTCATCGCGAAACCGTACATCAGTCGGTTCAAGCACTCCGAATCGCTCGACATAAACAGCATCGTACCGGTTGACCAAGATATCGGAAATCGCGGGATCACCCATCAACGGTGCAAGCGGTCCACTGCCGAGGGACTCTTCTAACAAGTCCTCAGCAAGTCGAATTCGCTCTGCCTGGTTAAGCGGAATGTCTTCTGTTTCCAACACGCCCGCGACAAATTCTTCGACATACTGTTTCAGTTCCTCGTCGGGACGAATCAGCATTCCAGCGTTATTTAACTCGTCAATCAAGCGTTCGTGAAGATCGCCTTTGATCGATTGATATTCCAGTTTTTGATTGACTCGTTTTTCAACGGCTGCATTGCCTAACGCAACACTTGCTGCTTTAGATTGCTTGCCGTTTTCCGAGTCGGGTTTTACCAGACGATCTTGCGGAACTCTGATCGTCCTGTTCTTCAGGATGTCTCTTGCAGAACGCTTTGACATTACACACCCTCCAGTCCATTAGTCGTAGGGAGCTGGTCAAAATCAGGAGCGTCACGTGCTTCAAGGGGCTGACCGTCGTTCACATCGTATCCAGAAGACTTTCGCCGCTCGGCATCTTCCTCGATTGAGTCGACGATTTGCGCCAAAGCCTTGACCGATTTGTTCCATCGCAATTTCGACATCAACAACGGTTGTCCTACATTGGCAGCCAAAACAAATTTCTTGTCCCAAGGCACGACATGGTCGACTTCCTGACCAACGTACCGTTCCACTTCCGCCAGATTGGGCGAACCGGTATGAGAAGAAAAACGATTGATGACGATTCGCCATTTCTGTTTATCGAATCCAACATCCTCAAGTAACTGAAAGAACCCCCGGACTGTCTTTAAAGTCGGGACCACATTTTCGGCAACGATGTAGGCAGCATCGCTTAAATCAAGAATCGCCATGATCGTTCGGTCAAACAGCGGAAACGTATCAATCACGACATAGTCGTATGTGCGACGCGCTAACAGCAGAATTCGAGCAATGAATTCGTCGTCAATTTCTGCGGCTTCGATTGCGCTTTCGGGAGCGGCAATTAAGTGCAATCCAGATTCGTGTACCGTTGTGAGCTGACGAAACAATTGGTCGTCCAAACGATCACGCTGGTTCCAGGCGTCTGTAATGGTTGCATGAGGTTCGATGTTTAAGTGCGCGGCACAAACACCCATTTGCAACGAGCCGTCGATCAGTAGGACTTTTTCTGGATGCCGCTGAGCCAACTCAACTGCGGTATTAACGGCGCACGTACTTTTGCCAACTCCGCCTTTATTACTGATAAAGCTGACGACGGTGCCCGGGATCGCTTTCTTTTCACGCCGATTGTCCAACCGTCGACTGAGCAACCCCCTCAGGTCTGAATTGGAAATTGGCCGCCGAATAAAATCTTCGACACCGATTTGGAGGGCGCGCAGCATCAAGTTTGAATCGCCTCCAGACCCACCTTCCAGCTGACAAATGCCAACAATTGTGACGTCGGGGGCAACGGCGATACATTCGTCAATCGTTGTCTTTACATGTTCCAACTCACCATCCAATTGAATCATCAAAATGGAAGGTTGAAACGAAGCAGCGGAATTGATCGTGTCTTTGAGTTCGTTGCGATAATGAAAAACAGGAGTCAACCCGTTGATGCTTGCCAGAATCTGATCGAATTCAAAGTCAATTTCGGTATCGGAACGATGAACAAGAATTTGTGGTCTACTCATCGTCTTTTCTCCGAAACGCACGTGCTGTTTTTTTTCCTCCAACAATCATTTCCGTCACAACAACATTGCTGAGAGGATTCGGTTCTGATTGAAGTCCGTCGGTCAGCTCGTCAGATTGTTCAAACGGTGAGACTTTTTCCATAGCAGCTGGAGTGTCTGGACGAGCGATCGCGATCAATTCGGTTTCCAATGCCAAGGATTTTACCAGATTGGAAACTTCACCAACACGTACGGCCAACACATATTGATTTTCAAGCTTGCGAACGACCAGTGCATTGCTTGCGACAACTTGGGTAAAACTCTGTTGGTCTGTAGATGCCAATAGTGCGCCTGAGACTTGGATACCGGCTAGAGATTTCTTCAAGTCGACAACTGACGATTTAATTAGGTCAACTCGGTCTCCGGTAGCTAGATCGCCTATCCCTTTGATCGCATCGGAATCTATCGAAACCGCCATTCTTCCTTTTGGAATTCCTGCTGAAGTCCCCGCGCGAGCCCCTTTTTGAAAAAGCAAGTTTTCATCAATGACTTGCCCAGGCTCAATATCTTTCGATGCAATTCGCCCAAGCCATGGAGAACGATTTCCGTCCACTAAATCTGCACTTGTCAGCTGTTGGAAGGAAGCGATTTTTCGCAGCGCACTATTGCTTGACAATACGTCTTCTTCAGTCACTTGGTGACCTTTTTCAAGTCGTTTTGAAGCATAGCGACCGATCCATGGTGAGTCGTTTGGTGACGCCAGATCAGATTGACCAATCGGCTCAAACGCGACGACGTCCTGGATCAAGCTTCCTTCTGGGAGTATATCGTTTTGGGTTACTAAATGGCCCGAACTTAAATCGCGGGCGGCAACGGCTCCAACGAACTGAAGCGAATTGGGGTCCGCATTGCCACTAACAAGCATTTCACTGGTGATTGTTTCAAAGGCCGCAACTTCTTGTATCAGACTTCCAGTTGGCAAAAAATCAGATGCACTAAAGATGTATCCTGGCTCGATATCATGCGAAACCGTTTTGCCGATAAGATCATTTGGACTTGGGATCCAGCCATCGACTACAGCAGACGGCTTAAAATAATATCGCCTCAAGTCACCGCTGACCGGTTCAGCCAAATCGCTGGCTTTGATTTTCTCAAACGCATTAATTTTGATCGCGTTTGCTGGAAACGAAACAAACTCATTCAGATTGATTTCTGTTGCACCATTTTCGTCCGTTTGGCCACTCTGGGCGACCATGTGAATTTCCAGATCGTCACCTAGTGCTTGGGTAAGTGGAATTGCTTCTTCGGGATCAATCGCAATTGCAACACTTTCTTCTCGTTGTCCGGCGGCGACTCTTCCTCGGCTGTCCGTGTTGTTTAACTCCAGACCACCCTGAGTCGTCATCGTACGATCGGTGGTCAAAGCAATCATGTGAGCACCTTTGGCCAACAATCGAATGCCGTTAACTGGAATTCGCTTGTTGCCTCTGACTTTAAATCCACCCATTAAAAGTCCAAATTCGCTACCCGAATCTTCGGACTCTTTAGGGAGAGAGGCGATTAGATCGAAACGGTCGCCCTGTTTGAGAAACCTGAGACCAGGGATCTTTTCAACTTCAAGAAAAAAGCCTTGCTTTCCTGCGGGGACACCAGCGATGATTCCCGTGCGGCTTCCTTTGGGCAGAAAGTCTGACTTCCTAAATACAAAGTCCTTTCCTTTGTCTCGCGCCATAACTCGATTGACAATCTGATCCAAACTGGTCACCCAGTCAGGGTTGTTTTCAACGTCTTCGCGGGAGAGCCAGAAAAAACTTTCGTCGTCCAAGTCTCGGTCATAGACGTCTTCCCGGCGAACTTTCTCGAAGGCTTTGAGTGCAACAAGAGTTTTGGGAACTGGAACTTTACCTTCCCGCGATGGTCTGGCTGCAACGTTTGACCTGGGTGGAGGAGAAAGCCACCCCATTGAGTTGGCGAGTCCGTAAATTAACACGCCCAGACCAGCTACAACAAGAATTGAGATTAGTAGCTTGGGAAGAGTGCTAGTTTGTGTCTGGCGACGGCGGGTAGACATGTTCAAATTCCATTTCCAGGCTCCCTCCTGTTTTTTAATTTATCTTCAATGAAAAAGCCAAGCCGCAGCAAATAGCGGCTTGGCTCTAATTAATTACTCAAAACAACAAACTATTCAGCACCTTCACCGACAAAAGCGTCAGCTGAGTTGTTGCCAGCGAATGAAACGTTGTTTTCCATTTCGCCTGCAGTCGCATTTCCTGTGATATCGCCCCAAGAAACTTCACCGTTTCCAACATTGTTGCCGCCTACTTCACTAAACCCGGCAAACTCTCCAGTCACGATTGGGTTGTTATCTTCTGTGTGAGCACCTGGAAGCATACCAGCACCGATAGCGTACTGGTCAGCAACTTTGTGTCCAAAAATTGAGACTGAAACCAAAGCGATCAATGCAACTGAAGCAACGATGATGATGTACTCGACCAAGCCTTGACCGCGACGAGCTTTTCTATTTCGAGTGTTGATACGTGAAGACATAACTTTTATTCCTATTAATAAGAATGTTAAAAAAACTTGTAAAAATAACATTTTCCACCTCGAATTTGACACATATCAGGTGGGTCATATGTGACGGTTTGATTCAAAACTCTTTCGAATTTGATCAGAAACAGCGCTTGTAAACGTCATTCAAATTTACTGAGTGCCCACGAAGCTCTCGAAAAATGAAGAAGACTTTACTCGCGATTGGACACACAAATTCCTGTCATCAGCGTTGAAAGAAGTTGATTGCAAGAGAGAGAACCAATAATTGCACACACAATCATTGATTGAAAACAATCAGTACTTCAAATCAGAGCAGCGAAGGACGAGGTCCAATTCAGACGGACGGATTGCGCGATGCAAGCGCAAATTTACTTCGTCCGCGTAACTCTAGACGAGAGGTGGGGCTCGAGGGCGAGCGAAAGAAAGCCGTTTTGATGATACAACAAGCTGATGCATTTCAAAGCTTGGCTGTACCAAATACTCATACTCAACAAATTCAAATGAATTAGCTTGAGCGGCGTTATGAGATACTAGAGAAAGACAGATTACACACGAATCGCAATCGTGAGATTGCTTGGGGTCCGCACTGGAAACCACGGTTATCTGTGTAGATTCGTCAGACGAATAGCTGACAGTACAACAACTGCAGCAGCTTGAATCATCAGAACTGTTTAGAGATACGCTAGAAGATTCACCACATGTCGAGACGTGGAGCCACCCAGGAATTTGCCCTGCCAAGAGCAAAAAACACATCACCGTTCGAATTGTGATTTGTGAGAGGTTCAAGAAATCAACTAATTTGTTGGAAGGTATCTATCTACAATTCCATCATCACGACGATGGTAAACGCTGTCAAGCATTATTTTGGCCATTGTTATCGTCGACGTAGGATATGTCACTCAATTACGTGAAATTTTTGAATTTGTTCACTTCGTTAAGGATACTTCACGTTCATCTTAAAAAGACACGAGCTTTTTGAGCTCCTTTTAATCACCCAGATTCCAATAAGACAGTCTGAAATCCGATTCTTGAGCGTTTGTTGAACTCGAACACCAATAAACTGTCACGCCCGAATCAATCATGTGCTAGTGGTTCATGTAAAGAACGATTAGCAAAAAACCCCGCCCGATTTTCAGGCGGGGCCGATGCTGGTCAATGCAAGCTATCAAAAGCTTCTACTAAAAATAACCTAAAAAGTACGGGAAGTAGAACTTGATGATAAAGAACGCTTTGAAACGACCAAAGATGCTCTTCAGCAAGTCAATAAACCGAATCGCTTGGATAGCTCGTTGCGAAGATACAGTTACCAAACCTTGGGTATCAATCTCCGGCAAGTCACCGCTGGCTTCCTGAACAAACGTTAGGCCACCTCTGCCGTCAACTCGGTAAACGTAAATGCTGCCATCCAAACCTGCCAGTTGATACAAGAACCGTCCGTCGTCAGTAACATCTAGATCAATGAATCCATCGGTCGTGCCAAACACTTCTGGCCCAGTCGTATCGCCGTTGGCGAATCCTGATGTTCCTTGAGCCGCCTCTTGCTCCAACAGGTCTGTCGTACCATCATCGTTGAGTCGAAAGCTGCTGATCGACGCACTAATTGCGTTTGACACAAAGAAGGTCCGACCATCGCGAGCGAAATCAATCCAGCATGCAGTCAATTCAACCGAAGGATCAAATGCCCCCAGATCTGGATCCCCCAAAGCAATATCACTCGCAGTGATATCCAGTTCACCATCTTGGGTCAGCTCGTAAACCGATACCGAACCGGATTGCAGTGCGGGCAACGTCGGTGGAAGCCCCACAGAGTTGAATTCACGAGCCTCGGTTACGACAACAAATTCACGTCCGTTGATCACCGTTGTGTCAAAATCAATCGCACTGGGAAGATTACGCCCCTCTTCGTTGCCGACTTCAGTCGATGTTGCCGCCCCAACGAGACCGTTGTTGGAACCATCGGGATTAATGTCATAAACGGCGACCGAGTTTTCTGAGTTCTCTCCCGGCAACACTACTGATCCGGCCGTGATTGATGTCACGATCAACTTGGATCCATCGGCAGAAATCCCCAAGTCAGCTGGTCGGTTGTCCAGCTCAATCGTTGATCCCGCAATTGGCCTCAGGACACCATATCGGTTAATCCGAAAGGCGGTAATATTTCCTTCATCGTTAGGCTCTCCACGAGGAGTTTCTGGATCCCCCAAGGCAAACCCATCGCGATCGATATTCGACACGAACACCAAATTGTTTCGAATTGCCAAACTGTTTGGACCAACACCACCGCTGCTGACGGTAGAAATCCTACGCAGGCGAAAATTGCTCAAAATTTGAAATGAAGTTATTGAATCACTTCCGGCATTCACCGTAATTAGAAATCGTTGATCTTCCGTCGTGATGATTGAATCTGCAGAAATTAGCGGGTCAAGTCCCTCTCCACCATCGAATTCAGTTGAACCCGTGCCGCCCGTGGCATAGTTTCCGATGAAATAAAGCCTTCCATCACTTGCCCGACCAAACGCTGCAATTTCATTTCTTTCGGTATCGTTCGTTTGAACGTAAACACCTCCAACCTGTGCGTTGACCGACGCGGCTCCAACACAAAAAACCATTCCGCAGACACAAACTGCGGCGAGTTTCATTCCAAGCCTTAATAGATTTATCGACATATACTGTCTCCTTTTCATTCTCACCAAATGATAAAAAGCCTTGCCTTCAGCAAGCTTTAAAAGCGACGACCTACCCCCAACGGGCATTAGGTCAAAATAAATAAATCAAGTGATCACTTGTTGTCATCTAATGAGTCTGAACAAGACGTTTCATTACAAAGAAAAAAAAAGTTTCCGCGCGAGAAAACAAATCGCTATCGTCTACTTGAACCGCGATGAAATTCTGGAACGAAGTAAAACTCACAGTAGAGAAAACTTGAAAACGTTTTCTTAAAAGATAACGCGGTGAACAATTCTAAAAATTTACTTTGCCCTTTGGGTAACTATCTAACACAAGGCTTCGCTCAACCGAGTTGTTAAAAATTGAAATCGATTTCACAGCGAAGAAGTTGCTGAGAACTCAGTAAGCAAAATCGGACTCGAGCTTTAACTTGCTTGCAAGCTTGGCGCGGCGACTTTTTCATTTCACAGCAGCTTGCGACAACTCATTGGCGAAATTTTGGGCATCGCAGTTTCTTGCTCGAAGTCTATCGGGCCGCAGAAACGAAAGCATAGTCGACGATATTTGCATGCCCATCGTTAACAAGGCTATGATCGATTGATCCTCAATTCTGTGTTAATCACTAATCGTACCTGGATTCGTTTGGAATTCTCCGGAGGCCCAGTAATGTTTGTTTTCTTTATGCTTACGGTACTTTTTCAAGAGCCAAACCCGATCCGAGTTAATCAACCGAAAATATCTATTGAATTCAAGCTGGATGGAAAATCTGAGTTACGAAACAATGCGCTTATTGTTGGAGCGCCGATGTTCCCCGAAATGCCGATTTTGAAAAGCAAAAGTCTGGTTAAAGAGATAGAACTTTCTGCGGCGCAAAAAACTAGTGTCGCCGGACTTCTCGATAAGACGTATCGAAAACAAAATGAATTTTGGCGCGAGCATCCTGAGTTCACAAGCGAAGGATACTCTCGTTACTTGCGGAATAAGTATTGGGCGATTGGAGGTGAACTTCGGAGCGAGTTGATTGAAATCTTGTTGCCGCATCAAGAAACCTGCATCAAGGAACTCGCGGCAAGAATCCGATTGAAAGAGCGCGGATTTTTACGTTTCCTGGACGAGCTGGACAAGAACAAGACCCTCCGAATTTCGCCGAGCGAAAAACGTTTCGCAGTCGCGACGTGTCGTAAGCTCAGCGACTCCCATGAAATCAAGATTGAAGAAATTAGAAAAGAGTTTTTTCAAACCGCTGTAAAGCCACTGAAAAAGGACCAAGTGGATGAGTTGCTTAAGGTCCAAGGCGCTCAGATTCTAAACGATTTTGTCATTGCTGAGTTAAACCACATTTTATCGGAATCGTATAAAAGTGAGTTGCCGCCAGAGGACCTTATTGATCTGTGCAGGTACTCTACGGCTCTTGTCTGGTTGAACATCGAGGGCAGCTGGCAACGGGAAAAACATGACAGGCAAGTGACGGGTGCTGTTTTATCACTCACCGATTGGCTGATTGGCAATGCCAAGCTCGTTAAATTAACGCCAGAACAAATAACTGAGCTTGAGAATGTCGAAGTTGAGGTTGATGACTCCTTAACTCAGATACGAAACGACTTTGCAAAAGCGAGAAAGCTTAATTGGGACGTTGCGATCGATTCTAAAAACAAGACGATTGATGAATTGCAGCGAAGAATTCAGGCCAAAGTAATTGATGAAGTCCTCACGACAAAGCAAAAAAACGCCATCAAGAAAACGCTCTTGCAATCAAGGCAATTACGGTTCGGCCCGGTTGTAAGCTTGTTGGAGGGAACGTACGACAAACACCTTAGTATTTCCAAACACCAAAAAGGTGAACTTCGAAAGTCAGTGAAAAAAGCCAGAGATGAACTCGAAAAGAACTTAAGCGATCTTGAAGAGTCGAATATGACCGAATTCATCAATTCGCTCGAAGGACCAAATAGGGCGCGGTTGAACAACGTTCTAGGGGAGCGCCCCAAGTATTTGTATCCAAGCATCAAACTGATGTTTGAGAATTTAAAAATTCCACCCGGATTCTAATTCAGGGCCAGCTTTATTTACCGACCGTCATTGACGGCACGGGGGTGGTGACTGATGCGTTGACGCATAGAGCTAGTAAGCTCAATTCAAAAGATACAAATGGCGTGCATCAAAAGCATGCCGTTTTAGTTTTTAGTTTGCATTCACGATGCAATAATCACGGCGATCATGAGCTACCAGCACAAGATCCTCCTCCACCACCAGAAAGCAACTGGTTCATGGAAGCACAGCCAGTTGAGGCGGCAATGAAAACGGCTAACATCAGCGCCATGCCAAGAAATTTGATTGTCAGGATGCGTTTCATATCAATTAAACTCTCTGGTTTCGTACTTGGTGCTTAATTGTTAATCGACGTATTACGAAAAAGAGTTTGTGGTGTAATTATCACACCGAATATTAATTGGCCTGCTATCAGACCGCTGGCTTTCGGGAGCTGACCTCGTTTTAGCTGACGAATAGCGTCTGATAAGCGTTTTGGCATAAATACAACCTTTGTAGAAACTGACCAAACTGGCCCATGAGCCAGTTTTAGATTCAGCGTTTAGGCTGCTCTGTTGAAAATCAACAGGAATCGAGACGAATGATTGCCGGTCAAAACCGGAGTCTACTTAAGTGCGGCTGAGAAGATTCGAACTTCCACGGGATTATCTCCCACTAGGCCCTCAACCTAGCGCGTCTGCCAATTCCGCCACAGCCGCATGTAGTTTGGGGTATGAATTGCAGATGCGAAATTATGAAGGAAAAACTGCCTTAGTCAATAGTGGCTGTCTTACAAACAAAACTCGCTGCAAAAATGACTTCGAAGCGACTGGCTATTTGATCGTCTGGCCACCCCGGATTTAACGCTAACGGGTCAATACTAACGGGTGACTAATCGTTTCTTGAGTCTCGCATCAACACCAACAATTTGTCCTGTTGTGAATTGAATTCTTCGAACTCCTCTAACGCGTCCAGTTTCTGACTAAGCAACTCTGAGATTCGCTGGGCCGTGAATGGCTTGGGAGCGTTGGCGTTTGCTGTCGAGTTCGGCTGGACGGGCGGCGCTACTCGTGCATCAATTTTTTCGGCGCCAACCAATTCGCCAAATTTGATTGACGTAGTTGCAACAATCGCCTGGCCTGATTTCAAACGAAGCCACTGGGCTGAGACTTCAAGCGGCGAAACGGTTTTTGTTTTTGAATCCCAAAGGTAAAACGTTTCGAGATCTTCACTTCCTGAAACACAATACTCGTTGGTCAAAGGGTCAACTTCGACGATCGCTTGAGAGTCGCCAGTGCCAAAGCTGCTTTCAATCTTGCCCGACGTCACCACAATTTTTTCGTCGTTACTTACAAGCCAATCCACATAAGCCTTCTCAGCAAGCCCTGTTTGGCCACCCAATGCCCAGCCTTCGAAAGGTGGCGCTACCGGTGAACCAGTGTTTGGATCGGTTTCGATTTCGATCGGATAAGCAGTTTCCTGCGTGTCGATCGCCACACTCGAATTGCCAGGATCAGTTGCCAACTCAAAGCTTGAGTCATCCCAACGGCGATTGTGATTGAATTTTGGTACAAAACTATCGGTGAGAATTTCGTTTTGATCTACTTCGATGGCTTCAGGAGCGATTCCGGCAAGTGCTGATCGAGTTTGGTGCAAATCTTGTTTTGTAGCTTGAAGCTCACCGTACAATGAATCAAACAGCTTCACCAAGTCATCACACTTGGCTCGGTGACAAGTCGGTTTTTGGGCGGGCCATTTCTCCGACATGTCGACGATCGAAAAAATGCCTTCGACGATTGCTTGATCGTCAGTTCCTTCTTCCTCGGCCATTTTGCGGCGACGATGGCTTGCCTTTGATTCTGCGAATTCGATTTTCCATCCTGTGATGTCTTCGAAAAGATTCATCAGCTCGGCTGAGACAGGGCAGGGTGCGTCGAATGTGTCGTTCGCGGGTTTCGCTGAAACAACGGTGAAGGGAATTTGTGAGCAGATTTCGCCATTATTGGATTGCAACATCGGTTTCGCCATCGTGTTGGAGTTGAGTACCATCCAATGGCATTCAGGAAAAACGCAGCCGTGCAGTGATACTTATCGTGCGTAGAGTCTCACTGGATTACCTAACCCCAACGAATTTGTGCGAATTTATTTTCACTGGGTAAGTTCGACCGATTGTTCCGATTGTGCAGCCGATCGGTGAGGTAAACGAAGCGATTAACGCTTCTCAACCGTGGCGCAGCCGTAGCAAACTCGTTAGAGTTTTGAGCACTTGAGTCGGGCGTCAAATTCGAGAAACAGAGGTCTTGACGAGGTTTTGATGACTTCCGTACCACGTAAGCGGGCGGCTGAGCTGCCGTAGCAAAACTCGTCAATAGTTTTGGGCACTTGAGTTCGGCGTCAATCTTCAAAAACAGAACTCTTGACGAGTTCCACTGCCAAGTAAGTTATCGCTTGATAAACATGACGTTTCCGGTATTCAATACCGCGTAAACGACACCCGTTTCGTTTGCAAATTCGTTAACCGCTCGAATACAACCGGGCCAGTTGTTGTTCGCCCAAGGCCCAAAGTCGTCGCACATCATAACGCCGCCGGTTGACAAGCGTGGAAAGAAGTAGCGAAACGAAGCCAGCGTGGGCTCGTACACATCTACGTCGATGTGGACGAACCGATAGTTCTGTTCGGGCAACTTCGCAAAGACGTCAGGGATCCAGCCTTTGAAGATGTTCACTCCGCTGAAATCGGAAAGTGCTTCCTTTACCGTCTCGACCGAGGTGTGCGTGAATGCGCCCTCACCATGACGCTTGACGGGAAACTCACCGTCTTTCTCAACCGGTTGGGACAAACCTTCAAACGAATCGATCATAAAATGGGTTTCGCCGCTAAAGGTGCTAAGCTCTCGTTGCAGGTAGCGGCAGATCAAATAGGAAGACAAACCGCGGAAGACACCCGCTTCGGCGGTGTATCCCGGAATTCCACGAGTCAGCTGTAACATTTGGCAGATGTGAAAAAATCGGGCGCGGCGTTGGGGTTGGTCTCGCATCTTGACCTTTTCCAAGCCCGCTTGATAGATGTCAATGTACTGCGGCAAGAATTGGTGCGATGCGTGATCCGTCACTTCGTCTGTGACTTTGAACTTTGATGCTGCGGCTAACTTGATAGCAGCCTTAGGTTCCCTAAGTTGTGATTCCTGTCTCAAGGCGTCCCTTCCGTAAATTCATTTTTCCACTTTTCGATCTCGATCTTTGCGGTCCAATTATCGCGAAGAATGAAAAGTCGATAAACCACAATCGAAAAATTGCTGCAACGTGATAGCAGCCACGACGAACGGTCGATCACAGATCAGAGCAGCAGTACCACTTACGACTATTTCCCCGTCTTGATTCGGGTTTCAAGAAATTTGCCACTTGAGATCGGCGTCATCTTCAAGCAACAGAACTCTTGACGAGTTCCGCTACCAACTGAGCGCAATTAAGCAACCGAGCGACAACTAGGCGCCGATGGACTCAATTCCAACACTCCAAACTCGATTGTTTGAGCATCCCGATAGACTCCTGCTTGGATTAGGTGCGATTGACGCCCCCAAATGGCAAAAGAACCGTGTTTTCACGACAAGTTGACCCTTGTGGTGAAACCAAAAAACCGATAAAATTCGCGATTCTAATTGGAATTGAATTCGGGCTTCGGCTGAGAATCTTCCGATATCATTAATTAGACCAAGCTGACCTCTCAGCGATGCCCATTTTGGAGAAGACCTGTGCCTGGCACAAAATCATATAACCCACAAAAAGACGCACTCGAAAAATCATGGTGGATTGTCGATTGCGAAGACCAAATTGTCGGCCGAATCGCTTCGGATATCGCCATGGTTTTGATGGGCAAGCATCGCCCGACTTACTCGCCCAACATGGACACAGGCGATTTCGTCGTCGTGACCAATTGCGAGAAAGTCAAGTTTTCCGGCAACAAACTGGATCAGAAAACTTACACTTGGTACACGGGCTATACAGGACTTCGCAAAGAAACGGCTCAAGCCCGTTTGAATCGCAAGCCAGAGCAGATCATCTATGATGCTGTTCGCCGAATGCTTCCGAAAAATAAACTTGGCCGACAGATGCTTACTAAGCTGAAAGTTTTCACTGGCCCTGAGCATTCCCATCAAGCTCAAAACCCGCAACCACTCAAAGGCGGTCGCACACTTAAGTAACTTGATGAAGCCATTGAGTTCATTGAAACCGTTAACGTTAACAACAAATCAAATCATCACAAACTGCAAGAAGCATGGCAAAGACAGATCAAAAAACAGGTGAAGCCCTTGGTACCGGGCGTCGAAAATCTTCCGTTGCTCGTGTACGCCTTAAAGGTGGTACAGGTAACATCGTTATCAATGGCAAGACGTTGGAAAACTACTTTCCATCCGCTCAAGATCAGCGAGCTGTCATCGACACACTAAACGCGTGTGGCGTGAAAGATTCTGTTGATCTTCGCATTTCGGTTTCTGGCGGTGGTTCAACAGGTCAGTCAGGTGCTTGCAAAATGGGCATCGCTCGTGCGTTGGTCAACTTTGACACTGAGCACTTCGCCGCACTTCGCGACGGTAGCTTCTTGACTCGTGACTCACGAATGAAAGAACGCAAGAAGCCAGGTTTGCACGGTGCTCGCCGTGGAACTCAGTTCTCCAAGCGTTAATTCACTTGGCAACTTGAAACATCAAAGCGTCCCACATGCGGACGCTTTTTTTTATGCTTTCACCTTTACCACGAGCCACACGCAGTTTAACGACGAGCAGGCAGGCGACCGTTTCACGATGAGCCAGCCGCAGGCGACCGCGTTTAGCAGACCGCTGTCCATAGCAGGAGACACCGAGTTTTCCAATCGAACTCAATCAAAGTCAATCGCCCACTACCACTCAAACACCACGAGGTCTAAACAACCCGCAACGTTTCACGATCGCCTGATTTCTCAATCACTTCACCGATCACAACCGAATCACCAAACCCTTCATCAGCAAGAAATTTGAGCACGCTTTCGGTACGGTCTTCGGAAATCCCAAACAGCAGCCCACCGCTGGTCTGGGGATCAAACAAACTCGCAATTCGGTTGGAATCCACATCACCTTCCAAGTTCACTTTTTCGGCGACGTGACGATTGTCAGGAGCCAACGTACTCTCGATTCCGGCTTCAATCAGCGACTGACATTCCGGCAAAACCGCAACGTCAGCCATTTTAATCTCGGCTGATTTTTGGCTCGCCCGCAGCATCTCAGCAAGATGGCCCGCCAACCCAAATCCAGTCACATCGGTGATACCCGAAACGTGATGCTCCTGAATCAAACGAAGCGCAATATAGTTACTTTGAAGCATCGCATCGACCAACGGTTGGTAGGCAGACCCTGGAAGTTTTCCCTGCATCAACGCCGCAAGCAAAACTCCCGTCCCGATTGGCTTTGTCAAAACCAGACGATCACCGACCTGCAACATGCCTTTCGTTTTCGCATCCGTCAGTTGATTCCCAAGAATCGTGAATCCGATCGTCATCCGCGGCCCTTCAATCGAATGGCCTCCCACAATTGTCGCATTCATCTTCTTAAGTTCATGAATACTTCCCGCCATCAATTCACGCATGACTTGCAGTTGCGCCCGCGGATGCCCCAGCGGCAATTGTACGATTGCCAATGCCGTCGTTGGCTGGGCTCCCATCACACAGCAATCACTGGCCGAGTTAAGCATTGCAATCCGGCCAACCAAATACGGATCGTCCATCGGACTTGCGAAAAAGTCAGTCGTCACTGTTACGCTGCCGCCATGCGTTTTCACCACGGCCGCATCATCTGGGTTCTCAAGCCCAATGACCACGTCATCGTGCGGCGGAACCTCGAGTTCATCCAGAACCTGGCTCAGCAACTGACTGCCGATCTTGCCACCACAGCCTAAGCACCGCATCACGTCCTCGGCATCAGGTTTTTCTGGAACCATCTCCATCAAAGTGTAGTCCTGATACATCTTCATGAACTTCACATCGATGCGATTTTTCAGTTTCCAACACCAACCGCCGTAGAAACTTTTGCCCTTGAACTCGGCAATCGATTTCCCATCAGCGGTGTTAACCAGTTTCAAAAAACCACTTTGCGGAACGTAGTCCGTGAGCTTTCGACTCCACAACAAACGGCGAATATTGTCCCACAGGACAGGGCCTTGCCGCACGGCGTAGACACCGGCTTTCACCAAGTTGCTTCCTACAATCGTTCCCGAATCACCGACTGCAAAAATTCGATCATTCGTAACCGTCTGAAGCGTCGGTCGTGTGGATAGAAACCCCTTTTCGTCAAGCTCGAGATCAAGTTTACCTAGCAACTCTGGCCCGACCGCGCTGGTCGCCCAAATCACAAGATCGGCATGAACCTTGTCTCCATTTTTGAGCATCAAGTGATCGGATTGGACACTGGCCACTCGCGAGCCAACACTGGTTTTGATGCCTCGCCGATTGAGCTGGCCCAGCACGCGGTCCTGGGTCGACTCTAGCAATCCGGCTCCCACCCGCGGACTACCAGTGACCAACGTTATCTCCACTTCGCAGCTTGAGGGTTCCAATCCGAGGCTGGCCGAATCTTTCTTCAAACGCTCATCGAGACACAGTGCGATTTCGATGCTTCCGATGCCGCCGCCGACCACAGCAATCTTCACCATTTTTTGTGTCGCCGAAACGTCCTGCATCTTTTTTCGGAATCGTTCCAAGAAAGTCTGCATCGGTTTCACGGCCACCATTGCGTTGTCAGCAGCGAGCTCGACCCCCGAAAAACTCGGCCTCGAACCAATTCCAATCGACAAAGCATCAAAGGACAGGGAAGGGCGGTTACGGAAAATGAGCCGGCGTTCCTCATGGTCGATTCCGGTGACTTCGTCAATAATCAGACGTGCTCCAGCCGAAGCGCACAGCCGCACCAAATCGATTTCCATGGCGGACGGATCATACTGACCCGCTAACACCCCCGGCATCATTCCGGAATAGGTCGCCTGCGGAAAATTCGACACACAAACAAGCTGCGCGTTGTCGAGCGGTTTCATTTTCCACATCCGCAACACATGGGCGTTGGTGTGGCCAACGCCTAACAGTACAACAGTATTTCTTCCAAGTTTTTTTTGCATTCAATCCAGCGGACGTCATGGTTTCGAATTTGAGATGGCTTCTAACGAACTTTCAGATTAACCGAGGCGGGCAGCCTTCGACAGAGGAGCCGCACAACAAATCCGATTTGGCAACAAATTTAGAAGCTAACCGTGGTGGGCCGCACGATGGACGCTCACCTCGCGAGAATCTCCAAGCAGTACTTGAAGCCTGCATGATTTTTCTCGTTTTCGCGCTCTTCTCGGGCCAGCTCCCGCCCGATGTGAATGAGTCTCACTATTTGACGAAAGCAAAACACTATTGGAATCCCGATTGGTGTGCAGGTGACATTTTCCTTGGCTCGTCATTTTCCCACCTCGTGTTTTACGTGACATTTGGCTGGCTCACCAAATTCTTTTCGCTCTCCGTCGTCGCTTGGATCGGCCGAATCATAACCTGGGCGTTGTTGGCATGGGCATGGCAACGTTTAAGTTTCAAA
Organism: uncultured Pirellulaceae bacterium; assembly: GCA_964448575.1. Classification (GTDB taxonomy): domain Bacteria; phylum Planctomycetota; class Planctomycetia; order Pirellulales; family Pirellulaceae; genus Mariniblastus. Next base: position 257,673 of record CAYUWY010000002.1, read on the forward strand.
TTAATCCCCAACCGTTTGGCCGCGGTTGTCTCAGCCATTTTCTTCTTGCTGCTCAACGAGCGTTTTCACCTGGCTGGCGAATGGGTTGTGGGAGGTTTCGAAGCCAAAGGGATCGCTTACTTTTTTGTGTTGCTGGCATTAGGCAGCGCGGTTTCCAACGATTGGAAATGGTGTTGGCCAGCGCTCGGCGGCGCAATGGCGTTTCATGTCCTCGTTGGAGGGTGGGCGTTAGTCAGCCTTATGATTGCCTGGATCGTGTTGCGCTGGGCTGAGTTCGTTCGAGATTATGGTGGCGGAACACGTGGAAAATTCGCGACGCAAAAACTAGCAGGCAAAATCAAAATGCAACTTCTGCCACTGGTCGCGGGTGCTGCGTTGGGATTAGTCGGAGCCATTCCTCCGTTGCTGGCTGATCGAGCCGCCCCAACCGAGATGGCGACTCAGGCCCAGATGATTTACGTCAACAGCCGGATTGCTCATCACTTAACCTTTGGTGCTTTTCCAACTTTTCACATCGCGCGTTTCGTCTTGATCGTGTTGTTTTGGTATTTGATTAGTCGCTGGTTGGTGAATCGCAAGCACTTGATCGCAAAACGGATTGCGCCCATCTACTTTTTCTGTCTCGCGACTCTGGTGATTTCGTTGGGCGGTCTACTATTGAGTGGCATCGCTGAACATGACGAGCGATCGGCCGAATGGGCATCTGGCTTGCTCAGGTTTTACTGGTTTCGCATTTCCGATTTCGCCATTCCTGCCGGAGCTTCGCTGGCAACATGTGCCGTCGTGTGGTTTTGGATGGAAAGAGACAAACGAATTACGACGCGAATCAGTTGCTGGGTATTTCTTGGTTGTATCATCGCGGCCAGCGGATTGATGATTGCAGAAAAACACCAAGATCCTCGCCCAAGGGCTGACCGTCGTTCCTTACCCGTGTATGAATCGGACACTAGAACGATGGATACTTATCGTAATTGGCAGAAGGTTTGTGCGTGGATCGCGGCCAACACGGCAGAGGACGCGACCTTTATCACGCCGGCCCAACAACAAACGTTCAAATGGTACGCGGGGCGCAGCGAAGTCGTCTGCTGGAAAGACATACCCCAAGACGCCGAAGGAATCATCAGATGGCAAAATCGGCTTGTTGAAATTTACGATCCGCAACGTCGCAGTGAGATCGGATTAATGTCTTACTCGGATGAACAACTTGAAGACCTTGCGAAACGGCACGGCGCGACTCATTTGCTGGTTCCACAACGCCAAGTTGACTTGCATGACATGTTTAAGGTGCCGACAAAACTTAAGCAAATATACCCAGTGGATTCCGACGAAAAATCGACCTACGTTGTGTTTGAATTTTAAACACAACGCAGCCTGCGGTTGAAACATCGAGTGACTTAGCTGCCAGTAGACGATTTACAAATGAAAGTCACGTCTTGATGGCAGCGCGGAAAACGAACGGTCGAATTACGGTTCGCGAACGGATTCTCCCAAGTATCGAATCAGTGGATACAGGAAGTACTCGATCACTTTCCGACGTCCGACTTTGATTTCGCATGTGGTGGTCATGCCTGGCATCAACCGGAAGCCTTCTGGAAGCTGTACTAGCTGATCTGGATTCGGCAGACGGATACGAGCTTTGTAAGTCGTGATCCCGGTGGCTAGTCCCTGAGATTGTTTTTCAAACGAGCCTTCGCTGATCGTCCGTACAATGCCGTCCAACGTGCCATGTTTTTGGTATGGGAACGAAGCAAGTTTGACACGCACGTCACTGCCAGTTGGCAAATCGTTGCTGTCCATTTCGGCTTGGGTAGCTGCCTTGATGATCGCAATGTCTTTCCCTTGAATCTCAACCTCTGCTTCCATCGCAACACCAATTGGAATCAAGCGAAAAAGTGGCTCGCCCGGTTTCATGATCGAGCCAACTGATTTATCGGCGACTTCGAAAACAACGAACTCATCGTAGCCAAGATTCTCAGGCACTTTTAATTCGACAAACTCATTGGAACGTCTGGCCTTGTTGATTTCCTGTTCGATTTTCACGAGCTCGTTGCTGGTCGTAACCAGTTTCTCAAAAATTTCGTTCCGCCAGTTGGCAGCGAAAGCTTCCTTCTCAGCTGTCACAGATTTCTTTTGTTCATCGAACTCAAGCCGGCGATTTACGGCGTTATTGTACTCATCTCGCGCTTCGTCGGCTTGCAATTCACGGCTCATGACGTCCATACCCGACTTACTGCCTCTGCCTTCAAGAACCTTGAACGATTCTTCAAGCTTCTTCATTTTCGAGTAAGTAACCAGCGCACTTTGCTTTTCCATCTGCACGTTCTTGATTTGAACGTCCAAAGTATTTCGCTTGCTTTCAAACTTGCGCATCTCAGCACTGAACAAGCGTTTGCGCTCAATGAAAAGGCCGTTTTGACGAATCCAATCGATTTTGTCTTCTTTGCCTTCGATTGATAATGGAGTTTTATCTCGTTCGGCAATCAAACGTGCTTGAACGGCAAACAGAGCTTCCTGCTGAGACTGCAACTGCGATAGATCTGCTTCAGAAAAAGTAGGGTCAAGCGTTGCGATTACAAATCCTGCTGAAACGCGATCTCCAAACTTTGCATTGATGCTTGAGATGGGAGACTGAAGTTTCGTATCGATCACGACGGCTGATTCAGTAGTAATCAGTTTGCCTTGAGCCGTGACGATTTTGTCAACTTCTGCCCAAGAAGCCCAACCAACAAAAGAGCAGATCAACGCGGCGACGGTATAAAGCGTCCATCGCGCGCCACCGGGCACTGTTTGTTTTTCAATTTCAACTGCATCAGGCTGAAACTCATTCAAAAGGCGATCGTTGTTTGTGCGTCGTCGATGCGATTCGGTTCTCGCTTCTTTGCGGCGACGTAAACGTTGCTCTTTGACAGTTTCTTCTTTTACGCCTGTCCCATTTGCTGATACCATAGCTCTTGATAAACCTTACATCGTTCAAGAAGTTGGCGATGATTTCCCATCGCTTCAATTTTTCCGCGGTCTAATACAATGATCGCATCGCAGTCGGTCAACGTCGAAAGACGATGGGAAACGAGGATCACCGTTCGGCCTTTGGCGATTGTTTTGAGGTTCGCCTGAATAATACCTTCGCTTTCTGGATCCAAAGCACTTGTGGCTTCGTCGAAAATCAGAATCCGTGGGTCCTTCAACAACGCACGGGCGATCGCCAATCGTTGTTTCTGACCACCAGAGAGGTTGGATCCGTTTTCTTCCAGCATTGTGTCGTATGACTGTGGCAACCGCTCAATGAACTCCGAAGCACCCGCCATGCGAGCGACGTAAACGACCTCCTGGAAGCTTGAGTTCGGTTTGGCCATTGCAATGTTCTCTTTTACCGTTCCGCGAAACAGGAAGTTATCCTGCAACACGACGCCAATATTGTGGCGAACGTGAGCAATATCCAGCTCACGCATGTCGAGTTTGTCCAATCGCATCAAACCACCTTGCGGCTGATGCATGCCTTGCATCATTCGCGTCAAAGTCGTTTTTCCGGAACCACTTCGACCAACCAGCCCGATGACTTTTCCGGCAGGGATTTCAAATGAAACACCGTCGAGAGCAGGTGGAAGTGTTGGAGCGTACTGAAATCTCACGTCTTCGAATTCCATGTGGCCTTGGATGACCGGACGAAGGCCTTTGCCAACACCGGCTTCGATATCGCTGTTCATCACCGTGCCAAGCATCCGAACCGACAGAGCACACTGCTGGTAAGAATGGACCAAACTAACCAGTTGAACCAACGGGCCAGTCACGCGACCTGAAATCATCTGGAACGCGACCAACTCACCAACCGAAAGATTTTTTCCGAAAATCAATGAAGCGCCGTACCAAACAACGATGACGGTAAGAAGCTTTTCCAACAATTTCGAAATCGTGGTGGCTTTGATTGAGATCTCACCAACCTTAAATTGCATCGCGACAGCTTGCGCTGAACTTTGGTCCCAGTTCTTTCGCTGAACCGGTTCCATGCTGAGAGCTTTGACGGTCTGGATACCGTGAATCGTTTCAACAAGTTTTGCTTGACGCTCACCTTCGGCGTTATAAAGCGCTTCCAAGCGGCGGCGATACGGGCCGAGCAAGACACCGATATTGATGGCCAATGCCAATGAGAATCCGAGTACGACTAACGTCAACTCCACGCTGTAGAAATACAAAATGGGCAAGAAGATAAACAACGCTGTCGAATCCAGCATTGTCAGGAACAGGCTTCCCGTCAGGAACTCGCGAATTTGATTAGTTTGCTGCATGTGTTTGGTCAAAACACCGGCAGTAGTATGTTCAAAGAAATTCATGGGCAGTTTGAGCATGTGCCCAAACGTGCGCGTCGCCACCCTGATATCGATCTTGCTGGTTGCGTGCAGCAACAAGTAGCTTCGCAAGTATCCAAGGGCCGCATCGAATATGAGTGCGATACAAATACCAATCGTTAACACACGAAGCGTCTCAGTCGCGTTGTTGACAAGGACTTTATCGATCACGATTTGGAAGTAAAGCGGTACCACCAAAGCGATCAGGTGAATGAATAACGCTGCCACCGCAACATCAGTAAACGCGGTACGCTGTTTGATGATTTCGGGAATGAACCATTTAAGGCTAAACGGCTGGTTCGTGTCGAACATCGAAAACGTTTTTTTGGCGAGTATAGTCTCGCCCTTCCACGACTTTTCGAATTGAGCCTGCTCGAGGTAGATAAAGCCCGATTGGTCGGCAAGCGGATCAAAGACTGCAATTTGTTCGGTCGGGACGCCTTCATCGTTTTCAATTTTGCGCAATCCAACCATGATGACGTAGTTGCCATTGGTCAGCCGAGCCATTGCCGGGAATGCCATCTTGCGAAGCTGTTTCCAGGTAAGTCGCGCATGTCGTGCTTTGAGACCGGTGTCTTTTGCAATCCGCAGCAAACGGCGGAGGCTTGGATCTTCAAACTCAAGCGAATAATCGTGAATCAGGCGATCGGCGCTGACCTCAAGGCTGTGATGGCGAGCCAGCAAAGCCAAGCACTTAATCGCCGTATGGTCTGCTTTTTTCTCAAGCTGATCTTCGGCTGCGGCTTCCTGGGCGGAGTCTTCCTCAGCCGGTGATTCTTCGTAGTCGCTTGGGTCTTCGGTATAGCGAGGCTCAGAAGACTGCTCATCTACTGGATCATCATCAAATTCCGAGTGATCAAAGCCCGATTCATCATAATCGTCCGCGCCTTCATTCTCTGGATCATAGCCCTCGAATGCATCTGAGATATTTGAGTTGTTCTTATCGGACATTTTGATGAACGTTGATTGAACCGGTTGATGTTATTGCGTGAGAATTTTAAAGGTAACAGGCCAAGATTTTTGCATTGTTTCCTTTGACTCATATTTGACAAGCAAGAACCGACTCATTCGGTGTGGTACTTGAGCGCAAGTGTAGAACATTGTTAGAGACATTTACGAAATTTGACTGTGACTGAGGTGCTTAGTTCCGAATTTACTGCATATGAATCGATTAAAAAAACCCCTCCGGACTTCAGAAGTCACGAAGGGGTTTTGATTGTTTAAATTTTAACGGTTGTCGGACTTAGACAGGCACAGCAATGAATCCGCCATTCTGTCCAATTTGGTTGGTAACAGTATAGGACTGTGCAACCGAGGTTGCTGTATTGAAGATTGAAAGCAAGTCGATATCTGGACCGATCTGATCTCCAAGCAAACCGTGGAATCGCATCAACTCAACTTCTGAGCCAGATTGACCAAAATCTGCGATCACAACTGTTCCTTGGCCCTCGCCTTGGTTAAGCGTCAGATCAATTCGAAGCTCATCGCCGAACCGTCGGAACACGAAGTCATCTTCAAGAGAATCAATCGACCCTGAAGGATCGAAGAATTCAACCGTATCAATTCCACCGTTGCCTTCTTCTCGAACGATATCACGTCCGTCACCGAGGCTCCAAATGTAGGTATCACTACCTGCACCACCGCGACTAATATCGTTATCACCACCGCCACGCAGGACATCGTCGCCATCATTTCCAAACAGAAGGTTTGGAATTTCATTTCCGCGAATCGTATCGTCGCCTGAACCACCGCGAGCATTTTCAATCACAGTGCCATATGCAATCCGAAGCGATTGAACGACACCGTTGATGGTAGAAAAGGCACCTTCGCGAAGGTCGATCGATTCTGGTGCTTCATGATTGGTGTAGTTCAGTGTATCAATTCCACCGGCATCCCAGAGAGTTGTCTGGTGAGATTCGTCGTTGTTGATAAAGTGCGGGTAGCTACCAGCAAAGAAATTACCCCAATGGTCATTTCCAGTCCTGAATTCCTCATTAGCACCATAGAGTCGTTGAATCTGGACAACATCATATAGCTGTGCGGTAGACGGGGCCTCATCATATCCCTCAAGCGGATTGTCAGCACTATCACGTTGAGGTGACACGATGGTGTTGTAGTCAAAGTCCTGGAAAATGGACAAACGACCTGATCCACTTAGCCCGACGACCCCGCCAATCAACTCAAGTGCTTGAGCTCGAAACTCCGAACCAAGCCCCACGTCAGTTGTTGTGGCTGGATCAAAGGCGGGTATGTCAAACCAAACGTCGCCTGCATAAGCCCCATAAGCTTGAAATACATTTCCTAGTGGGATATCGATGTGGCCTTGGCCATAAGCAATAGTAGTACCTCGTCGAAGGTTTGGATCGGGAATGGCCGCACCAAACGTAATTGCAGCATCTGCAGCTGTTCCAGTGTAGGCAACTTCAACGAAATCAAGATCTGAAAAGTTCTCGTAGTATTGCAATGCTTCGCGTACTGCTTCACGTTGAATTTGACTCAACGCAACATCATCTGGTACTGTATTGCATTCTTCATCAGGAGTAGCTCCACACGCATAGTACGATGGTCTTGGAGCAGCAATACCATCGATAAATGTATATTCAATTGTAGTTTTAGGGCCACCACGTGGATCAAACCATTGCTGGCCTGATATCAGTGCATTGGCACCACCTGGGTCAGTGTTAACGTTAACCCGCTCCCATTCGGTCCAACCTGTAACTCCGTTATCTGCCCGAATGATAAATGGATCAAGCGATCGACCAAAGTCTGTTTCTGCTCCTTGAAATTCAAGTCGAGAAAACTCTTCGGCAGTAAGCGTATGAACGACACCACCCTGTAGTTGCTCGCCACTATTTCCAGGGCCTGGTGCTCGCAAAAATAGCCGGCCAGTTCGATCAGCCGGAGGGTTTAGTGGATCCTCATCAAAACTCTCATCGTACACTTGGTACTGGGTGAACGCGGGACCATTGTCTACTTTTCTAATGAGACTTGATGCAGGAACACTTTGAAGAGTATCCAACGAAATATCGTTGACCGTGGCATCAATTACAGGCTTGGCAACAGACGTAATCGTTGACGTCACCAATTCACTGGTCAAACGCCCATCACTAACGATCAAGCGAATACTCTCAGTATTAGCAAAGTCAGAAAGGTGATATCTAACAGTCGAAAGCTGGTCAAACGGAAGCGTGATAAATTGTCTTGCAGGCTGAACAACATTGTTTACCGTAAAGAAACCACTCTCAGGCGAATCACCCGTGTCAAAGAAAGTAAACGTCTGCAAGATATCGCCGTCCAAGTCTTCCCAAGAGAAGAGGCTGTCCAAACGTTGAACAGCACCCGCCCGAGCAGTAACGTTTACGATATCAACCGTTGGCCGGAAACGATTTTCGAGAGTTGAGAGCGAGAAAGTCGTTTGCTCACTCCACACGCCATTGGCAAGCACTTGTACCGTGATTTGCTCTTGCTGAGGACCTACGACTCCACCACGATATTCAACCGTGTCGAGTTGATCGGCCGCCACGCGAAAGAAATCGCCTTGGGGTATCGGCGTTCCATCGACAAAGAATCGTCCACCATTTAGGTTGAAACGATGATCGCGGAACAGGTAAAAATCAATCGCATCGCCATCAGCATCCGAAGCATTCAGGAACAAAGTGCCGTCTGGCACGGTACCTGGAACGTTAGCACTTCCACCGGTCGAAAAATTCAAATAGTGGTTCGCTTGTACAGAGACATCATTAGCAGTGATGGTTGGAGGCGTCACTGTTCTAATTGTCAGTCGGGAAATATCGCTAAACTCAAATCCGTCAAAGGCCTGGACTAAAACTTCTTCTTGTTGTGGACCTCTCGATCCACCCACAAAAAACAGCTCATTAAAGTCTTCGGCGCGAACAACAGTGAATTCACCGGCGGTCAGCCTTTCACCTCGGAACTCCCAAAATCCGCTATCAGCAGCGAAACCAAGATCCGTAATGACTAAAAGTTGTGGCGAATCACCCAAGTCCTCGTCGAGAACACTGAAAAACACGGAAGCGTGACGCCGCTGGTTGGTCAATACATTGTCTATCTCTTGAACAACAACCGGCTCAGTGGTCGTAGTAATTTGGAATTGAGAAAACTCGCTCCAGCTAAAACCATCAAAGGCGCGAACGGTAATAACTTCTTGCTCACGTCCTTCGACGGCACCACGATACTCTAACCCACTGAGTTCAGATGCTTCGATTGTGAAAAATTCCCGCTGTGCTAACGGAACTCCACGAAGCAAGAATTGTCCGCCTTCAGGTGAGGCATCATCGTCAAAAAACTGATACCTAACTGGTGCGTCGCCATCAGCATCAATAAAGTTTAAACGGTTGGCAATCGGAGTCGTATCAAACGCAGACACGCGACCAGGGGTTACCTGGAGGACGGGCGAACTATTTCCGGAAGTAATGACACTTGTGGTAACGTTACTCCAGAATTGGCCATCGAAAACTCGAATGCTAAATCCATCACGGACAAACTGATCTGCCCCACGAAACCCGACGCTCCCAACCTGCTGGAAAGGAACCTCGTGCCATACATTGGCCGCCAGGGTTCGGTTACCTAGTTCAAAACTGCCACCACCAACGGTGTTATCGCGGAATTGAAATCGGGTCACCACAGATTCTGGATCGATATCTCTAACTTCAAACATGTCAAGAAACCGCAATCGCTCTCGCGTTTGAATAGCTTGCGGCTCAATGACGACTAGTGGTGGGTTATTGTTGCTGTCCATTCTTGGAGAACCTCTCGTGACAAATGGCCTGTTAAACAGGCAAATAATGGAGTTTTATCCTGAAATCGTTAGACACGCTCGGGGTCAGGAAGTTTCCATTATATTTACGATTAGGTAAAGAAAATGGATTCTCGTTAGAAATTAGGAGATTTAGCGCCCGCTTCAGGTGCAGGTTTTTCCGATACTACGGGCTGCTCTCCGTCTCTTGGCTTCACCAAACCAGCATCAATCAACTGCTTTACCAAGTTTTCCATGGCGCTAAAGCTACGAAGGAACCCATCTGGCGGCATCACGATCCGCTTTGAAAACTCAAGCCGTGGTTTGTTCTCAGGATCATTTTGAGATCCGGTAAGGGTGACCAAATCCAACCGAACCATCCCGCCGGACAAATTGATCTCGCCAATTCCGTCCGCGAAAAACTCTCTTTGCTCTGACATATTCTTCTCCTGAATTTTGATTTAGTTATATCTCTGGGATTCAAAAATTGGCTGGATAACATTTACATCCAAACCTCGACACCACTTCGGTTAACTCCCAATTTTCAATACCGGTCGCTATCAATCAATAACAACTGGATGCGAACATCGTGAATTCTGATGCAGTCGGTAACTAGATAGCAGAATATGCCATTAAAAACCAGAGTGACATCTGCCTTCAATCGCTCTCACCAAATTCCTGTGAATTCCAGCAGCCGCTTACGGGCTTTACCTGTCTTAACATCCCAACACGCCAACCTGACGTATCGGGGGTTTAATAGGTTCCCTCGTAAAATAATGTTTCGGCATCCACTAAATCGCATCGACACAGGTTTTGATTTTCGGTACAGATCCTTTGCAAATTTTTTCCTTTTTACAACCAACGTTCGCAATCTCGCAGAGAAACATCAAATGAACTTCTTACGGGAACCATGGCAAGCATTCAGGAGCACGGTAAAAGGCTTTGACTCCTCGCACCAAATCGCATTGGGCGTTGCGTTGGGAATGATGATTGGCTTGATCCCAAAAGACTCATTGCTTCCTTATGGAATTGCGTTCCTTGCATTGCTGACAAACGCAAACTTGCTGAGCCTTTTAGTTTCAACTCTGGTTTTCAGTCAATTGAGTCCACTGCTTGATCCAATCACCCATCCTTTGGGCGCCTGGGTTTTGACTTTTGATCCTTTGGAATCGATATGGATATCGCTCTACCAAACGCCTATCGTTCCGTGGACGCGGATCGAAAATACGGTGGTCATGGGAACACTAACACTCGGAGTCCTGTTGGCTTTTCCAATCTATTCATTGAGCTACAGGCTTTACGAAAAGTTTGGCGCAAGCATTTCCAACCTGGTACTTAATAACCGATTTGCCCGCTGGATCGTGGGCGAACAGTCACCCAACCTACAAAAGAGCTAATACATCATGATACGTTTCACGTATCTCATTCCACGAATTATTATCATCGCCTTGATAGCCCTTGCGCTGATTGCTGGCTCTGATCCCTTAATCAGGAACATTGTCACGTCACGACTTGAGCGCGCTATCGGTGCCAAAGTGGAAATCGGACAATTGCGAAGCTCTCTTGGCGATCAGAAGATCTTCCTAAAAGACATTGCGATCACCGACGCGCGATTTCCAATGCAAAACATGGTTCAAGCCGAACTGGCGTATGCTGAGTTCGACCTTCAAAGCCTTCTTTTTCGACACGTTGTCATTGAAAAAAGCCAAATGTCAGGAGTCATGTTTGGTACGCCGCGATCTCAAAGCGGACAACTCGACCCAAACATGACGTTGGAGGAACAGCCGGCCTGGAAACCAAAGACGTTTGAATCGATGGAAGAAATAAGCCAACGCTGGCTCGACAATCTTTCGAACGACGTTCAAGTTAACGGCAATATCGAATTTGAATTAAATCAAACCATTGAAAAGATCAATCAGTTCTGGGGGCCTGAATTCAAACAACTTTCAAGCCTGATCAAAACGCTTCAACAAGACAATGCAGCCGTTCGCACAGCGGCCAGTTCCGTCCAAACGGACCCCACCAACACGCTTCGGACAAAGTATGTCAATCTGGACGACAAATTTAAAGCGATCGCCAATCGGACACAACAGATCCAAACACGGCTTTATGAACTCCAGCAGACGGCATTAGCAAATCGTGAATCGTTAACGCTTGCCCACCAAAGAGACATTCAGAAACTGCAACAGTCTGTCGAAATTCCAACCTTTGATAGCGACGCAATCTCACAATTGTTGCTAACCAAAGTTCAGGAAAAACAAGTCAACGAAATCATACGTTGGTTCCACTGGTTTCGCTCAGCTATCCCGAACTGCGACAAAGATTTTCAAGCAAGCCACGAACGAGGCCAAGATCTACTGCTACCCAAGAAAGCCCCCGACTTTTTGATCAAGTCAATTGAGCTCGAAGGCGAAGGCAGATTTGCCAGTCGGCATTTCAATTTCGCTGGCACCGCGGAAAATGTTACGCTGCAACCCAAACGCCACGACCAACCGACTTCAATCGAGTTGCGAGCCCAAGGCGAACAGCATGTCGTTGTGTTTTGCACTTTGGATCGTCGAGCCGATGAGCCGATCGACAAATTAAAGATCCTTTGTCCCGATTTGGAATTGGATAGCCAATTGCTTGGAGATGCCGGAAGCATGCTTGTGACAATGGGATCGGGCAACCACATGCAAGCCGACATTCAAATTCAAGCCAACGGTGACAAGATTTCAGGCGAACTGGTTTTTCGACACTCAAACGTAGCGCTCCATGTCGACGAGCTTCACGATATGGCAGGCGGAAAACCCGTTGCCTTGCAAATGAACCAAGGTTTGCTGGCTGTGGACCGTTTTGAGTCACGAGTTACCCTATCGGGAACATTTGATGACTACCAATACAAGTTCACCAGTGACTTGGGCAGTCGATTCTCAAGTTCCGCCAACAAGGTTTTGACTCAAAAAGGCGAAATTAGAATTGCCGAAAGCAAACAAAAGCTGGACAAGCAGTTGGCAACCCAACTCAAAGTGTTGGATACTCAAGTTGTCCAGCAGATCCAGCAGCTTTCCCAGATTTTACGAGCCGAATCCAACGAATTAGCCGCGCTGCAAAAAAATCAACCAGACCAAACAGGGTCACTTCGCAAATTGCGGTAAAGAATTGCTCGTCGGTTTTTCACAGACGCAGTTTTTAGCAGACGGCTTCGGGTGAAGAAGCACTTAATTGCCCCAACTCGTCTTTAACATCGATTTCGTCGATGATTAACAGAACCCCAGCAACGTGTTGGCAAGACGTCATCGCGACTTGCTTTTCATAATACGACTGAACCTGGCCAGTTAGCGTTACTGTGCCGTGAGTAACCATGATTTCAAGATTTCGAAACGCCGGAAAATGCCGGCTGTAGAGGAACTTGGACACTCGGTTCTTTACGTCATCGTCTGGATAATCGATACGTATTTGAGATGATGTCTTCACGGCATGGTCCTTCAAATTATGCTTTTCAAACAAGAATTTCAAACTACGGAACCGAAATCAATTAGTTCATTTAACTAGTTCAATTGATTAGTTCACTTGATTAGTTCACTCGTTTTGAATTCTTTGTCATCAGCGAAATAAAGTGACTTATAAACGTTCCTTTCACACGGCGACGAATTTCAAGTTGTCTCTCAAAGATGCATCGTAATCGACGAGTGCGAATTCTAAACAAATCAGACAATATCCGTTTCGACAAAATCGTTTACCCTCTGTAAAAACCTGATTTTTTCAAAATGTGCTATCACTCTTCACCACCGATGCAAAAATCTCCGCCCCAACATCGTGGCCTGGCAATAACTGGGAAGGATTAGGCAATCAGGGCGGTTATCACGTTTACTTATCGAACTGATCCTGATTGTTCTACGCAACAAAATATCATTGCGAATTACTTTCAAGTAAAACACAATGTTTATGCTCATCTACTTGTTATCTTTTTAAGAGTGAGCCGAACAACAAATTCTGGATCCATCACCTAAAGCACCGCAGCCCAAACAGTTCCTGCAAAAAGCAACTGTTTTTCAAAAATTAACTTCGCTTTACACAGCCAGCCTAAAGAGGCATACTGTTGTTCCCAGATTTGATTTGCCCCAAATTGGAAGTTCATATGTTGCCCCACGACATGAAACGCCTCTCTGTATGTCAGTTTTCAAGTTATCACTGGTCGTTTTTCGAAGACATTGTTCGATATTCCAATCATGGTTTTAATTCAATTGGCGTCTGGCGCCGCAAGATCGACGATTTTGGTGCCGAAGCCGCAGCAGATCTTTTACATGAGATGAAAATGTCGGTTTCCAGCCTGCATTGGGCTGGTGGATTTACTGGCGACGGTCAGTCTTTTTCCGACGCAATCGAAGACGCAATCGAGTCCATTCAACTTGCCAGTCGTTTGAACGCCAATTGCTTGATTCTTCACCCAGGATCGCGAAACGGACATACGACTTCTCACGCGAATCGACTATTTGATTCGGCCCTCTCCAAACTTCTCCCAATCGCCGATGACTTCGGAGTCAAATTGGCGATTGAGCCCGTTCAAGAACAGCCAAGTTCTCCTTGGACTTTTTTCAGTTCATTTCAGGAATCGCTTGAAGTTCTCGAACGATTCCCAAGCCTTGGTTTAGTCCTCGATCTTTATCACATTGGATTCGACGCGAGTGTTTACGAATTCCTTGACGAATTTATTGACCGCGTGGAATTGGTTCAATTGGCTGATCGAAAACTGACCATTAAAGAGTTTGTGACCAGTCGCCGCGGCGAGTCGTTCCGGCTGCCGCTGGGTAAAGGAGAAGTTCCAATTGAAGCCTGGTTGAGCAAACTTCAACGACTCGGCTACGACGGTTTCTTTGAACTAGAAGTCCATGGCAGCCTCGCTCCACGCAAAGACTACCACGGAACGCTTGAGCAAACCGTAAACTATTTCTCTCAACCCAAACTCGATTCACTTATCAAGCCGATTGAAAAAGTTGAATTCGATCGTCGGTTCCAACTTAAGAACAACGACCAAGTCTAATCACCTCAGCGAATTCACTTCAGCAAATTCAATCCGCGATCCCGCGCAATTTCATTCGCGCATTGATCGCTGGTAATTATCGATTGGTAATTAGCCGCCTCTCGCATTGCGGCCAACATCAGTTCCGACTTCTACATGGAAAACCAGGCAAACCATCGAGAGCGTTTGGCTTTCATTCCTTTTTCGGGATCAGTTCAAAGCAAACTAACTGATCTCGACCTCGTATGTAAAGCAAACCATGCGACACGACTGGCGCCGCCCAACACGGGTTGGCAAATTTAACCCCGTCCGCACCAGCTTCGTATCGAGTTACCTCTTGGTACGAACTTGAATCGGCTTTGACCAACACGAGATCACCCTTTTCTCCCATCACAATCAAATGGCCCTCAATCAACGTCATCGACGAACGTGAAAGGCCAGCCTTCTTCCACAGGACTTCTTCCGTTCGCCAATTGACACAACGCAATTCAGCGGGAGTAGAGTGTCGGCCGCTACAGCCGAAAACCCAATCGCCAACCTGGATCGGGGTGTTCCAATGAGCTTCAAGTGCTTTGTTGCGCCCTTTTTCTTTGTCCGTCCAAACGGGCTCGATATTTTTGCCATCGAATTTCAAGAACGCGCTTCCCATTCCGTAACACTCAGTGATCAAAATTTTGTTTTCAATCACAATCGGCGTACTCGCGTTAACACTTTCGAGAATTCTCGCCCGCCATGGAAACTCGAACAGCGATTCGCCCGTCTCTGGTTTTAAACCAAACAAGGATCCTCGCATCCAAGCCAACAACATCGGCTCGTCATTGATCGTCGTCAGCTTCAATGAAGCGTAGCTGGCCAGGTCATCGACCACTTTGTATTTCACTTCGCCAGTCATTTTGTCAAACGCAACGATGCCCGAACCGTTGGGTACTACTTTATCCAACGCACCTGGCGCGATTTTCTTTGACTCTTCGGGACTGCCACCGATCATCACGATCAGCAGGTCGTTGTAAATGACGGGCGTACTGGCCACGCCAAAAAAGTTTTGAATTACCCCGAACTTCTCAGCCGTATTGAGTTTCCATATTTCTTTACCAGTCACCGCATCGAGACAATGAATCATGCCTTCAACACCAAACACGTAAACGCGTCCGTCGTCGATGAGAGGACTGGTACGCGGACCGCTGTCGTATCCATACAGATCGCGGTAATTTGATTCGTACGCGAACTTCCAAAGCGATTCGCCCGTTTCTGCATTCAAACAATTAAGTGTCGCTTTGTCAGTTTTCGCTTTGCCTCTTGAGAAATGATAAAACCGACCGTTGGCAACCGAGCCGATCCCGTACCCTTGATCAGCGTCAATTTTCCATAGAACTTTCAACTTTCCCTTTGACCAGTCTTTTAAGATTCCTGTTTCCGTCGATTTTCCGTCGCCCGTTGGCCCAAGAAAAGTCTTCCAATCTTCTCCCACTTTTCGTGTCCAGAGATTTTTGGATTGGGTTTCATCATTAACAGCGGCGTCTTGGGATTGGGTCTGACTGGCAGTTTGAGCTACAGTGTGGCTAACCGCGGCAACGAAACATCCCAACAACATCACAGCAAGTACCGAAATTCGTTTCATAATCCCTACCAGTTCAATTCAAGTTTTGGCTCATCCCGAATCACCATGTTAAACGTAAACGAAAAAATCTCGATCCGGCTGACCGAATTTAAATTCAGTTACGCGCGTTCGCCGGGCCCGGGTGGGCAAAACGTAAACAAAGTCAATTCAAAGGTTATTTTGAAGTGGTCGGTGGAAAAAACCAAGGCGTTGCCCGAAGCGGTCAAGCAACGTTTCGTCACAAAATACGCCAATCGCATTTCACAAGATGGATTACTCGTCCTTACAAGCCACCGTTTTCGCGATCAAGGCCGCAACGTCGCCGATTGTCTTGCCAAACTTCGTGAACTAATTTTGGTCGTCGTGCCCGAACCAAAAAAGCGGAAAAAGAAAAAAATCTCCTACGGCGCAAAACAAAGACGGCTTGAAAACAAGAAACGTAATTCAGCAACAAAGGCTTCGCGCAAACCACCCAAACTGGATTAGCAGCGGTTGCGGTTTCTAGCGGTGAGTCAAATCTATTGACGGGTGCAATGTTTACGCGAAGCTTAAGCATGCTCATGCTGCGCGTGAGCATGGCCCCCAGAACTGGGACAAACTATTCATTTCAGCTATGACGAACTAATTCGAAGTCTTCTTTGTCGGCTTCTTCAAATTATCTTCCGGTAACCGATCGATCAAAAGGTTGAACGGATCGACACCGGCCAAAGCTGGCTCTTCATCGACGACGAACGTAAACGTCTTAACAAGCGCCTCGGACTCTTCGCCGTCCTCAGATGGCTGCTGGCCTTCCATTTTGATTCGCTCGCGGTAAAGCGTTTTCCCGTACTCGCTGGAACTGTCTTTGTCGGGATAAGCAAACGCGCCAATTTCGATCCAGTCATTGAATTTGACTTTCGTCTGTTTGCCTTCTTTGTCCGCTTGGAATTTTGCACATTCAATGTCAATCGTGACTTGATATTTTCCGTCATCGGTTGAATGGTAAGAAGAATTGACGACACGATTTTCGAAAAGCGTAATCTCTTCAAAAAGATCTTTGAGTAGATATTGCAACTCCTCTGGCGTTTCCGCTCGGAGCGCATCGACCAAGTCAACGGACGTCGGATAAGGTGCAGTTTTGTAAGCGAATTTTTTGATCAACCGCCGAAGCGCCGCGTTTACTTTGTCTTCACCAATCATCTCTTTCAAGTAATACATCACCACACTGCCTTTGCGATAGTGAATGTAGCCTTGCTGCGATGCGACTTTCATTAACGGGCGTTCTTCAAGTAACTCGCGGCCTCGACTCGAAAGGTAATTATCCATTTCGTATCGCAGAAACTTTCGCATGATATCGCGACCGTATTCTTTTTCCATCACCATCAGTGATGAATACTGCGCAAGGGTTTCTGACAACGCCGTTGCCCCAAGCATATTGGCGCCGATCACTTGATGCGCCCACCATTGGTGAGCCATTTCATGAGCAACGACATAGTAAACCATGTCAATATCGTCATCGTTCTTGATATCGGCGATAAATCCGATGCCTTCGCTGTAGGGCATCGTGCCTGGAAAGGCCTGAGCAAAATCGCTGGTGCGTGGGAACTCAATAATTCGCGCCTGCTTGTGCTCGTAGGGCCCAAACTCCTCCGTGAAGTATTCAAGCGACTTGCGAATTGATCGCAACATTTTATCGACGTTCCACTCATGCTCAGGATGGTAGTAAACTTCGATGTCGACATCGTTAAGCCGCCGGTGCGCCACTTTATATTTCGCAGAAACGAACGAGTACGTATTCAACGATTGGTGATCCACTTTGTAGTGGAAATAGCTTCGGCCATCTTTCTTCCACTTGTCGATCAGCGTTCCAGGCGCGATTGCAATTTGATCATTGGACGTACTGATTACCGTTTCAACATCGACCCAATCGCTTGAATCACCGACATACGTATTCTGACGTGCCTCAAGATTATCAGGCTCCAGTGGCGGCATCACGTCATTAGGTTCGAGACCAAATTTAATGCGGTCGTTTTTGTTAGTAAGTTCGAACGCTGGCTGATAGCCGATTTTCGGCACGATGTCGTTATTGAAAAACGTGCCGTTCTGCACGATCGAAAGCTGTGAAACGTCATTCTCAAATCCTTTGGCAAAATACGAAACGGCGTACTTCATTTTCGCTGTCGCACCGGGCGCCAATGGCGGATCGAAGCTGTAAACGCGAACGTTAAAATCAGCCAGATCTTCTTTCAGTTTCGCATTGTCGATTTCCAATTCTGTTTCATAATCGTCAGCAACGTTAAGGAACAGCTCTTCGATCGGCCCATCGGTTTTGTTTTCGATCTCCTGTTCACCCTTCAACATCAACCCTCGCTTGTAAGGGAAAATATCTATATCGAATTTGACTTTTGTAATCCGCGGCTGACCGATCCCTTCGTAAACCTCGAATTTCGTCTCGTAATCAAAGCTCAATTTTTCAGTTTGTCTGTTGTTTCGATAAGTGTTTAAAACATTGGTGTTGTAGAAAATCCAACCGCCAACTGCCAACCAAGCCGCAAAGGCTACCACCGTTGCCGCGGCGATCTTTCCTTTGAAACGACTTACCCCAAGCGACAATCGCTTGAAAAATCCGCGATCTCGTCCGCGCTGCCAAAACAAGATACCGACGCAAGAAAGAAAAACGCAGAACAACACCCAGTAGCTTCCAAACCAAGCCAACGCTTTGGTAAATGGAGCAAATTGGAACAAATCGGAATACGTGTACGATGGCAGGCTTGCAAATTGCACCAAGTGCGTTTCGACCGACAGCCCATTCCAGATAAACGTGTTGACGATGAGAAAAATCACGAAAGCAAAGTAGCCCACGTATTTGTTAGGTGAGAAAATGTGTGCCATGAATGCCAACACAGTGAAGGCGAACATCTGCCCGAATGAAATCACAAAAAGCTCTTTTGCATATAGGCCCAACTGGAACCGGTTGTAACCAGCCAACACCTGATTAGCGATTCCCATCAGCATATCGGCGAATAAGACAATCAATACAATCGCGAGAATGGAACTGAGTTTTGCGGTGTATGAAATCCAGGTCGAATGTGGGAGGGCATCGTAGACTTCATCCAGTTTCGCGTCTCGCTCTTTCCAAACGAGCACGCCCGCGTAAAACACAATCACCGCCCCAAGATAAACCAGCAAACTGGCCTGAATCAATTCGATGATCGTATAAGTAACCGGCAGCGCTTTCAGCCCAAACCCTTCGGACGCGACCGAACGCAAACTGAAGAACGTGTCGACCATACCAGCAAACACAATCACAAGAAAAACAGGGCTTTTGATTGTGCTGAAAAAATCAACTTTGAACTGGCTCATGAATTGTGTCACTTGAGCGCCAAAGCCATAGTTAAAACCGACTTTGGGAATGGCGACGTTTTGATCAGAGGCCAGCGGAGCAGGTGCAATGACTTTCTTCGATCTGGCAACGCGTTCAGCGAAAGAGAACCGCGCGCAGGCTCCAGCGAGAATCAACAAACTGGTTACGCCCCAGATCAATCGGTTAGCCAGAACCATCGGATTGCTGAGCGTCAATGACAAAGTACTTCTGTCTGCCAGCGTCCAATACTTTGTTTGCGTATTAAACAAAGCCAGCCCAAACGGATCGGCGAGTTGTTGAATCGTTTCGTTATCCAGATTGCCCACAAGGCTTTGCGAAAGCCCGTAAGCCATCAGCAACACAATGATTCCGATGAACGATGCAAATGTACTTCGAAGCCAAACTGCGATTGCGAAAATAATCGCTGAGATAAAGAGCGTATTGGGAATCGCAAACACAACGATCCCCCAAAAATGTGCTCTCCATGCGATTGGCCCGAAATGTTCCGCATCATTCCAAGGCATGTAGGGCGCCACAAGAACGCCAATCGAAATGCCTAACAACGGAATCAGAGCAATCAAAACAGCGCCCCAAAATCGCCCCATCAGGTACGAAAGTTTGCTGATCGGTTTGGTAAAAATGATCTGGCTGGACTTATGCGCGAAATCACGAGATGCCGCGTCGTTTACAAACGCCGTCGTCATCAAACAAGTCAAAATCCAGATGAATGCGTAGAACGACTGAATCGCATAAGGCGCATTTCGATCTGTGTTTTCAAGCGCCCCGCCGATAACAATATCATCGGTAGACATCGCCCCAACTGCCAAGCATGTGATGATGATCAAGAAGATGTAGAGCATTGCTCTTTTGAGCCAGTAGCGAACTTCAAATCCGAAAAACGTACTAAACATGATTGGTCCGACTAAGTTTTTTGCCGCGTGGCAGAACGTAATGCGTTGAAAGAAAGTGGTGCGTTAAAAGAACCGTTTTTGTAAGGCTTCAACAAATGGTTTGACGCTTACAAGAACGATTTAGCGCCAATGGTCACACGGAGAGTTTGTCTAATTTTGCAAAGAAAACATCTTCGAGGTCAGGCGCGATTTCCACGAACCCATTTCCAGGGTCGAACTCACTGAGAATGTGAACCAATGGTCGACCGGCAACTAGCTTTGTCGAAAGCACATTAAATTCGTTTTTGATTCCATCGAGTTCCGATTTTTCAATCGACTTTCGCCAGACCTTTCCAGCGATTTCCGCCTCGGCTTCATCAGGCGCCCCAGCAAATCGCAATTCGCCCTCGTGAATGATTGCCATGTTTGTACACAACTCTTTCACGTCTTGAACAATGTGAGTTGAAAGAATCACAATGATGTTCTCACCAATCTCAGCCAGCAAGTTGTAAAAACGGTTCCGCTCCCCCGGATCCAAACCAGCCGTTGGCTCGTCTACGATCAAAAGCTTGGGATCGCCAAGCAACGCCTGAGCAATTCCAAAACGTTGCTTCATTCCGCCAGAGAAACCTGCGATAGCCTTCTTGCGATGCTGATACAAATTAACCCGATACAGCATCGCTTCCACCAACTCTTTGCGCTGGCCACGGTTGGTGATTCCTTTAAGGATCGAAATGTGGTCAAGCATCGCTTGTGCGCTGACTTTCGGATAAACGCCAAACTCTTGAGGGAGATAGCCGAGAATCTTACGGACTTCGTTTTTTTGATTTAGTACATCGAGATCGTCAAGCATTACCGAGCCCGAATCGGCTTCCTGAAGTGTGGCGATCGTTCGCATTAGCGTCGATTTGCCAGCTCCGTTGGGACCCAGCAAGCCGAACATTCCGGTGGGGATCGTCATCGAAACCTCGCTTAGAGCCTTCACTCCGTTGGCGTAAGTTTTGGAAAGACTCTCAATCACAAGTTTCATTTTTCGCGCCTGATATGCAAATAAATTCGATTTCGATCGCTTAACCGTAGAGAACTTTTTCAACCACAACGTGTCCTCACAAAAGGGTTGTTCCCTGAGTTAATCAATACTCAGATAGGTCGTTGGCAGTTTCACCAAGGGCCTTAACCTTGGCCAAGAATCTGTTAGATTCCTTGCTTCCCAAGATTTAAAAGCCGCAATAAATTGCGAGGGTGGTGCTGGTTTTGCGGTTCCATAGTGACAAACTGTAACGATTGTAATTCCGGTTTGGTACTGAAACCGACCGTCATTGGCTGTTCGCTTGAATAAACCGCCCCAATAACACTGATATAGTTCAATAGGCCATTCGAAATGCATAACTCATAGGCATGGCTGAATTGACTTTTGATCGACCGTCTGAAGAATTGCTCGCCTTTGCAACATGACTTGGTTTGCAATACGTTGACCGACCGACCAATCCCACAGGGAGAATTTTATGGATCGAAAAGAAGAAGACATCAACGAAATTTTGAAGCAGTGGCCGTTCGATCCAATGAGCGTCAATGTTCGAATGCTTGAATCGGCTCAACACCGAGTTCTTCAAATGCGTGTCGACATGGGAATCCTTCAGTTGGAGACAGAAGGCCGACCTGACGGAAATCAATTCCAAGGTGCCAAAACCTATTTCGAGTATCTTCAAGAAAAATCCCGGCAATCCGCAGCCCAATTTACGCTGGACGAAGATAGTTGCCTGGAAATCGACCGTGAGTTCGTTCAGTTTTATCACCGCCGCGTCTGCTGGCTTCAGCTTAAAGAATTCAAGTTAGCCGTTCTCGACGCAGATCATACGTTGGGATTGATGGATTTTTGCAAAGAGCATTCCGACGATGAGCAGTGGACCATCTCCCACGAGCAGTATCGACCTTTTGTGCTTTATCATCGAACGCAAGCCGCGGCTTTGGCGCACATTGAAGGTGAAGACGAAGAAACTCCAAACGGAGCGGATTTGGCAATCGAAGAAGTCAACGTAGGCCTGGAAAAACTTCGCGAGCTATTCGTCGAATACGACGCAGAGGAACAATACGATGACGATGAACTTGTTCAACGCCTAACTGAGTTCCGCGAAGGGCTTCGTGAGAAATACGAGGTGGGTGCAACGTTGAGAGAGCGTTTTGATACGGCAATCGCCAACGAAGATTACGAGCTTGCCGGACAACTTCGTGATGAACTTTCTAAACGCGAGATCAACGGCGAGAATTCGCCCTGATAGACCCGCGAATAAGTTTGAACCAAAAATAACCTGGCATCCGAAACTCTGTCTTGCAAACGGTTGGTTTTAAGCTGAACCATTCTTCGCAGCATCCATGCTACGTGATGGTCGTAATAAGTTGAACTGATTTTAAGCGAACTAATTGACTTAGTTCTTACTATCAACGATCAGCGATCATGTCCTACGAATTGCGTGATTTAGTCGTCAGTTGACTGACGATTTCCTTCAAACGATTATTGTGCAACGACGTTGGTAGCCGACCACTGAACTTGATTGAGTCAGGTGCCTGCGTACTACGCTTGGCTTTGGGAACAGCAACATTGCATGAGCTCTTGGGAGCCGATTTTGATGCACTGTCAAATGGAATCACATCGGATACTTCAGTCTGCTCCGTTTCCAATTCGCTATTGTTGCTGAACACAATTGTGAATTCTGCCGTGTCACCATCTTCATTTGTGACGGGAACAGCAGCGGGCTTTTTGTCCTGCGGCAATTCGCCACGAACCACATGAATATCGCGTGGGGCTTCGATGCCCAAGCGAACCGTGTTTCCCTTGACTTTAAGAACGGTGATTTTGATGTTCTCACCGATTAGAATTTCCTGTTTTAGCTTCCGTGAAAGTACTAGCATTTTACATTCCTTTGCTGTGTTTACTTCGTGCGGACAAAACTGATTGTCCGCCACTGCTCAAGTACTATGCATCCGCTATGCCAAATGAGTACAAATGAATTGCTTTGTCAGATATCCAAGTCAAAACCTTGCTTTTTCGGCATCACTACAAAATGTGCCAGCATCACTTTTGCAATTTTGACTGTGTCATTTTTTCATGTTTCCAAGCAACTTGACACGTTTTGTCTCAAGTTGCACCATCGACTGGATTGCTAAAGCGCTAACACACCTGTCTGTTTTCGTTGCTGCCTTGGCGAGCCAGCATGACGGTGCTATCAGATAAATTCCACAAGCAAGGAACTAACGGTTGATAGGTTCCAACAAAGTTGCCTGTTGCACGGTTGGAACTTTTGGAATTTCGCGAACGCGGATTCGATCGTAGCTGGCTAGATGCTCAAGCAAGATCCTTTGCACTTCGTAAATCGAACTTGGGTGATGGTGAATGTCGGAGTGTTCGACCGGGACATAGATTTGCGAAATGGCTTTTTCGTTTTGAGCGCTCTCGATCGAGACAATCCCATCGCCTGTGAATTCCCTACTCGTTCCCAACAAGGACTTCTTTGGAAGGCGACCGATGATGGTATGCATCTTTACCGAGCTGTCTTGTTTGGCTTTTTCAAACGCTTTAAAAACCGGATTGGCGGCGGCTAATGAATCGATACTCGTTGCAGTCGTCAAGAAAGAAGAGCTTTTAAGTTTGTCTCTGTTCTCTTTGGCAATCTTCTCAAAATCATTGGTCACAACCGCCGGCAACGTGAATAGCTTTTGACTGACCCATCGTGTGGCCGTGTTTGCGACTTCGCTGCCACGAAGCGGTGTGGCGAGCGTCACGATTCGATCAATCGACGAGTTGGGGTGAAAGTAAAAAGTATCTCGCAGCAATTCAATCGTATCTCGATCGCCCCTCAGACTCTCGATAGGCTGGTCACTGATGATATCCCAAAAGTTGTCTTCGCTTTCCATCGTTTGCAAGATCGAAATCAATCCGCCCATGCTGTGTCCGACCATGACCATTTGATCAAGCGGTTTTGAATCTCCGTTAGGATCCAACTCACGGCGAACTTGAGCTAAGTCTCGCCGCATTTGCTGAGCCGAAATCCAAAACGGCTGGCCCGTAGGATACGAGTAAAACCAAAATTGACAGTTGTCGTGGATATCAGGATTTGCTCGCAAGTCGTTGAACATGTGAACCCAAGTCACGGGGTTGGACCAAAGTCCGTGCACCATCACGACCGGGATTTTACTCGGATCGTATGGCTCAAGCATAAACATTCCGTATGCTTCGGGAGCAAAATCAGCATTCAATAGCGAAGCCGTCGCCAACAAACCGCTATTCAGCAGTGGATCACGCAGGCCGTACGCCAACGGAGTCGTTATGTCACTTTCGAGTGGGACGACTTTGGAATCAATCGTGACCTGTGTTTTCTCAAGTGGATCATACAACGTCAAAACAGCTTTTCGCCCTTTGCCTGATTGGTCACCAGGCAACAGATGCATGAACGCGGTCATCGGCAACGTTAACTCTGGCGGATAAAATTTTTCGAACCCATGATCGACTTGCCGCTGCTTCCGAACGGCGATCAAGGGAACGCCCAGACCGTAAGTGTGATAGTGATTGTCGATCCCTTGGGCTTCGTAATCATTGACCAGCTCGAACCGCTCAAACTCTTGTTGGTTCCAGCGACCGTCGATTTCGAGCACAAACTCAATCCCTTGTTGCTGATTCCCAACGGTCACCGTTTGACCGGTTCGCAAGTCACCGTTCTTACAGATTTCTCTTAACACGCCTTCAAGCGAGCGGTTGTACACATCGCAAATACTTCGGAACTGCGGATCATAAGCGTTGCGTGCAACGTTGAGTTTCTCGTCGAACAAAAATTGATACGCGTGTACAACAGCGATCGCGTACAGACCTGCGGCTCGTTGAGGGTCGCCAATTTCAACCGCCCAGTTGGCTTGGATTTCGGCAATCTCTGCCAGAGCATGGACTTCATCGATCGTCGGACGAGTTTTTGCAAGTTGTTGAAACCAGCGGATCACACCGTCCGGGTTTTGTTCGTATTGACTTTCAAGATCGTACCGTCGGATCAACAATTGCGTTCGCTCTGATGGCAACGGAATCGTTTTAGCCAATCGCCACAGATACGGAGTCGTTTGGCCGCGGTCGAAATGTTTAACTCGAACAACTGGCTGGCTGCCGATATTTGCAAGCCATGATGCACGCGGAAGCCCATTTGGGTTGCTGGCACAGCCTGACAAAATCGAACAAGCGATTGCCAATATCGAAAGTGCAGCAAGATGCGTTAGCCGACCAATAGACCTCAATCCCAAGACATACCGCGACGAAAAATCAAACGGGCCAATGCCGATTGATCGCTGCGAAATTGGTTTAGTTGTCTTCAGCCAAATGGCCATGAACTCAGCCAAGCAATTGGAGGGCGTCGATCGTGTTTAATTGGAAAAGACGCGGACTTCGCGCATTTTGGGACACAAAGAAGTAGTTGATCGACGGCTTAATCGTCAACGTCATTTGTGCTAGCGACGTTGCCATGAGAACTATGAACGGGCGCTTGTCTCTACCCAACCTCTTTGCCTGCTTACGATTTGGTGAACAAGACCTCAAAGTGGTCAAGCAAACATGAAACTGAAATTCTCAGTTCGCGCCTCGTGCGTCGAGATCGCGCGGTGGGTCTACGTCGCGCGATGAGTCTACGTGCTCTACGTCGCGCGGTGGGTTGGCTCGGGTTTGCCTGGCCTGAAGGCCTGCATATTTCCAACCGTTAACTGAATATTCAATTCTTCTGCGAGCTTCGCAGTTACCGTCTGGACGATGGACTCCAACTCTTCTGGCCCCGCTGCAACTCTCGCGTTAACTAATAGGTCCGCGCCCAGCGTTTTGATTTCGCTCGACAGGCTTAGCTCGCTTTGGACAGACGATCCAACCAGATTCGCGACAGCCGCATCATGCATTGTTTGGCCAAGCACTTTCAGGTGTGCGACTTCGTGCCCGTCAGCTTTCAACTGATCGCCGATTCGTTGGACCATCTTCAACACAAGATCATCCAACTCAAAACGCTCTTCCGACTCGGCTCTTGTTTGGCAGTTGAGCCAGCCAAGTTCGGCTTCGCCTTCAGCGTAGGTCACATAATCCATTTCCATCATTCGATCACGTTTGACGGGCTGGGCATTGGTGGCTTCAACCAATCTCTCAAAACCGGTTCCTTCACGAGCCGAAATTCCGAACGCCGGCACTCCTTCGAACCGTTCGCCAATCAAACGCAAAAGGTTTTCCTGCTCTTCAGGCGAAAGCCGATCAATCTTGTTGACCGCAATGGCATCGGCTTCTTCGAGTTGCTTAAGGAAAATGTATTCAGCCTTTGGCGAAAACCCTTTGCCTTTTTCGGCGGACAGAATTTTCTTTCCATGAACTGGTTTAAGCAACACAACCAGCGGCCCCATTTCAAAACGGTCGCCAAACAGTTCTCGCATTGGTTGAATGACGGTTGCCACCAGATCGGTGCAACTTCCAACTGGCTCAGCGATCACGATGTCGGGAACTTTTTCATCCGAAAGCGAACCAACGGTATCGATCAAGTCATCGAATTTGCAGCAGAAACATGCGCCAGGAACTTCGCCGACTTGGAAACCCTGCGCTCGCAATGTGTGCGTGTCCACCAAATCGTAAGCTTGATCATTGGTGACCAACGCCACATTAAGACCTTGCGCAACATAATGGGCAGCCAAGCGACCAATGGTCGTTGTTTTACCAGCGCCCAAGAACCCACCGATCATCAAAAAACGAATTGACTTCATTTAAAACCTTACACCGTGTCTTTCATTGAAAACACGATTATACTCAATTTCGATTTTGATGTGCTTGGTTTGATGCAAATTCAAACTCCAAGTTTGTGTTGCGTTAACTCAAGTACGTTAAACCGGTTTCGATTCGTCATCGACCGCTCGGACCAACCGAACGAACCAACAAACAGGATTACAATTGGCAGCTGAAACATTGGCTATCAACGGCGGCACTCCCGTGATTGAATCGGCGGAGCTTCCATGGCCCATTGCAGACGAAGCAATTCGCGCGGCCGTGTTACTCGCGGTCGAGGACGGTTCATGGGGCCAATACGAAAGCCGTTGGACTGAGCAGCTAACTGAAAAGCTGGGATCTTTCCATTCAAATGCAGACACAACACATAGCACGATGTTGTGCTCAAGCGGCACCATTGCGGTTGAACTTGCCCTCCGTGGCGTCGATGTTAAACCGGATGACGAAGTTATTCTGGCTGGCTACGATTTCCCTGGAAACTTTCGCGCCATCGAATCAATCGGCGCGCGGCCAGTTCTCGCCGATGTCGTTTCCAATGGCTGGGTCCTCGATCCAGATCAGGTCGCCGAAGCCATTACCGAGAAAACAGCTGCGGTGATCGTCTCGCACCTTCATGGCCAAACAGCAAAGATTGAAGCGATTCGATCCATCGCTGATTCCGCATCGGCCGAGAAAAAAATCTCAGTCATAGAAGACGTCTGTCAGGTCCCCGGCGGACAACTGAACGGCAAACCGCTTGGGACATTCGGCGACGTTTCGGCGTTTAGTTTTGGAGGAAGCAAACTTTTGTCGGCAGGGCGGGGCGGGGCGATCATGTCGACCGACGCGGGCATTTTGCAACGAGCGAAGATTTATGCTCAGCGAGGCAATGATGCTTTTCCGCTTTCGCAGCTCCAAGCCGCCGCCCTGACGCCGCAACTCGATACCTTGAAAGCGATGACCCAAACGCGACATTCCAATGCGAGCTGGTTGATCGAAAACACAAGGAGTTTGGATGTCCTGGTTGGGCTAGAGCAAGTTGTTTCGGGTACACTTCCGGCGTTTTACAAATTGCCATGGTTGCTTCAAGATCGCACGCCTGGCTGGACTCGCGCCGAATTCGTGCAAGCCCTGATTGCCGAAGGCCTCTCCATCGGTGAGGGCTTTCGTGGATTCCTACGGCGTTCCCCACGCCGCTGCCGAAAAGTTGGGACATTGGTAAATTGTCAAATCGCAGCTCAACAAACGGTTGTACTTCACCATCCGATTCTGTTACAAACCCATGAGCAGATTTCCAAAGTTGCAGATGCCATTGCGAAAGTTGTTGCCAACCCGCCGTAAACATGACGCCAATCGAAATTCGCCTCATTTCATTAAACGACCTTAAACGAATTCTCTTCCGCGAATGTCCACACCTCAAATTCCTGCAATCAGTGCCAAGAATTCAGATTCGCCATACGATCGGCTTGATTTAGCCGCCTTGATTTTCACGATGGTGTTCCCGACGATCGTCACACTGGTTTATTTCCAGTGGCTTCAGGATTCCGAGTCGTCGATTCAACAAATCGCTTTTGGGATCGGCAAAACCATCCAGTTCGGATTCCCAATCGCTTGGGTTTGGTTTCGCCATCGAGAAAAGATCTTCCGCAAGCCAAAATTCCGCACGTTCTCGCAATCCGATATCTTTATCGGAATCGGATTTGGTTTTTTAGTTGTTGCCGCGATGGCGGTGATGTACTTTTTCGTGCTCGCGCCAACGGAAACTGGAGCGCGGCTAGGTGAAACAGCTAAAGCCAAGATTGCGAAAATGGGGCTGGACTCATTTTGGATGTATTTGGGCGTTGGAATTTTTTACGCACTATGCCATTCGTTTCTGGAAGAGTATTACTGGCGCTGGTTCGTATTTGACTTCTTGCAAAAATACGTTTCGACACTGTGGGCAAACTTGCTCTCAAGCATTGGATTCATGGCACACCATGTCATTTTGCTTGGCTTCTATTTCAACTGGTCCTTCTGGACTTATTTACTGTCCGCAGGTGTCGCAGTGGGCGGCGCGTTTTGGGCTTGGCAATTTAAAAAGACAGCCAAACTCCGTGCGCCATGGATCAGCCATATGATTGTTGACGCTGGAATTTTTGCGGTGGGATATTTCCTGGTCAAAGACCTTCTTACATAAACGAAATAGCTTCCCGTCAAAGTTAAAAAGTAGTTATGTCCCAGGATTCTGGGTGCCATGCTCACGCGCAGCATGAGCATGCTTACGCTTCGCGAAAACATGGGCCCCGTCAATTCAGGTTGACGCACCACAGCATCAATCCACTCTACGGCTGAATAAACAAAGCCCGTTTTTGGTTGGGCAACGAATAGTCGAAACCGCACGCCTTGAACATTTCATCCGAAGCCGAAATCGCCATTAGCTCAAGCACTTTTTCCTCTTTGGCACGTTCAATACAGCATCGCACCAAATCTCGCCCGACGCCTTTTCGCCGAAAGGACTCATCGACGGCAAGACATTGAAGCTCCGCCAGTTTTTTCGAATAGATTTCCAACGCACAGAATCCGACGATCTTTCCATTTGAATCGATCGCTTTGAAGGAATGCCTCAAAAGCAATTCAAGGTCCAATGAAGCACGCTTAAGCAATTGCTTGTCGTCCATAAACGGCTCAAGAAATGCCTGAACAGCAGCAAGGTCTTTGTTGCGATCGACGTCCGCAATTTGAAAGTCAGGTTTGTCGTCCATGTCGTCGCTTTGAAGTGAATTCCGCTGGAGAAAACTCCTCAACGGATGAAAAATATGTTGTGAGTAGCGGGAAAATTTAAATGAGTAGCTTAATAAAATAGTTCAGGTCGCAAAATATTATTGAACTACTGAGCCGATTGGCAACACCAGTGCCGAATCATTTTCGCGTACATCTCCGTTCCTTGAGAAAGTTGCTCCAAAGCAATCCATTCGTTGTTTGTGTGTGCCTGCTCAATGCTCCCCGGCCCAAACACGATCTTGTCCGCGATCTCGGTAAACACGCCGCCATCAGTTCCGTACGAAACCGTTTTTGATTTCGGCCGATGGGCAAGCTTGAGAGATTCCATCACAAATTCCGAACCGGGGCTCATGAACATGCCTTTGCCCCATTTGTTAATTTTCAATTTGATTCCATGTTCCACCGCCGCATCCTTGACGCGCGAAAGCAGCGGTTTCACATCGATGCCCGGCATTGGCCGAAGATACATATGACAGGTACTCTTGCTCGCCGTGACATTGAGCGCCGGAGCATTATCTTTGACGCTGATGTTCCAGCTAAGCGTGGGTGGGTCAAAAACATCGTTTTGCCATTTCGGTTCTGTTTCGACGAGATCATGAATCGCTTTCATCTCAGCTAGAAACGGAATCATTGCCAAGTTCGCATTGACGCCAGCTCGACTGCTGGAGTGCCCGGCCTTTCCTCGTGCAACGGCAATAATCTCGACGGAGCCTTTGTGCGCGTGGACAACTTCCAGCGAAGTCGGTTCGCCGATAATTGCTTTGGTGGCATGCTCAGCCATTTCGCGGTAAAGCTTACTCTCTTCGACAACGCACCGTGCGCCGTGAAAGCCAACTTCTTCGTCGGCTGTTACAACAAAATAGAGCGGCTGCTTCAAATCATCCCAAGCCACGCCTTGAGCCGCCGTCAACATGCACGCAATCGAACCCTTCATGTCGCAGCTTCCGCGTCCGTACAAACGTTCGCGTGCGATGGCCGGTTCATAGGGACCGAATTTTTCGGTAAACCAATTTACTGCTGGAACAACATCTGAATGAGCGAAATACGCCAACCCACCATAGCCGCCGCCCTTTTTTGCGACTAAGTTTGTTTTAATAACTCCGTTAGCGTCGGTGTACTCAACTTTCTCAACGACGAATCCATGCTTCGTCAACTTCATTTCGAGATACTTACTAATCAACCGATTAGAAAGATGACTGGTGGAGTCAAAACCAATAAGACGTTTTGCGTACCTGAGAGCTTTCATGTGGGGCCTAACTGTTGGCTCAATTCAAGACGGATTTAAAATAAGATTGAGGCAGGAATCCGTCTTATAAACTTGAGCGTTCCAAACTTTCCAAAATAAGCAACGTGCAAACTTCTAACAAGTAAATACTCTAAGGTTCAAAGGGGATTGCGGGAATTGTACTCAATCTTCGCAATTGGATATAACTTTCATCGGCTCGGTTGCTTTTAAAACCGAACACAAAATTCCTCTATTGGTCGCAATGTCACGAGAATCAATTCACTTCGTCACCGGGCGATTAGCCGAATCGGCACTCAGAGCGATCTTGCCAAAGATCTCCGAGAAAGCAAATTTCGATTACTCAATCCAAGTCCTACCCATCACCGTGGCGGCGCTTTTAACGCCCAAGTGGATTGCGCCGCGATTGGAGATTCCAACGGCAACCAGCCGCATCATCCTGCCGGGTTACTGTCTGGGTGACCTTGATCCGATCAAAAATGTGACAACGCTGCCGGTTGAACGTGGCCCGAAAGACCTTCGTCGTTTACCAGAACATTTCGGACAAGCCTCCGATCGGGGAGACTACGGCAAGTGGGACATCGATATCATTGCCGAGATCAATCACGCCCCGCGCCTATCGCTTTCGAAAATCATCGACCAAGCCAAACAAATGCAAGCCGATGGTGCAACGCTAATCGATGTCGGCTGCGAACCCAATTCAACCTGGTCCGGCGTCGGCGATTGTGTCAAAGCACTTAAATCAGAAGGCCTCAACGTTTCGGTCGACAGCCTCAACCCTAAAGAAATCGAGCCCGCCGTCCGTGCAGGGGCACAACTCGTACTGTCGGTTAATTCTTCCAATCGTGAAGCGGCCGTTGATTGGGGCTGTGAAGTCGTTGTGATTCCCGATGACATTCGCGACATTCATTCGATGGAAGACACGATCGAATTCCTAGCCAGCCGCAACGTTCCGCTTAGGATCGATCCGATTCTCGAGCCAATCGGACTTGGTTTCACCATCAGCCTCAATCGTTACATGATCGCCCGAGAGCGTTGGCCCGAAGCCGAAATGATGATGGGGATCGGCAACATCACCGAACTCACCGACGTCGATTCGGCTGGCGTTAACGTCTTGCTGCTCGCCATCTGTCAGGAGCTTGGCATCCGCAGCGTTCTCACAACACAAGTCATCAACTGGGCTCGAACCAGCGTCAAAGAATGTGACATCGCGCGTCGACTGGTTTACTTTTCAGTCAACCAAAAAATCCCGCCCAAGCATTTGACCGAAAAACTGTTGATCACCCGCGACAGTCGCTTGATGGAATTCGGCGAAGAGCAAATCGCAAATCTGGCCAGCCAAATCAAAGACAACAATTACCGAATCATCGCCGAAGCGAACAAAGTCCACTTGCTCGGCAGCGGCAAACACTTTCACGACGCCGATCCGTTTGTGGCTTTTGACAAACTCATGGAGTCCAATCCAAAAAATGTTGACGCGTCACATGCGTTTTATCTTGGCTATGAAATGTGCAAGGCGATGATCGCGAACCAATTGGGAAAACAGTACACGCAAGACGAAGCGTTGGACTGGGGATTCTTAACCGTTCCAGAAGTCGATCGGCATCGCTTGAAAAAAACACGGGCGTCGAACCGAACGGCTGAGAACAAAACGCCGTCCCAACGGAAGCCGAAAGAATCGGAGTCCGAAAATGACTGAACCGCCGAAAGAAGAAAAAGCAAAAAAGCCAGACAAAGTATCACCCGAATTGCTTGCCACCGCTTACCACGAAGCCGGTCATGCCGTGATGGCCATCGTACTCGGTCGCGACGTGCACAAAGTCACGATCTCTCCCGCAAACCTTCAAACGGGTGGAATGCGCCTCGGGGCAGTCAGATTCAAAAAAGGACGAACCAAGGCAACCAAAGATTGGCTGGAAGACGAAGTCCTGATCCTGCTCGCGGGGATGGTCGCCGAGTCGCATTTGACTGATCATTACTGCGACATGGGAGCCAGCCAAGACCTGCGCGACGTTCGAAGATTGCTGGAATCGCGAGCCAAAAATGAAAAACAGTTGGAGAAACTTGAGCGGCGAATGCTGGACAAAACGGAGTATCTGTTGGCCGACCAAGGGCACGCCAAAGCAATCGAATTGATTGCCAATGAACTTATCGAAAAAGAAACCATCAGCGGACGAGCCGTCCAACATTTCTTGAAAATGGCCATGCAAGAAAAGTAGCGTCAGAAAGACCAGAGAGTAAAAGCACAGTTTTCGCTTGGTCCACTTGCTTTTTATAGTGCATTGGACATTAATGTTTGAGTGACACAGACTAGCGACCAACCGAAACCTGCTTCGACGCACATTCCCCCTGCCGTTCGTGAGCTAACTCCTGCGCCTGCGGTGGAATCCGCTTTGCAAAAAATGAGCGACCTTCCTGGTTGCCTCTTGCTTGATAGCTCGATGAAAATGCCGCTTGGTCGCTACTCATTCTTGATGGCCGATCCTTTCGAATCGATCGTCCAACCTGTCGGCTCAGACCAACCACTTGCGCTGATCCAGGAACGCCTGAAACAGTTTGAGATTCAGCACCTCCCGGACCTGCCCCCAATGCAAGGTGGAATCGCCGGACAGTTTAGTTACGACCTGAATCGATCATTCGAAAAAATTCTCGCGGCTCGGCATGACGAGTTTCAGTTACCTGTCATCGCGGTGGGAATTTATGACACGGTAATTGCTTGGGACCACGAACAAGACCGTTGTTGGATCATCTCGCAAGGTCTTCCTGAAACCGACCCGGAAAAACGAAAGCAACGGGCCGAAACTCGCCTGAAATTCTTTGCCGATAAACTCAACCAACCTCGCGAACTCAACACAACCAAACCGCCAACTTCAAATCAACTAGACAATCCCGCACCGACCTTTGACGTCGATCGAATTCCGCAATTGAAAAGTGATTTTTCTCGCAAGCAATATCTCGCGGCTGTTCAGAAATGCATCGACTACATTCACGCCGGCGATGTATTTCAAATTAATTTGACGCAGCGGCTGCTACACCCGGCGAACTGCTCATCGGTTGAACTTTACCAACGACTTCGCCAATGCAACCCGGCTCCGTTCAGTGGCTATTTTGATTTGAGCCAAATCAGCGATTGCGATGCTCAGATTATCAGCGCTTCGCCCGAGCGATTTGTCTCGGTGCAAAACGGCGTGGTTGAAACTCGACCAATCAAAGGCACGAGGCGGCGGTCGGGCAGGCCGATGGTTGATATCCAAGCCAAAGAAGAATTGCTCAGCAGCGTCAAAGATCTCGCCGAAAATACGATGATCGTGGACCTGATGCGAAACGATCTTTCGCGTGTTTGCGAAGACGATTCCATTCGCGTGACGCAGCTTTGTGAATTGGAAGAATACCAAAGCGTGCTTCATCTGGTTTCGGCAGTGGAAGGTCGATTGAAAAAAGACAACGATCTCGTCGACCTTCTCAAAGTCGTATTCCCCGGCGGCTCCATCACCGGCGCCCCAAAAATCCGCGCAATGGAAATCATTGCAGAGCTTGAACCAACGGCGCGCGGTCCGTATTGCGGCGCACTTGGCTATCTCGGTTTCGATGGCAGCGCCGATCTCAGCATTTTGATCCGCACGATTACGGCGTCCAAAGGATGGTGGCAAATCCCTGTCGGCGGTGGAATTGTCAGTCAGTCTGACCCAGAAAAAGAATACGCCGAGACGTGGACCAAAGCCGCAGGAATGCTCCGCGCTGTGACGATGGATGGAGGCGCCGACGGTTGATATGATGACGTTTCCATCGACAACCTCGCAATCTTATGATCCTCGTTATCGACAACTACGACAGTTTCGTTCACAACCTCGCGCGGTATTTGCGCCGACTGGGCTGTGAAACGATCGTGATGCGTAACGACGAAGCCACCATTGAAACGATCGAAAAACTGGCTCCACAAGCCATCGTGATCTCCCCAGGTCCGTGCACTCCAACCGAAGCCGGATGTTGCCTAGACGTCATCAAAAAATTCAACGCCACCATTCCGATGCTCGGAATTTGCCTCGGTCATCAAGCCATCGTTGAAGCGTTTGGTGGAACCATCGTCCGTGCCAACGAACCAATCCATGGTCGCCAAAGCAAAGTCTCGCACACCGACTCGCCAATTTTTGCCGAGGTCCATTCTACCTTTGTCGCTGGCCGATACCATTCACTGATCGCGTTGAAAACCGACTTGCCCGATGACTTAATCGTGACCGCAAGAACCAACGAAGGCGTGATCATGGCGGTTGAACATTCAACATTGCCGATCGTTGGACTTCAGTTTCATCCCGAATCCATCCTGACCGAGTGTGGCTATCAATTGCTGTTCAACTTTTTGAAGCTCGCAAAAATCAATCTCGAAAACTCGCCCACTGAACTTCCTTCTAGTGACTGGGAATACTCCACAGCGAAACCGGCGCTTTCCAAACGGCTTTCAACCAAGGATGCGCCATGATCCTTGAATCAATCGTCACCACGATCAACCAAGACGGCACGCCTAACGTCTCGCCGATGGGTCCGTTGGTTCCTGAAGGCATCGACAAATTTGAACTTCGCCCGTTCGACACGTCGCGTACTTTTGCAAATCTGAAGCGTACGAAATCTGGCGTACTTCACGTGACCGATGATGTGGAACTGTTCGCCCGTTCAGCGATTGGGCAACTCGATCCTCTACCAGCGCTTCGTTCGGCTCAGCAAATTAAAGGCAACATTATTACGGACGCGTGTCGAGCCTATGAGTTTACGGTCGAATACATTGACGAAACCGGACAGCGAATGCACTTGAATTGCCAAACGGTCAAGTCGCATCGGATGAGAGACTTCTGGGGTTTCAACCGCGGAAAGCACGCTGTGTTGGAAGCCGCGATTTTGGCTACTCGTTTGGATTTTCTTCCAGCGCTGGAAATCGAAGAGCAGTATGTCCGCTTGGCAACGATCGTTAAAAAAGCCGGTGGCGCAAAAGAAAAATTTGCTTTCCAATTGCTTTCGAATTTCGTAAACACTCAAAAAACGTAATCCCAACTCACATGCGATCTCCGCTTACCATTTCCGCTCCCTCCCGTTTGCACTTTGGATTATTTTCCATTGGTGATGTGGTCGCGCGAAAATACGGTGGTGTTGGATTAATGATTCAGTCACCGCGAACGAAGGTGACGATTTCCCAATCGGATACATTCTCAATTTGCGGACCAAGTGCAAATGCGGCTGAAAAAGCACTCAAGAGTTGGTTCAAGCATCAAACGCATTCAGACAAATTCCCGTTCAAATCGGTTTCCGAACTACCGATTGAATTGAAAGTCGAATCAGTCCCTCCGCGACACTCAGGGTTTGGAACCGGCACTCAATTGGCGCTTTGTTCGGCTATGGCTGCCACTCAGTTTTTTGATCTCGCGATTCCTGGGCCGATGGAATTGGCGGCTTCGGTTTCACGAGGTGCGCGATCAGGAATCGGTTCACACGGATTTTACAATGGCGGCTTTCTCGTTGACCGTGGCAAAGACAGAGATGCAGTCAGCGAAGCGTCCGTCGAAGGAAGCTCGGTTCCACTTGCTCCGCTGGATTTTCAAAGTGAATTTCCAACTCAGTGGCCGATCGTGACTTTGATACTTAAAGACGAATCTGGTTTATCCGGTCGCTTGGAAGTTGACGCTTTCAACAACCTGCCAGCCACATCAAAATTCGATCGCGAACAAATGATCGATTTGGTTCGCAACCAAATAATTCCTGGCGTAACACAAATCGACTACGAACTTTTCGCGCGCGGTATTTTCGAATACGGAAGGCGAAGTGGCATGATGTATGAGCCGATCCAGAACGGGCCATACAATGGACAACGAATTGAAAAACTAGTGAACCAAATTCGCGAATTCGGCATCCAAGCCGTCGGACAAAGCTCATGGGGACCTTGCGTTTTCGCGATCACACGCGACGATAAAAAGGCAGCTGATTTGGTAAGTTTTATAAAATCTGAATACTCAGATCAGTGTGAAACCGAGATAACTTTTGCGGACAATTTCGGCGCAGAAGTTCTCTCATCCAACAACGTCTGAACCAACGAATCATTTTTTCTTAACCTCAAACCAGCGACCAGCACATGCCAACACTTGGAGTCAACATCGACCATGTCGCCACGATCCGCCAAGCGCGACGTACGACAGAACCCGATCCCGTTTGGGCCGCCGCAATGGCTGAGCTCGGCGGCGCCGACCAGATCACCGTTCACTTGCGAGAAGACCGCCGTCACATTCAGGACCGCGACATTCGAATTCTTCGAGAGACCGTCAACGTTCGATTGAATCTCGAGTGTGCCTGCGCCGACGAGATGTTAAAAATCGCTTGCGAGCTAAAGCCCCATCAAGTCTGCGTGGTGCCTGAAAAACGCGAAGAGGTCACAACCGAAGGCGGATTGGACGTTGTATCCAACCGGTCGCGTGTTGAAGATGCGATCAATCAACTTACTGAGGCTGGGATTTTTGTAAGCCTCTTCATCGATCCCGACCGAGAGCAGATTGAACTTTCAAAACAAATCGGTGCGGGTGCTGTTGAGCTTCACACTGGAACTTATGCGCTTGCCCATCACGCGATTTCTCACAACGAGCCTGGACACGATCCAAAGGAACGCGAACGTCAATTGCAATTGCTGCACGACGCGACGCAGATTGCAATGGAGCAAGGTTTGGCCGTTCACGCGGGGCACGGATTGACTTACACAAACGTGATTCCGGTCGCTGCGATTCCTGGAATGGAAGAATTGAATATCGGCCACAGCATTGTTTCGCGAGCAGTTTTTGTCGGCTTTGAAACCGCTGTCCGCGAGATGAAAGAACTTTGCCGCTCGGCTCAATAAACCTGGTTAACAAACCCTCTTTCTAATCTGAAAAACATGTCAAATCTTTTGAAAGCGACTTGGTTCGCAGCGGAAAAGCACTCAGAACAACGGCGCAAGAACACGGCGGCCACGCCCTACATCAACCATCCGATCGAAGTGGCCGAGTACCTCCAACGAGTCGGCGGCGTTAGCGACGAATCGATCCTGATTGCCGCATTGCTTCATGATACGATCGAAGACACCGACACAACCGAATCCGAAATCCGGGACGCGTTTGGCGAAACAGTCTTGAAACTCGTTTTAGAATGCACCGACGACAAACGACTTGAAAAAGCCGAGAGAAAGCGTTTGCAAATCGTCAACGCGCCAAAGAAAAGTCCGGGTGCAAAGCAAATCAAACTTGCCGACAAAACCTGCAACCTTCTTTCAATCCTGGCCGATCCTCCCAGCGGTTGGTCGGTAGCGCGGCAGCTTGAGTATTTCCAATGGGCTTCCCAAGTCGTGGAGGGACTAACGGGAGTCAATAAAGAACTGGATCAAAAAGCTACCGAGGTTCTGGACCAAGGCTTGGCAACCTTGGGCGCTTGAGTCTTCTTTTGCTTGCCCTCCGTTTTGCTTTTGCAAAGAGGCCAGCCGCTAAATGATAGAAAGCAGTGCTCAGTTTTCACCTCTGCCAAAATGGAAAACCGCCCCATAAGCGAGCAACTAGCCTGAGCCGTTTTGGCGATAGCCACGGTTTACGCGCGTCTGGTAGCGTTTGATCAACGGCCAGAAATTCATTTTTCATCGAGTTTCCGATTTGAAAGCGAGCGTATGACTGACGAAATCGAAAAATCATTTGACGCATACCTTGCGTTTCTTGATTCAATTCGAACCAACAAAACGACCCAACGAAGTACCGAAGACGTTGAGTTCAACCTGCTTTCAAAGTCATTTGAAGAACATTGGCCTGGCGATCCGATTCCAAATGAAGTGGTATCGCTGCTCACTATCACAAAAGAAAATTCGGGTGTAATCGACCCGTTCGAGTTTTGCAATGAATCCATGCTGGTGAAGCTTTGGAAGCTACGGCTTGAAATGCAGCGCGAAGATTCTGCTCGAGAGAATTCTACGTCCGGTTTTCCAGAAGGTTGCATACGACCCGCCAAGTCCATTAGAAGTGATCATGATTGGCGTGCTCGCTGGATTCCAATCGCGAGACGCGAGAACGATTTGATCTTTATTGATTTTGACCCTGCGGAAAAAGGAACGTCCGGCCAGGTCGTGCTTCTCAATGGAAGCGCACGAACTCTTTCGGTGATCGGTGCAAACGTAGCCGAATTTATCGACGGCTTGAAAAAAGCGGGTGGATACATCAGACCCTACCGAACTCTACCTCGAATTCTAAAGGTTGAGGAATATTCGTTAATTTGAGAAACACAAAGGGGACATTGAACTTTTTGCACAATCCGGCCAGGGAAAAACAGGCGAGTGAAAAGCCCGCCGCAAACAAAGGTCAAAAGCGAAACGAATGAGCAAGATGAATCAGAACGAATTCGCCATTGAATTCGAAAAACTCAACGAGGTGCTGGTATCGCTGCCTAGCTTTGACGATGGTTCGGTCACGTTTGAACTTGAGATCCAAAGTTACACTGGGAACTCATTGCGAATTATTGGTGGACGAGACCTGAGTTTGAAATATCACGAGGTTGAGATTTTGCTCGATCAGGTTCACTGGATAGATTTGCCAACCAATTGGCAGATTGAATCAGTTGTTAACTGCATTCGATTGGTTATTCCATCTCAGCAACCTGAACAAATTGAGCGACGGACTGTTTACCAAGACTATCAATTGTTTGAATTTTCGAATTGCCTGTCTGGTAACAACGGATTTGTTGCCGCCGAGAGGGTGGCTGTGACGACTGGTGTTTGCTTTCACTATGAACGTAAAGAGCTGAAGCCGGGACAACGGATTGCAGATTGGGTGGCAAACTAGGTGACCAAAATTGGTCGGTAGTGCTGCTATTCCAGCCAAGGAATAAGTCGTTTTGCCCCTCTTATATTGCTATTCGAGAGCAAAACGTTACTTGATTAGCAACTACACGAATGCGTGCAAATCGGTCATTTCAAATTCGCGCCCCTAGTTAATTGACTTCGAACAAAATCGGTTACCTTTGAGTTCCGAATTGGGTTAAATTATTAATGGTTCAATAATTCATTGCTGGAGTTTCCCATGTCTTCGAAATTGACACGTAGAAAGCGCAAACATTTAACGGGCTACAATTCACTTGAACAACGACGTCTGTTGGCGGGCGATGTGTCTGTTGTGGAAAGCGGCCATCTCTTTTTTCGCGGTGACCAAGCCGACAATCAAATTGAGATCGTCGTCGTTGGAGATGAACTCCGCATCAATGGACTTAATGGAACCACTATCAATCGACAAGACAGCTATGTTGTTCGTGGTGCTACCGTCACCGAATCTGGTGTTTTGTTCGAAGGCGGTTTGAGAGGCAACCTTGGTCCCGGTCACGACGACTTGGAAATCAGGGACGCTATCTTTGGAGCCAGTTCGAATATCTATGGCGGCCTTGGCGATGACCAGATTGATGTAATCGACAGCCAGTTTAGAGACCGCACCGTCATCCAGACTTTTGATGGCGCCGACTCGGTCTCTACATCAGGAAGCCAGTTCGATGGTGACTTTTACGCCATCACCCTCAACGGTAGAGACGCTGTTTCTTCTGTCGACACAGTATTCAACGGTTTTTCCATCGTCGCCACGGGCGAGCACGCTGACGCAGTTCACTCAGAAGGCAACCAATATACTGGCGAGGTTAACTTGATCCTCAGCCAAAACGGAAACGACGAGGTCCAGCTAATTGACCCAGCCGTTGGCGAAGACCAGCTTGGTGTCTTTCTCGGAAATCATGACGATACAATTCATCTGTATTTGGAAGACGCCTCCGTTGACAGCACCCTTAGGATTGCGGGACAAGCCGGCATTGATGAAACTCCTGTGACGTTGACGAGTGATGGCGTTGCCAACAAGACAACTGTTTGGGGTTTCGAGAAAGGCGAGCTGCTTTTCGAAAGCAATCTTGGCGGAATTGAAAACGTAACCGAAGGCGCGTCGACTGCTCTTTGGACGGTTGAGCCGGGTGTTTTTGAAGACGGTATTGAAACAAGTATTGCCCAATACGCGACACCGGTCTCGGTTGAATCGACCCAGACAATTAGATCGTTGGATTGGACTGGCACCTATTCTCGAGATTACTTTCGCGAAGACTTGGAAGAAATTACCGATCGTTTCGTGATCGAAATTTTTGAAGATGCGGGTGATGGTGCTCCCGATATTGAATCGGTTGCCAGGTTTAACGTCGGAGAAGCAAACCGTACCGTCGTCGGAGAGGTGACCCTGGATTACTACGGAACAACACCGCTTTATGGTTACCATGCCGAAGTCGAATACACGCTGGAAGCCGGAAAGCAGTATTGGGTTTCCATCTACACAGAGTTGGAATATGTAGACGAAGCAAATGTTTGGGAGTGGGGGCTTGGCGTCTCCAACTCTGGAGCAGGTGAGACGTTGTACAACCAAGGCGACAACATTCGCCAGAACAATTGGCGAAACGGCGACCGCCCATGGGTTGAAGACATTCTTCAATTGGACTTGAGAGTAAGAGGCTAATTGGAGTTTCCCATTTCCGGGTCGAGATGCTTCAAATTGCTTACTCGTTGATGGCTTCACTGTCATACGACGAAAACGCTCGGACAAATCCAAATGTTCTGAGCCGTTTTGGCGATAGCCACGGTTTACTTACTGGCTCGTATTTTTAATTTTCTGTTTCGAACCGCTTGAGCGCAAGAAGCTTCTCAGATTCCGGCATATCAAGATCGTTTAGATTCGATTTTGATATCGCTCCGATTCGCAGCAGGGCAAGCGCAACGCCAACACGATGATATAGCCCACCATGCTGCTCTAACTTGCGTTCAAAACCGCTTTCCTCCAAATAGTCTGCAAGAACTGAAAGCGCGCCTTCCTCCCAATTCAGGAGCGCGTTTATCAAACAGAATGGCGTGTTAATAGACATAGACAATATTTGGTGAGACTGCCACCGGCACACTGTGCGAAAAGAGGCTAAGCAAATAAATTCGCGATTCAATTTGAATCCGCTACGATGATATTCTGTGCACAATCCACGCACGACACTTCAAAACATCTCCGGACTCTTGAGAGCATCGACTTAGCCCGCGAACCATTGGAATTTCATGGACTCAATTTTCCAACTCCTTCCGAATTTACTCCAGCTCATCGTTGGAGTTGCTGCGTTAACGATCGTTCTTACGCAATGGAAACCGTCTATTGAACGCATTCTTTTCGCAGCGATTGCAGCATGCTTCGTAATCGGATCAGCGCTCATGTTTTTGTTTTCGTCTATCATCCTTAGCTCCCCTCAATTCTTTGGACGTCAAAACAATCCGTTTCGAATGTTATTTTACTGCATGTACTATGGGCAAGAATTACTACCAACTGTTGCAATTTCTTTGGTACTCGTTCTGGCTTTTCGACTGCGAAACAATGTGGCAATACAGCCCAACAGCTTCCTTCAGCATCCTGGTCCCTTAAGTGATAATCCAGACAGTTCGATACCCTTAGACAATCAAAGAGCATTTGCCGAGTCTTGGAAAACTGATCTTACCGCGGTTTCTCGCATCAACATCTTGCGAAAAAGAGAGTGGGCATTTACAGCCGACGTTCTTCCTGCGGTAGCGCTCAACGCGCTTGTATTTTGGTCAGTTTCATTGACCCCAAATGGATTCTTCACCTCCAACCTTGTCAGTCAAATGGCGACTTCGTTCATGTTGATCGTGACATTTATCCTTGGGATCTATATCCTGCTCAAGGATTCGGCGCGTGGGAGAAGCTGGGGCAAGCGACTTGTCGATTGCCGAGTTGTGAATCATTTTAGCGGAGAGCCAATCGGAGCCTCCGAATCGATAGCTCGCAATATCATATTCCTAATCCCGTTTGCCATCTTTGTTGAACTTGCCGTGGCTAGCTTAAGAATGGACCGGCGCCGAATGGGCGATTTGATCGCCAACACCACGGTCGTTCATGGCGAGCCGGATTTCATCTACGGCGCTGACAATCCAGCCAAACGACAGGAAGAAGAAGAGGCTGAACCAGCTCAGCCTCATCCGTTAGACGATTAGCTCACGTGGTGGATTCACAAAGATTGGAAAATCACCGCTAACCAAGTTTGCCGCAAAAGAAGTTTACCGTTGCAAGTTCACTCGGTCGCGTACTCTCGGGACTAAACCTATTTCTTAGTACGTTTCTTTTTCGATTTAGCACGACGCTCAAAAGTCCGAACAACTTTGTCGCGGTCGTTGCTCTCAAGCTCCCGAGCGATACAAGCAAGCTGTTTTGACTTTCGCTTGCCGTACCTGGTTTCGACAAATCCAATCTTGAAACGCTCGCCATCGGTTTGCCATGACGCCACCCAAGACGTGGTTTCTTCGCCATTTGCCGCGACGTAAACAGCCGCATGGACGCCTGCAACACCGGAGGTATTATTCGGGTGTTTGAGTCCTCTTGTCGATTTAACGGGCCCCATTTTTTTGGCAATTGATTCGTAATAGGCTTCCGCTTTTTTCTTTGCCTTCCGTTTGCCACCGTGTACCGAATCAGCAAAAAACTTATTGTGAGTCTTACCGCTACGTGTGATTCGAACGTTGAATCCAACAGTGCCGTCCACGTCGTGTCGTGTGATCCCTTTACTAACTCGCTTGGTTGTCATTTTTCTCTTTTTATTTGGTTGAAGTTAAACACGGTCATTAATCGTGTTTTTTATTTTTATTTGTTTTTCGAAATCAAAGACATAAACTCGGCTCGAGTCGATTGATTGTCTTTGAACTCTCCTCGCAGTGCACTGGTCACTGTTTGGCTGCCCGGTTTGCGAATTCCACGAATGGCCATGCAAGTATGCTCGGCACTTACAACGACCGCAACGCCTTTTGTTTTCAAATGATCGTTAACCATCTCCGCGATCGTCGAAGTCATTCGCTCCTGGACTTGCGGCCTTCGGGAAACTTCTTCGACTACACGAGCGATCTTGCTCAGGCCAGTGACTTTTCCATCAGGGATATAAGCCACGTGAGCCACGCCAGAAAACGGCAACAAGTGATGCTCGCACATGCTCGTAAAAGTGATGTCTCGCACCAAAACCATTTCGTCATATTCTTCTGGAAAAGTAACCGCCAAATGACGAGTCGGTTCAAGCTTAAGCCCAGAAAACATTTCAGCATACATATGAGCAACGCGACGAGGAGTTTCAAGAAGCCCAGGACGATCTGGATCCTCACCGACCGCAATGAGAATCATCCGAACGGCTTCCTTCATTTTTTCGAGGTCAATGGAGGGATGAGGGATGTGTTTGGCGCTCACAGTTTTTCCATTCTTGGATTGATTTAAGTGCACTCTCCGTGAACCAGTTTCGGACAGCATTTCGCCGAGTATAACGAAAACCGCCATTTTAGTCAGGGGTTGGCCGATCTCTGCACTCAATGAGCAATCTTTTAGCAGATTGCTTATTTTGATCACAATGCGATACGCCAAAACACAAAAACCTGCCGACGCCTACTACTTTGGTTGGGGCCCGAAGCGGCTGATTCTTCGCTTGCACGTTTTTTTGAAGCTGCGCAAGTGTCGCTTTGGCCTACAAATAAGTAGGTTGGACATTCCTGTCCGACAGTCCCGAATTTGAAAAAGACGAACAAGAATGTCCATCCTACGAGATGCTGCAACTTCGGAATTTACGCATCGGGTTTCCTAGGAGCCTGGCTTTTCGGCTGGCTCTGAAGCAACGTTTTCCATGGCCGTTTTTTCCTTTGCCATTTTTTCCTTCGGCGTTGGCGTGCCCGTTACCCGAATGCTTCGATGAGCGTAGTAAATCCGACCGTGCCTGTCTGTCGTTTTGACTTTTAACAAGTGGGCGCCAGGCGCGATGTCCGCGGGTAGATTGGCAGACCACAAGTGCGTGGATTTTTTTGGTTTATATAGTTTCGGCAATACGTCCGCGTCACGATCAAAAAGCTTTTGATAGTAAGGATCGACGACATTCTTCTTCTCAAGCTCAATCCAGTTCCCGTTGTTATC
The DNA here is from genome assembly GCA_964448575.1 of uncultured Pirellulaceae bacterium. Lineage (GTDB taxonomy): Bacteria > Planctomycetota > Planctomycetia > Pirellulales > Pirellulaceae > Mariniblastus. Next base: position 302,355 of record CAYUWY010000002.1, read on the forward strand.
AAGCGACATTTTCACGGTCGATTTTTCTGAGCCGTTGTAAACATTGACCCAAACTTTTTCTTTAGCCGTTTCGTTGGTATCCATTGCGTTGGCAACCTCAACATGAAGCTGTTCACTGGCTGGGCGACCGGCTGCTTTAAAATCCAACCGGTAGCCGTCCGCGTCGAAGTTCATGATCGAGTAACCATTTGGAGCACCGTCAGCCATCGTTGAATGCGGTACATTGTTTTCGTTTTTCGCGCCACTCCACCAACTGCCACTTACGGTAACGTTAATGATGTGGTGGTGAGGTTCCTTTCCGTTGAAGCCATCTTTTTTGTCAAGAAACAAATGTCGATGGTCATGCGTGTGCCCCGAAACGGAAACGCAATAAGGACGTTTTTCGATCAGCTTAAAAAATTCGCCTTTGTCTTTTGCCTGAATGATAGGAACGTGCATAAACAAGACAACCATTTGCGTTTCCGGAATCATCGCAAGGTCTTTTTTCAAGAACTCCATTTGCTGCTTGCCAAAATTCGTGACGTAATGAGGCTTGGGTTCCATCGTCCAATCAATGTTATCCAAAACCACGAAGTGCACTTGCCCGTAGTCGAACGAATAGTAGGACGGACCATAAGTTGCCTCGAACGTCTCGTTGATATTTTTGCGAGATTTCGCATCCAGATTGATGTCGTGATTGCCAATCACGTTGTACCAAGGAATTCCAATCATCCCAATCGATTGATTCAGTGGCTTGAAAGTATCAAGATTGTCGAAAGCGATATCGCCCAGCGTTACCCCAAATGCATTGTCATCCGCTCCAATCAATTCTGAAACCACATCGTGTGAGATGTAGTCGACTTCGGTATTGTTTCGAGGTTGCGGATCGCCAAACAACAGGATCTTGAACGCCTCGGGTTCGTCTTGTGCGTACAGCGGAAAATCAATCGATTGCGGGAGTGGCCCGGTCGGTGCGACGCCTGCAAATTTGAATTTTGGCGAGCCGTCTGGTTTATGGAGGTAAAAAAACTTTGGCAAGTTGTTCTCATCCAACGCCGTTCGATAGCCCGTGGGCTTGATCACGAAAATCGCAGAGTCGTTTTCGATTGGAAGCTCGTACTCACCTTTTTTGTTGGTCGCAACAATCTCTTTACCGTTTGAGACTTTGACATTCGCAAACGGAGCGTCGTTGTCAGTGTATTTTCCGTCTCCGTCCAAGTCACTAAACACACGCCCACGCGCCATCGGTCCTTTTGGCTTTTTAGGTTTTTCAGGAACAACAGTCGGCGCCTCGGCAACAGCTTTTTTCGGTTCTTGTTTTGCTTCCGGCGCGTCGTCTGGTTGTGGTCTCGGTGGAGCGGCATTATCGATGCCTTGAGCGATTTGCTGAAACGCAGGATTGGCCGCGCTGACAGTTTGCAGGAAACAGGTTGCGTTTGAAACTGGACAGACGATAAAGCAAACCGCCGCTGAAAATAGACTGATGCGACAAAGTGAGCGGACGGTTGCAAGTTCGTTTGTCATTTGGAGCCGATGCTAAAGTGAAAGAATGGGTTGGCTTTATCCTGATTGAGTTGGTTCGTTTTTCAACGCAGAAGAGATTCTGACTGATTGGTTTTGACAAAATAACATGATTTCGTTTACCGGCCTGCTGAATTTCGATGTTGAATTGATGAAAATCAAACCTTGTTCTAGAATAACCGTTAACGGATTTGCAACTATTATTAACCTTTTCTTAACACCCGGATTGCTGTGTCGACTCCATTCACTGATGCCGAACTCGAAGCGTACTTAGATGAGTCTTTAGATTCGGCGCGTTCGACTGAAATTGAAGAGGCAATAAAAACCGACCAAGAGTTGCTGCGACGCCTGTCGATGATAAACGGCCGACGAGATGCGGGCGTTCACACGCTGGGTGAGATTTGGCGCCGAAACCAAATCGGTGTTCCGACGGTCGAAACGATGGGAAATTTCCTGCTGGGCGTTCTGCCTGATGAGGAATCTGATTACATCAATTTCCGCATGGAGCAACTTCGCTGCCCATTCACGCTGGCGATGTACAACGATCTACAAACTCAGCAAAGCGAAAGTGCCGAGATGTCAAAAACTCGACGCGAGAAATTCTACAAAACCAGTGCCGGTTTGCTAAAGCGAAACGAAGACAAGTAAAGCCGCGTTGCGAATAATCACACTGCCGTCCGCTTAGCGGCCACGGATTAGATCGGAAACTACTGCAGGATCGACTCTTAAATTTAACGAAGTCGTCTCGCCAGGTTTGAATCGCTTAGGTTTCTTGCTCAAGTTTCTGGAGTTTCGGCCGTTGATCTTTAATGCCAATTTAAGATCGACACCAGTCAAAGCTTGCATCTTCACGTTGAAATAAGCCTCAGAAACAAACACAGAATCTATTTCGTGTTTCCGCCTTCTGGTCCGATCTTCTTTTCGGACATGGCTTTGGCTTCCAAGACTTCACTGGAACCAACTTCGGCCACGGAATACTTGAAGCCTTTGCTGGTGCCGGCCGCACCGTACTCGCCTTTCTTATTCAACGCGATAAAGTTGATATCGAGATTGTCGAGGTTCTTGGGATCAAGTTCGGCGATACGATTCACGGCTTTTTCACAAGCCTCCACTGGGCTGGCTCCGTTCCGCATCATCTCCACAACCAGGAACGAGCCGCAATGGCGCATCACGTTTTCGCCTAGTCCCGTCGCGCCCGCGGCGCCGACTTTATTGTCAACGTACAAACCGCTTCCGATGATGGGCGAGTCTCCAATTCGACCCGGGATCTTATATCCCCAGCCACTGGTTGAGCAGCCACCGTAGAGATCGCCTTTTTCGTCAATGCCCAACATCGCGATCGTGTCGTGATTGTCTTCGCTGACGCTGGGTGGAGCAGCCTGTTGTTTTTTCCAGGTCTCCCATTTCTCTTTTTGTTTATCGGTAAGCAAGTCAGTCGCCGCGTGACCATGCTCGATTGCGAATTGTTTTGCGCCGTCGCCTACCAACATCACATGTGGCGTTTTTTCCATCACCAAACGTGCGACGGAAATCGGATGCAAGATATCTTGAAGCCCACCTACACTTCCCGCGTTGTGATCGGGACCAGACATAATGCACGCGTCCAACTCGACAGCGCCGGCTGCATTGGGAATGCCACCAATTCCAACCGAAGCGTTGGCCACGTCTTTCTCGGTCACCCAAATGCCTTTCTCAATCGCGTCGAGCATTGAGCCGGATTCAGTCGCGATTTTTACGGCTGCTTCACAAGACGATTTTCCAAACGGCCAAGTCGCAATGAACAAAGGCCGTTTGCGTTTTGCGCTGGTGGCATGACGGTCGCTTTCCATTTTCGCATTTGAAATGGCGTTTGCGCATGAAAAAGCCCCGGTTGCCGAGAGACAAGCGGAGCCTTGTAAAAATCGTCGTCGGTCAATGGTCATAATCGGTTACCTGGAAAGATTCTATTGAACCCGAAGTATAACCAATTTCTGACGGCCAATCACCTCAGCGCCAGCCGACTAAAAATTGCCGACTAAGAAGCAGCGGACTAAACAGCAACCGCACCGATTCCGTAAGTCGCCAGAGTTTTTCGTAGTGACTCAAGCTCGTCCGCATTCAACGGTGTCATTGGCAATCTCAGATCGCCTGTGTCCCGGCCCATCTCGGCCATCGCTGCTTTGAGGGGAACTGGGTTGGTCGCCAAACCAAGCATGTCTCGGCACAGCGGAAACAGTTTGTGATGCCAACGCTGGGCTTCTGCGATATCGCCGCTTCGGAATGCGTTCACCATCGCGATCATGTCTTGAGGAACGATGTTACCGACAACAGACACAACACCTTCGCCACCGATCGACATTAAAGGCAACGTCAAGCTGTCGTCGCCACTCAACACTGTGAGATCGGTCAATGACAAAATTTGAGAAGCCTGATCAAGCGATCCGGTTGCTTCCTTGACCATCGTTACATTGTCGAACTCGGCGATTCGAGCGATCGTTTCGGGTTCAATATTCTTACCCGTTCGTCCGGGAATGTTGTAAACACAGATTGGAACGTCGACCGCCTCAGCGATGGCTTTGTAGTGTTGGTAAAATCCCTCTTGAGTCGGTTTGTTGTAATACGGAGCGACTTGCAGTGATGCGTCGGCACCTTCTTTGGCCGCCCATTCGGTCAAGCTGATTGCTTCGTCGGTGCTGTTGGAGCCCGTTCCCGCCATGACTTTGACGCGTCCTGCCGCAAACTGAATCGTTTCGGAAATCATGCGCTCATGTTCAGGGTGCGAAAGCGTCGGAGACTCACCGGTTGTTCCACAAGGGACAACACAGTTCGTGCCGGCTTCGACTTGGAATTCGATTTGCTGTTTAAGCCGATCGACATCCAGTTTTCCGTCTTTGAACGGCGTAACAAGGGCGACAGACAAACCAGCAAAATCAGAACCTTTTCGAGGTGACATGAATGGACTCCTAAGTTGAGTGTTTCAAACGTTAATAAGAAAGCGTTAACGAACTTAGATCATACGATTTCGCGTACTGGTTATCTAGTTGATGAACCTGACTTTTTCAGATTTGGGTGACATTTGAGACGTGCAGCAGAAGATCAAGCGATTGGGCAAAATCAACGGGTGAAAGTTTCCGGAATTCTTGGTACTGCCCGTTACAGAAAAACGGGCTACCTCGCTCCTGACCCTATCACTCGCGAAGCAGCAAATTTTTTGATCACAAGAGATTCGGACGATTAACACAAACGCGAGCTGTACGAGTGCACGGGCGATTTAAAAGTCCACAGCCAAAGATCAATCTTGGGGACTTGGTTCGCAAACTTGATTTCGCTGCTATATATTGCAAGGAACTTTTCGACAAACTTTCGGACGAACCCGTCTTTTAAAATCAACAATCTTGCAACGGAACGTTTGCATGTCTTTAACGCCAAAAAAGCACGAAAGTGAAAAAGATCTTGTTGAATCGCATTCGGCGGAGTCAGCAAAGCAGTCAGAACAAAAACCAGAAACGACCAAGAGTTTCAAAATCCGATTTCGCAAGCTGTTACCCACGTTTGGGATCAGTTCGCTATTTATGCTGGTTTCACTTGCCGGCGTTTTTTTCGCAATGGTGCAATCTCACCAACAGGTAAGAATCCAAATTGAATTAGCGAACGAAGAGATTTTGGCAGCGACTAAAGAAGTTCGCGAAGAAATTTACGCAGAAGCCGCTGCCGAGTACCAACGCAAGCACGGGGATAACGAAAATTGGAACAACGCCAACGTCAAAAACCGCCGGAATTTCTATAAGTACTTGCAGGACTCAGTACGCGAAGAATCGCGGTCGCAATTTAGGTTTGGAGGTATTTGGGAAGGCGAAAGTAAGTCAGTTTATCGAGTGAATGTTTTCGGGCGTCCAGACCCGAGCCAAGCGAGTCCCTCACCTGAGCGAGGATTGCTTGGTTTATTTAGGAGCGTTTTTCCAAAAGCGAAATCAAACTTTGGTAGTTCAAAAGTTGACGCAGTGGTTCGCTGCAAATCGCCTTGGTATGTTTTCGCAGGAAGCGTTCGTTGTGAAGTCGAACTCAACGAGGCACCCTTCAACGACGCGTTCATTGATTTGCTGTCCCAACGGTTAGCGGATTTAGACATTCAAGTTTCAGTGAATGAGTAATCCCCAGCAGCGCTCTACACGTTTAAAGCCTGCGATGTTTTTAAGGAAACGAATTCCGGTTCTTGTGACAACGGAATAGATTTCTTTTTTTATAAGGGAGTGAAATCCGCTTGTTAGGTTTCGTAATGAATTCCGTTCTGCGAGGCTTTAACGCCGCTGACTCGATCCGTCGTGTCCTGCCATTCCGGAGAAGTAATTCAAAATCGCCAACTCGGCAATGTCCCGAGACAGTTCGTTTGGACGTTGATGGAACTCACAGAAGTCCTTGCATTGATTCAGCAAATCGAGGACATGGCAAAATCGGAATGGGCGTCCAACACGCTTGTAGTGATGCTCGATGATGTGATCCAGCACGCCATCTTCTACCGTGAAATTCATCCTTTGAATTTCTTTCTTAAACAAGTTGCGGAACTGAGCATCGGTTGGATCAAATACCTCTACCTTGTATGGAATACGTCGCAAGAACGCTTCGTCACACAAATCTGTTGGCTCAAGGTTGGTTGAAAAGATCAACAGTTGTTCAAACGGCAACGAAATCTGACGGCCAGACGGCAAGTTAATAAAGTCGTTCCCAGATTCCATTGGCACGATCCAGCGATTCAACAACTCTGTTGACGAAATCTGCTGACGACCAAAGTCATCCACGACCAAGCAACCACAATTACTTTTGATGTGAATCGGAGCTTCAATGATTCCAGTTACGGGATTCAATGTCGCATCGAGGTTCTTCATTTCCAATTCACCACCGACGACGATCGTTGGACGCTCAATTCGAATCCATCTTTCATCGACACGCAGGTCGTTAAGCAAACCCTCTCTCTCAGGCAATGGTGCTGCGACGTGAACACTTGGATCGAACAAGCGAATCACTTCTCCGCCGACCGTTAGCGAACGAGGAACCCAAATATGTGCACCCAACGAAGCGATCGCACGCTTGGCGATACTTGTTTTTCCGTTACCCGGCGCGCCAAACAGGAACATACTTTTGCCAGAATTGATCGCCTGACCAAGTTGGCTGATTTGAAGATCGGTTACCTCAAGATCGCTCAACGCTTTTGCGACATCGGTAAAAGTTGGTTTCAATTTCTTGATGGACTGCGTCATGATCGCGTTGCGGTATTCGGACAAGCTAACCGGCGCCGAACCGCAATAGGTGCTTCGAGAAAGATGAATTCTCGCTTGCTCAACACCCTTGGGTGAAAGCTCGTATTCGAAGTCTCCAACACCTGCAGAGCTCTTGTGTCCAACCAGCAAGTCAGATTTAAGAATGTCCAGCACTGGTCGAATCAACGCAAAAGGAACTCTTACCTGCCTGGCAATTGAGCCGCCAGAATGATTCCCGTGTAGAAAAAGAAACTTCAATACAAGTGGAAACAAATCATTCTGGTGGAGACCAGCTTCTTTTAGTGAAGCTGGTTGCTGGGGAACAAACACATTGGTATCAAGCTCCGGCAAGGCAGCTTCGGTAGCCGGAACGACTGGCATATTCAACGCAGAATCCATAGTGCCAGTTGCTGGCGAAATTGATTGGGAATCCATGTGGCTCTCTTGACTTAAAATGATCTGAAAATTCGCCCCAACATTCCGGATAACCGGTTTGATTGTCAATCCACTGGGGCAAGTCCGATTCCGTAAGCTACGCTTCTCGATAGGCGGTCTCTGAAGATCCATTCGGCGTATTTTCCGTAACAAGCCACGGATTTTATTACCACCCGTTTGATCCGATGCTCCGTTACATTTATTCAAAACATTATTCGCGTTGTATCAATGATTCACGTCAGGCGACTTACCAAAAAATACAAAGACCTACAGACGGGGCAATTCACCGCGCTCGACGGTATTAGCTTTGACGCGATGCCAGGCCAAATCTACGGATTACTCGGCCCCAACGGCGCAGGAAAAACAACGGCACTTCGGATTTTGAGCACTGTACTCCGTCCCACCGAAGGCACCGCGATCGTCAACGGCTTTGACGTCAACGAGGCTCCCGAACTAGTAAGGCGCCAAATCGGATTCGTTTCGACTAACACGGCTATCTACGATCGGATGTCCGCCTGGGAGTTGGTTTACTATTTTGGCCAGCTCTATGGGATGGAACCGGAACACCTTGAGACGCGCATGGAATCGTTGTTTGATCGTTTTCAAATGAACGAAATCAGAAATGTCCTGTGCAGCAAAATGTCCACAGGAATGAAGCAAAAAGTTTCCATCGTGCGTGCGATCATCCACAACCCACCGGTTCTAATTTTCGACGAAGCCACTTCGGGATTGGACATTCTCGTCGCAAGAGAAGTTTTGAAAACTGTGGAACAACTTCGCGACAACGGAAAATGCGTGGTCTTTTCTTCGCACATCATGAGCGAAGTCAACAGGCTATGCGATCGGGTCGCGATCATGAACCGTGGAAATATTTTGGCCGAAGGCACCGTCGAGGAACTGGTCGAGAAGTACGAAGAAAAAGACCTCGAAGAGCTGTTCTACCAGATCATTTCAGTATCCGAAATGAATCATGAAGCCCAGTTTGCCAGCGACGCAAAAGCAGGAATCCCCTTGGCACGGTAATACGCCACAACTCCGCAACAACACAAACACATCAGATACCAATCAACCGAATCAAATAAACATGAAATGGCCAAACGTCAAATTGATTTTTGCTCGTGAACTGCGAGATCAACTGCGCGATCGGCGTACGCTCTTTACGGTTGCGATCATGCCAATGGTTCTGTATCCGCTAATGGGCATGGCGATGCTGCAAGTCGCCCAGTTCATGCGAGAGTACCCCACTGAAATTCTGGTTGTTGGAGCTGACAATCTTCCCGATGAGCCGGCTTTGATTGTTGACGGCAAAATCAGTTCAGAGTTTGCGACGCCCAGCGACAATCGACTCATGAATTTGACGATTGCCGAAAACGTTGACACTGAATTCTCTTCGATCATTGAACACCTGCGCAAGCAAGCCGATGGTTCTGTTGACTTGGAGACAATTGACCCAACCATTCAACAGGAAATGAAGACCCGTGGTGTCGACCTGGCGGTCTTTATCCCTTCAGCCATCCAGCCACCAGACGAAACACAACCTGACGACGTCATTGCGGCAGTTGGTGTTCATATTTTCCAAAACTCAGCCAACGACAAATCCCGAATCGGAAGCGATCGTTTTAACAAGGCGCTACAGGGATGGAATTCTGGGATGATCAAGCAATCGCTTTCCGATAACAGCATTCCGCTGTCATTGGTGCGAGGCGTTTCAGTAAGCAACGCTGATGTCGCGGACAAAATCGGAAAACAGGCCGCTGCATGGTCAAAGATCCTGCCGTTCATTGTCATGATTTGGTCCCTGACTGGGGCTTTTTATCCTGCGATTGATTTGTGCGCTGGTGAAAAAGAGCGAGGAACGTTTGAGACGCTTCTCAGTAGCCCAGCGGCACGTTCAGAAATTGCGATTGGAAAATTACTCACCGTGATGACGTTTAGCATCGCGACATCGATACTTAATTTACTAAGCATGGGATTCACCGGAATGTTCGTGGTTGCCCGACTAGGCAGCGGCACAGGCATGGGTGGAATTCCAATCGGCGCGCCACCACTGGCCAGTGTTGGTTGGTTGTTGCTGGCTTTGATTCCAATCTCAGCCTTATTCAGTGCCGTCGCATTGGCAGCTGCCGCGTTCGCACGAAGTAGCAAAGAAGGCCAGTATTACCTGGTCCCGATGATGATGATCTCGATGCCGCTGATGATGATCCCGATGTTACCTGCGGCTCAACTTGATTTTGGAACCAGCCTTATCCCGGTAAGCGGCTTGATGCTTTTACTTCGTGGATTGATGGAAGGCCAATACGCTGAGTGTGCGAAATTCGTAAGCCCGGTTTGTGCGGTTACCTTGATTTGCTGCTGGGCATCTGTCCGCTGGGTGATTCACCAATTCAATAGCGAGACAGTGATGTTTCGTGCCAGCGAGCGATTCGGAATTGGTGCTTGGTGTCGCCACGTCATGCGAGAGCGAGATGAAATGCCATCGTTCGGCAATGCAATCCTGTGCGGTGTCATTATCCTTGTCGCCAAATTCTTTATTGGATTTGTCGCAACGACGCCAGAAAACTTTTTGGAGTTTGCAAAAACAACCGTCATCATCCTTACTGCAACGATCGCAGTTCCGGCAGTCATGATGGCATTGGTGTTAACGCGAAGCCCGCAAAAGTCACTACGCCTTCGTCTTTGCTCACCCCCAATGGCTTGTGCTGCAGTATTGGCTGCGATCTTTTTGAATCCGATGATGACTTGGTTTTCGGCCTTGGTCATGCAAGTCTACCCGCCAGGTGGTGATTTGGTTCAATTGGAATCAACTGTCGCAAACATCCTTGGAACTGCCCCAAGCATCTGGGCCGTATTGCTAGTTTTCGCAGTCGCCCCGGCTATTTTGGAAGAACTTGCATTCCGAGGTTTTATTCTTTCCGGAATGGAGTCGCTACGAAACAAATGGCAAGCGATCTTTTTGACAAGCCTGTTGTTTGGTATCGCTCACGGAATCATCCAACAAACGATCATCACATTTGGTGTCGGCATGCTCTTAGGCGTGATCGCGATCCAAACTCGAAGTATCTGGCCCTGCGTTTTGTTCCACCTCACTCACAACAGTCTTGCCGTTTTGCTTTCCAAAGCAGATGCTGCAGCCGTTGGCGGTTCGCCGTTGCTTCAAACGGTCCTTTATTCTACCGACGGACAACACTTTCAATATTCGATCTTCCCTGGTGTACTGATGACAGTTGTCGGCGTGCTGATGATGGTTTGGTTCTTAAAATTAGACCCAACTGAAACCGCAACCTCGAGCCAGTCGAAACTGATGAAGCTTGTTTCACGTTGGACTTCGCCAATGCGGCCAACTGCTTAACTTATTGGGCAAGAGAAAACCGCACTAATTCCTACGTGTTTGTTTTGCGGTGGCGAGTCGCGAATTAGTTTGACTTTCGATAGACTGAGTTTTGGCTTCAGTTGTTTGGAGCCCACGAAAGTACAAACGTCAGTAGATCAAAATGAGTTCGGCAGATTCTTCACCAACCCAACGTCGCGTTTTTCGAAGCAAATGGGTTTGCCCGGTTGACCAGCCGCCAATCGAAAACGGCGCTGTCGTTGTATCGGAAAATCGAATTCATGAGGTCGGGAAATTCAAATCCGTCTCGCACGATTCAGACAATGTTGTTGATCTAGGGCAGGGGGCGCTGATTCCGGGATTGGTCAACGCCCACACGCATCTCGAGTTTAGCGACATTGAAACACCGCTTGGTCAACCTGGCATCCGATTTACTGACTGGATTCGTTTGATCGTCAGTTGTCGCAACAAAGCCAATCAAGATGACACAAATCAATCAAACAAAACGCAAAGGATAAAACGCGGGATTGAAGAGTCAATTCGAGCTGGCGTTTCAGCCATCGGCGAGATTGCGACGGCTCCATTTCGCGCCGAAGACTATTCCAGCGATTCTCCCATCTGCCTGGTAACGTTTCTGGAACAACTGGGGCGTGACGTTAATTCATTTCCGGATAAACGAATCGAACTCGATACTCATTTCTCTTTAGAAGGGAAATACGAAGGTCACACTTTTTGCGCAAGCCCACACGCTCCCTATTCCGTTCACCCTGAATTGCTAAATCAAATTTGCGAACAGGCCAGTAGTCAAAACCGCTCGGTCGCGATGCATATTGCCGAGACGGTTGCAGAACGTGAGTTATTGGAACACCGAACCGGTGACTTTGTTGAGTTACTAAAAGACTTTGGTGTTTGGAATCCTGAAACGTTTGCAACAGGATGTTCGATACTGGAGACGTTACAGACGTTAAGCCAAGTTCCCAATGTCTTGTTGATTCACGGAAATTATCTAAACGATATTGAATTGAATTTCATTGCCAGTCAATCAGAAACAATGTCTGTCGTATTTTGCCCGCGAACTCATCGCTTCTTTGAACACTCGAAATACCCACTGGAAGAATTACGGAAACGAAATATCAATATTGCCGTCGGGACTGACTCGCGAGCTTCCAATCCTGATCTTAATTTGTTTGAAGAGCTTAAACTGATCGCTGATTCGTTTCCTGGAATTGAACAGATATTGAGAATGGGAACTTTCAACGGGGCAAAGGCGTTGGGCTGCGAGCGAAAACTGGGTTCAATTTCGATCGGAAAAGAAGCAGCGTTTAGCTATATCGAATCAGATGACGCGTCCTCAACAGATGCGCCGCTGGAGAGTTGGATTTTCTCGCCAGAATCAATTTGCCGACCGGTTCAATAGATCACGGATCGTTGGCGTTACGCAACATCGTCGGCGTTAGGCTTATTTTCCTCAACGGGAAACGCCAAATCGTTGCCCGGTCGTTTTGCAATCACGGCCACACGAGTTCGTCCAAGCCGTGTAAGGATAAGTGTCGCTTTATTGCGCCCATCAATTTTCATTCGAGCAAACTGTGCGGCGGTTACGTTTTCAATTCCGCGTTTCTTGAATTCGACTTCACCAACATCTAACTTGCCAAGGGCTCTGACGGTCGTACGAAGATCAAGCGGCAGAATATCAAGCACTTCGAATTGGGGTAACAGCGGGTCGGAAACCGGTTCGTCCCCGGTCAGGTAAACGATACTGGACGTGAATCGACCCAGCCCATTTTTTCGAGCAATTGCATCTGCCAAACCAGCGGCCAACACAGCAGGATGCGGTTCAAAGATATACCGACGTATCGAATCGAAAACGATTGGCGGTAGCTCCAGTTCTGATTCTTCGACTGAAATCTGACTAATCACTCCCTGTTTCCCAACGTACGTTGCCGTGCGATGGCCAGGTTTATCGGTCGCCGGACCACTCCAGAGAATCTGTTGCTTACACTCGCGATGGTCACCGATCCATTCCCGCTGGAGTCCTTGCGGAAAGTAACTGGCTACTGGCGTCGCGGGAGCAACTTTTGCGGCAACGGTACAGTCGGGATCAATTCGCTCAAACACATCAACAAGGCTTGGGCTAAACCGGTTCCCTTGAACCGTTCTTTCTTTGACTCGCCGATCTGGATCGATATGTATGCCATCAATTCCTTTGAGGTCAAAGTTGGCAAAATCCGTTTCCTGAATGCTTACCAAATCAGGGTCAATTGAATTGACCTCAAGATTTCTTTTAGCGAACAGACAAGTCAACTCATCGTTATCGACGGCGGTCGTGCGGTTGTCTGAGCCATCTACATCGTCGCGTTTTCCCAGCGCGAGTAAATCGCCTCCGATGCCACAGCAAATATCAGCAACGTGATTCATCCCTGCAAACCGGGCGGCCTTATAAATTGCCAAACGCCGACCGGTGGCTTGCTCGAGGCCGCGGCGTGTAAAAAACATCTTGTTGGCCAGCGTAAATTTAGTGCTGGCTTTGATTCGAAGCTGGGCCTGTTCCATGATCAGGGCCGAGCGGGTGGGCGTGGTTTTCTTGCGAACCGATTTAGCGATTCGAACTGCGTTAATCCTATCCTCAAAAGCCGTTTGAACTTTTTCAAGGAGAGGAACTGCTTCGTCGGACAACAGCCAGACAAAATCATCGCGGGTATCAGGATTCATGCCTTGATAATAGTTGACAAGCCGACATTTCAAAAGACGTTCAGAGACTTTGACGATAGAAGTTACGACATTGCTCGAATTGCGAGAGCGAGAGTAAGACGAAGTCATAGATTAAAAGCCGGAGTCGCCCAGACTTCGGGGGCGGATATGAAAAATTGGCTTCGTTCAATTAAGGCTTCGTTGAATTGCGGCTTCGTTGAGTTGCGGACAGCTTGGACGAGGCCTGAACTCTGGCGAGTCCAGCTACGTGGTTTGATATGCGTGGTTCGCGTAGGTTGGCAAGATATCCAAAAAGTCACAGAATGATACAAACAAATCGGTTCCCCAAATTCGTTTCGAGCATACAATAGAGATTCCTTCCTTGTCTTGAACTTCCTCTTGAACTTCCATAACTATTCACTTCACGGCATAACCCCACCCCATGGATCCTCTGAAAGAATTGATCGTCTACCTGCGGGTCGCACAAGCGTTCAAAAATCGTCTCCAGATGTCAGACCGTGATCGCGCGCTGATACTTGCCGCAACCTGCGCTTCAATGCTAAAGATGAATTCGATTGCCAATTTTTGCAAACAGATGGTGCTGCAAAACAACCGCGGGCACATGCTACGAAAATACGAAACGTTCCATGATGCGTTAGAAGACCCGGACTTTGGTGTGTTTTTGAAACAGGTTCGTCGCAAACTTTCTTTTGTTGATGCCCAGGCAAAGTTATCTGCGTTTGAGTACTTCTGCGATGTTCGCGAATCCGATTACGAAACCGATACGGAATACGCTGCCGCGGTAATGGGTGTCGATCCCGATTGGCTGGAAGATCACTTCGGTGCAACTTAATGCGCCCGCGCCGGTAATCGCACAATCGCGACCTCTTATTGGGCACCGCACGGTAACCGTTGGAGAATGTTGAGCGATTTAGGTTTGAAGCAATTGGTCTGACTATAAGGTTAGGCTTATCAGGCTCAAATAACTTAAATAGCTCGCGACGAAACCTTTCATTTTTCTGATCCTGATTGCCTCGTCGCTCACACGCAAGAAAACCCTACATCAAAGTCGATCTTGATAGTGGTCTGTTCCATCATTCGAGATTGATATGTTTTCACGTTCCATTCTCTTACCGTCTTTGATTGTTTGCGCCATCGCAGCACCGGTACTAATAAGTAGCGTTAAGAATTCTGGTGCGCCTCAAACCAATCAGCCCGGGCAACCGTCAAGCACAATCCAAGCGGGCTTCCAACAGTCGGGAAGGCCAACATTCTTACCTCGAGCCCAAATCGGTAACGCAAGAAATCCGTATCAACAAACCGGTTCAATCAACGTTCAAAACGCGCCCATTGGGAATCCTGTTTTTAATCAGTCAGTGGCAGGCAACACGCCAGTCAATCCTGCACTCCAAATCAATCCTGCACTGTCAGGCAATCCGGCGTTTCAACCCAATCAGAGTTTCCCAACCAACCCGGTAATTGGCGGAAGCTTTTCGGGCGGCGTCGCTCCGGTGAACTTTCATAACCAGCCAATAATCGGAGGAATGCAGCCCGACTATTCTGCGGCTCAGACGTTTGTGTTTCCTGGAAACGCAAATGGACCGGACTTAACCGCCGAGCCGATGCAGTTTATCCCGGTGATGAACTTTGAAGAGATTTTCCGCTACGACATTTCACCAGGTTGGATCAAAAGCCGTTGGAAACGGGTCTCGACCAGCCCCGGCGACAAAGGCCTGCACGGTTTAAGAGTTGCGTTGGTTACCGGCACCAACTCGTGGGACTTGCACGGTTCGTTAACCTATTACTTTGCGGCCAACCAACAGCTTCAACGGATCACATTTCGCGGTTGGGCGGGTGACTCTTCGAGGTTCGTAAACCTCTTGACCAGTAAATTCAACTTTCAAGCCCAAGCAACGCACACAGCCGGTTTCTATCTCTCTCAAGCAAACGGCAAACCGACGGGCGGATTGTTGCTCAAACACCCCGCCGTTATCTACACGGACAATCCGGTTCAACAAGTCGCACTGGTCATGGAAATGAACCACCCCAACGGTCCGTTTCAATTAAGCGATGACTTTCGCTCGCTTATCTTGGGGGCAAACGCTGCCCAATAAGGGCACGTTATCGAATCGCAGTTCATCGAGACGAGCAAAAATCGCGATGACTAAAATGCTTGTCAAGTAGCTAATTGGTTTGGTTCTTGAAATCCGCTTGAAAAAAATCGTGAGCAGTTTCTCATCAAAAATTACCCACCTCTACTCGTTTGACTTTTGTCTCTTAACATAAAATCGTCACTTCAAAACGCGTTTTACCGAGTGTTTTTTTCGACTGGTTTTGACAGACAATTTATCCACCGAAGCAAACACGATTGGAACGAAAAAAGCGCGCGGAAATTTGCCGTGTATTTTGAAAACTCCGCTCTCGTTTCAACAATAAACTCGAACTTGGAAATAAATCTCAAGTAACGGTTTGACACAGTTGCTAGCAGTCTTAGAATCGCATCTCTTCGCTTAAGGTTCTTTAACAACTCGCACGACGCGGGTTGAAAAAATATAAATGGACGCTTTTCGCGAAGCACTTCCGTGTGATCACCGGCCAGTTGTTGAATTAACACTCGACATCATCGCGTTCCCGCCCATCACACAGCGTGCTTCCGAAACGCGGGCCGATAAATGTGTCAGGAAGTGACTTTGTCGTCTCAGGATTCTTTCGAAAAAACAGCAAACGCGCCAAGAGCTTTTGCGCATGAAATTGCTGACCAACTAACAGAACGGATTGGGCTCGCTCGATTCGATCTTTGGTTTTCCAGCCGAGATAGAATCCAACACGACCAACACACCATTCTTGTATACGCGGAAAACAATTTTTCACTTCAACGAATCCAAAACACTTTTGGCCCGGACGTTCGAAATGTGGTTGACCGAGTTTGCGGTCCACAGTTTGAAATAAAGTATCAGTTACTTAACGAACAAAAAACTCAAGAGGCCGATTCCAGCTCGCCCGATTCTGCTCAGAGTGGTGCTCAGATTGATTCTGTTGGCGAATCAACCAAAGAAGCCAACCAGGCACTTACCCTTAAGTTCGCTCCCGCATCGGAAACTGAACTTTCCACTCAAACGGAACCTGCGCCACAACGACGATTGCGAACGGTCAAGTCATTTTGGTTTGGCCCGAATAATGGATTGGTTAATGCTGGAGTCGACAGTCTGTTTGAACAGCCTGGCCAGTTCTCGCCATTCTTTGTTTACGGTCCAACAGGCTGCGGTAAAACTCACTTACTCGAATCGGTCACCAACGATTTTCGAAGACGGCTTAGATTAAAGCGTTGTGTTTTTCTGTCGGCCGAACAGTTTACGACTCAGTTTGTTGGCTCATTGCGTGGAGGAACGGGACTTCCAATGTTCCGTCGCAAATATCGCGACCTCGATTTGTTGGCGATTGATGACATCCAATTTCTCGCAGGCAAACGAGCGACACTGGGTGAGTTTCAACACACGATCGACAACCTGATTCGAAATGGCAAACAAGTCATCGTTGCATCAGATCGGCCGCCGATTGAACTTGGGGTACTTGGGAACGAAATCAGTGCACGGCTATCGCAAGGACTAACGTGCCCGATTCAGTATCCCGACTTTGACGGGCGAATGCACATTGTTCAGCGGATGTGCAGAGAACGAAGCCTTAACCTGCCCATCAATGTGCTTCGATTAATTTGCGATCAATTGGCCAAAGACGTTCGTCGTTTGTCAGGCGCCGTCAACCGACTACACGCTTATTCGGTGGTTAATGAAGGTCCGATCACACCAGAGTTTGCCCAACAAGTACTTTGTGACTTGTTCTCATTGACTGGCCCGAATTGCACATCGATGGTGACGATCGAACAAGCCGTTTGCGAACTTTGTGGCGTCAAACCGGCTGAGCTAAAATCATCCAGTCGCCAAAAACGCATCTGCTCAGCAAGAATGCTGGCGATGTACCTTTCCCGGCAATACACGGGATCGGCTTTCTCTGAGATCGGTGATTATTTTGGCGGCCGCAGCCACAGCACGGCAATTGCGGCTGAAAAGAAAGTCACTAAATGGCTCGCCGACGATGAGGGTATCGCTCTTCCCAACGCTGTTTATCCAGCCAAAGAAGTCGTTCGCCGAATCGAATCTAATCTCAGAATTGGATAACCGAACAGGCCGGCGGACCAACCGACGTCCAGCATTTTTGCCGACTGCTGGCCGTTAGTATCTCGCTTTGATCCGCTACGTTGCCACTTATTGTGCGCCTAACGACGCACTTAATATTGGTGAATCTATCCCATAAGCCCATTTGCGCTTCCATCGGTCTAATCCTTTAGCTGCTTTCCCAATTGCCTCCAGTTTGCCAGCGAAGCACCTCTGCTATCAGGCTCAGTATTGCTTCGCCGTGCTTGTTCAATTGGCCGTTGAACAAAATACCGACCTCAATTCACAGGTTGTTATTGACTGAGAGCCAATATCTTTTCAGTATCCCGGCGATTGCCTTCAGGCTTGCCAGCGATTTCGATCGTTTTCCCGACAACCAATCAGCTAAAATAGACATACTCGGAAATGAAGCCATTTTTTCGCGCCGTTAAACACTCACTACGTTATCGCTGGTCGATTGCGGGCGCATTCTTATGCTCGTTGCTAATCGCTGTAATCTGGAGTGCAAGTATCACGACGGTGTTTCCAATCGTCAAAATTGTGCTTGAAGGCGAAACTGCGAAAACGTGGATAGAACACGAAATCAAAAACGGCGAAATGATCGTTGGTGGTCTTGAGAAAGAAATCAAGGCACTCCAACAAGAACACGCTACCACTGGCGATGTGTTGGTCGCAAATAAGCTCGACCTGAAACAAGATCGACTTTTGGGCGAAGAAAAATCGCTTGAGTGGTACCGAAACGCTCAACCAACGGTCAATAAATACGCACCAGAAACTGGATTTCAAACACTTATCGTTGCGTTGTTCTTTTTGCTGGCCGTCACGATTTTAAAAGGCATTTTGCTGATCGTTGGAGCGATCCTCGATGCACGAGTCGCAGAGAAAACGGTCCTCGATTTGCGCAGAATCTACTATCGCAAAGCCTTGGAGCTCGATCAGCGAAGAATCGACAACATTGGCACGTCCGCGATGATGACGCACCTTTCATACAATATGACGATGGTCAGTTCTGGCCTAAGAATGTTCTATGGAAAGTGCCTCCGTGAACCACTCAAAATGATCACCAGCCTGGCGGTTGCGGCTTGGATTTCGCTTCCACTGCTTTTGATTTCGATGTGCATCGTGCCTGCCGGAGCATTCTTGATTCACTCGATCTCACGGCGAATGAAACGATCGACTGAGGTCGAAATGGAAGGCATGGCAGACGTCTTTCAAACACTGATTGAAACATTCAAAGCCGTCAAAACCGTGCGAATCTTTAACCAGGAACGCACCGAGAGACATCGTTTTAAAAAGAACTCAAACACGCTTTATCGAATGCAGCTAAGAATCGCACTTTATGATTCGTTGCTTCGTCCGATCACGGAAGTTCTCAGCATCATTTCGATTTCGCTTTCCATGCTAATCGGTGCGTATCTTGTGCTTAACCAAGAAACCCATCTGCTTGGGTTCATCAAGATTAGCGACACACCGATCAAGCCCGTAACGCTACTTGTGTTTTACGCAATGCTGGCTGGTGCTGCTGATCCTGCCAGAAAAATGAGCGAGATTGTCAACATGATCGTTCGCGGCGGCACCGCGTGTGACAACCTGTTTCGCACATTCGGTCCAGAGCCGTTGATCGCACCACCCGAGAATCCGATTCCAGTTCCCGAACACAAAGAAAGCATTGTTTTCGAAAACGTTTTGTTTGGTTACCTGCCAAAACAATTGGTCATCCACAAATTCAACTTAACCGTTCCGGCAGGGCAAACGATTGCCATCGTGGGCGGCAATGGCTGTGGAAAATCGACACTGATGAACTTACTGGCTCGTTTTTACGATCCTTATAACGGGCGAATCTTAATCGACGGAAAAGACATTCGTCAGATGCACCCGAAAAAGGTTCGCAAACAAATTGCCTGGGTCACTCAAGACTCTGTGCTGTTCAACGGAACGCTTTGGGAGAACGTAAAATA
This sequence comes from uncultured Pirellulaceae bacterium, assembly GCA_964448575.1. Classification (GTDB taxonomy): domain Bacteria; phylum Planctomycetota; class Planctomycetia; order Pirellulales; family Pirellulaceae; genus Mariniblastus. Next base: position 321,673 of record CAYUWY010000002.1, read on the forward strand.
CGGAAACCCTAGCGCGACCGATGATGAGATTCACGCGGCACTTAAAGTCTCACGCGTGAATGACTTTGTCGATAAACTGGAGCAGGGATACCAATCTAACGTTGGCGACGATGGTAAGAATCTATCGGCCGGACAACGTCAACGTGTTGCGATCGCTCGAGCCGTTTTGTCCGACCCGAAAATTCTGATTCTCGACGAAGCAACCAGCCAAATTGACGGGCAGTCCGAAAACCTGATTCATGATTCGCTCGCAGAATTCATCAAAGACCGCACCACGTTCATCATCACACACCGCCATTCTTCTTTGAAGTTGGCCGACCGTGTACTGGTTATGAATCTTGGACGCATCGAGCACGACAGCTCAGTCGCCGATGCCACTGAGCACTCCGAGCAATTCCAATGTCTGTTCAGCAAATCTGCTTAGTTGGTAGCGGAGGCATCGTTGGTAGCGGAGTCGTCAAGACTTTCGTTGTTGGACATGACACAAAACATGATCCGTTTTGGCGATAGCCACGGTTTATCAGCCGTTGACAGCTTCCGCCAATCGCCCCAAACCACTCGTCAATTTGCGAAGAATCACACCCGCTAGCATTTGCCGAATTCCTGTCTTTCGTGGTGTTGCGCATGTTGATATTCTCTGCCAACCCAAAAATCAAATTTCGTTCAGCCCCACCAATTCTGACGATTAACTTATCACGTAAAAACAACTGAACGCAAACCAGGATAATTCTGGCACCCAGGAAACAACATGAGACTCTTCCGAAAATCAAAGAAGCGAAAGACTGCCGACCTCACTCCTGCACGTCGGCGAGTGCTTTTCGTTTCTCATGAAGCCACCAGAACCGGTGCTCCCAAAATCATCCTCAACATTTTGAAACACTTCAGTCAAAACTGCGACATACAATGTGAATCTGTTTTGCAAACGGGCGGTCACTTGGCGACGGAATTCGAACAACATTCCATCGTTGACTGTCTCAACATCGCGCCTACGAACATGGAAGAGATTCCCAAACGCGTTTCAAAAGTCATCACGCGTGAAAAAAACAACGTCCCGATTCTGGCGATTTGCAACAGCATGGAATCTCGCTTTATCGCTGGTGATCTTGCCAAACAAGGCATCCCTTGTATCTCGCTGGTTCACGAACTTCCATCGTCTTACACCGAAGAAGATTACGATTTCGTTTTCGAAGCTTCACGCAAAGTCGTATTTCCAGTCCACGCCGTTCGAGATGCAGCCGACGCCAAGAACCCATTGCCGCTGGGAAAATCTGTTGTGCTTTCCCAGGGCCTGCTCGATCCGGATTTTGGAAAAGGAATCACTCGAGAAAGTGCCCACGCTCAAATTCGAAAAGAGCTAGGCCTACCCAGTGACGCGTTCATTGTCCTCGGCTGTGGCACGTTGGATTTGAGAAAAGGAATTGATCACTACGCAGCGATCGCCAGAAGAGTTTGCGAAACCAACCACTCGAACGTTCCCATCCATTTCGTTTGGGTTGGTGAAGGGCCTCGCTGGACTCATTCAACTCATCATTACGTTCAACTGGATATCGACAAATCAATTGCCCGTGACAATGTGCACTTCATTGGTGAACGTCAAAACGTCGAGCCATATTTTGTTGGCTCCGATGCCTTTATGATGTCGTCTCGCGTCGATCCGTTTCCATGCGTTATCCACGAAGCCATGGCGACCAGTTTGCCGATCATCACGTTCGCTAACTCTGGTGGTGCCTCCGAAGCCATCGACAACGGGGCAGGGATCATCGTGCCTTACGCGGACTACGATCAAGCCGCCTCGTCCATCCGCTTGCTCGCCACCCAACCCGAAGTCGCTTCGGGAATTCGAGAACGATCATTTGAGCGAGTCCATAGTCGTTATCGATTCGAAGACTATGCCGAGAAGCTAATCGACCTTGGTGAATCAGTCGTTGGTCAAACGTTACGCAACCATGCGTATCCAGCATTGCGACGCGCTGCTTAACCTGGCTGCCAATTATTGCGCGCGAGACATGCAAGCATATGCGCTCTCCGCGCCGCCGCGTTTCAGGCCTCGGTTTCTTTGGGGACCATTTTTTGAACGCAAAGACGCGAAGACGCAGAGATTTTCATACTGACCTTTGCGTCTTTGCGTTTCTTTTTCTGGTCCGCTGGAGAAATCGGACATAAATGAGACATTGAACATCCCAATTCGCTTGCGCAATTAAAGTCGATTGCCTCGGAATCCGTCGAAGGTTCGTCGCGCATTAACCGTGGCTATCGCCAAAACGGCTCAACGTCAAACGGCACTTGAAGTTTGGCGGTCAAACTGGAAAACGTAAGTCTTAAGGCAACCAAGCCTTTCGCGCCAGTGAAACCATTCAGACCAGCGAGTTACTTTCGCGGTTTCGCTTTTTCAATCAAAGCGTCGAGTTCCAAGATCTGCCCATAAGGCAACCGGCTGCGTTGATATTTCTTCTCGATGATCTCTTTTAAAGTTTCGAGATCCTCCAGCGCGATCACTGGATGCTCAGTCCATTCCGATTCTGACTTGAGCCGAGAACGAAGTTTCCATTTTCCCGCGTGTCGCGTCGCGGTGACAAGCCGTTTCTCGCCATCTTCGGTCGTCTCTCGCCATTCGTGTTTCTTCATGATTGGTATCGCATATGAAATGGTCAGCGGTGAAAGGACAGCAGTGATGGACAAGGACGAAATGGCCAAAGTTACACAAGGCTAAACCATCACCACTCAACGAGCGCACAGTAGCTGGACTCGCCAGAGTTCAGGAGCAGTTTCAACACGGTTTAACTAACCTAAAGCATTTCCCCGAAAGCTACGTGCGCCCACCGACGCACTTTAGGTTTACCTAACCTGAGCCGTTTTGGCGATAGCCACGGTTCCTTCATACCCGAATCATTCGGGCGATAGCCCAATGGAAACCCGACGCGTAAGCGAGGAAACTACTTACTCTTCAACAACTCATCGTACACAGTCGCAACGCCGCGCGCCATACTAATATCCGACAAATCATTGCGTTGACGCTCAACGGCGCTTTCACTCATTGATTTCCAAGTCTTATTGTCGCCGATTAGCGACTGAAGCTTTTCCGCCAAATCTTCTGCATTAGACGGTTCAAAAATCAAACCATCAATACCATCGCGAACGGCTTCCGGAATGCCTTCCACGCGGCTGGCGACAACCGGGATCGCGTTCGCCATCGACTCAAGAACCACCATCGGCAATCCTTCACCGTACAGACTTGGCAAAACAAACACGTCCATCTTGCGAAGCTGTTCGTTAACGTTGGTTTGGAATCCAGTCCAATCGATCATGTCACCAACCCCAAGCTTTTCAACTTGGGCGAGGACTTCTGATTCGTACTCTTTGGTTTCGAACGGCCCAACCGCTCGCAACGTCACATCGATATCGCGTTTTTTGAGAATCGCCAACGCGTCCAACAGTACTTCCGTTCCTTTGCGTGGACGGAACAAAGCCATCGTGCCGATCGTCCAGCGGCTACCTGGCAAATCACGAGCGGGAAGATCGTCGATTGCAGCAACTCCGTTGGACACGACCGTGATCTTGTCTTTGTGATGCCCGAGCTCATTCATGTAACCGGCAAGGCTGTTGGAAACGCAAATCATTCGGTCGACGCCTGCCAAACTCCATGTTTCAAGTTTCGTGTTCAACATGTTCGCCAAACCGCGTTCTGAATCGCGGCCGACCGGGCTGTGGACATGATAGATCAAAGGGCAATTGAGTTTTCGAGCAGCCAGACGACCGATCATCAAAGTACGCGGTGTGTGTGCGTGAATAATTTGATAGTTGTTATCGCGAAATACTTTGGCGACTCTTCCACCGCACCAAACATCGAACTTTGACTTCATTCGCGTTTCAAAAAGCTCACCCTTTGACTCACGAACGTTGGGGAATTTTTCCGGCTTCACACATGCGAATCCAACTTCGTAACCAAACTTCGGCATCGCCATCGCCAGCAAGTCTTGTACTCGCTCAGCTCCGGAGAAATGCTCACCATTGATCAAGTGAAGAACTTTCACCGTGTCATTTTTCGTTTGCGTAAGTTCGGTGGCTTTGATGATCACTATATAGTCCGTGGTTAAATGTCGAAAAGTGTTGGAAGGCTGTGGGTGATAGTTCAGGCGGTGCCTAACGATTCAAACGCATGTAGGTCAGGCTGCCTGACGGTTCATTTGTAGGTCAGGCTGTGCCTGACGGTTTATCGGAAAACGTGGTTGTGCCTTAAAGGTCAACGCCGGTTTCATGAAACGTCAGGCACAGCCTGACCTACGCGCCTTAAAAACAAGGCGTTTCATGGAAAATCTAGGTCATTCAATCACCAACGTTTTCGCTTTTTTCCATTGGCGGCTAACGGCCGGAAAATGTTACAGCCAAAGCCGGTTCAATCATCACAACCGGTACTTTTGTCCCAGCAACTGGCAAGCGTGTGATTGATTTCTGAATTCAAGCATCTCGAAACATATCGGTACTTTTGCATTCCAAATTGACAAAACCTAACGTCACCCGATACACGTCAGATAAGCGCACAACAAAAGCCGCGGCGTTGCGACACCAGCGGCTTTTGTTATTCAATCCGTTTTTGAAACCGTTTTCTATTACCCGAGAAAACCAAAGATCAAACCGCACACCAAACCGTAGGCAACGCCATCAACGATGTGAGTCCAATGCCGCGCGGTAAACCAAATCCGATGCATCGCGCCGCTTGACGCGAATGTCAGCACGCCGATCGTTCCGGCGATGCGGAATAGTTTCATAAACGTGGTCGCTTCGTCACCAGGCGGGCAAGCAACGTGCGTGATGTAGCCAATGGTTCCAACGGTCACGAGAAAGTAAAAAATCGTTTTGACCATGTTGGCTCCCATGTTCGGCGTGTTGTAAACGCTCAGCACACCTTGGGGGCCATTCATGAATTTCTCGACATAGTCTTTGTCGTTTTGCTCTTTCGCTGAACCGGCGTAGGGATACTTGTAATTGCCGGCGGGAAGATTGGCAGTTTTAAGAAACGTGATCAACTCGTCTTCGTTTGCGGCTTTGGCAAAGTCCCCAAAATGATGCGGCAACAGTGCCCAAAAAAAGAAACTCATAAACCAAAGAACAACCGTCGCGACCAAAATCGGCAACCAGAAATCGACTAAAAATTCCACTTAATTTCCTTTCCAATTGAACCAAACTACTAGCCAGTAGTCTAAGATCATTGAATCAATGAGCAACCCAACAGCTGGCCGATACAACCGAGCGTACGCTGAAACAACTCGGAGGAGCCGGCCTAAGATATTTAAAATCTATGCAAAACACGTACATTGAAACTGAACCGCAGCCGACCACTTCTCTCGGCTTAATTCTAAACGGGTTTTACTATTTGGCGGCGTTTTTCAACACGATGTTTGCCGTTCTTTCGACAGTCACGCTGATCGGAATTGTCTTTATCACTCAACCCCAACAAGTAATGCACAACATTCCGCCGAGCTGGTGGATACCGATCATGCTGGTGATGGTTCCGTCTCAGTGTCTGTGTCAGTTTTTGACCTGGAAAACCATTTTCAAACGTCAAATCCCGTCGCCAAAGAACATCGCTGAAAACCAATTCAATCCGCCAAACTTTCTGCGCCCGGTCCTGGTAGTCTTTTGGTCGGCCAACTTCTTTATCGGATTCGTGATTGGGGTTTCACTTTTCAAACCGGATCCTGGAAACCCCATCGACCTTTCCACACTTTTACAGTTGGCCTTTATCACATTTGCGATATCAACATTCACCAACGTCTATCTGATGCTTCTGGTGCGGTCATTGAGTTCGAGTCAATTCGTCATCGATTGGACCTGGCGATTTCGGTACTTGGTCAATGCGATGGTCGCAATCACAGCAATCGTTTATTACAAAATCGTTTTCTAGACCGGCGTCGAATTCTGCTTTTTCGAAACGCTTACCAATCCATTTCCACCACGCCCCATTGGCCGCGATTTTCGTCTACTGCAACCACAATCTTTGAAACGTTATTGAATTTGGACTTGGTTTTTGCCTTCAATTCAAGACCGATGTACCAAGCCATCAATTCGGCGGTGGTGTTGGCGATCGGAAGTAACACGCAATCCTCGGATGGAAATATCCAACGCTTTTGTTCGAAGGTGACAGTGACTTCTGTTCCGTCGTCGAGGACTTTGATCGCATCATGCTTGGTCGGCAACACAACGTGATGATCCAGCGTGCCCACGATCTCAGTAAGTGCATCCCGCAGAGCAATGAAGTCAACGACGTAACCGTTTTCATCGAGAGGCCCGATGACTTCGCATTTAACACGATAGTTATGCCCGTGAATCGACTCGCAAATATTACCATTGAATGTGATAAAATGGGCGGCGCTAAAGACAAGATTGTCTTTCTCCAAACTGACGCGATAGGTTTCGTTGGACATGAGTTTTACGATTCTTGTTCAGTGATTATCTAAAAAGTTTCAGTGGCTATCTAAAGGGTCTTTGAATTTTTTGATTCTGAATCGCAACAAACAATATCGCTGCGATCAAATCGGCCGTCGTTCCAGGGTTGCGTTGATGGCCATCAGACCGAAGCCAAAAATCCAGTTCCCCGACACGCGACCAATACAGTTCTTGTTCTTCTTCATTCAACAAATCATTGCCGCTGCCGGGTATCGCATCAATCGCTTTGGATGCCATAACGCGTGAACGCTCCGCGATCTCGGCGCCGCACTTCCGCGCGATCAATGTATCGGCACTGCTGGCCATCAGACTGACATGCGTGAATACGATGGCTTGGCTTAAGTTCTTAAAAAGCTCAATGCCTCTCAGCAACAACGGAATACCTGTTTCGATGATGTCTTGATAACCATTGGTGTACTGGCGGGCGACGTCATCGCGATCTGCCGCCAACCTCATCGCCTGCAAGAGATCGGTCGCTTGTTCGTTGGAATTGACATCCATTTCTTTCGCTTCGCCCAGTCCACCTGGTTTGGCGATTCGAATGGCTTGGAAAACAGAATTGGCATCGGCCGTGTCCAATGCTGTCGACAAAAATTCACTCACGATCGCCGGAGTGATTTTAATTTCTGGGTTAGCTTGGACGATTTTGGCCAATGGAACCAAAAGCAATATGATTCCGAGATTGGTATTAACACCGACCATCGACTTGGTTTGCTCCACGGCCGTTAGAATCGTTTGCCCGACCCCTTGTTCCTTTGACGAATCGATGACTTGACCAAGCACGATTGCGCTGGTCGCAAAATCCGAGAAAGTGACGTCTTCGAAATCGGCTCCTCGGTGAACATTTCCGGGCTTGGGCGCGGTGACTTCCAGCATGCAAGCCAGTGTTGCGATTCCGCCAGCCGTCAGAGGCAACTCACTCACGATTGATGTCGAGCCAGAAATTCGACAACCGTTTGATCAACTTTTTCGGCTGCGTCTTCGACGACATAGTGACCAGCGTCGGCGATTTTGTGGACTTCGGCGGCAGGCCAATGCTCACTCAAGCGGTCGAGACACTCAGGACGGAAACACCAATCTTTCATCCCCCACATCATCAAGATCGGCCAATCAGCAACCGATTGCAATCCAGATTCGATCTTTTCCAACACCGACCATGTCCGATGATTTTGGCTAAGTGGAATGTCTTTGACAAAGTTATAAATCGCAACGCGGTTGGCCCAGTTGTCATACGGAGCCAACATTCCGTCGGCAATACTTTTTGGCAATCCGCCTTTGCGCTCAGTGGCCATGAATGTCGCAGCACGAGCGAAAAGATTGAATCCTTGCACGCCAATTTTGCCAACCAGTGGCCAACGGCAAACCCGAATTCGGAATGGGATAAACGGAGGCGGGAATGCGGCGGTGTTAAATAAAACGATTTTCTTAAACCGGTCTTTGCGAGCCAACAAAGCTCCCATGCCAATCGCGCCGCCCCAATCGTGTGCCATCAGCGTCACGTTTTTCAAATCCAGTTCATCGACTAATTTGCACAAATTATCAATGTGGTTCTGAAGGCAGTATTGGTAGTCGGCCGGTTTGTCACTGAGCCCGCAGCCGATGTGGTCGACTGCGATCGTGCGACGAGTTTGACTAAGGCTGTCAATCAAACGCCGCCAGTAAAAAGACCATGTCGGATTTCCGTGAACCATCAACACTGGATCCTGCCCATTTTCTTCCATCGGTTTCTGATCAACAAAGTGCATTTGGTTGGAGCCGATGTCCAGATAGTTGGACGCGAATGGATACTCACAACGCCACGATTGATCAGAATTTGACTCTGACATTTTGACGTTTGAAGCTTGATTTGAAGCAGAAATTGAGTGGGAAGACATGTTTGGAAACAGGAAAAATGGTCGCCGATTAATAACCTGAAATCGTACCAGTTTTCGCGTGAAATAATAGAGTCAACGCAGGTCGTGGACGCCAAAGAAGCGATGACTATTGGGAAGAAGTCAGCCGATAATCGTTACCATTGCCGTCGACGTTTGCCAATCGCGAACAGGAATTTGAGCTGGGTTAAGCCGCTTTTTGCCCAACCGCGATCTCGCGTGGTTTTTCACATTCGACAAAAATCGAATCGGGTTTTCGCACGCCAGAACTTGCCGAATCAAGTTCGAACGAAGTGTAGCGTTCAATCCGACTTTCGTTTGCGGCACAGACTTTGAAATTGACCAATCCTGCGTTTTGACAAATCTCTCTGAGCGAAAAACGATCGTACATCCAGCGGTGAATTTCGCCTTGGCTCCGAAACATGCCTTCGTCAAAAGCCGACTCTGCACTTCGGCCAAGCGTCCATCGCACGAATCGTCTAACCATCCGCTTGCGAAACTCAAACGTCGACGCGACAAGGCGTTGGAACATTGTCCGCTCTGCACGTTCCAGCTTTGCGGCGTCCTGGCAAATCAAAAGCTCATCACCTACTCGTGATTTTACAAACTCCGAATTTTTAATCTTGGGACTGGCCATGTAACGGCCCATCTGTCCACCTGAATGATCTCGAACCAATTGATCAAGCAACTCAAGCTTCATCCAGTTGTAGTCAATCGAGGCTGGTTGATCGCCCGACCAAGCCTGCTCATGCGTTTCCAAATAAAGATGCGCGATTCGTTCCAAATCAGGAACAACAATCCGCAACACACCACCTGGCTTAAGCACACGGCTACATTCAGTGATCAACTCGATCCCTTGCTGTGGTCGCAAATGTTCAAGCACATGCGAATGGTAAACCGCATCAAATTGCGATTCCTCAAACGGCACTCCATTGGTGATATCGTGGCGAATCACGTTTGGATCGCTCGATTCCAAATCCAGGTTCACCCAATCGCTATGATAGCGCCGGCCACAACCGATATTTAGATACCGTTGGTTTTCAGATATTCGAATTGTACGTTTTGATTTCATCAATTCGAGCCAGGACAATAAATTCCGATTCGACCCGTATAGTCGATTCGGTTCAGCAGCATTGGGATTTTGTTTTTTTGAAAGTACTCATCAACGGCGCGCCGACAGCCTTCCCAGTGACCATAGTCGTCCACGATTAAAACACCACCAGGAACAAGCTTTGGGAATAGATGCTCCAACTCGCAGCGTGTCGATTCATACCAATCGGTATCCAATCGCAACATCGCGATTTTCTCAGGCGTCGTATGCGGAAGCGTATCTTCAACTTTGCCTTCGATAAAACAAACTTGGTCAATCGGATATTCCGTTTGAGCCATAGTCTGTTTGACTTGATCAAGCGGCGAACAACACCACACGCTCATTGCGTCGTCGCGGTCCTGCTCATTCAAAAGTTTCTCCGCCGTGTGACCGAGGTAGTCAACGTCTTCTTCGGTCGGCTCAGACATTCCGTCGTAGGTGTCGTACATCCACAATTGCCGATCAGTCGTTCCAACGTGGACAAGCGTTTTGGCTGCTGCCGCCATACTGCCACCACGCCAAACACCACACTCAACAAAATCGCCATCGATTTTGTTCTTGGCGAGATACTCCACCGCGTTACAAACGGCAAGAATCCGCTCGGGCGATGTCATCGTGAGCTCGCGGACTGAATTAACAATCTGCAGTTGATGATCGGCAGCGTCAGGAATCTGAGCGCGAAGTTTTTCAATCGCTTCTTTCAACGATCGCGCATCGCTACCCGGCTCGTTGGCTTGGTTTTCAAGCCGACGTTTTCGCGGGTTACGAATCCTGCGCATCAAGGATTTCAAAATGAAGCCTTCAGGGATGTGATGATTAGTAATTGAAAGTGAAGAGGAAGCAGAATTTTGCTATATAAGCGGCACAAGATTTATCAGATCCAAAACTACGCGTAAATACATTTATTGGCCTACAAAACCCAATTTTTGAATCCAACATCAACCTTGGTCGCAAAACCTAACTTGTTTAAGTTAATCCGCGATGCAAAAAGTATTTGCCAACACCATCAGCCTTTTTGCTAGCTAACAAAAAAGAAACGCATGCCGCTCGAAACTCCAATCGCTTTTTGCATATTCAACCGGCCGGAACTGACACTTCAGGTTTTCGATCGGATTCGCACGGCTAAACCCAAGCAATTATTTGTGATCGCCGATGGTGCCCGCGAAGACCGGCCCAATGAAGCCAATTTAGTTCGGCAAACCCGAGCGGTCGTGGATCGAGTTGACTGGGACTGTGAAGTCAAAACGAATTTTGCGGAGCGAAACTTAGGTTGCAAGCAACGCATTGCGACGGGCCTCGACTGGGCATTTGAACAATCCGAGGAACTGATCATTCTCGAAGACGACTGTCTGCCAGCCGTTTCATTTTTTGGATACTGTGAAAAATTGCTTGAGCGATACCGTGACCAACCGCGTGTCATGATGATCAGTGGAGACAATTTCCAGCCGGAGCCACGTTCGGAAAACAGTTATTACTTTTCTCGCTGGCCACATATTTGGGGCTGGGCCAGTTGGCGGCGAGCTTGGAATCATTTTGATGCCGACGTAAAGACTTGGCCTGAAACGAAATCGACTGGCCAACTCCGTGCAACGTTTGGCAGCGACGAAGAGTATCAATATTGGTCTGACACATTAGACCAGCACCACGCAGGCAATATCGACACCTGGGATTTTTCCTGGAGCTACGCATGCTGGCGAATGGGTGGGCTTTGTATCTTGCCCGAACGAAATCTTGTCACCAATCTTGGATTCGGTCCGTCTGCCACTCACACAACGGACTCGAATTCCGAACTGGCCAACTTGCTCACGACAGAAGTTGAAGAGCTAATCCATCCAGCAAAAATTGCACCCAACCGCATTGCTGACCAGCACACTTGGGAAAACGTACTTGCTCCAAAACAAGACAATTTCGCGGTAAGCAAATCGCCTAAAAAAGCGAAGTGGTACCACCGATTCACGCGAAGGCAGGCTGGATAAATCCAAAATGAAAATTGCAATCATTTCGCCAAACGCGACGGTCGTTCCGCATTTCGAAACCGATCTCGACATTGCGCAGCAGCACATTGATGATGGCGATACCGTTGAATTTTTCTACTGCACCGGGTCGTTACAAAGTTGTGATTTCAACGTCGAGCGTGAACCTTCGGTCTGTCAGGATTGCATTGGCCGACGCGAAATGGGATTGGAATTGGTAGGTGATGGATCGAGTAAATGCACGACTTTTACCGAGCAAGTCGATACTTCTGGCGTGCAATTCAAATTTGATTCGGTTGACGAGTTGACCGCGTATCACATCGACAATTTCGATATTGGTTATGCGGTGTTGTCTTCTTTGGTTTCGCTTCATCGTGATCCTGAACCCGACTTAATTGAACACGAACAAACGATTCGACGATTGATGACGACTGCACTACAGGCTTATCAACAGACGATCAAGTACCTCAAGAACAACTCCATCGATCGAGTCTATCTCTACAACGGACGTTTTGCGGGAATGCGTGCCGTATTGCGAGCGTGCGAATTAATGAAAGTCGATTGTTACATGCATGAGCGTGGATGCGACGCACAGCATTTTGAGATTTTCAAAAACCATTTACCGCACGATTTAGATAAAATCGAAGCCGCAATCGAAGCTCGCTGGGAGGCGGAATCTTCCAACCCCGATCGCGACAAAATCGCCGCTCAGTTTTTTCACGACCGAGTTGACCGTGTCGAAAAAGTGTGGCATTCGTTTGTGAAAAACCAGGACTCGGGCCGACTTCCTGAGAATTGGAATCCCGACCAAAAAAACATTTCAATCTTTTGTTCGTCCGACGATGAGTTTGTCGCAATTGGCGAGGCTTGGCGAAACGAGCTGTATGGCAATCAAGTCATCGCTTTTTCCAAAATCGCAGCCGACATACTCGACGCTGCACCGGAAATTCAAATCTACCTTCGAATGCATCCGAATTTGACTCAGGTCGATAATCAGCGAAAGCGCGAAATGCTGGCGCTTGATTACCCAAACCTAACCGTGATTCCGCCCGACGCGACGATCGATACCTATGCATTGCTTCGTTCGAGTGACACCGTCATTTCGTTTGGCTCCACCGTTGGAAGCGAAGCAGTTTTTTGGGGAACGCCATCGGTTTCACTTGGCCCTTCGTTTTATCAAAACCTTGGCGGAATTTATCGGCCCGATTCACACGCAGAAACGATCAAGTTGCTTGTACAAGACTTGACAGCACAACCAAAAACCAGTGCGTTAAAATATGGTTTCTGGCTTCAAACTCGTGGCCATCGGCACGTTTATTTTGAGTCGACAGGTTTATTTGAAGGCCAATTCAAAGGCCAAACGTTGTATGCGCGGCCCAAACACTCCTCGCTCAAGCGACTTGAAAAGGGTGCGAAAAAGATGCTTGCGAAAATGATAGGCCGCTGATTGACTGCTGGCCATTTATTCAATTTCCTCGACAAGTGCTTGCATCGCATCATTGGAACACACAAAAGCCAGCTATTGCTCGAACATGCTTACGCAAGCGTAAACATGGCACCCAAAAACGTAAGTGCTGACGCAATATCAGGAACGAGGAACTGATCCAAAAACCAGTACGGGAAAACAACCAAATAGGCCACCAAGACATCAACAAGATTCGTATTGTTGCCTGGACCGATGTGAGATAGCTTAAAGAACCCAATTTTCTCCGATCACGCAAGGAACAAGGATGTTCTGGCTTAGAGATCAAAATATCTTATTTACCGGCAACGCCCGTTCGCTTGGAAACCAGTTCGCACACTGTCTGGATCCAATCGATCAACTCAATGGGCCAGCTTTTCTTCTTGGTTGTTGCGCTCACCGCACATCAACTATCGCCGGAACATTCTCTCCCGAGACATTCATCCGCACTTCCGCAGCCTTATCTGAGTCGCAGTCGCCGGTCGTCAGTCGTACGACGAGTTTTAGTCGCGCAATTTTTAGTCGCTTAGTGTAAGTCGAAAAGTGTTACACAATTTCGGGAATCAAAAGATGTTGCCTTATGGAAAACAGACAATCGAACAAGACGACATCGACGCGGTCACCGAAGCGCTAGCCTCGGATTGGCTGACGACGGGTCCGAGAGTCCAAGAGTTCGAAACCGCTTTTGCCAAAGCGACGTCTTCCCGGTTCGCCGTCGCCGTCAGCAGCGGAACCGCCGCGCTCCACGCGGCAATGAGTACGATTGCAATCCAAGAAAATGCGTTTGCAACCGAAAGCCCGGCTCAACCGGAAGTCATCGTGCCTGCGATTTCTTTTGTTGCGACAGCCAACGCGGCTGTTTACGTCGGAGCCAAACCTGTTTTTGCCGACGTTGATCCTGAAACTCTGTTGATCGACGTTGAAGACGTTAAAAGCAAAATCACTGACAACACACTGGCCATTGTTGCGATGGATTATGGCGGACAGCCATGCGACTACCAAAGTCTACGGGCAATCTGTGACGAACATGACTTGGTTTTGATCTCCGATGCTTGCCACTCACTGGGTGGCGGAATTGGAAACCGTCCGGTCGGTTCGCTGGCGGATCTCACTTGTTTCAGTTTGCATCCGATCAAACAAATCACAGCAGGTGAAGGCGGCATCGTCACGACAAACAACAGCTTTGTCGCAACGGCATTGAAAACATTTCGCAACCACGGGATCACGACTGATCATCAGCAGCGTCAAAAACTGGCGAAACATCAATACTCGATGGAGACGCTTGGGTTCAACTACCGGCTGACAGATATCCAATGTGCCCTTGGAATTTCTCAGCTTAAAAAACTGCAAGTGTTTACCGAGCGACGAAACGAAGTCGCACGGCTTTACGACCAGCTTCTCGACGGCAAAATGTTTGCCCAACCGCTCAAGAAAATTGACAGCGTTGACCACGCCTACCACTTGTACGTTGTGCGCTGGAACACTGAACTGACAGGCATCACGCGCGACCAAGCGTTCGACATGTTGCGAGAGCGCGGGATTGGCGTCAACGTTCACTACCAACCGATTTACCAACATCCGTTTTATGAGCGAACGTTTGGCGACCAAAACGGAAGCTGTCCGAACGCCGAAATGGTGTACGAAGAAATTTTGTCTTTGCCAATTTTCCCAAACATTACCGAAAACGACATTCGAAAAGTCGTTGCTGAATTGGAAGCGATTGCAGAATCTTCGGTTGTTGGAATCTGTCCTGAACCGCAAATTGAAGACCAAAGCCGCCTTCGAAAGGTCGCTTAGCCATGCCGCAAAACCAAAGAACCGTTGCAATTATTCAAGCCCGTCTCGGAAGCACGCGGCTTCCCGGCAAAGTCCTTCGCGACATCGCGGGCAAGACAATGATCCAACGTGTCGTGGAACGCGTCCAACAAGCCAACACGCTTGATGAGATAGTTATCGCCACGACGAACGAACCTGCCGATCAGGAACTCGTTGATTTTTGCGAATCACAAGCTTGGAACGTCTTCACCGGCCGCGAACATGACGTGCTTGATCGCTACGTTAAAACGGCAAAAAAACACTCGGCCGATCGAATTGTTCGGATCACTTCCGACTGCCCGCTGATCGAACCAACCATCATTGACCAAGTCGTTAACTCGCTCGGCGATCACGATTACGCCTGCAACTTTCACCCATTGCGGCGTTTTCCGCAGGGGCTGGATTGCGAAATTTTGACCCGTTCGACTTTGGAAAAAATCGATCAACTTGCAAACCAACAACGCTATCGCGAGCACGTAACTTTATACGTCTATCGCAACGAAACCAGATTCTCAATTGGCTCGGTTCTTAGCGAGGAAGACCATTCGTATCTTCGTTGGACCGTCGATACCGCTGAAGATTTAGAACTCGTCCGAACCATCTACGAGTACTTCGAGCAATCGTTAGGCGAATCGAATTTCACGTGGGAGCAAATCATTACCGCTTGCCATTCTCATCCAGAGTGGCTGGAAATCAATCAACACACCAAACAAAAGGTTGCGTGATGAAGCAAGCAACCAATCAGCTTTTGATTCGAGCAGACGTCGGCCCCGGCGTAGGCACTGGCCATCTGATGCGAACGATCGCGTTGGGACAAGCCTGGAGTCAAAACGGTGGCGAAGTGACCGTTGTTTGTGGGGAAATTCCTCGTGGACTTCTCCGTCGAATTGAAGCCGAAAAATTCTCAGTTCAAATTCTGCAAAACTCACTTTGCGATGAAGCGGACTCAACCGAATTGCTTGACGTCGTCGCCTCAATCAAACCAAACTGGATTGTGCTTGATGGCTACCGATTTGATGACGACTACCAAAAGGCAATAAAAACTTCCGGCTCACAGCTTTTGGTTCTCGATGACTATCAGCACGCCCAGCATCATCACGCCGATCTTATCCTGAACCAAAACATTTACGCTGACCTCGACCAATACGAGACTTCAAGCCATTCAAAAATCTTGGCTGGGCCGAGCTACGCGTTGCTTCGCGATGAATTTTCCAAGCTTACTCCCAAACGAACCGCCGTCGAAGCCCGCCGTTTGCTCGTCACGTTTGGCGGCGCCGATCCTGACAACTGGACTTTGAAAACGCTTCAATCACTTTCCGATCTCGAACGAAAACGGATGGTGGTCGATTGCGTCGTTGGAGCTTGCTATTCCAACACGCGTGAGTTGGACATTTTCAAAAAGTCAGCCAACATGAACCTGCGAATTCATCGCAACGTCGATCGCATGACGACCTTGATGTCTCGCGTTGATTTGGCAATCACGGCTGGCGGATCAACCTGCTACGAATTAGCCCGCTGCGGCGTCCCAGCGGTAGTGATCGCGATTGCTGACAACCAAATTCCAATCGCGTGCGCGATGGACGACCAAGGGATCATGGTTTCGATCGCTGGCGATTCTGGAAGCACACTCGGCACTACGATCAATCAGTTACTAAAAGATCCAGTGGCTCGCGAAGCCATGTCCAAGCGTGGCCAATCGTTGGTTGATGGACGCGGTGCTCAACGCATTGTAGGGGAGATGGTGAGTATGCAAGATGCAAACAATCGAATCCAAATCGCACCGATCGACGCCGTCTCGGAAGAAAAAACAATGTCGCCAACCGGATCCCTCGAATTCAATTTCCGAGAAGCTTCTATCGAGGACGCCAAATCGATACTGCAGTGGCGAAACGATCCAGAAGTCCGCTCCGTTTCGTTTCACAACGACTTTATTTCGTTGGCTGACCACCAACAGTGGATGGCAGAAAAATTGGCGGACGCAAACACAAAAATCTGGATCTCAGAAGACGAAACAGGAAAAGCCATCGGCCAATTGCGTTTTGACTTTTCCAAAAATGGCGAACAAGCCGTGATCAGTATCATTGTCGACCAAGCCCGACGGGGCAGGGGATTTGGCAGAATGCTAATCACAAATTCGACCCGTAAAATCTTTGCGACAACCAACACGCAAACGATTATTGCTCAGATCAAACCAGGAAACACCGCTTCAGAACGTGCGTTTCGCGCGGCGGGATTCCGGGCGATTGAGCCCACAATTGTTAACGGAAAAATGGCTTTGCAGTATTCGCTGGACCGGGATGCCCAGCGACAAAGCCTGCCCGCACGAAAATCTGCTTGAGAGTTTTCGCTGAGCGATACCATGACAGAACTTAAAAAGAACATTCGGATCAACAACCGGCCGATTGGTCCAGGCTGCCCAACGTATATCATCGCGGAAATTTCGGCTAACCATCATCAGTGCTTTGATCGTGCGGTTGACATCGTGCATCTAGCGCATCGAGCCGGTGCTGACGCGGTGAAGCTACAGACTTATACAGCCGATACTTTGACGCTTGATTCTGACCAGCCGCATTTCAAAATCCAGCAGGGAACAATTTGGGATGGCGCACGGCTATATGATCTTTATCAAAAAGCTCACACGCCTTGGGAATGGCATCCCGAACTAAAACGAGTCGCCAATCAGCTTGGGATGGATTTATTCTCCAGCCCATTCGATGCGACGGCAGTGGATTTTCTGGAAGGCATGAAAGTTCCCGCGTACAAAATTGCTTCGTTTGAAATTGTTGACATTCCACTGCTTCGAAAAGTCGCCAAAACGAACCGGCCGGTAATCGTGTCAACAGGGATGGCAGCGGTAGAGGAAATCGAGCTTGCTGTAAAAACACTTCGCGACAACGGCTGTGACCAAGTTGCGTTATTGAAATGCACCAGCGCGTATCCTTCGCCCGTCGAAGCAATGAACCTTCGCACGATTCCAGACCTCGCGTTTCGATTCAATATTCCAGTCGGACTTTCTGACCATACACTTGAAAACCAAACCGCGGTGATCGCCGTTTCGATGGGTGCATCAATTATCGAAAAACACCTGACGGTTTCGCGCGACGACGAAGGTCCAGACAGTTCGTTTTCACTTGAGCCAGACGAATTTGAAGACATGGTGAGTTCGATCCGAAAAGCCGAAGCAACGATTGGTTCGGTTCACTACGGGCCAACGCAAACGGACAAAAACAACTTGGCGTTTCGTCGTTCGCTTTTTGCGATCCGCGATATCAAAGCGGGCGAAGCTTTTACGCCAGACAATGTCCGCTCGATTCGACCTGGCCAAGGGCTTGAGCCAAAACATATGGACGCGATTCTCGAAGGCACCGCTTCGGAAGAAATTCCGCGTGGCACACCGCTGGCTTGGCGGCACGTCGCGTAGAATGTTCGTATAATGAAGCCATGGGCAAACGTCTGGCGAAAAAAGAACTTCTTGCGGAGATCCTCTCCCAACGGCAGCAGTTGATGGAGTTGCTTGCTTCGATTCCGCGCAAACAATTAACCGTAACGGGAATCAACAAGGCTGGCTGGTCCATCAAAGACGTTTTGACTCACTTGATTGACTGGGAAATCCGCACCGTCAATTGGTGTGAGATAGGTGCGACCGGCGAAACGCCTGAGATGCCCGGCGATGGATTTAAGTGGAACCAATTGCGCGAACTCAATGAAAAAATTTACCGCAAGCACCGTCGCAAATCGGTCAAAAAAGTGCTTGAAGAATTCGACGCGGCTCATGAGTCGACGCTGCGTCTGATTGCGAAGCTGAACAATAAACAGCTAACCACGATTGGCTTTTTTGAGTGGACTGGAAAGAGCTGGACGGTGAGCGATTACCTGCGCGGCAACACGGCCAGCCATTACAAATGGGCACGCACGAAAATCCGGAAGTGGATCAAAACGCTGAATTCGACTTCTTAGCTCCGTTGTCGTTTCAAATGCCTGCTTCGCCGCATATAGCCGCCGGAAAATGACCTTGGAGATTCACCCGGCCAAAGGTTAGAACATAGGAAGAGATCTCGCTCCAACGCTAGCAACTTTGCGGCTTTGGAAATTGCAAGGAAGCATTTAGAGAAACCCAACTTATGAAAAATCTAGGCCGAGCGTTACGGATGACGCTCAAATATCGGTGGTCGCTGATCGCCTCTTTCGTTTGCAGCGCTTTGGTTGCTGTGCTCTGGTCGTTGAACCTCGGCGCTGTGTACCCTTTCGTCGAAGTGGTTTTGAAAAACCAATCGCTTCATGAATGGATTGTCGAAGAGCAAAAAGCCGCCGAAGAAATCATCGACGAACGCAACTCGAAGATTCTTGAGCTGGAAAAACAACTCGCCGCCGCAGATGGCGATGCGGCCCAAGCCGACCCTCAGGCGAAACCGATTCCACTCACTGAACAAGAAATTGCGAAACTCAAAAATCAAATTTCGGCCAACCGTTTTGAAATTGACGTTCAAGAAACAAAAGCTAAAGCCCGCGCCAAAATCGCGCCTTACATAGCCAAGTATGCACCTAAAGATCCGTTTAACACATTGGCGTTGCTGATGGGTCTGATGTTTTTTGGCACCGTGTTGCGCGGGCTCTTTTTGATGGGAAGCATGGTTGCCGTGGCACGCGTTGGTCAAAGAACGATGCTCGACATGCAAAACCAGGTCTTTCAAAATGTGCTGGACATGGAAACATCGGAACTGGGCGTTAAAGGCACAGGCGACCTCATTAGCCGAATTCGAGGCGAAACCGGCGCGATCTGCCAAGCCATCAATACGCTGTTTGGGAAAACGGTTCGCGAACCGCTGAAGATGTTTGGCTGTTTGGCAGGAGCGGCATTGGTCAACTGGCGGTTGCTGGTTTTCTCATTGTTGATCTGCCCGATCGCCGGCTACCTGATGGTTCAACTGGCCAAAGTTACCAAACGCGCAAACAAACGAGCGATGGAAGAGTCGGCTCGATTGTTGAATCGACTTTACCAAGCCCTAACGTACATGCGAGTGGTAAAAGCGTTTACCAACGAAGACGCCGAACGACAGCGTTTCGAAGTCGTCGCGCAAGACGTGTACGAACGCTCGATGAAGATTTCCGTGTTCGGTGCGCTTTCACGAATCAACAACGAACTGCTTGGCGTGAGTATGATCACTGTCAGCGTTCTCGCCGGTGGATACCTGGTTCTCAACAACTCACTTCATCTGGGTAGCATTCGAATGTGTTCAGCTCCGATGACGTTTGGCAGTTTGATGATGTTCTTTGGGTTCCTAATCGGCATCGCGGATCCGCTGAGAAAAATGGCTGACGTTTACAACATGGTGCAGGGCGGTGTGGTTGCCGCCGACCGAGTTTTTCCTTTGATTGACCAAGTCCCTGCTGTACGTGATCCTGAAAATCCAAAAACGCTTCCAGCCGGGGAGCTGGCCATCGAATTCAATGACGTCCGATTTGCGTATGAGCCGGGCAAACCGATTCTTAACGGCGTTTGCGAAACCATCGCTGCAGGAACTTCGCTGGCCATCGTCGGGCACAACGGTTGTGGAAAAAGCACATTGATCAATCTGATTCCTCGCTTCTTTGATACCAACGCAGGCGAAGGAGAAAATGCCGGCGCGATCAAGATCGGAGGAATCGACGTGCGTGATGTGCGTGTCAAATCGCTGCGTCAAAAAGTCGGCTATGTCACACAAATGACGATGCTGTTTAATGATTCTATCGCTGACAATATCGCTTACGGAAAACCAGACGTAACGTTGGATGAGATCAAAGCAGCAGCAAAAAAAGCACATGCCCACGAATTTATCTCCGAATTGGAACATGGC
The DNA here is from genome assembly GCA_964448575.1 of uncultured Pirellulaceae bacterium. GTDB lineage: Bacteria > Planctomycetota > Planctomycetia > Pirellulales > Pirellulaceae > Mariniblastus. The sequence goes on from CAYUWY010000002.1 coordinate 342,162, forward strand.
TATGATTCAATGATCGGCGAACACGGCGGCAAACTTTCCGGCGGCCAACGTCAAAGGCTTTCTTTGGCGCGAGCGATTTTGAAAGATCCAGAAATCTTGATTCTCGATGAGGCGACCAGCCAAATTGACCCTGAAAGCGAACAACTGATTCACGAAACGCTGGCGAAATTCATCAAGAATCGCACGACGGTTGTGATCACACACCGCATGTCAACCTTGGAGCTGGTAGATCGAATCATGATCATGAAGGACGGCCAAGTGGTCGATTGCGGGACGCATCCACAGCTGCTTGCTCGTTGCCCGGAGTACCAACGCATGAGAAACATGGACTTGGAAGAAGCGGCATAAGCAGCGATTAGGAGTTGTCATCAAAGGACTGATTTGGCGACTGACATAGAACAGACTTGGAAAGGGAATTCGAATGAGCAATGCGGCACAAACAAATGCAGCCCGAGCCAGCGGGATTTCACGATTCGGTTCCCCCGACCATTCCGCAAGCGACTCAGGACTTTCCAAATTTGAGCAATTGAGATTCGCGACCGATGTGATTCGCGCAGAATCGAAAGCACTTCAGAATCTTTCGTTGAACCTGCCAGACGATTTTTGCGTGGCCGTTGATTTGGTGGTCAATTGCAAGGGCTGCGTTATCGTGACGGGCGTTGGAAAAGCAGGTTGGATTGGGCAGAAGGTATCGGCGTCGCTTGCGTCCACCGGAACACGCAGCCATTTTCTTCATCCGGCCGAAGCGATTCATGGTGACCTTGGTCGGGTCGGCCCAGACGATGTAATCCTGGTTTTCTCCAACAGCGGCGAAACAAACGAAGTCGTCCAACTGCTTCCATCGTTTTCGAAATTCGCTACGCCAGTCATTGCGATCACGAGCAAAGCAAAATCAACACTGGCTTCTCAATCCACTGCCGTTTTGAATTACGGCTCAATTGAAGAATGCGGGCACATGGGATTGGCCCCTTCGACCAGTACTGCATTGATGTTGTCACTTGGCGACGCACTGACGCTGGTTGTTTCTCAAATGAAAGACTTTGAGGCCAAAGACTTTGCGAAATTTCATCCGGGTGGTTCGCTTGGCAGACGTCTGGCTTTAGTTGACGAAGTCATGCGTCCACTGACCGAATGCCGATTGGCTAAAGAATCTGAAACGGTTCGCGAGATCTACGTTCGCCATGGTGGGCGTGATCGTCGTGCGGGTGTCGTTTTGGTAACCGATAACGCCGGCGTGCTAACCGGTTTGTTTACCGACAGTGATCTTGCGCGGATGTTGGAACAGCAGCGCGATGACAAATTCGACCAGCCGATCAAGAACGTGATGACTAGCTCGCCGATCACAATTGCTTCAGGTTCAAAAGTTGTTTTGGCGATCGAAACTTTGGCTTGCCGAAACCTGAGCGAACTTCCGGTGGTCAGCCTAACTGGAAAAGCAATCGGTTTGATCGACATCACCGACGTCGTTGGAAGTTGATTTTTCGAGCACGTAGGTCAGGCTGTGCCTGACGTTTCATTTGCATAAGCCGCAGAGCTGGCTTTCAATTTATAAAGACTGGCGAAGCTGTTCCTAGAGGCATGTTGAAACAGTAGTTTTTCGTCAGGCACAGCCTGACCTACTGTCTCCGATGGCCGTTGATTGTCAGATACGATCGACGATCTAAAGAACTTTGATTTCAACGTGTGCGACACCGCACCGGGCAGTAAAGCAAACCTCATTCGGGGTAAATATGCACGGCTGGAAATCAAATGACTTGCGACCGCTCCCCTGTTAGGGGCGATTCGAAGCAATTATGCTGTGGGTGTATATTCACCCATTCATCTCGCCGTGCAAAATACCGATGCCAATGCGAGGGTTGGGAAAAACAAAATTCTGGATGAGGATGATCATTATGGACAAGCCAAAAATTGCCGCATGTTTCCCAAAGCAAGTTGAAATTGAAGCAGGAAAGAAATACGCCTACTGCACCTGTGGATTGTCTGCGAACCAGCCATTTTGCGATGGCGCTCACAAAGGCACCGATTTTGTTCCGATGGTTTTTGAAGCCGAAAAAACAGAGACGGCCCACTATTGCCAATGCAAACATACTGGCAATGCCCCGAAATGCGATGGTACTCATAAATCGCTTGAAGCTGACGCGGCGGATTCAAACGAGTCTTAGTCCGTAACAATGAGTGATAACTAAGGTGAGTTAGTTAATCGCTTTTTACAGTTCGCCTCCGCGCATTCATAACGCTCAATTGTTTTCCCAGTGCGCCGCTACTCTACGGCGGCGCACCGACATCAACAATCAAATCCCATTTGAGCCCGCAATCTTGAGTTTCCGTACGTTATGAAATCGAAAATCTATCTCGCACTAAGACTTACCTTCTGGCTGATCGTAGTACTGGTATTCTTTCTGCTGATCGTTTTTCCGTTAGCCCTCCAATGGCTCATCAATTCCGGGAACATGCCCAATGGTACCGGCGATTTACTTGGCATCATTGGAACGATTCAGACTTATTTGATGCGCGGGTTGGCTTTGCTTTGGCTCTTCTTTCTTGGAAGCTGCTTTGCGAGCTTTCTCAACGTAGTGGCCTGGCGCGTTCCGCGCGGGAGAGGGATTAATGGGTCAAGCCATTGTCCCAACTGCAATTCGAAACTGAGCTTTTTCGACAACATTCCGATCACCGGCTGGCTGCGCAACGCGGGAAAGTGCCGAACGTGTCGAATTCCAATTTCGCCACGTTACCTTTGGGTCGAAGTTGCTCTGGGCTGCATTTTTCTGTTGGTCGCGATCGTTCAACTTCTTCTTGGTGGAATCAATTTACCGATTCGCCAGATCGAACACTTTACCGGGATCGAGTACATGATCTTTGATCCCAAATGGGATTTGATTCAGCTCACACTTTTCCACCTGTTATTGATCTGCCTACTATTCACGTTTGCTTTGATTCGCAGTGAACGACTTAAAATTCCCGTCTCGGTTTTTGTAACGGGAATCGTTTTTGGTTTCGCACTGCCATTGATTTGGCCAGCGATGCTATTGGTTTCCTGGCAAATCGGGTTAGACGAATTGGTGCCGCTCCCGCGTTTTTCACTTGACCAAATTTTGACGCTCAGTATTGGGTTGTTCAGCGGACTTGGTTTTGGGGCAATCCTCCAATGGGCGCTGGGCTTCAAAAATAACGAGGCTCCCGTTTTTGACTCCGTGATGGTTTCACTCGATTCAAGTCATGATGCACCTGAGCAAGAATTGCCCGAAGGAAATTTAGATTCAAATGCAATTCTGGACCAAGATGTAAACGCAGACTGCTTAAACCCAACCGAATCGGAATCAATCGAGTTCGGATCAGCGGATTCAGATGAAGTAAATCCAGGCGTCGTAGATTCAGACAAGGTAAATCCAGAAGAATCAACTTTGAATGAAGCAAGTTTAAAACCAAATGAACTTGAAGCAGCGAACTCCAATCCATTCCTCGCTCCTTTGTCCGATGGAAGCTCCCCATTCTCCAATGATCGAGAGGCCAAAAACGAATCTCCGCCAAGCCAACAAAAATCTGAGACTCCGGTCATTCAAAAGCGAAGTGTATTTGAGTGTATCGCTGGAGTTGGCTTGATCGGTTTGTTTCTTGGCTGGCAATCAGCGCTTTCGATTTCGCTAATTCTTTGCTTGATTTTCCTGATCAAGCGACCGTCCATTTTTTTGAACGCTTCAACTTGGATGTTGCTTGCAACTCTGCTGCATTTACTTTGCTGGCGTTTGTTAACCGCCTTCAAATTTTGGCCCAGCTTAACGGCCGGTAGCGTTACAATGCTTGCTTTTTTCGGAGCCCTGATTGTGTTGGCAAAGTGTATTCAGATTCGAATCGGAAACCCGTCATCAGAATTGGGAACTAACAACATTCAATAACGTCAATCTAAGCCTACCTGTCAATTGACACGCTTAATTGGGCAATTTTTGAACTACTGATGGCAGATAAATAATCGAGATTCCAATTCCGACTATTTGCGCTATAATGCTCGGGTTGCGCCCGAGTTAGCCACTTCTCTCGAGCGCATCAAACATACTTGATTTACTCCAATGAAAAATTGCCGCGGACCGGTTTTGCAATCGGTTCCTTGAAAAAGTGCATTATGCTATTTCGATTATTTGTTTTCTGTTGTGCATCTGTTTTGCTAATCGATCACCAAGCTCTTACGCTTGCGCAAAACTATTTTCCACAGCAACAATTCCAACCAATCCAACCTCAAGCTGGATATGTTTACCCGGTTGTTCAAGGTGAGCAATTTCCGACAGGTTGGAACTCGTCTTATCAAGGCAATACTTTGCTGCCAGGGTATCATCCGTATCCAACACAAATGCATGGACAACCTGGTTTTCATCAGCCGAATATTGTCCAACCAATTTACCCACAGCAAATTCACCCATTCCCAAATTATCAGCAACACGGTTTTGTACAGCCAAATGTTGTACAGCCAAATGTTGTGCAGCCGAATGTTGGTCAACCAAATATTGGCCAACCAAACGGAGTGCTGGTTCCCCCGCACAACCAATTAAATGGGGTTCAACCTTTCGCTCACCAACCTTTGCCGCGAACGATTACGAAACGTCCCATAGCTGAACCATCAACGGTAACGCCAGAGACGATCGGGTCTTCGGCAAGCAGGGCAATTTCCCAACCGAAAAAAACGCCGGGAACCGGCAGCCCCAACTCAGTTGAACCCAAACCGGTTGAGCCCAACTTTTTTGCTCCCAACGAACCTGCCGAAACGGTGCCATCGTTAGCGACAAAGTCACTACCGGTCAAAACGTTTCCGACTTCGATTGCTGACTTGATTGCAATTGACGAAAAAATTGAAGAGACTCTTCCAAAAATCTTACCGGCGGTCGTTGCGATCGAAGGTGGAAGCGGCGTCATCGTTAGCGAGTCAGGTTATATCTTAACCGTGTCACACGTCACGAAAAAAGCTAACAGAACGGTCGACGTTCGATTGCCCGACGGACGAACCGTAAAAGCAATCACTTTGGGCACAAACGCTAACTCTGACACCGCAGCACTGAAAATCCTGGATCCGGGGCCGTGGCCTTTCATCCCAACTGGCGACTCTACTTTGACGGAAACAGGCGACTGGTGTTTGGCACTTGGATATCCGCTTTCCTACAAACGTGGCGAACCCGCAGCAGCGCGTGTAGGCCGAATTTTGAAAACAACGACAGGCCCTGAAGGACGCCTCATCACCGATTGCCCCATCACTGGCGGAGATTCTGGTGGACCGCTGGTTAATCTGAACGGGACGCTAATTGGAATCAGCAGCCGGATCAAGAATGACATTAACCAGAACATTCACGTTCCAATTCAAAGCTTTCAAGATGACTGGCAAAAGCTCGCCAATTCGATCGACACGCCACGGATGAAAATCGCAACGAAAAAACAACAAGCCTACCTTGGAATACTTGGTGAAACCGACAATGACAAAGTACGAATTCGACGTGTAATCCAAGGCTCACCGGCAGCAGTTGCAGGCATGCTTAAAGAAGACGTCATTTTGCAAATGGATGGAAAACCGATCGGAAAATTTGATGATGTAATTGAGATCCTCACCATTCGCAAACCTGGAGAACAAGTTGTCACAAAACTGAATCGTTTTGGCAGCCTGATGGTCGTCGCCGTAAAACTTGGCTCGCAGGGTGGAAAATGAAACGTGACTCTACCTCGCCGATTCACCCCGCCAACCCGTTGATATTCATTATGATCCGACGGCAAAAATCCAAGTGGTTGGGTTTAGTTCTCCTGACTTTCAGCTTGCTTACTCACAGTTATGCCGTGGGGCAGTCTGCGAGAACAGCGTTCAATTCAAACTTGACCAATCGCACCGAAGTCTCGGATGTCATTGGAAAGGGCGTATTAAAAACGCCTCTCGCACCAGCCATGGCATTTGGTAAAAGCACCGTCGAAATTCAAACGGCGCTTGAGCCAATCGCTTTGCAATTCCAGCCGAGCGTTGTCGAATTCGAATCTGTTCGAGGCAATCGTTCGCTCGGCACCGTTGTGGCAGACGGTCTGGTCGTTGGCAAACGAAGTGAACTAGGTGAGTCGTTTACTTGCCTGATCGATGGCAAAAAAATCACTTCCAGGTTGGTCGGCTACCAAAGTGATCATGACTTGGCCTTAATCGCATTAAACACCTCAGAGTATGACAAGACCAAACTTACTCCGATTACGTTTCCGGCAGCCAATACGAATTTCCGAGTCGGTAAGCTTGTCGCTTCAATGACCCAAACTGATGCAGCACGATTGGGAATGGTTTCCGTTGCTCCCCAGAGATTTGATATCAAACAGCCGAAGATCATCGACGGCATCGACTTGGGAGCAGTCGTGTCTCCGTTTCGCGTCACCAAGACATTTACAAAGGCGTCTTCTGAATCGGGAGCGCTTGCGGCTACTACAACGAATCAGATAACAATCCAACAAAATGAAAGCTACGTTAGCGGATTAGAAGTTTCACGTGTTTATCCGCGAACGATCTCCGAACAAAGCGGTTTGTTGGTTGGTGATTTGATCCAGTCAGTAAACAACGTTGGTGTTTCCAGTCGCTCTGAGCTCAACTCAATCGCCAGAAACCTCCGCGTAGGCCAACAGCTCGAGATCAACGTCATTCGAAATGGAGTTTCCCAACGGCTGACAACGAAAATTAGCGACTTCGCACCTAAAATCATGCATGATCGCTGGGGCGGCGGACCATTCAGCAAAAAGCGATTTGGTTTTCAACAAGTGATTTCGCACGACACGGTGATTGAACCGGAGCAATGTGGCGGGCCGCTGGTTGATTTAAAAGGCAACGTTGTTGGTATCAACATCGCTCGTTCAATGCGAGTTGCAACCTTCGCGATCCCAATCAACTCTGTGTACGATTTCGTGACTCACGTGCAACCTAACGTGAAATTCAAGCGACAGAAATAAGTCTCGCTTGCATCATGGTCTCCAGGCGTAGCCGATGTCGCCAGACTTCGGGCGAATTGCCGGGGCACCTGAACTCTGGCGAGCCCAGCTACAAAGAAAGCCGCCTTGAATGACTCGGCAGCTTTTAAAAATTACAACTTTCGCGATCCCAATCAATGCTGTGTATGATTTCGTGACTCACGTGCAACCTGACATGAAATTCAAGCGACAGAAATACGTCTCGCTTGCATCGTGGTCTCCGACGTAGCCGATGTCGCCAGACTTCGGGCGAATTGCCGGGCACCTGAACTCTGGCGAGCCCAGCTACAAAGAAAGCTGCCTTGAATGACTCGGCAGCTTTGCAGCTTTTAACAAGTTACAACTTTCGCGATCCCAATCAACGCTGTGTATGATTTCGTGACTCACGTGCAACCTAACGTGAAATTCAAGCGACAGAAGTAAGTCTCGCTTGCAACATGGTCTCCGACGTAGCCGATGTCGCCAGACTTCGGGCGAATTGCCAAGGCACCTGAACTCCGGCGAGCCCAGCTACAAAGATCAATGGGCAACAACTAGTTAGCTATTCATCTTCTTCGAGCCCAAGATCATCCAGATTAAGCGAATCAAGATCATCCAGGTCAAGCGATTCCAGGAACTGCTCGTCAACTTCGTTATTGCGAAGCGCTTGCAACTGAAGTCCAGGAGCGTATTCGCTTGCTTCAACGCTTGGCAAAATACTTGGGACCGGCGCATATGTTGAAGAAGTATCTTGCTGAATCTCAGAAGGCGGCTGGTACGGCAATCCTACCCAAGGATGGTTTTGACTTTGACATCCAGCCACGCAAACGATCAAGCAAATCGCTAGACAAAATCTCTGCGCACGCTCTGACAATCGAGAGTGTGACTGTTTTTGGTTGGACGAATTCAAAATCATTTGAACTCAAGTAGCATGTTCTCAGAATTGCCACAAGCTCGATTCTTGAACAACTAGCGCGAATGTCGAGTCCACCGTATGGGAAGCGGTTGGTGGTTAAAAATATGTGGAATTCCACCATTCACTCGCAAAAACGAAAGTCTGCGTGCGATCTATTCTTCGTCGCTAAATTCAACGCCGATACGAAAGATATTTTCTCGGCCGCACATTGGTTTGTTGTAACAAACTCGGCAGATCGCCTGAGTGACGCTGTGTTTCGTTGGGCCAATTCGCACGAATTCGGTTGGAAACTTAGACGAGTGCTCAAACCCAAGCCCGTTGGCACTGACGTCATCGGTTATGGCTTTGAAGGCTTCTCCCGTTGGCTGAAAGTTCTGATCCAGCGGCTGAACGACGAGGACAAGTTTACGAGCAACACGAATTCGTTTGCGTCTATCGTTTTCTGGTGCAAAATTCGATATCTCACCCAGCAGCGCGCGAAAGTCTTCGATTGCTTCCGTGCGACAAAACGCTTCGAGTGTCGGCTTCTTTTTTAACATGGTCGGTTCCACCAGGAGTCGCCGATCAACATCGGACAGAAATTTGCATATCACTTAAAGCACTCAACAAACTATTAAGCGCTCTCGCCAGTAAATATGCCTTTAAAAACCAGTCGCATGCCAACGAGTACGACGTTTTCCTTCAAACCAAAGGAGGGTTTGCCTTAAACCTCAGTGTCCCAAAGGTTAATCCGAATATAACAGCAGATTTGCAGCAAATGGGGAAATCATGAGACCGCCGCTCGTTCACTATTCCCAAAAAACTGCGGGCTATTTTCCCTTGTTGGAACGACGCAATAGATAGTCGCCAAGACCTGGAGACAACTGGGCAATTGCAAACAGAACTCGAGCCGAGAAGGGCATTACCAGATCTTTCTTCCGCCGTTCACACGCCGAAACAATTCGAAGCGCCAATTTCTCTGGCGGAATTCCTTTCAGTTTGACACCCGCTCCTGGTTGCTTGGCTGAATCGCCAAGTCCGCTTGCTTCCTTTTCATAACGCGTCGACGAATCAGCTCGCTGGATCGGGCCAGTACAAACAAACAAACAATTGACGTTGCGAGGTCCTTCAATCCGCAACTGATGACTGTACGCGGCCAATGCATGTTTGCTAACTGAGTAAGGAGCAACATTGGGCCACCCCGTTTTGGCCGCTAACGAACCGATGTTAACGACTTGCCCCGACGAACTCTCCAAGTGCTTCAACACCGCTTGGGTGCAGCGGACCGTGGAATAGAAATTGATTTCAATCAGATTTTTGAAATCGTTGACGGTACATTCATCCAATTTTGCACGAGTCGATTTACCAACGTTATTGACCCAGACATCGATCTGGCCATGCTTGGCAATGATTTCACCAATCGCGTGAGTCACACTTTGGTCATTCGTTACATCGCAAACTTGAGTTTCGATGGATTGGTTATTTGAAGATTCGTCAACGACCTTTTGAAGCTTCGTTGAGTCACGGGCAAGCAAAACCGTAGTCGCCCCCGCGTCTGCAAATGCGAGCCCAATCGCTTTCCCAAGCCCTTCTGATCCGCCAGTGACAACGACGACTTTGTTGTTCCAATTTGGCATAAGTGGCTTTAAAAGGTGCTAGCGAAGTTGAGTTTGATTGGCTTTTTGTAGTGCTTTAAGAGAAATACCAAAAGCGGTGTGAAAATGTTCAAGTCAACCGATCAGATTGTCGATGCCGATTGTATCAGGTAGGGGGTTTGGGAAAAGATTGACGCCTGATTCTAACACGAACCAAAATTGGTTGAATCCATGTCCACAAAAAACAAGTTCAGATCATCACAAGCTTTTGCCCTTACCCTAAGTTGTGGCTTGCTGACGCTGCTTATGTCAACCGGCTGTTCGACGTTGAACAATTTTTCCAACACGCCGGTGCCAACGCAACCGAACACTCCGAGCAACGGTGTTTATCAAGTCGAAATGTCAGGCGGATTTGGCAAAGCGACTAAATTCCAAGGCCAACTGACTGGGCCTGTGACCGTTCAAGAAGCACTTGAAGCGGCTGGTGCGATCGACAAATATCGCAGCATGGAAATCGCCGTATTTCGAGTCATCAAGGAATCAGGCCAAGGATTGCGAATGCCAGTCGAGTACATCTCGCGATCAAAATCAGTCAGCGAAGAGCAAAATTATGCCCTTCATCCTAACGATCGAATTGTCGTAACGTCACGTTCAAACAATCCATTGGACAAGTTCGTAGATTCAATCGCACCTGCTTTAGCCGACTATTAAAAGCACGCGATGCGGACGAATGGACCATCGGTCTTGCGTGCGTGACATAGACCAGGTCTTGCGTGCATGACCTACCGTTTGGCCAAAGGCCTATTTCACCGTAGCCTGGGGCATCGCTGGCGATACACCAGGAACCAAATCCAAAATCGCGTTTTGGCTGAAGGCCATATTCACCAACGCGACCGCTGAAAAATATGCGGCAGTGCAGGACACTGATCGGCGAATCCGCTTGCGATGAGCAATGCCCATCCGCTCTTAAGATGTCATGCACAGCATGACCTACGACCACCGAGCTAATAATAATGCGAGGTGCATGGAGAGCTGCTCCCCAAAATATCATGCACAGCATGACCTACCGTTTGGCCAAAGGCCTCTTTCACCGTAGCCTGGGGCATCGCTGGCGATACCCCAGGAACCAAATCCAAAAACGCGTTTGGCTGAAGGCCATATTCACCAACGCGCTACCGAGTGAAGAATGTGCGGTCTGTAGAGTGCCGATCAACGAATCCGGTTGCGATGAGCAATGTCAGTTTGGTACTCAAAATAAGCAACGCGCGAACTTTGCAAGACCCAATCTTCTCACTACCATTAAGCCCTGAGAGTTGGTCAGGCGATCGCTGGTGGATTTATCCACGAGAGGAAAGTCCGGGCTCTACAGGACAGGATGGTCGGTAACGCCGACCGGTCGCGAGATCAGGGAAAGTGCAACAGAAAACAAACCGCCCGTCGAATGGCTTGCCGTTCTTCAGGTAAGGGTGAAAAGGTGGGGTAAGAGCCCACCAGCATCTGGGGTGACTCAGATGGCTTGGTAAACCCCATCCGGAGCAAGGCCAAACAGAAAGCAGTGACGGTCCGTCGCGTTATGACTTTCGGGTAGGCTGCTTGAGCGTGTCAGCAATGGCTCGCCTAGATAAATGATCGTCCCTGGTGCAAGCCAGTTACAAGACCCGGCTTACGACCAACTCTCTTTTTTTGCTTTTGAATTTTCCTTTGGCACCAATTTCAATCCGTGCTGACTGGGCGTCTCGCACGGATCCCAAAAGATTCCGCATTTCCGGCAGACTGATCGTTTTTTCAAACCTTTAAGCATGCCATGAAACCCAAGAGTATCATCGCACGTGCAGAAGTTACTCAAACCGATAAGATATACCAAATGACAAACGCACGAGAACGCTTGCTGCAAAAGTAAATTAGCTTCGAGAATTCAGTAGGGGCGAACATCAATCATGAAAAACGGTGCCAGGAAAACGAGACGATGGTTTCGGTTTGGGATAAGGACTTTGATTGTTCTTATCACAATCGTTGCGGCTTTTTTCGGGCTGTTTCTTGTTCCAACGATGAAACAGCGGGCGGCGCTGGAAAAAATAAACGAGTACTCTGGTGAAGTTTCGTTCGCTATTTTTTATGACTACTACAAACGCCCCGTTCCACAGGGCTACAGCCACTGGAATATCAAAGCAGAGCTACCGGGTCCAAAATTTTTGCACCGGTGGCTTGGAGAGGATGCGTTCAGGACGCCCGTCTTGATTGGCACTAATTACGCAGGTGCAGATGATAAGTCCTTCTATACCGATTTGAACCAAATCCAATCATGGGAGGACATTAGCTTTGATGGGACGCGCTGCAATGACGCGATGATCAGTGAATTGACCGGCCAACCTCACCTGGAAACGCTTCGCGTCAATGATACCCAAATTACAGATCGCGGCTGCACTGCGATCGGAAAACTTGTATCACTTCGCAAACTGCACGCAGACAAAAACAAGATTACTGACGTCGGGTTGGCGGAACTTGGTTCGCTGCGAAATCTCGAAGAGTTATTCTTGGGCAGCTGTCAATTCGACGGCAGTGGATTTGAACACTTTGAAAACCCACTTTCTCTAAAGCGGCTGGACATTGACAGATCCGTGTTATCGGATGAATCGGGAAAGTGGATTGGCCGATTCAAGAACCTCGAAACGCTTTACTTGTATAAGACGCAGGTTACCGATAAATGGCTGGCAAACGTCGGCGGGCTCCCAAATGTGACTTGGTTTAACCTTGCTGAATCAGAGATCTCCGGCCAGGGTTTTCGTGATTGGCCAGTTTCTCAATCGAAAACTGGCATCAGCGTCGACGACACGAATGTTGACAATGATGGTTGGCTGCTTATCAAGAAGAAATTTCCCAATGGGGTAATCAGCGGGCGCGGCGCCGGCATGACGCGCGAGATTCTGAAGTCGATTTTGGCGCAACCCAATTCCAGGTCGCTGAATGTCAGTGAGATGCAGCTGCTGGACGAAGACTATTCAATCATCGCCGCGTGCGAAACGCTTGAGAGCGTGACGCTCAATGGGACTAATATCACAACCGAGCAACTCAACCGGTTGCTGAATTTGAAAATGCTAGACTATCTCAGTGTAAAAGACTGCCCAAATCTTGATGACAAAGCATTTGAAGTATTCAAACAAATGCCACTTGGCGAGCTAGAAGTTTCAGCGAAACAATATTCGAAAGAAGTCGTTCGTGCTTTTGAAAAAGAGTACCGCTGGGAAGAGTTAAATAACGAATCAGGGATGCTCTTTTCAGTTTGGTAAACAAAGACATAAATTTTGCTCCCTTTGAAGTTATCATTTCACGTACGGCTTGTCCTACGCAAAGTTCCCGCTGGCGAACCGATGCCTTCTATTGGTTTTCAATTGTTCCAATTTAATGAAATCATCGGCCCACAAACGGCTGCCGCGTCATGACCTACGGATCAAAGTCATCGACAGTGACGATCCCTCCGTCTGCATACTTGAGTAACGGCTCCCACTTCTCGACTGCTGCGTCGATGAATATGCGCTGAACGGATCCATCTGCAAGGGCTGCTTCGACGTACTTTCTGCCGTCTTGCTTAAGTTCCGCCGTCACATCCGCAAAATCGACCTGCCAATCGTCGGGTTTTGTCCAGACTGCCGCGTGTTTTTCGGCAACACAGATTGCCAATAACGTGTTGCTTGAACCGTCGGTTATTTTGCGAAATGTAATTTCGTTTGCGCCATCGAACATAAATCCTTTGCCACTTGGCACCTGAAAAATCGTTTTGCCGGCTTTGTTGTTTACACGATTGCTGTCAAGAAAAACATCTGGCATCTGTTTGGCCAATTTCAAATTGTGCTCACTGTCCCATGGCTCGTCCAATTTAAATTGGCTGTACAAATCACTTTGTTCGATGAAGGGAAGAATCTGCACACGCCAACTCAAAAGTGGCTTTCCGGATTTGTCCACAATGGCCTGAGTGGGAAAATGTTTGTGTGCGGATTCGAAATTGTGCATCGCCAGAGCGAGTTGACGTAGCTTATTGAGTCGGCTCGATTGGGCAGTTGCCGATTTGAGTTTGTTCACCATCGGCGAAAGTGCCTTTGCGAGCCGATCCGTATCTTTCATTAATTTGTCAGTAGAAAACGAAACGCGGGTGCCACTTCGAACAGGCGCAAGTGATTCCATCAGAAAACCTAACTCACTTTCATCAACGATGTCCAATTGCGGCATGTTTTGCAGCAACTTCATACCCGCTTGAGCCACCGATTCGATCGTCCTGGCTGATTCTTCTTTGCTCGATTCAATTTCGACGCTTGCTCCGAATGACTTGGACAAATCCATTGAAAGCCCAGCCCATTTAATGTCGTCCGCGATCATGCTTCCGGTCAAAGCCTCGAAGGGAACAGGCATGGCAGGCATAAGCTCTTTGACAACACGCCTGGAATCCGAATCGCCAAACAGGACCAACCCAGCCGTTCCGCCGCCCATTGCTTTCCATTGCTCGGCAAGGTCACGTGGCTGATCGGCTCGTTCTGTTTTAAGCGTTTCAATTTGTGTTTTCGAACCAGCGATAAAAACGACCCCAGCGCCAGGATCAACCATTTGGTTGGATTGTTTAATCAGCGGATGTTCGGCGAGCGTTTCCGCAACCACTCTCGCGTCAGATCCTTTGGTCACAGGCAAAACCCATGAGATTCCGCCACTTTGAACGTCGGACATTCTTACGATCCCGAAAGCACTGGAGAGTCCGAGTTCTTTGAGTCGTTTCAATTCCGCCTTAATCGCTGTGGCGTCTTCTTTGATGTCTTCAAACTTGTCACCATTGCCAAACCCGATTTTGGTAAGCACTTCCATCGTGTTATCAAAATCGAAACTGGCAAGATCGACATACGCGACTCCGACAACATCGCTGGTCACATAAGGAGTAACTGTTGCCGAATGTTTCTCAAGAAAGTTTTGAGCGTTGGTAGCGGACACAAGTACGAGCGTAATGAAACAGGTCAAAGCACCATACGCAAAACATATTTTATTCATTCTGAATCACTTTTCTATTTTCAGGTCGTCATTTTTTTTGGGACAAATCGTTTGAACGCAATCGGAGAGTTCCTATTTTTTGGAAGCAATTTCGATTTCGTAAACGCTGTCGAGATACAACTCTTCAACATGAAGGACTGCATTCCCTTCTTTGATTTCATAACCAAACGGTTTACCCGTGTGGGGATTCAACCGGACTGGCAATTCCATTTCGTCGAGTTTTGCAGGAAGCTTTCCTGTCTTCGCTACGTGATCTCGAATCGCTTCGATGGCTTGCAATGCGTTGACTCCTGCTTGAGCGCGAATTTCAGCATTGCGAACTTGCATCACTGCCGGAAGCAGTATATTGGCGAGCAACGCCCCCAACCGTGTCGGCGAATCTTCCGCTCGCATGGTATTTTCCCAACGGTCTATGTGCGACTTACTTTTGGTGTAAGGCAGGTAATAACTGGCTTCCATTAAATCGGCATACCGCTGATAGTCACGAGCGGTATCCAGCAAAATGACATGGGCAACTGCCATTTTTTCGATCTTCGCAGGATCCATTCCGCCTTTTATCAAACGTTTCTTGGCTGGGGTATAACCAGCCAACCCTGCACCAGTGACGAGTAAGCTTGCCTGCACACTACCCGTTTTAGAACGCCGTCCAGTCAATCCGTAAACGTCCTGCATTGAATCGAACAACTGTGTGAGCTTTTTTTTCCACTGAGCAGGGGAATGTTGAGCCGTTTCGACATCCATCAATGCAGGAAAGAAACGCAAGCCAAGACTGGCTTGCAGACGTACGGAATCTCGAATATTGATGATTGGCTGTGGAAGTTCTGCCAACGCCCAATACATGTTGGGAGATCCGCTGGCCGCAATCAAATGCGTCATGCCTTGATTGGCCATTCTAACTTGGGCGATGCCAACCAACTTGGCTACCAGGAACTTCATTTCTGAAACGTTCTGGCCTAACTGATAAATCATTCGCAAATGCTCAACCGAATCGTCATAACGCCCGTCCATAACGGCCAAACGATTTCGCATCTCCAGGACTCGAGCCATCGAGCGTGTTTGCTGAATACTTGGAAGTAGAAAACCAAGCGTATCGGGACCGCGAAGTGTTTCCTCAGCCAGCCCCCATTCGCAATCACGACAAAGCGTCGCACGTTTCAAGTGATGATTAACGTAGGCATCAAAATACCCACAGGCATCGCGAAGTTTCTCAAGCGGGACGTCTTTAGTCGCCGTCTCGGTGCTTGACCAGTTGTACACCTCGAATCCATATGTTTTTTCGATATGTTTCGTCGGGTTATCAAGTCCATTCTCTCCCAACGATCGCAAATAATGTGTAATTGCATTGCCTGGAATCTGATCGATTTCGCGGACGGTCAATCGGTGCTTGAAAGCAGGGACCGGCTGGGCGGCTGGTGTGATCGTCATCTTGAATGTGACGACCCTTTTTCCATCACCGTTTTCACCAGTTGTTCCAACGACATCCCCACGACCGATCGCACAAAAAGACGTCGCGACCAAGACTCCGATCAGACTCAGGCTATTTAGAACCGTCAACGGACGCTTCAGTAGTTTTCGATAGATCATGTAAATTCCAAGTTTCAATAAAGTGTTGACCAATATGGACGTCGAGACTGGCAATCAATGACTCGACGTGAACAAGGTTGAACTAGAGATATGAAGAACGAGTTTGAGTTGCTGGCGCCAAAAGCTCTTTCAACATTTCAAAACGTGTTTTCGTCGGCGGAATTGGGCTGACGGTTGAATTCGAATCCGGGACCTCAACGTCATCAGGACGTTGGGCTGGGAAGTCACTTGGCCCCTCGAACAGCACGAATCCGGCTGCGAGCTTTCGATTGCTTGGCAACGCCATCAACGTTTCGAGCAAGTTGTCTTGAGCGAGAAATTTTCTTGGTGCGAGAAAGTTGTCTTGGTCACGATTCAAGTTTGAATCATTTGCGAGCGAGCTTTCTTTCATATCAGTTGAAACCGACACCGGAAGTTCGTTCGTTGCAGCAACTGAACTCGAATTTTCATCACCGCTCTGCGCAATGCTGGGACCAGCCCCATTAAACGATTGCCAAAGCAGCAAACCGCCAAACAAAACCGACGCAGCAGTTGCAACAACCGTTGCCGCGGGCCAAGCCCAACTCAAGGCTGTTGAATTTCTTGCGACCGACAACTTGCTTTCGGATTCACGTCTTGAATCCCGTCCTGCCATCGCAGCCGCCCACCCTGACTGGTACATCAATTCGTCACGATCCAATTTCGAATCGGGCAACGCCATCCCTGCAAGTGAACTTTCCAGAGCCTGCAGATCGGTTGGCAAATCACCTGGCAAATCGGATGCGTTGTTCATTCTGGTTTCGTCAGACATTTTGACTCCAATCGAAGTTTCATTTTCTCTAGTGCAGCCACGTAACGCCGCTGCGCCGAACTGGAAGAAGTCGCCGTCAGTTTCGCGATCTCTTCCCACGTCAGGCCGCTCCAAATTCTGAGCACGATCAGTTCGCGATCGTCCTCAGCCATTTTTTTCAGCACGCTCATTAATTCCCGTTGTTCGTCTTCCAAAATAAATTTGGCTGCTGGATCATTAAGTTGCGTGTCCGTTCGAGCGGCGGATTGCTCTCGTTTACTTCGCCGTTGTCGCGAACGAAGCTCATTGAGCGCTCGATTGCGAACAACACGAAACAACCAAGCCACCGGGTTGTCAGGGCAAACTTTTTGGCTTGCCAGTTCGACAAAAGCTTCTTGCACACAGTCGTCGGGAGATCGGGTCCATTGAGAAGCGTAAAGCGCGAGGGAGCGGGCATTCTCGTCGAGTAATCTCGCGATCTGCTTGGGCTCGATTGGCTTTGACTCACCTGGCTTCAAATTGATTCTTTCAATCTCATTTTGAAAGTGCGATTGCTTTACGTATGGGACACCGTAGCAATTACAGCTTCCCAACGATTTTGCGAGAAATCAAATTTGTTGAACGGAGTTCGTTCCGTTAAGCCGGTACGAGAAGCAAAAACCGGAGTTTATTCGGTTTTGCTGAATACGGGCGAATCCAAGAAAACTGCAGAATGCCGACGAATTGGAATCTCAGATAGCGGAATACAGAGTGAATCCGTTCTACGGTTTGGCAGGCACGCTTTGATCGGCAACTTCTTCAACGGCTGGTCGATCTTCGACGCTTGCCTCGTCCTTTGCTTCATCGCCTGCTTCGTCAGCCAGTTCGTTTTGCCAATCGTGCAAGATCTGCAAAGCACCAATGGGTGTGATCTTGTTCGCGTCTAGCGCCTTGATTTTGTCGACAAGCGGATGGGTTGGCGAACCGAAGAGCGTTAACTGCATTTCGCCTGACGCACGTCGTCGTTCGGCTCCCGTTTGCGCAATCGCTTCTTTATTGCTTTCGACATCGCCGCTGGCCTCAAGTTTTTCCAGGATCTTTTCGGCGCGTTGATTGACCCACTGTGGCACGCCTGCCAAACGAGCAACATGAATTCCGTAACTCTTGTCAGCGCTTCCTGCCACGATTTTGTGAAGGAAGACAATCTTCTCATCCCATTCGCGAACTGCAACATTGAAATTGCAAACGCCTTTGAAGTCTCTTTCCAACTCGGTCAACTCGTGATAGTGAGTTGCAAACAAAGTACGACAGCCGATTTGGTCATGGATGAATTCAACAATCGCCCAAGCCAACGACACGCCATCATAGGTGCTTGTACCGCGTCCAATTTCGTCAAGGATCACAAGACTTCGAGATGTGGCTGTGTTTAAAATGCGAGCCGTCTCGGTCATCTCGACCATGAATGTACTTTGGCCGCGCGACAATTCATCGCTTGCACCGACGCGTGCAAAAATCTTGTCAACCATTCCAAGCGTGGCTTGCTTTGCCGGAACAAAGCTTCCGATCTGGGCCAGCAAACTGATCAACGCGACTTGGCGGATGTAAGTACTTTTACCGGCCATGTTGGGACCAGTAATCAAATGGAGGAACCCAATCTCTTCGTCGATGTTAGTGTCGTTGGGAACAAACGCACCGAGGGGCTGCAGAATATCCAAAACCGGATGCCGACCTTCGATGATATTGGAACTGCTTTCTTCTACCATTTTTGGACGGCAGTAGTTTTGCTCGACAGCCAACTGAGCCAATCCACCGATCGCATCAAGCGTCGCGATGATCTCGGCGTTGGATTTTAACCGCGACGTTTGGGCACGCACCAATTCCCGCAGTCCGTCAAACAAACTCATTTCCAATTCACTGGCTTGCGTATCGGCAGAGAGAACTTTCTCTTCGTATTCTTTTAGCTCCGGCGTGATGTACCGCTCGGCATTTTTCAAAGTCTGCTTGCGAATAAAATCGGAGGGGACTTTGTCGCGATGTCTTTCGGTGACTTCGAGATAGTAGCCAAACACTTTGTTGAATCCGACTTTCAAACTCGGGATTCCGGTTTTTTCGCAGATTGATTGTTGGTACTCCGCAATCCATTGCTTGCCGCCAGCCGCGAGTTTTCGAAGTTCATCCAATTTCTTGTCGAACCCCTCCTGGATGAATCCGCCATCACGTGCTTGGGCAGGGCAAGGGTCAACGAGAGCTCGCTCCAATTCGGCTCGCAGATCCGCACACAAATCGAGGTCGGCTTCAAGCTGTTGCAGCCAGCGGCTTTTTCGCCCAGCGAGTTTGGCCTTAAGAGCCGGAACCGCAGCAAGCGTTTTGGAAATGCAACTCAAATCGCGCGGGGTCGCTCGGCCAGAGGCGACTCGAGACAACAAACGCTGCAAATCGAAAACGCCTTTTAAATACTCGCGCAAATCGTTGCGTAGCGATTGCTGTTTGGTCAATTCCTCGACAGCGTCATGTCGCATATTGACTTCATCGATCTCAGTCAATGGATTAGTCATCCACTCACCCAACAACCGGCTGCCCATTGGTGTCTTGCTGCGATCGATCACGCCAAACAAAGAGCCTTCGCGTTCGCCCGTGCGGATTGTCTGGCTGATCTCAAGACTTCGCCAAGTCGCCGAATCGATCTCGACAAAATTGCTTTGGCGAAACGGCTGGATTCGATCAAAGTGCTCAAGCGACGCCTTTTGCGTTTCGTTCAAGTAATCGAGAACGGCTCCGGCGGCACCAATCGCGACTTCGCCAAATTCATTCAACCCAAAACCGTCAAGCGATGCAACGCGGAATTGCTTAAGCAGCAACTCTTGGGAAGTTTGCGTTCCAAAGCACCAATCAGGACGGCGAGTGACCATCGTTGATGGGAAAGCTTCTTTGGCTTCGTCGGCAAAACAATCAGGCACAAGAATCTCGCTGGCCTGAAGCCGCGCGAGCAAGTCATTCAACTGCTTTTGGAATACGGACGTTACATAAAAACGACCGGTCGAAATTTCTGCCCAAGCGATACCGTATCGTTTTCCAAATGGATTTGCCTTGGCTGTCTTTGATTTTGACTGCTTCTTTTTCTTGGACTCCGGCTCTGGCAAAACGGCGACGAGATAATTGCTGAGGACAGGATCCAACAACGCCTGATCGGTTACCGTTCCCGGCGAGACGATTTGTTTGACTTCTCGTTTGACTAGCCCTTTGGCTGCCTTGGGATCTTCGACTTGATCGCAAACCGCAACACGAAACCCCTGTTTGATTAGCTTGCCGAGATACGAATCCAACTGGTGATAGGGGAAACCAGCCATCGGAACAGCGTTGGATTTATCGCGACTGGTCAGCGTTAGACCAAGCACTTTTGCGGCGACTTTGGCGTCTTCATGGAAGAGCTCATAAAAGTCGCCCATTCGAAAAAATAACAACGCATCGCCACAGGCTTTTTTGGCTTCGTCGTACTGGCGCATCATCGGGGTTTTTGACATGCCCAAAATGTAGCAAGCTTAATCCTTCGTTTCGAGTAGCGAATCGAAGGTAATGTCCAGCTACTTAACTGGTTGTGGAAATCCCAAACCCCCGATGGGGAATAAAAGGGAACTATTGGCTAGTCTTCGCCATCCAAGTAATCGGAGAATTTTGCCGGACCAAGCAATGCCGAAATTAATGGCGTAAAATCCAACCCCACCGTCTTTCCTGATCTTTTACCTGACCGTTAAGGTTTACCCCGTGCAAGCGTTGATTGGTTACCAAACGGACAAATACTCCAAAAAATACGTTAAACTATTAGGAAAAATCCAATAGCAACAAAACAAAGTTGTTTGAGGTTGTCGAAGTAGTTGTTATAGTTAGATTCTGCGCGATGCCACTGGAAAAGCTATCGCGGAATCTACATGAAGTTCTAAATCACAAGAAGATTTGGAAACTCGTCGCCTGATCTAAAGACCCAAATCTGTTGAATCAGGCCGAGTTCACCCTCGTCGCCACATCGGAGGATTACCGTGGACATGCACCCGCAAGCACAAAACGGCGGACAACCGTTTTTACTTTCAAGCCCTGGTCAACAACCACCAGAAGAAGCCGGTTTCGATTTCTGGGGTGTGCTAAACCGCCGAAAATGGCTGGTATTTCTTGGCCTACTCACCGGCATGCTGCTGGGTGGTTTATACCACGCGCAGTGTGACACAATTTATAAGTCAGAAGCCAAGGTCCGGATCGAACCCAAAGATCCGTTTCTCTTCTCAATGTCATCTACCAACAACCAAATCATGCCTACGGCGTCGGACTTAAACATCCGGCACGATCAATTGATTGGTGAATTCAACATCGTCAAAAGATGTTTGAGCAAGAATGACCTGATGACACTTGAGTCGTTCGAAAATTTGGCCACCGACAAAATCATTCCTGAAGTCCGTCAGAACCTGGAAGTCACGCAAAACAAAGAAGAACAAATTCTTTATGACCTTGTGTTTTACGGACCAGAGCCAGCGGACGCTCAGTTGATCCTGAATAACTTGATCAAGACGTATGAAGACGACTTGATGGAACACTACAACGACGACACCAAACAAATCGAAACGTTGTTCAAAACGGTACACGAAGGCTTCGATGCGACTTCCAAAGAAATTCAAGAAGAGCTAAACGAAGTCTTGGCCAAACACAATATTACTTATGTTGCCCAAGGCAAGCTAACACTGCACCATCAGAAAATGGTGGATTTGGTAGAAATCATTGATGAAGATCGTCGGGAAATCAAATTCCTTTCGTCTGACCTTGAGCGTTCAAGAGAAGCTTTGGCAATCGGTGGAGATACGATCAATAAACGAGTTTGGACTTTGATCAACGGCGGGACGCTTAAAGCGCCTGCCAAGAAAGAAACTCAAGCTGATCGGCAAAATGAAACGCTCGTCCGTGACTTGCGTGAACTTGAGAGCCGAAGAACAGAACTTGCAGGTTCACTTGGCCCTGGCCACAAAAGAATGAAAGCCTTAGAAACCCAAATTGCAGAAATAAGAGTGCTGATGGCAGAGTCTGCTGCCATGCAAACTGAAGAAGTCACCGATGGCCCGACTCCCGATCAAATGCTTCAGTGGCACGTTTCGGCGCTTGCCGAGAGAGTTGCCGATCTTCAGGAAAACCTGACTATTAACCAACAGCAGCTCCAGATGCACTCGAGCAAAGCTCAGGAAATTGAATTAGTAAAACGTAAAGTAGAAAGCATCCAGGAACGCAAAAGAAAGCACGACGAGTTCCTCCAAGCTGCCAAGAAAAAGCTGGTTGAAATCGGATCTGGCGAAGATGGCCGAAGCCGACATGAAGGTTTCCGATTCCAGGTTCTAATGCCTGCGACTTATGGAACAGACGTCTGGCCAATCCTTCCAGTCATTCTAGGTCTCGGCGGACTTCTAGGTTCAGTCGCTGGTTTTGGATTGGGATGCTTGGTCGAATTGGCTGATAAAACATTCCATAATCCTGATGAGATCATGAAGCAGCTAAACGTTCCGCTGATCGGACACGTTCCTGTGATTGGTCAAAGCAAACGATACTTGGTCGAAAACTCTTTGATCGAGCCAATCGTCTGTACTTATCACAGGCCGAAGTCCCAAGTCTCCGAAGCGTTCCGCGCGGTTCGCACGGCGTTGTACTTCAACACCCAAGGTAAACAGCATTCAGTGATTCAAGTTACCAGCCCGACACCAGGTGATGGTAAATCGACTTTGGCTTCTAACCTCGCCGTTTCGATTGCTCAATCTGGCAAGAGTGTTTTGCTGGTTGACGCTGATATGCGACGTCCTCGTCAACATGCCACGTTTGGCATCAGCTCCAAAGTTGGTTTCGCGACTGTTTTGAGTGGTGAAGATGAATGGCGAAAAGTCATGTTCGAGTGCGAAGAAATTCCAGGCTTGACCGTGATGCCATGTGGTGCCAAACCGCAAAACCCAGCCGAGCTTAGCTCTTCACCTCAGGTCAAGCAATTGATCGAAGAGATGCGAGCGGAATTCGACTTTGTGATCATCGACACGCCGCCTCTATTGGCAGTCACCGATCCGTGTCCAATCGCGGCTCGTGTTGACGGTGTGATTCTTTGCTTGCGTATCAAGAAAAACGTTCGCGTGAGTGCCGAACGTGCGACCGACATGATTGCCAACCTGGGTGCAAGTTGCATCGGCTTGGTCGTCAACGGTGTTGGTGCCCAGTCAGGCTACGGTAGCCAGTACACCTATGGTGCCTACCGAGCCGGTTACTCGTACAACGGTTACGGCTACGGTTACGGCTATGGCTATGGTGCCGGCGGCAAGTACTACGACGAAGACCAAAAAGGACGCAAAGCTCCCGTTAGTGCTCCGAAGCACTTGGAAAACCGACCACATCAGACTGAACATAATCAGCCTCCAGTGGCATAGTTAGTTCGTTTGCGAACTGACCGTCAAATTAGGCGTCTCCGATCCTCCGGAGACGCCTTTTTTCGTTGACAGACTGAATGAGCCGTTTTGGCGATAGCCACGGTTAATGCGCGGTAAACCAAAGGTTTACTGCGCAATATTATTTGTATTTCTTAACCGCGAATGGACGCGAATAAACGCGAATGCATGTTCGATTTCATTCGTGTCCAATAAGCAAGTCCCCGGGGGAGGTAGGGGAGGAGGTGATGGAAGTGGAGGAGGAGGAGTGAACACCTCTTTCAACAGCGAATCCGTTTTCAACACGGGAAAACTAATGAAGAAGAACCGCGGATAAACGCTGATGGACGCGGATAAAACAGAACTTGAATCCGCGTTTATCTGCGTCCATCCGCGGTTTAACAAAGAAAACCAGCAAGTAAAGATACTGGCAAAATCTGATTTAAACAAAACCCATGAGCCGTTTTGGCGATAGCCACGGTTCCGAATCCGCAACACAACCGGGGCTATCGCCCAAACGGCTCAATAAAGACGCCTCAATAATAAACAGCATCGTTTGGCAAGCGTAATCCATCTCGCTAGCAGACCAGCAAGCAATCAACTTTGACAACCAATAACCCATCAAGCTGACCTGTCTCGCCATAAAACCGTTTGCTAAAGTTCCCATCGCTTTTTGTGCCAGAATCGGGAATTCCAAATGCAATCCAAAATTCAATTTCGTATTCTCACCTTTGCGATTTTGACCGCAACAATGTTGGCTTCGGGATGCGCCGAAGGGCCACTTTGGCGGACAGGCAAGTATTCGCCGTGGGCTCGGAATCAGTGGGCTGAAGAAGAGCGAATCGCGGACACTCTATTCGCTCGCAAACACAAAATGACAGAGTTGGCTACTTCGGTCCAAAACGCGCCTGTTGAAGATCAACAAAAGGTCGCCAAACAACTGACTGAAACACTTCATTCCGATCCAGTTTTGCTGCTGAGACTTCACGCGGTAAAACTTCTTGGAACTCTGAATTGCCCGGCGGCAATCCAAGGACTGACCGATGCGTCTTTCGATCATAATTCAGACCTGAGAATCGCGGCGATAAAATCCTGGCAAGCCATGCCGGCCGAGACTGCCATCCCACACTTACAAGAACTTATCGGAAGTGACTCAAGCGTCGATGTTCGACTTGCCGCCACCCGAGCACTTGGTAATTTCTCTGGCCAAGACGCCGTCAAAGCAATTTCAATGGCGTTGGATGATCCTGACCCGGCGCTTCAGCTTCGTGCCGCAGAATCGCTTCAAGTCGTAACGGGTGAGCAATACGGAAAAGACGTTTTGGCTTGGCAAGAATATGTAAAGAACATTTTGCCTTCTCCGAGCGTTCCAAATTCACCCACGTCGACGCCGTCTTTCAAAGATCCAATCTCAGGTTTCAACCAAGGATTCCGCACTGCCGAAACACCAAGTGCAGACTCTGTCGATACGATCTTTCGATAATCTGGCATTTTGCACAGACACAGCTGCTACACTGAAACAATAAATCCCAGCTCATTTGAGCGGTTCGAATATTGCTAATCCGCCCGATTCTTGAAAATGGCCAACCAACGACAAGAAATCTACTTCACAGGGCGAGTCCAAGGCGTTGGCTTTCGCCACACAGCCAAAATGACCTCCCGAGCTTTCGAAGTATTCGGGACTGTGCAAAACCTCCCCGATGGCCGAGTCAAAATGGTGGTGGAGGGTGAATCCGGGGTGATTGAGCAGTTTATTCTCGCTGTTTCTGAATCAACGTATGGAAACGTGAGCGAAACCCATATCACTCAATCTCAGGCAACGGGCGAATTCTCAAGCTTTGACGTGATTCGATGACTTCGTACGAGATATTCGTGCGAAAGATATGCCCGTCCCTTTGAAGAATATGAACATTGCGAGCATAATAGCCGTAATTGATAGCTGGAGATTTCCGTCGTCAGGATCACTTTCGCGACTGACCACATTTTGGTTTTCCAATCGGCCTGAGCATTTGGCCACTGGATGACCAATCGAATCCTCAGCCACAATTGCCTATCTAATTATCCACCACAAACGCAATCGAATAAGACAATCCCAGCATGTCATCTGTTCACTTCTTGCTCGCTCAAAATATCAAGGTCACCAACTGGCTCACTCCCGTTTGGCTTATTTCGCTCGGCGTCGCAGTTGGATTTTTGATCGTCATTTTGATGCTGATTAAGATCCTTGTTTGCCAACGGATCCCTGGTCTCAACGCAGCCACGGAGAACCCGGTTTCCAAATTCATCTTGGGAATTCTGACAAGTGTTGCGTACATCGGTCTATTTGTCGGATATTGCTATTGGCGTGTTGGCGACGTAATTTTCAATTCTGATTTCATATTCACACTTTGCTTCATCGCTCCGTTTTGTTTACTGATGGGTTTTGGAGTCTGGAGTCTCATTTCGCGCCGGATGGTCGGCGAGACTTGGGGAATGTTCCGTGAAGGATTTCTTGGGTGGGTCAATCGAGTTTGTATCGCGATGTCAGTGTTCGCAATCCTCGGATTTGTGCTGGCTCAATTCAATGGATTTGGAGTCGTTAAATTCGTCGACGAGCCGTTGCAGTTTGTCGACTCGCTGGGCCGCATTCCTTACACCGGGCGATTCACCTCCGAAATCGAAATCCCAGTCAGCCCAAGAAACCATGAAGGCGACGTTGTGCCGGTCAACTTTAACGGCCAAGAGCTACAGTGGCTTGAATTTAACAACGACCAACGATTGGAAATGGCCACTCAGCCGTTTACCGCCAACTCGAACCCGATCTTTACATTTGAAGTCCCGGTTCGCGAAGAGCCGTTGGTCTATCGTCAAAGAACGGACGGCCGAGGAAAAATTCCGCTTGAGCAAATCGACAATCTTTACATCAAGAACGTTGGCAATGATGCGTCCACTGTCAAACTGACGTGGGAACTCGCTCCCATCTATAAAGAGGTCTGGATCGTGCCCATGATCGCACTCGCTGTGGTCGGGATCTATCTGTTCTACATGATCCTCGCAACGATGTGTCCGAAAATCTTCGCGATCGCACATTCAACATTTAAGACGGAGATCAGTCAGCCACTGTTCTTACTGGTCATGATCATCGGCGGTGTCTTCATCGTTGGCTCGATCTATATTCCCTACAACACGTTTGGCGAAGACATCAAAATGTACAAGGATTCGGGCCTGACCCTGATTCGCGTACTTGCAATCTTCCTTGCAATTTGGGCAGCCAGTAAATCGGTGGCCGAAGAAATTGAAGGCCGTACCGCACTTACCGTTTTGTCAAAACCAGTTGGTCGCCGACAGTTCATCCTGGGTAAGTTTTCTGGAATTTCGTTGGCCATCGGCGTGATGTTTATCGTCCTTGGACTTTGGTTCGTCAGTTGGGTCGCCTACAAACCAATCTACGATTACCAGGAAGCCTCCAAAGGCCTCTGTGAATGGGAAGAATGTTTCACCGAAGCCATCCATGTGATCCCGGGCGTCTTTTTATGCTTCTTGGAGGTTCTGATATTCGTCGCGATTAGCGTCGCGATTTCAACCCGGATGGGTATCCTTGGTAACTTCCTGATTTGTTTTTCAATTTACGTCTTGGGACACCTGACACCTTTGTTGGTCCAGTCATCATTCGCTGCGTTTGAACCGGTGGTCGTATTTGGCCAATTGATTGCCATTGTGTTCCCGGTGCTCAATCACTTCGACGTGCAAGCGGCGATCAACCAGAACACGCTCGTTCCCGCTCCTTATCTCGCGTGGGCTGTGATCTATACGGCACTCTATGGATCGATGGCGATGTTGTTGGCATTGGTCCTGTTTGAAGATCGCGATCTCGCGTAGGTAGTTTCAAGATCGCTTAGATAGTTTCAAGACTGCGATAAACCGGCAGAATAAAACTGTGCGGTTAATTAAGTCATCAGATACATCGAAAAGTTAACCACAGAGGACACAGAGGATCACAGAGAAGGCGCGAATTGTGGTTACGACCGTCCGTCCGTACCTCTGTGCTACTCCGTGTCCTCTGTGGTTAGTTTCTATAGCAATCGCTAGTCATTGTGCACCAACACAAAAACGGCTCGCATCCGAGTGATCGAAAACGAGCATCGGAGCTAGTAAGTAAAACGTAGCCGATGTCGCCAGACTTCGGGCGAATTGCCAGTACACCTGAACTCTGGCGAGCCCAGCTACGCCCAAGTTCGGAGCTTCAGAGAACTTGCCCGGTGGGCAGCAAAGAACGCTGCGCCGTGGCAACGGTAATGAGCGGGACTGGATGGCGTACAGGTTGGCTATGCAGCCTTGCGAACGGTGCTCGTCGCAGCATCCGTATTTTCTGCAGGCCATGAATTAGGCAAGATGCTCAATGGACCTGTCGTCTCAGCCGTTTGTGGCTCAGTAGATTCCCATTGATGAGCGGCAACTGAATCAAGCACTTGTTGGGCTATTTCCACCGCCTGCAAGCCCGCTGTCGCAGTGACACGCGGCGAATCGCCAGTACGAATCGCGTTAAGCCAGTCTTTTTGCTCAGCCAGAATCGCATTGGTTTTAGGAACTTCAATTTCTGATTTTGGCAGCACTTTGGTGAAGAGTTGCTCACGAATAAAAGCCTGCTGTTCAGGCGTTGTATCCAAAACGTCGTATTGCCGATTGCGTACCCAATCCGGCACTTTGACAAATGTCACGCGACTTTCGGCCAGATCAACCGAGGCGTATCCTTGGGTGCCAAACACTTGGAATGAACGTTCGTTTTTGAAACTGCACCGTGACGCGGTCAAGTTCGCCACGCCGCCGCAACTGAATTGAATTCGGGCTTGTGACATATCTTCGTTGTGGCCAAACATCGACATCCCAACGGCTCGCGTATCGATAACTTCGCCGGGAAAAATCGAGTTGATCAAATCAATGTCGTGGATCATGAGATCATGCACGACGCCGATGTCGGTGGACCGGAATGTGTATCCGCTCATCCGTGAAGCCTGAATAAACTTTGGCGTTCCAACAAGATCCAGCGCCGACTTGATGGCAGGATTGAATCGTTCAACATGGCCAACAGAAATCACTGAGCCAGTTTCGTCAGCGAGTTCGACCAGTTCCTGAGCATCGGTCACCGAATCGGTTAACGGTTTTTCGATCAGGGCATGGATTTTATTCTTGAGCAACTCACTGGCGACGTCGAAATGAGTTCGTGTTGGCGTTGCGACAACGGCGGCGTCGATTTGGCCAATCAGTTTTCGATAGTCACTGACTGCACGTGTATCAATTTCGTCCAGGATATTTTGCTGAGCAGCGGGACTAGGGTCTGCAATGGCAAACACATCAACATCGTCATGGGAATTCAAAAGACGTGCATGAATTCTTCCAAGGTGACCAGCACCTACGACAGCTACTCGTAACTTTGTCACGCCGCTTTTCTCCTTACGTCGCGGCCTCGTCCGTGTCGTCCGGCTTGGGAGACGGAGATGCGGTCGAGGAAATGACGAATTTCAGGGATCAACATGCCCTTGGATTCAAGAATCTCTTCACAGTTGCCTAACCCAACGCGGGCTCGATACATCAAACGATAGGCTTCATTGATTGCGTCAATCACACTGGAATCAAAATCATTTCGCTTTAGCGCGACGATGTTGATACAACGAGCACGAGCCGGACTGCCATCGGCCAGCATGTAAGGAGCAATGTCCTGCAACACGCGACTGGCAGCTCCAACAAAAGTGTAACAACCGATTGCACCATAGTGCGTTACCGCCACGGAGCCGGAAAGCGTAGCATGATGGTCGACATGAACGTGTCCGCCCAACATGGAGCCGTGACCGATAATGACCCGATCACCGATTCGGCAGTCGTGAGCGATATGGACATTGCCCATAAAGTAGCAATCGCTACCAACACGGGTGTATCCGTCTTCTTTTTCTGTGGCTCGATTGACCGTGACGCATTCGCGAATCACATTGCGATCGCCAATCACGACTTTGGTCATTGTGCCTCGGTAGCTGAGATCCTGTGGTGCACCACCAAGCACAGCACCTGGCGAGATCACATTGTCTTCGCCCAGCGTTACGTCACCGAGAATGGTCACGTTATTATGCAATTTAGTTCGTGCACCAATTTTTGCACTGGGGCCAATCACGCAGAACGGACCAATTTCAACTCCGTTTGCAATCTCCGCCTGAGGGTCAACGCAGGCAAGTTTTGAGATTTTCGGCGGTTCGTTAGAATCCGACTGCGTACCTTCTTGAATGTTAAGTATGTCCACGGCTTTTTCGTTTCAGGCTGACATGCGGGAAGGGTTGATGGGTACTTTTACGATCTGTTGAAGCAAGGCAAAAACCATTTGAGAATTTAAACGGTGCCCACTTCTGGATGCGGTGAATTTTCCGATCAGGTCTCGTCCTGAAAGTGAAAAATCACCAATCATGTCTAATATTTTGTGACGAGCACATTCGTCTTCAAAACGAACTTTCGTCTCGACTGGTCCGTTGTCGTCAAACACAACCACGTCCTGGTAGCTGACTCGCTGACCAAGCCCTTGTTGCTTTAATGCCTTGGCTTCGGCTTCCAAAACAAACGTTCTCGCCGAAGCAACTTCCTCGACGTAAGTTTGTGGATTGACGATGGTTGAGTAAGACTGCGTGCCGATCGCTGGGCAGTCGTAGTGCAAGTGATACGTTAGCTCAAGCGAATCATCAAATGAGGGTTCGGCTTGAATCCACGCGTGTTCATCACCTACTCGAATGGTTGATTCGACTCGTGTCACTCTGCGTTTTGCATTGAGCGGCACGATGGTGGTTTGACCAAGGGCTTCTACAAACGCCAAACTCGATCCATCGCAGCCTGGCATTTCTGCCCGGTCAACGTGAATCTCGCAGTTGTCGATTTGAAGTCCGGCCAACGCCGACAAAACGTGTTCCACCATTTCAACAGGACAACCATTGGCAACAAGCGTAGTTCGCCGCGGGCCGTTGACCCGGTTTTGAACCACAGCTGGAATTCTTGGTTGTCCGGGTAGATCAACTCGAACAAACACAACCCCTGAGTCAGGCTTGGCCGGGCGAAACGTCAACTTGACATCGCGACCACTCCAAAAACCGAATCCTGTAACGGAAACGGGTTGGTCGATCGTGGTTTGTTGGCGAAGGAGACGGTCCAAGGTTTTGCTTTCGAAGTCGTTTTGATTGTCAGATTTTGATCTGGTTTTGTTGATCAGGTTTCTTTGGCTGGAAGTATCAGTGCCCAGCCAACAAGTCGTTTCAATGGCCGCAAATGACGGCGATCGAATCGGCTGACTAGCGGCGAGTTGCCGCTCCTGCACTTGCAGTTCCGCCCATTTGAGTGATCCGTGCAATTAGCTCGGGAGTAATGTCGTTTTGCTGGTTGTGGTAAACGACGCTACCGTTGACTCGCTGCATGACAGAAGCTGGACTTTTAGGGTCCATTTTTGCGCTGTTGTACCGCAGCACCAATTGAATACCGTTGGCTTCGCAGTACTTTGAAATCAGCTCGTTGACTTGAGCGTAAGTGTTGAAGTGCAATTGGGCTTCTTTTTGCATCAGCAACCGCATTTTGTCGCGCTGATCAACTTCCATGCCCGCCGATTCCTGGGCAAGCTTTGTTTCAGCCGCTTTGAATTCGGCTGAACTTGGCTGATAGCTCTTTAGCACTTCGGCTTTGGCCATCAGTGCTTTTTGTTGCTCAAGCGAAACAGACTTGAATTGGTCTGCTTCCTGTTTGAGGCCAGCCAATGACTGTGCGAATTGAGGATGGCTTTTAAAGATCAATCCAATGTCGACGATTGCGACTTTGGTTTGGGCCATCGTTGTCGAAATGTTTGCAAAAGTTGTAATTGTTAAGCAAACAAAAAACGCCGCGATCCATCGCTTATTTTTCACTTTCAGCACTCCTTGCCGTCGTGAGGTTAACTTGATCAAGAACCAGCAATCCATTCGCTGAAACTTGCCGATCAAGCTGATATATATTGTCTTGGGCTCAGTATTGTGTCGTCGATTCGGATTTACGTAAATAGATGTTTAGCTATTTCTTTTGCCAGCACGCAAGTTTATTCAAATCATTTGAATCAATCGAAAATTATTCCATTGGATTACTTACTAGCTGGTTGCAGTAAACGTCTCACGCAACTCATCCGCCAATTCGCTGTATCGCACATAAAAACTTCGTGAAATCAATGCGAGATACACGTTCAAACCTAGTGAACAAAGTAGCAAAAAGTAAATCAGTCGTGCACTTTTATTCTCGTCAACTTGAGTCACGTTATTTTCCTGGCCGTCATTGAATTCAGCATTGGGTAACCCATTGGGACCGGCAATTGAAGTTGTCAATTTCTCGTTTCCCTTGCGCAGACTAATATCTCTGTCATGATCTTGCCTGATAATTCCACTCGTATCAAGCGACGCCAATCGAGTTCCTAGTGGTTGCTGTTGTTCAATGACTGGCCCAACAATGGTCCCAGCGATTCGTCCTGTCGCTCGCCTGTGCTGTCCATTGTCAGCATAGCCATTGGAAGTTTGCTGGATTGGATTGGTTCTCTGACCTGAACCTTGCCAAGCGTATCCCGATGGTGGCGTAATTTCGGAGCGGCCTTGGTTAACATTGTTTACTGGAGTTCGCAGGCTGTTTTGATAACGCAAATAAGCGATTTCATCTTCCTTATCTGCAATTTCTTTTGCCATGGCTCGCTCATTGGCTTCTTTTTCACGCCGTAGATTTTCGGCATTCCATAGCGCCATTTGCTCGTCGTAGGTCAATCTACTCGTTGGCTGGCTGTTAGTTTGGGCGTAATTGTCTGAGCGTTGATTTCGACTTGGCCATTGGCTTGATTCCTGCCGCTCATTTTGTCTGGGCTGGTATTGCAACGCCGCCAATCTCTTTTGAGCAGCATCAAGTTCTTCTTGCCGCCTTTCCTCCATTCGCTGGCTCTCTCGTTGTTGCTGCCGCTGCTGGGCCAAGAAAGCCGCTTGTCGTTGCTCTTGCTCTCTCGCGTTTTGCTGGTCTCTCGCGTTTTGCTGGTCTCTTCGTTTTTGGTCCTCTTTGGCCGCTATTTCTCGACGAGAACGTGCCCGTGCCTCATCATAATTGTATTCTCCCAATCCGGATTGGTTTCTGAGCGGATCAACCGCTGGGTTGGTTTGATTGCCTTGATTCGCAAAACGATCCCACTTGGGCGTGGTTTGCTCGTTTTGGCGTTGCGGAGGATCCAAAGTTCGTTGCGCTCGATTTCTGGCAATTTCCGCCTCGGGCAAATACGGCCCCATGTAATCAACTTCGCCTGGTTCAACCGGACCTGGGTTATTAACCAATGGACTAGGTCGTTCAGTTTGCGAGCCAGCATTAAACGTAGTTTGACGTGAACTGAAATCAGTTGGTCGCGAATTGAAATTAGAAGGACGTGAATTGAAATTGCTTGAACGATTACGATTGTTACCCGTGACGGAACTGCCAAACGCGCCTCGATCATCGGGTGTTGGACTCGCTGCTGCCGCGGGATTGTCGTAAGAAAAGTAGACTTTGGAGTACCGGCCTCGCTCCGATTGGGGAATATCCAAACTAAGCCTTCTGTTCTCCAGCGCAAGTAGATCGTTGCTGGAAAGTTTCACAACCAACCTGTCACTTCCTGATTGCTGTGGTTGCGCCCAAACGCGGTGTCTCTGCAATTGTTTATCTTTATTTTCAGAAGTGGTTAGCGATATCCCACTAACATATTCTTTACCAAGGTTGACACCGGATATCGGGTCACTCGCGGTAATATCAGCCGTCATCATCTCTCTACCAGCTTTGAGCCCGCTCAGCAAATCAGGTGTAACGGTAAGCTCCATCGGGCGAACGAATTCTGGATCGATTTGCGAATTCGTGTTGGCTTTTGGCGCGAATGGATTTGTCTGTTGCGAAACCCCAGGCGCACGATTAGCCGTTGCACCAAACTGAGTTTGTTGTGAGGTATTGTTACGCGGTCCGAATTGACTGAATGAACTATCTTGCTGACCGACGACTATCCCTGTCATCACAAACGTCAGCAGAGTTACCATTATTCCCTTCATGGATGCTCCACCTTTAAATTATTTCTGGGTAGTAGCTAATGTTACCGGCTTTGTATGCTACGGGTAAATAGCGGAATTGAATAGAATCCAAAACCTATGGTCGTCATTGTAGGCAAATTTGAGATCAGCATCTCAAATCAACGCTCTTCATTAGATGCGAATCCCAAAATTCCCGTGTTTTCATCTCAATTCTGTATTCCATATCCCCATTCTGTATTGAAAAAGTGCCGGACAACCCCCAACCCAATAAAAGTGCTGGCGCAAAACCTCCTTTGATCAAGTGGTTCCGCCTCACCATAGCAGCGTTGGTCGTGGCAGCGGTTGCCTACACGGCAATCAAAGCATCCAAGCAACTGAGAGAAAGCGACTTCGACTTTTCCCAAGTCAACTACGCGTGGTGGGTTTTGGCGATCGCGGTCTACGTTTCGACGATGGTGCTATCGTGCTTATTTTGGCATCGCGTTTTGCTGGCACTTGGTCAAAAGCCAAAATTGGGCAGGTCGATGCTGGCGTTCTTTGCCAGCCAACTTGGAAAATACATTCCAGGCAAAGCGATGGTGGTCATCATTCGAACCGATATGATCCGCGGCGATGAAGTCAAAACGGCTCCCGCGGCCGCCAGTGTGTTTGTTGAAACGCTGACGTGGATTTTCATCGGATCCGCAATCGGAAGTTTATTGCTGATCTTTCAGTTTCACGATCAGGTCACCCTGCAAATCGGCGCGGGCATCCTTACGGTGGTCGCGGGCGTGCTGACCTGGCCTCCGATCTTTTGCAAAATCGCAATGAAGCTCGGTTCTGCTCGTGGGCGGAATATCAAAAAGATGTTCGATGGATTGAATCTTCAGGCGATGAGTTTTGGTTGGATCGCCATGTCGATTGGTTGGTGCTTGAACGGATTGAGTTTATGGCTGGTGCTGCGGGGAATTCCTGGAACCGAAATCACGATATCGGATTTCCCATTAACACTTGCCTGCGTTTCGCTGGCTACGGTGGCAGGGTTCGTTTCGCTTTTGCCAGGGGGAATAGGGGTTCGGGAATTAGTGATGATTCCGTTATTGGGGGCCAGATTCGGTTCGGTTACCGCAATTATTGCTGCAGTTGTTATTCGAGTCGTTTGGTTGACGGCGGAATTGGTTACCTCTGGTATAATTTACTTATCGCAGCGGAACAAAAACTGACTCGACACGAGCGATGCGTTTCTTGCAGCGTGGATACTCTTTTTGTTCGTTTTTTTTGACTGTCGGACAGGAATGTCCAACTTACGCATCTGCGATTAAACGGATATTAATCAAACCTGAAAAACACTTCGACTTAAACAAGCGACCCATCCGCTCACCGACTAAACAATGGCCACTCCCTCGTTATCGATAATCATCCCGGTTCTCAACGAAGAGGATTCGATTGGCCAATTGCATCGCGAGATCTCTGAAGTCGCAGAGAAAAACGGCTATCAGATTCAAATCGTTTTTGTCGATGACGGCTCGACCGATCGCAGCTGGCAAGTCATGCAGACTCTCCACGAATCAGACGATCGCATTCATTGTCTTCGCTTTCGCCGGAACTTTGGCAAAGCGGCTGCACTGCGAGCAGGGGCCAGCGTTGCGACAGGTGAACTGCTGGTCACGATGGACGCTGATCTTCAAGACGATCCGGCTGAGATTCCCGCTTTGATCGAAAAACTGGGTGACGATCACGATCTGATAAGTGGATGGAAAGAAGTCCGTCACGATCCGATTGGCAAAACGATCCCCTCAAAAGTGTTCAATTGGCTGGTCGGGTTCCTGACCGGAGTAAAGCTGCACGATCATAACTGCGGATTCAAAATTTACCGACGGGAGATTTTCGACGAAGTCAAATTGTACGGAGAGATGCATCGTTTCGTTCCCGTTTTGGCCGCGGCGAAAGGGTTTCGAGTGGGTGAACTTGCGGTCAATCACCGGCCCAGAACGCATGGAGTTTCGAAATATGGCTGGTCTCGTCTGCCCAAGGGTTTTCTTGATTTGTTGACGGTTAGCTTTTTGACGGGCTACAACCAACGGCCGCAACACGTGCTTGGCATGCTGGGTATGTCATCGTTTTTCGTTGGAGCAATCGGTCTCATTTACATGATGATCTATTGGGTCCTTCGAATGAGTTTTGATGCGTTCGCCGATTGGACACCACTTCACCAACGTCCGCTGGTGCTTTTTTCAATGGGTGCGTTGTTGCTAGGCACCCAATTGTTGTGCATGGGCTTTTTGGCAGAATTAATCGTCGCCCGCGGACAAGAAGGCAAAGAGCCTTATTCGATTCGTGATGAAATCGGCAAACAGTAACCAACAAGAATCGAATGAGCACCCCAACAACCAACGAAACCTGTCCTGCCGAGCTACCGAATTTTTGCGCCCAGCGCCATTGGTCGATCTTTTGGATCTTGATCATTTGCTCAGTTAGCATGGTCGCCGGTCGCGTTTTAACCGTTCAAAATCACAACTCCAAAGGTGATTCGCCATTCTTTAGTGCCAACGATCGCAGCCGTTGGTGCACAATCCGCGCACTCGGCGACGAAGGCACTTATGAAATCGACGACGTGATTAGTGCCGATCAAGACATCAACTGGGATACGATCGACAAAGTTCGCCACGTCGGATCCGATGGCGAATTTCATGAGTACTCAAGTAAACCCACATTGCTTCCAACCATGTTGGCGGGCGTTTACAAAGCCGTCAAATTCGTGACGAGCAAAAACCTCAGTGACGACACCACATTTGTCGTTCGGTTGATGTTGCTACTGTTCAACGTTTCGCTGTGGGCGGTGTTCATGTGTTTTGTCGCTAAAACGATCAACGCGGTTCCGGTGCGAGACTGGGCTCGATATTACGTTTTGGCTTGTGCAGGGTTCGGAACGTTTCTTTCGAGCTTTACCGTCACACTGAACAACCATCTACCCGCCGCCGTTTGCGTGATGGTTTCGCTTTACTACATTTCTTACATCTGGCGCAAAGACACAACGCACTGGGTTTGGTTTTTCGTATGCGGTTTGTTCGCAATGCTGGCTTTTGCGTGCGAGCTACCGGCGCTCTCGTTCGTCGCGTTTGCCGGATTGTTTTGCTTGATCAAATCACCGGCCAAGACCATGCTCGCTTTTGTACCGGCTTTAATTTTGGTCGCAGTAGGCATCGTCGGAACCAACTACATGGCCCACGGACAATGGCGACCTGCGTACGCCCATCGAGGCGACGGGAAAACCATCGCGACGTTAACGGCTGATGAAGAAAGCGGCACCGAGTTACTTGCGAAGAAATTGAATTCAGGCCAGATGCCAAATCAAGTCCTTGACGAAGCAAAAAAGCATTTTGAATTCAAAGCCCCAACGGTCGAAGTCGGATCCTGGCCCGGAACATCGAATCTAGAAAGACGTTGGGTCGTGCGTGACGAGCTTTCGACGACTCAGTTTTCTATTGTAAATCCGGCAGTTAAACCAGCCCAAGAGCCTTCAATGATTTCGAAGCTATTGGCCAAAGTGTTCAAGAACGAATCCACCGAAGAGTTTGTCGCCAGCAACAATTTCGAGATCCGAGCCTGGGACAATTGGTATGACTACCCTGGAAGCTATTGGCTTGCGTCCAACGATGCCAGAAAATCAGAAGTCGATCGCGGCCAGCCGTCGAAACAAATTTACTCTTTCCACGTTTTGTTTGGGCACCACGGTATTTTTTCGCTTACTCCGATTTGGCTGCTCAGCCTCGCCGGCATGATCGCTTTGCTGTGCGGCGCAAAAATGGCTGGACGTTTTCAAATGCGTTGGCTCGGGTTGATGGGGCTTTCGATTTCGATCGTCGTCGTGTTTTTCTATATCAATCGGACGATGATGGACCGCAATTACGGTGGTGTGACCAGTGCACTGAGATGGGCGTTTTGGATGGCTCCAATATGGCTTGTTTCGATGCTTCCGATTGTGGATTGGTTGGGAAAATCGAAATCAGGCAAAGCGTTTTGTTTTGCTTTGCTAATCGCTAGTGCCGTCTCCGCGATGTACTCGGCGAACAACCCTTGGGTTCATCCATGGCTGTATGAGATCTGGGAATTGACGGGACTGCCTAAATAATTAATTGGCGAGAGGTCTCTTCTTCACACCCTGAGGCCAAAATGTGGCTTGAGCGGAAATATGGGTAGCGTGTAAAGTCTGGGCTGAACCCTTGCCCAATTTTTGCATCTACGCTGCTATGAAAATTCAATTTTACAACTCGCTCACCAACCAGCACGAAACATTCACGCCGATCGAGCCCGGCAAAGTGAAAATGTACAGCTGCGGGCCTACCGTTTACGACTTTGCTCATATCGGCAACTTCCGGTCGTTTCTATTTGGCGACCTGATCCGCCGATCGCTTGAGTTACTCGGCCATGAAGTTCATCACGTCATGAACATTACCGATGTCGGTCATATGGTCGAAGGTGAAGCCGACAAAATGACCGAGGCCGCGACCCGCGTTTTGGAAAACAAAAAATCTGGTCGCGTACCTGAAGGCGCCATCGATAATCCAGACGATCCGTACCAAATCGCCGATTACTTTATGAAGGCGTTTCTGGATGACGGAAAGAAACTCGGCTACAAAGTCGCTTACGAACATCCGCAAAACGTGCCACGTGCCACCGACCATGTCGTAGGGCCTGAGGGCATGATCGGGATGATTGAAAAACTTCTCGACCGAGGTCATGCCTATATCGCAAAAGACGGCGTGGTCTACTACAGCGTCGAAAGCTTTCCAAGCTACGGCTCACTCAGCGGCAACACTCTGGAGAAACTTCGCAGCGGTGAAGGGGGGCGTGTTGACGAAGCGAACCAAGCCCAGAAAAAACATCCCGGCGACTTTATGCTTTGGAAGCCTGACAGTCATCACATCATGAATTGGGATTCACCGTGGGGCGTTGGATACCCCGGTTGGCATATCGAGTGCTCGGTGATGGCTCGGTCGTTACTGGGCCAAGACGTCATCGATATTCACACCGGTGGCGAAGACTTAATTTTCCCACACCACGAATGCGAGATCGCGCAAAGCCGCGGAGCCACAGGTGCCGATTCGTTTGCGAATTTCTGGATCCACGCACGCTTTCTATTCGTCGAAGGCGAAAAAATGTCCAAATCAAAGGGCAATTTTTACACCGCTCGCGATGTGTTTGAAGGCAAAGTCATGGACGAAAACGATCGGCCAAGCGGCATAAAGTTTCATCCATCGGTGTTGCGATACGAATTGATCAAATCGCATTACCGCGCAAACATGAATTTCACCCTCAAAGGACTCGCCGACTCGCAAAAGGCAATTTTGAAGATGGTTGAGTTCCGTCAGGATCTCGAATCCAAAACCGGTGGTCAATCTGCAGAAGTCGATTTAAGCCATCCGGTTTTGAAAGAATTTGCCGAAGCACTTGCCGATGACTTAAACATTTCAGCCGCATTGGGAGTGGTTCATCCGTGGATCAAAGGCGCTCATCCCGACCCGCAGGAATCGCTTGCCGTATGGAAGATGATCAATTCCGTCCTCCAAGTCGCTCCGATCAACGAAGGCATCGAAGGCGGCGATACGCAACCGTTCTTTCAGGAAGAAGAAGGAGCGATGACCGAAGCCGAAGCCAACGCGCGTTGCAAGGAAATGGACGAGGCGAAGAAAGACAAGGACTACGCGAAATCCGATGAGATTCGAAATGAGCTCAACGAAGCCGGTTTCGAAGTCATGCAGTCACCAGATGGCTCCAAAGTCAAAAGAAAAACTTGATTTAGCTCGCCGTCCAACAATTAGCCACAGCTAAAAAACAAGTCCCACGAAGATTTTCACCAGCGCGAACTACGCTTGCGCTGGTAGAACGTTCGTGGAAACGACTTTCTTCTCGTCCAGTTCTATTTCAATCACTCCCTGTGATTCATCCGCCAAACAATAGCCAGCAACGAACTCATCTTCGGTCAGCCGTTGGCTGGGCATGGTGGGAAAAAACGATTGGCTGATTGCTGCATTTACGCCGTGCGGCATTCCATCACTTCCTAAAATCAAGTCTTCGCCCGCGCGAAACCCGGCTTCGTCGATCAACATTCGAAACGGATTATTCATCGCGCAATAACCTTCGTCCATCCGGTCAGAATAGTCACGCGAGTCGCTGTTGAAATTTGGTTGCATACTAAGCACCACGCCCAGTTCTTTTGCACGTCGCGCTTGGTCCAAGCTAATCATTTGAGCGTGCTCAATTCGAATCACCGGCACGCTGTCGATCGCGGAGCCGGAATTTCCCAAGTGCGTGATGACTTGCTCGATGGCACGGTCACCAATCGCATGGATGGCTAGTGATTTTCCTGTATCGAAACAGCCGCGAAGTGTTTTCGTGAGTTCGTCGTCAGAGTAAATCAGCATCCCATAGTTTGCTTCGGTCTCGTTTAAGAAAGTTCGCTTCATGGCTGCGGTTCGAGAACCAATCGCACCATCGGTAAACAGCTTCAGCCCTTCCACCGCAACCTTCGCCGACTCCGACAACGACTCAAACGTATCAGGCGCCGCCCAAAACTTGGTACGACTCAACAGTCCGGCCGATTCAAAGAGATTGATTTCGCCCTCATCGACCAGCAACATCTCTTCGAGATAATAAACGCCTTGCGAAAGCTGGGATTCATAAAACGCCTGAATCCCTTCGACTGAAGCGTACAGATTCGCAAACCAATTCAAAACGACTCGCAGATTGTGTTCGTACCAAACGCGATCGGTCATCTTTTCAGCGATATCGCCGTAGCGACTTTTGAGAATCTGCATGCCTTCGCGATTGATCATCAACGAGTGAAGTGAAACGTTAAAGATCGCGACAGGAGGCATGTCTTCAATTTCATCCTGCGTCCAGCTGAACCGGTTACTTCTCCAGCCGCAGGCGATCGTTAGTCCGTCCGGATTCCCAACGGCGTGTTGAGCGAGCAGTTCGTTTGCCTCTTCTTTTGACTCAACTTCATGAAGCGCAATGGCTTGCCCGAACGCCGCATAAAATAGCGGGTGAGAATGGTGGTCTTTGAGGAACGGAATGCGAATCGTTTTCGTCATGGAGATTGCCTTATGCTGCGACGGTTACGCTTTTTCTAAAACTTTAAGTGAAAGTCCGACGACCATGTCTTTGACTTTTTCTTTATACGTCGCCATATGAGGAGCCTTCAAATGGTCGTGAAGCGCGTCAAGCGATTCCCATTTTTCGATCACCGTTACCGTATTGCTGTCAGTCGATTGGATATCCAATTTCGAATCAACATCGACTGCCGGAAAATACTCGATACAGCCGGCTTCTGCCAAAACGGCTGGGACGTTGTCATTGAAGTGCCCAAGAAACTCCTCACGAGTTCCGGGCTTCAATTCGATCGTGGCAAGAACGTTGATCACAGTACACTCTCCGGTTTTGATATCTGAACAAAGGCCCAGCGATAATTACTGTTCCGACGGTTGGGCAGGAATCTTCAATGAGGCTCAGTACATTTTAAAGCCTAACTGCTTTGCAACGTAAGGAGCCAACGGACGAGACGGACTTTAAACCCCTTTGTATTCGCCGCCCAAAACCGATCTAATGAAATTGTCTCGCAGGCGTATTAACCCAGGACCCAACATGCAACTAACAATCGAACATCACGGCACAAAATACGCCTGTGAAACTCGGGAAGCCAAATCGCTCTCGATTCAAATGGATTTCGAAGGCCCGCAGCCAAACCATTTTGGAGCCAACAAAGCCAAGACTTCCGTGTTGAAGCTTGGCGGATTCACCGGCGACACCCAACAAGGCGGCAGCTGCAACGTGGATACTTTGGAAATCGTTCCGCACTGCAACGGAACGCACACCGAAACCGTCAGCCATATTGTCAATCAAGACATTTGGATCGGCCACGCTGTAATGGACGTCATGTCGCTTGCGATGTTGGTCACCGTCAAACCAGTGCCCGCAAAAGGCACAAGCGAAACCTACCGTCCTCCGCTCGCCGAATCCGACAAGATTATCACGGCCGAAGCAATCAAGAAATCTATCTCCGCCGTTGGTGACGCGGCTAAGCTCAAACCAACCAGCTTGATCGTTCGCACACTGCCCAACGAGCTCGACAAATGTTCGCGTGCTTATTCGGAAAAGCAAACCCCGCCGTTTTTCACTGTCGAAGCCATCGAAGCGATCAACGAATTAGGCTTTAGCCATCTTCTCGTTGACGTTCCATCGGTCGACAAAATGTATGACGATGGATTATTGACCAACCACCATATTTACTGGCACGTCGTTGAAAAAACGCACGAGCTAACGGGCGAAACGCGGCAAGACAAAACGATTACTGAGATGATTTTTGTCAACGACGAAATCCTTGACGGTTTATTCATTCTCAACATTCAAGTTCCCGCGTTCTGCAGTGATGCAGCCCCATCACGTCCGATTATTTTCCCTGCCAAACAGATTGGTTGATCGTTTTCCATGAATGAATCTTCGGCCAGCTTGGACAAAGCCAAACGACTCGACGCAAATGATCCACTTGCTTCGTTCCGTGATCAGTTTTTTATACCGCACGAGAATGGGAATCCTGACGTTTATTTCGTCGGTAACTCACTTGGCCTGCTTCCGCGTTCAACAGAGTCACATATCAAACTGGAATTGGAACGCTGGAGTAACCTGGGCGTTCGCGGGCACTTTACAGATGAAACGAACTGGATGGGCTACCACGAACTGCTCACCGAAACGATGGCCGACCTGGTTGGAGCCAAACCGATCGAAGTCGTCACGATGAACACGTTGACCGTTAATCTGCACTTAATGATGGCAACGTTTTATCAGCCGACGGACACTCGCAAGAAAATTTTGATCGAAGGCCACGCTTTTCCTTCTGACAAAAACGCGGTCGAATCTCAAATCCGTCTTCACGGTTATTCGCCAGTTGATTCCTTGATTGAGCTTCGTCCCGATGAAGGCGAAATTTTCTCAACCCGGCATATCTGCGAAACGATTCTGCAAAACCGTGACACGCTTGCGATGATTCTTTTGCCCGGCGTCCAATACTACACGGGTCAAGTCTTCGACATCGAAACGATTACCAAGGTCGCGCGCGAGTTCGACATTCCAATCGGATTCGACCTAGCCCACGCGGCAGGCAATATTGAGATGCGGCTTCACGATTGGGCACCCGATTTCGCCTGCTGGTGTACTTACAAGTACATGAACTCAGGCCCTGGCTCGGTGGCCGGTTGCTTTGTTCACGAACGGCATGCAACCAACACGAATCTGGACCGACTGGCTGGTTGGTGGGGGCACGACAAAGCGACTCGATTCAAAATGGCAGGTGACTTTGCCGCGATCCCGACTGCAGAAGGTTGGCAATTGAGCAACCCACCGATTCTTTCGTTGGCTGCAATCCGGGCTTCGCTGGACGTGTTCAAATCCGCTGGCGGCATGGGGGTACTTAACAAGAAATCCAAACAGCAGTCACAGTTCTTTCGTGATTGCCTAACCCAAACACTTGGCGACCGCGTCTCGCCCATTTCACCTGCCGACATTTCTGGTTGTCAGTTGTCACTCGAAGTCAATCTTGAGGGTGTCGCTGGAAAATCTGTGCACGACGCACTTGAATCCAAGGGCATTCGCACCGATTGGCGCGAGCCCAATGTGATCCGCGCCGCGCCCACACCGCTTTACAACACCTTCGAAGAGATCTGGCGCTTCGTCCAACAGCTATCGCAAATTTTGAGCATGTAACCGCGCTGCCAGTTGCGATTGAACTTACGCCTGAATAAAAAATCCGCACAAAATAATTGCCGCCAAGAAAAACAAGGAGAAGTTTTGACACGACCTTCCAAAATCACCATCTCAGGCGCGGGCCTCGTCGGCTCACTCTTATCCGTTTTGCTGGGCAAGCGTGGTTACGAGGTGACGATTCTTGAGCGTCGTTCTGACATGCGTGGCGTCACAGCCGACAGCGGGCGATCGATCAACCTGGCACTTTCGTCGCGCGGGATTGCGGCGCTTAAAAGTGCAGAGCTGATGGAAGATGTCGAAAAACTTCTGATTCCGATGCGAGG
Organism: uncultured Pirellulaceae bacterium; assembly: GCA_964448575.1. Lineage (GTDB taxonomy): Bacteria > Planctomycetota > Planctomycetia > Pirellulales > Pirellulaceae > Mariniblastus. The sequence goes on from CAYUWY010000002.1 coordinate 385,495, forward strand.
CCGAATGCTTCATCTGCCGGGACAGCAACCAGAGCTTAGCCCCTACGGCCAGCGTCCCTACGAAGTCATCTACTCCGTTTCCCGTCGCGACCTTAACTCACTGATGATGACGGCCGCCGAAAAAGCCGCGCCGGTGAATGTGATTTTTGATCAAAAACTCGAATCCGTCGATTTTGAAGCCCAACAAATGACTGTCCTGGACGAAGCCAAAGGGGAACAGCGCACCGAGGCTTTTGAACTGCTAATTGGAGCAGACGGCGCCGGTTCGCGCACCCGCCGAAGCTTGATTCCCGCGGTTGCTGGAGAGTCAACGTCCGAATTCTTGGACCACGATTACAAAGAGCTTGAGATTCCGGCAGGCAAGGGCGGAAGCTACCGCATTGAAAAAGAAGCCCTCCACATTTGGCCACGTGGCGGATTCATGCTAATCGCACTACCTAATCAGGACGGCAGTTTTACGGTCACATTATTCATGCCCAAAACGGGTGAAAATAGTTTCGAGACGTTGAAGGATCGTGAAACCGTCCTCGTGTTTTTCAAACACCATTTCCCAAGTGCTCTAGAGCTGCTGCCCGACCTCGAAATCGATTACTTCGCCAATCCTCAAGGCCGACTCGGAACGGTTCGCTGTTCGCCGTGGCATTACCAAGACAAAGCCCTCATTGTCGGTGATGCTTCTCATGCCATCGTTCCGTTCCATGGACAGGGAATGAACAGCGGTTTCGAAGATTGTAGCGAGTTGATTCGCTTGCTCGACAAACACAACGACGACTGGGCAAAAGCGATCCCTGAGTTTGATGAAATCCGCCGCCCCAATGCCCATGCAATCGCAGAGATGGCTTTGGAAAATTATGTAACCATGCGTTCAAGCGTAGCCGATCCCAATTTTCAACTTAAGAAAGAGATTGGGTTTGAGTTAGAGAAAAAATTCCCCAACCGATTTGTCCCGCGCTACTCAATGGTAATGTTCCATTTGATTCCGTATGCAGATGCTTATCAGCGCGGAAAAATCCAGCAACAAATATTGAGTGAATTGGTCGAGGGGATAAGTTCGATAGATCAAGTCGATTTTGACAAAGCTGAGTCGTTGGTCAAAGAACGACTTTCCGTAGTAGAATTGGACTGATTGAAGAACGGTAAAGTTTCGTCGAGGCGATTAAGCTGGTAACCCGACGCGTAAGCGAGGAATTGCTGATGAGGAGAGTTAGTTCGACTTGTAGTCCCTCGCTTACGCGTCGGGTTTCCAATTAAACGGAACTTTGCAGTTTTCCGTGAATTGATTGATCGAGTTTTGGAAAGTGATCGTTAATCGTTTACAATTCCAAGTCGTGTTCAAATGGCATTCCATCCAACGGTAGGTATCCGAACAGAATCGTCACATGGATTTCTTTTCCTTGAAAAATTCGCTTGCGGCGGGAGTGATTTTTCTCGCTTGCACTGCTTCTCCCTGGCTGGCATCAACCCACGCCGTGCAAGAGAAAGCAAAAGAAAAACCCGCTGTTGAATTGCTGCGTGCAGCCGCCGATTGGATGCTGCAAGATCCAGCGCCCCAAGAAGATTCGCAACAAGAAGAACAGCCTTCTGATAAAACAAAACCTGATGAAACAGAACCAGATAAGCCAGAGCCTGCCCCCAAACCGGCTCCACCGACTGAAGAAGAAAAACAACTTGTAGAGCGACTGCTAGAAGAAGTCGACGCGCCGGTTTACGAAACTCGTAGATCAGCCCAATTGAAGTTGATCGAAGTTGGAAAACGGCTGCCAATTATCCTGGCCGAACTCGCGCCGCCGACTTCGATCGAAGCCAAATCCGCCATCGAAAAAGCGCTCCGTCGTTTGGATGAGAAATCATTCTTGCTCTACAACTGGCATTTGACTTCATGGCCAAGAAAAGGTGAGACCCTGGATCTACAACCTTCCTCGATTGTTTTCAAAAAAGACAAATCCTTTATCCAATCGGGCCACGAGACTGGTGCTCCCGAGACATGGAGTTTCAACAAAGAAACTCAGGAGTTAGTTATGGATTTCAATGCCGGGTACGCAATCTATACCGGCAAAGAAGACAAGGATGGAAACTTCGTCGGCACAGCGAAGAACATCAAGAAAAAACAATGGCACTTCAAGCTGAAACGCCTCGGAAAAAGAAGATAACATTTGGCCCAAGCGATTGATAACTGACTCGCCAACAGCTTTGGGAGTGTCGTTACGCGAAATTACTGAGGCATCGCGTAATCATATGGAGCACTCACTCCTAACGGCAGTCCAAGTCCCCAGTAGGTCAACAAGAACAGCGTCCAACCGATCAAGAACACGACCGAATATGGAATCATCATTGCCGCGACTGTGCCAATTCCGGTTTCTTTTACGTACCGCTGACAGAATACGACTACCAATGGAAAGTATGGCATCATCGGCGTGATAATGTTGGTCGTTGAATCGCCAACACGATACGCGGCTTGGGTCAGTTCTGGAGAGATCCCAAGGATCATTAACATTGGAACAAAGATTGGTGAAAGCATCGCCCATTTTGCGGACGCACTTCCAATTAGCAGGTTCACAAAACCGACGAGAAAAATGATTCCGACAATGATGACGGGCGCCGAGGCATCGGACTCTTTCAAAAAATTGGCACCTTTGAGTGCCAACAATACACCTACATTGGACGCGCTGAACGCTGCAATAAACAACGCCGCGAAAAAGACAAGCACAAGATAGTACCCCATCGTCTCCATCGACTTTGACATTCCTTTGATCGCGTCACGATGCGATTTGAACGTCCCTGCAACGTAGCCGTGGATGATTCCAGGAACCACGAAGAACAAAAAAATCAGCGGCACAATGGCTTTCATCAGCGGAGCACCGTTTGGCCCGTAGCTTGTGAGCGACCCGTTCGCATCTCGCAGTGCCGAGTCCGCTGGTGCAGCCCACATCCAAAGCAGCACAGCACAGCCAATAATTGACAATAACGCACAGCACATTCCAAAAATGTCGCGTCCCGAAAGTTCTGACATTTTCGGCATGTCGTCCGGATTGCCATCGACCACAGTATTTTTCATTCGAGGTTCGACAATCACGTCGGTTACAAACCAGCCCAAACCAACGATCAGAACCGACGATGCGGCAGTGAAATAGATATTGCAAAGAGGATTTACAGAACGCTCTTTGTCAATAATTCCGGCACCAACTTCCGTCAATCCAGACAGTAGCGGGTCGATTCCCGAAACGATAAAGTTCGCGCTAAATCCGCCTGAAACCCCGGCAAATGCACAAGCAATTCCCACCAGCGGATTTCTGCCAGCTGCATAGAACATCACGCCACCAATCGGAATCACCAATACATAACCGGCATCCGCGGCGGTGTGACTGACAATTGCAACGAGAATCAACATCGGCGTTAGCAACATCTTTGGCGTGAGATTCAGCAACGATTTCAGGCAAGCGTTAATGAAGCCTGAATGCTCCGCGACTCCCACTCCCAACAACGCGACGAGCACAACGCCCAACGGATGGAACTCAACAAATTGCTTGACCATCCCCGAAAGAAAATTCGCCAGCTGTTCCAGCGACAACATGTTGAGAACTTCAACTGGCTTACCTGACCGCGGGTCGATTTCGGTAAACGTCATTTCCGAAAGGAAGTAGGACATGACCCACGTTGCGATCAAGCCAAACAAGAACAGCACAGCCGGGTCTGGCAATTTGTTACCCGACCACTCAATGAAGTCGAGAACTCGAACGATAAAACCCTTTTTTTGCTTCGATGCAGTTTCAGACATTTGGCTCTCGTAAGTTTTCACAGGCATGCAACGCTTTTTATTATGAAGCATCCACACGACGATTTCAAACTGCTTGAGAGATCAAAAAAGGAACTGCGAAGTATCGTCGAGACGTTCATGACTTAGTCAACACTCGACGCGCCAGTTTGAATTCACTTGAAAGAGACGGGCAAGAATCATCCTACAAATAGATGCAACTTCAAAACGCGTAGGCAAGGTTTACCTATTTCTCTTTGGAGCCACCGCTAAAAAAGAAGCCCATTCCGCGTCGCAGCTCCTCCGGCAAAACAGGCAAGTCGGCGCGCGGGATCAAGAAAGTTGAGAGCTTGAATAGGTCGAGGAAAACGCGATTTTTTCTTGTGGTTGCGTTAAGGTAATCATGGCCTGATGAGCCACCAGTGCCGATCTTTGATCCTAACATCCGCTGGACCATGACCGCATGTCGCTGACGCCAGTTGGTGAACAACTCATCCACGTCGGCCAACAGCGTCAGCAAACGAAACGGGGAATAGAGCATCGGCTCATCACGATACAAGTTAATGAACAACGCAGCCAACATGGCATTGTGTGAAAACCGAAACTCGCCATCATCTCGCAGCTTGTTGAATTTTTTTACATCTAACAAAGATTGAAAGCGGATCCGGGTAAACTCCAATCCCTTCAACTGAAATTCCGTTTCACGATCAGTTAACGTTCCATTGTTTTTGATGATCTCGGTATCGGATTCCAACATCCGATCAACGGCTTTGCTGTATTCTTGCCAAAAATCGAATTCTTTAAACTCAAGAAACGGCATTCGATTGAGCCAACGATCTGTCAGATCCAACATGCTTGGCTTTTCCTCCAGGTCATCCAGAATCTTTAAGTCTGATTTGGTCAGCCGCGAGTGAAAAAATTCCTTGTCGGCGTTGATCCGGTTTTTTCGCTTAATGCCAAGCATGATTTCAATTTGCTTGAATTGGATACTTTGAAATCCAGAAGCCGGCGTGAGCAAGTCGCGGAACTCCAGGAAATCGAGCGGAGTCATCGTTTCGATTACGTCAATCTGTTGAATCAAGACCTTTTGGATCTGCTTGATTCGCTCCAATCGATGAATCGCGGTCGCCATTTTTTTATCTTCGACCTGCGGATCATCAAATACATCGATGACCGATTCAAGCTCAAACACAATTTGCTTAAACCACAACTCATACGCTTGGTGCGTGATGATAAACAGCATTTCATCGTGAGCCGGACTGCCCACTTTGGAACTTTCCAATTCCTGTGCCCCAAGGATTTTTTCGAGCTGCAGGTAGTCGCTATAGTAGATTCCCGATTTCATAAATGACGTTTCGAGTGAGGTTGAGTTGAGCTGAATAGCAAAAACGGACGAAAAAATGCCGCCGCTTTCGCGACGACATCTTAATTTCTGAAGACAAATTCTGTAATAGGTAAGCAAGCGATTCCACGTTTGCCCCAGCAAATCAGTTGATTTACTGCATCGATAAACTACTTAACCCCTGGCATGGCAACCGGAGCCGGTTCGTAATCTGCCTGATCGTAATCGGTTGGGCCAAGTCGTGTATCGTCTTTCATTAGCTCTTCCCAAGTAATTTTCTTACCGGTGTAACTGGCGTTGCGGCCCATGATCGCCATTAGCGTGCTGTAGCTCATGTACGTTCCGTTATTGATCGGCTTTCCTTCACGAATACTACGGAACAGATGCTGATGCTCAACATCGTACATACTTGGCTTACCCTTCATCTCGTAGTTGTTCTTACCCAACTCGTTTTCGATTTCCCAACTCAAGATACTCGCGCGGCCTTTGGTTCCAACGATGTGGTCATTGGTTTCGTTATGACAGCCCTTCATTTGACGGCAATTGGAAAATGCTTTGATGCCTTCGTCTTCCCATGAAAAAACAGAGGCAAAGTGGTCATAGACGTTGCCATATTTTTCTTCCGTGCGAACCAATCGACCGCCCATTCCATAACAACTCGTTGGAGGTTTGTCGCCCATCAACCAAAGTGCTTTGTCGATCGAGTGAATGTGTTGCTCTGCAATGTGGTCGCCGGATAGCCAATTGAAGTACAACCAGTTTCTCAGCTGGTATTCCATCTTGGACCACATCCGTTTCTCACCGGTATCGGGATTAACCGTTCCATCGCCACGATGCCAAAGTGTGCCGGTGTAATAATTGACTTCCATCGATCGGATGTCACCAATCTCGCCATCCTTAATCCGGCTGACCATTTCATTGACACCAAGATCGTATCGCCAACAAAGCCCCGAAACGACGCTCAGTCCTTTTTTGGCAGCCAGTTCGCATGTCTCCAAAACGGACTTAACACCAGGAACATCAACGCCAACTGGTTTCTCGCAGAATACGTGTTTGCCGGCGTCGACTGCGACTTTCAATTGTGCTGGACGGAAGTGCGGGGGCGTCGCCAACAAAACGACATCGACATCCGCTGAGGTGCAAAGTTCCTCGTGACATAGCGGCCCGCTGAACTGATGCTCTTTGTCCACCGACATTCGTTTGGGAACTGCAGCGTTAAGCGACTCAAAGGTCGAGGCAATTCGATCCGGGAATGCGTCTGCAAGCGCCGTGACTCGTGAGTTTGAGTCGCCCTTGAGTGCGTTAAGTACCGCTGAACTTCCACGGCCGCCGCATCCTACGAGTCCAATTCGAAGTTCATCATCCACACTATTATGGAAACCGAATGCAGGCTTGGGCGTCAACGAAGTACCAATCGTGCCGGCTGCCGCAATCGCGGCCGACGATGACAAGAAGTTACGTCGGGTGGGTTTTGAATGGGAGGACATGCTTAACTCCGAAGGTCTTTTTATTTGGAAGTAAAACGCAGCACTGATAATAGCCGTGAAGGGCCCATTTGCAAACCATCAGCCTGCAAACAGCAACGCGAACGGCGGCTTCTTAAGTAAGAGATATCGACCGAGTAGATCAATGTATTGAGACATCTTGGCCCAGCTCGCGTTATTTTACGGTCGCTTGAGGCCCGATATTCATTTCAATTTGAGAATGTACTTAACAAATTCTTTATCGAGCTCACCAAGTTCTTGCTTGAAGAATTTAGAAAAATCAGCCATTCGCGTTTCAGCGGAGTCTTCGACCAGGGCTTTTTTCTGTGACATGAATTTGAGGTACGCCACATATTCCTCGGCATGTCGATTCAAGAGAAAATGATTGAACGCCCATGATTCCGCATACGCATCCAATGCCGTATCCGCATTCTGTAAACGCGTATCTGATTGAATCAGGTTTTGCAAAGAACCAGCGGGCCGCGATCCAAGATACTGTCGAAAACGAATCAGACGTTCCCTAAAAATCAAACCGGGCTGCTTCCAACCACGACGGGATTTGAGATTTGGGGCTTCAAAGAACATCGCAAGGCCTTCGTTCAACCAAAGTGGCGACTCGGCCAGTCGGGTTTGCATCCCACGGTTAAAGATCAATTGATGGGTGGCTTCGTGGACCATCGTCGCAACCATATGGACCGCGCCGGGACTCTGCAACACTTCGCCAATTTTACGATCGTTGAGCGACTGGCCATTGCCATGCTCAGACGTCAAATCAAACATGGTGACGCGATTGGAAAGCAGGTTGTAATAGGCAACCATGTTTTGGCCCGGGCCAAGCTCTTGATCAACGTAACGCTGATACTCCGGTCGCGATCCAAAAATAACCACCGCAAGCGGATAGGACGGATCGGTCAGCTCAAACTTTTTCCCCTTCTCCCAAAATTTCTCGAACGCACGAAACAAACGGCTTTCGTACATGCCGCCGACCCACCGAGCAAACGCGACTTCGTTTTGATAGGCGATGACGTAGTGCTTGGTTTGGTAGATTCGGAATCCATCTGGCAGCTCTTTAAGCAACCGCGCGCCCATTTCTTTTTTTGACAGGGCTTCGACAGGTTCTTCGACGTCGGTCTTGGATTTGATCTGCTCAGGTTTGACAAGCCACAATCGGCCATCAACGGCGCGGAAGAAAAGACTGTTGTCTTGCGCTTCGATCAGAATCTCACCGTCCAACTCAACGGTCTTGCCGGAGACTTCCAAAGTCAAATGGTCGGCAGAGGCTGGGTTACAGCAAGCCAAAAGGAAAATACAAACGCTGGCTGAGGAAAGAAAACGAGCGAAGTAAGTTGATTTTTTTCTTTGACGCATGGTCGATCCGTTTCTGTTTGCCCAGTTCTATTGTCGACTATTAACGGGCTGATTCAAGCGAATAAACGACCAGCCAATCAAAGAAATTACGACCACCGTGAAGGCCGTAACGATTGTAATTCCCGCAGTTAGCTCATTAACGCCCGCATGAAGATCCCCCAGCATCTTCCGAGGAACCGTATCCATCCCGGCAGGGCGGACGATATGCGATGCGGACAACTCGCCAAAACAGAACGCGAAAGAGATCATCCAGCAGCCTGCGATCGCTAACACATTTCCGGCAAGTGCGAAACGAAAAAAGTTTGCCATGCCGCCAGCGCCTTCGACACTTGCGCTATCCAGTGCGTCCTGAGGAATTTTACGAAACACAAACCAGACAACCAACGCACCGATCGGCCAGCAAAAAATCAGATTCGCTACCACAGGAGCCGTGATGGTGTAGTTATAAAGCCAGCGAACCGTTTCGTTTTCAACTTCCGCAAACACCGCACTGAGCGTTGTGCCGATCCAAGGGCCGGGCAGGGCACAGCTAACGGCGAGCAAGATTGCAAATACAATTTGAAACGCTCGTGACCGTCGCGCGGCAAACGCTAACCATGACGCCAAAACGATAATAAGCGTGGCGGAAACGGCCCCGATCAAAAACGACCAAATGAACTCGTTCTGGTAGTCGCTGACTGATCGACGAATCGCGCCCCACATTTGCCCAATCGAATAACCTTGTGTTGGAACTCCGTTGACAGGACGCACGTAAAAGCATGCTCGAATCACGACATTGCCAATTGGAATCGCGATCGTGAGCAACATCAAAACAATGCCAACCATTTTCTGCGACGGGCTGGAACGTTTGATTGACGCGGGAATGATTGCTTGTGATTCAAACTCCAAATCGGTGACAAAAATGAACATGCAAAAACCGGCCAGCGCCAACCACGCAATGATCACGATGGTCAGCATGGGCCCCAAGTCACCGGCTTGAGCCAGTTGCTCCGGCGTCCAGGTTCCAGCAATCGAATTCAGGCCCAATGAATAGCCAAGATAAATTTGTTCGGCCAACGTGCCAATCTGATAAATGTCGGTCACCGCAATTTCGCGGGCACACGAAACAACGATCCAAATCACCGACAGAATCAGCAACGGCCAAAGTCGCTTAAAAGTGACGTTCCAAAACACGCCTACCGGGCCAGCGTCCAACGATGCTTGTTCTTCAAAAACACGACCGCCGATGGTCATGCCGATCAGCAGAACAATTGCGACTTGAGGCGCGGCGGCAATTCCGTGAATCCAGGCCGCCGCTGTCCACCCCGAAACAATGGGCTGTAGTACTTTGCCTTGCGTCGACGTCAGCCAGCCAAGTTTGCCAAACGCCGCGTCCCAGCCACTCACATGGATGAACATTGGAATCAGCAGAAGAGCCATCGTGCAAACAAACATCGCACGAGAGATCAAGCCGCTTCCTCGGCAAACCCAAGCGATCAATCCGCCTACTGGAATCGCTATCGCGGACGCCGATAGGCCAAGTGCAATTGTTCGAATCGCAACCGCGCGGTCAGCGGGACTAGAAGATGCAAAAAGTAGTATCCCAACAACGATCGTAGCGACCAACCAGATGATGATTGGAACGAGCAAACTGAAACGCTGTTGGGTGCCGGGCATTGGACAAGTTTAACCGCAATCGGTGTCACTTGCGAAGGATTGGGCCGCCTTCTCGCGTTTTGATAGATGCTGGTTTTGACGCAACTGCTGTATTAACAGGTTTCAATTTTGAACTGGACGATTCTGATTCCAATTCGACTGTCTCGGTGATTTGTCCGACCAGTCGCAAGTAGCTGTCGGGCCCCTCGAAGCCTTGAACCGTTTCGTTCCACTCAACTTTCTTTCTCACGACCCGGCCAAGTTTTATGTTGAACGCAATGGCGCCACTAGTCATTTTTTGCATCACGGTCGATTTAACTTTTTCACTCATCTCTGAAATGACTTGCGTTTTGAAGTCGATGATCGCGATGTCACCATTAGCTGTTCTTTGGACTTTCCTAAAGTGATATCGAATTTGAGCCTTGAGCTTAACCTGCTTTTTTCCTTCATTTGCATTTAGAATTGTCGGCACATTCCAGACATGGCCAACTGAAATTGGCTCCTTGGGAAGCGGAACCGTAACGTCACCTACGGAAAAATCGCCGGTCGGCAAACTTGATTTCTTATCAAGAATTTCGCCATTGGGTGCGATCTGAAACATCACCAACGGCTTTCCGATGCTGTCGGCGGTGGCCTTGTACTGATCGGGGACTTCGGTGTCTTTGCGGCTGTCGTAAGTATCAGGTTTTTCGTCGTCGAATTTTGTCCACATGTTCACGCCGACGATCGAATAGACAAACGTCATATTGCCAACTGAATCGACGTTTTTCACGCTCCATTTACGAGTCGTCTCAGCGCGTGAACTAGATTTAACTGTGTTACCAGCCATCTGAGTTTTCGTGTCGGCGGTGTGCTCGACCACCGATATGATCTCTTCGCCTTTTCGGAGCTTGTAAGCAAGTTGATACTTTTGCTTGCGATTGATTTTGTTGGTTACATTCCGAACGCGATCGGCAGTCGATTTTTGCATTTTATTGGTTTGAGCATTTGAGACCAAACAAGAAGTACACACAAAGGTCGTCAGCAGAAAAGCAATTAGTTTGTGGTTCACGAAATCGTCTCCATACGAATTTCAATTTTGAATCAGTATCGGGATGATACCGCGGATCGAAGATTTGAATCAACGTTGATTGGTAAGAAACGCTGGAATTCATTTATTGGAAAAACAGGCATCTAGGGGGGAAGCATTTAAAACTCCCTCAATGCATATCTACGCCCGAGAAATCTGAGTAAGCTACGGCGTCAGGCACAGCCTGACCTACATTGAATATCACTACAAATATTGAGCCGTTTTGGCGATAGCCACGGTTGTTTCGTGCGCGATGAACCGGGCGTTTAGCTTCTGCCTTTGAACTGGCCACTCCAGCCCAGTTTTTCCCTCAGCGTGCTGTAGTAACTGTTGCCGCTGACTTGGATCATTTGGAATACTGCGTCGGCGCGGCGGATACAGACTCGATCATTTTCGTTGATTGGCGAAAGGACTTGGCCATCTAACAAAACACAGGTGGAGGCGTTGGGTTTACTAACGACCAATTCGTAAATTCGATCGGCCGTGTCGACAACAGGCCGAACCGTTAACGTGTGTGGACTGATCGGCGAAATCACAAACGCCTGGAGATTCTTGCGCAAGATCGGACCACCCGCAGAAAGATTGTGCGCGGTTGAGCCAATCGGGGTGCTGATAATCAAACCGTCACACAAATAATTAGTGGCCAACTCATCGTCAACGTACAAGTCAATTTGCTGAATGTCGAACGGAGGCCCACCAAGGATCGCTGTTTCGTTCAATCCAATTTCGTCGGCAACCTTCTCATCTCCTCGAAAAACCTGACAGCGGATCATCAAGTGATCTACCAACTGATACTTCCCATCGACATATGACTTGATCGCGTTGATCAATTCATCGGGATGGATGTCGGCCAAAAAACCAAGCTTGCCAAGGTTGACGCCCAGCACGGGAACCTGGGAGTTGCCCATCTGTTTGGCCGCACGAAGAATCGAACCATCGCCACCCATTACGATTGCGAGGTCAGCCGTGATTTCCGAAAGGTCTTTGGTATAAGAAAAGTCCTCGCCGACAATTTCGACGAGGCTTTCGATTTGCGGACGAAGCGTTTGACAGGCTTCGACAATTTTTGGACGACGATCACCAGAACCAAGCAGGATTGCCTTGGGGCGGGAAGCTGCCTGTTTTTCTTTAGCCATGTTCGCCATAGTTTAAGTTACGCCGGCAATAAACAAGCCACCTTTGGAGTGGATGTCATCAGTCGCTGGCTTGGAATTCGTCATTAACTAATTAAGTGCGCAGATTGGCGCACAAACAATATTAGCAAATGAACCACCGAGCTACTATGCAAGCTCGGTTTGCAATTTGACCTGGTTCGCTACTTCGCGACAAGTCTCTGCAATGCCGGCGGCGTCAAGTTTTAATTCCGCGAGCACTTCGCTGCGGTCTTGATGCTCGACGAACTCATCCGGGATACCGATTCTATGAAGCTTTCTGGCGTCCAATCGCATCTCGTTAGCCGCTTCAAGGAACGCGCTTCCGAATCCGCCCATCAACATGGCTTCTTCGACCGTGACGACAAATGGCGAGTCGGTCAACGTGCGTTTGACCATCTCAAGGTCAATCGGTTTTACAAATCGAGCGTTGATCACGCCAACGTTCAAACCCTCTGACTTAAGCACTTCAGAGGCTTGGACGGCTGCGTCGAGTGTTGTGCCACAAGCGATAATCGTACCATCAACACCGTCACGAATCGTTTCTGATTTGCCAAGCTCGATTGGTTGAAGCTCGCGTTTGATTTCGGCGGCGGTTGTTTTTGGATAACGGAGCGAACAAGCCATATCGTGCTTGAGCGAGAAATCCAACATCGCGCCAAGATCATTTGCATCGCCCGGAGCCATGACGACCATGTTCGGGAAGATTCGCATGTAGCCAAAATCAAACGTACCGTGGTGGGTCGGGCCATCGTTGGCGGTCAGGCCACCACGATCGAGCATGAAAGTCACTGGCAATTTCTGCAAACAGACTTCCTGAAAAATCTGATCGTAACTTCGCTGCAAGAATGTACTGTAGATATCAACAATCGGCCGCAGTCCAACTTTGGCTTGGCCGGCTGCGAACGCGACTGCGTGTGACTCGCAAATTCCTACGTCAAAAAAGCGGTCGGGAAATTCTTCACGAACAGGCTCGAGTTTGTTGCCTTGGCACATCGCCGCCGTGATCACGGTGACTTTATCGTTGTGCCTCATTTGATCAGCGATCGCATCGCGGGCGTGATTGGTATAAGCCTTACCGCCAGCCGATGGTTTCGGGATGGCTTGACCGTCTTCGGCTGTTTCGAACGGGGCAGGGGTGTGGAAGTAAACCGGATCCTCAGCCGCTGGTTGGAAACCGTGACCTTTCTTTGTGATCACATGAAGCAACACAGGCCCGTCGATTTCACGAACCATTTTCAGGTATTTCTTAACGACTCCGATGTCATGGCCGTCGATCGGGCCAAAGTATTTGAATCCAAACTCTTCAAACATCATGCCGCCGTGCAAGCCAGCTTTGACGCCTTCTTTGATTTGAAAGAGCATCTTCTCAGTCGGGTCGCCAAGCACTGGAACCTTCTCGAGCATTTTGACGACTTCGTTTTTCACGCCGGCGTAAAACTTGTTCGAGCGTAAACGATCGAGGTAGCTTGCAATGCCTCCGACGCGTGGGCAGATCGACATTTCGTTGTCGTTCAAAATGACCAACATTTTGCTTTTGAGTTCCGACGCATTGTTGATGGCTTCCATCACGATGCCAGAAGGAAAAGCGCCGTCGCCGATCACGGCAACTGAGTAGTTATCTTTGTTGCCAAGGATGTCGTCACCGCTTCGCAAGCCAACGGCCGTTGAAACGCTACAGCCAGCGTGACCGGTCATGAACAAGTCGTAATCGCTTTCAGCCGGATTGGGATAGCCCATCAATCCGCCTTTGGTGCGAATCGTATGGAACTCGTCGTAGCGACCCGTGATCAGTTTTTGTGGATAGATCTGATGACCCGTGTCCCAAATCAATCGGTCTTTGAGAAAGTCGTAGGTACTATGAAGCGCCAACGTCAACTCGACCACGCCAAGGTTCGAGGCAAAGTGTGCGGCGCGAAGGCTGAGCAAGTTGCAAAGCGTTTCGCGAATTTCATCGGCGACTTGATTCAAGTCCTCCAACGACATTTGGTGAAGTTGAAGTGGTGATTGAATGGTCGGTAATAGTTTTTTTGTCATGTTCAAAGATCCTTTAGGTCAGCGTCCAATGGCGCTGTCCAGATTAATGGGTTCGGCTGACGACGAATCGCGCGAGTAAATTCAAAGGTGTTGCGGCATCTTTGAACGGTTCGAGCGAATCGATGGCGGCTTGTGCCATCTCTTGTGCTCGAAGTTCGCTTGCTTCTTCCCCAATTACGGACGGATACGTTTGCTTTCCAAGCTCGGCGTCCTTTCCGGTCCGTTTACCCATTTTGGCTTGGGAGCCTCGTAAATCCAACAGATCATCCACGATTTGAAAGGCTAAACCGAGATGTTTTCCATAATTAATCAGACTCTCACGGTATTCTTGCCCCGCATTGGCCGTAATTGCCCCCAACTCAAGCGAACAGGTCAACAGAGCACCGGTCTTTCGGCGGTGAATTCTCTCCAAAGATTCGACGTCCGAAGCGGCAAATTGCAAATTCAGATCGTCCGCCTGCCCTCCGACCAATTGGCTCGGCCCGGCAGCTCGTGCCAATGTTGATACACATTCGATCGCGAGGTCGGCCGGTTTTGTGTTGTTGGCAATGACTTCAAAAGCCAAAGGGATCAACGCGTCGCCGGCCAGGATCGCGGTGGCTTCATTGAACTTAATATGGCACGTCGGTTGACCACGCCTGAGTTCGTCATCATCCATTGCCGGAAGGTCATCGTGAATCAGGGAATAATTGTGAATCATCTCAACCGCACAAGCCGACGGCATTGCGTTATCAATTTTCCCGCCGCACATTTGGGCAGCCGTTAAAACCAACAACGGTCGGATTCGTTTTCCCGGAGCGAGCAAGCAATAACGAATGGCTTCGCGTAAATGATCGGGACAGTCAGAATCTAATTGCGAGTAACGATCAAGCTCCGCATCGATTTTCGTTCGGAACGCTTCGATGTCAGGTGGAAAGATCGCCGTATCAGAGGTTGTCATTCAGAAAGATCCACAAAGATCAGTTTTGGTATTGGTGGCAGAGAAATCAAAAAGTTTGCGTTCAGGTTTCTCATTCACCTAATTGAAAAACCGAAATTTTGAGGTATCGGTTAACAGTTTCGGAGGGCTCAGAACTTGAATTGGGTGCGACAAAATGGCTGACGAGCAAACCATTAGTTTAGAACAAACTGCCCGGATCGTCCACGTCGTCATCGACTTCCTCGTCGTCAATTTCATCCTCAATTTCGTCGTCAAAGTCATCTTCTTCGTCAGCAATTCCCGACATCGTACCAACGGACCGCCGCGATCCATCGGCCATTTGAGTTGAAGCGGTATTGTCAAACGGCTGGGTGACGAGATTGCCTTCTTCGTCAAGCTCGACCAGCATCTCGATTCGTCGCTGAACTCGATTGAGCGCTTCGTAACAGGATTTAAGATTCGCTACGCCCTGTTCGTATTCTTCAAGCGATTGGGTAAGCGTCAGGTTTCCGTTTTCGAGTTCGTTGACGACTTTACGAAGACTTGCCAGCGATTCCTCAAAAGGGATTTCTGGCGCAGATTTTTTACTGGAAGTTTTCGCGGATGATTTTTTCTTAGCCAAAATATTCTTTGTACGAGTAAGTAAACGTCGCGAAGTTTAACGACGAGCCGGCAGGCGACCGTGTTTCTTCGATTGCCATGCTTCTTAAATCGGCCGTTTCGTCCATCGACCGTGTTTTTCCCGTCGTCCGTATTCTTTCGATCGGCGCATCGCGCCGGCGCCTGCCGGCTTGTCGTTAAACTGATCGTTGGTGATTCAGTTTCTTACGAACCAGGGTCAACGGCCTCAACAGTACTGGTAATCTCTCCACCAGAAAGTCGAGTGGAGATTTTATCACCCGGTTTGATTTCGTCACAGTCGGTAAGCAACTTTCCCTGTTCGTCGCTGGTCAGACTGTATCCGCGGGCCAGCACGCCAAGCGGGCTAAGCGAGTTCATCCGTGCGGCCATTTCGCTGAGCGTTTGCTCGAATTGCGAAAGTTTTTGTTTAGCGGCCCGATTCATTTTGCTTTCAAGGTTGTCCAACTCAATCGCTGAATTACGTATTCGCTCCAACGGTTGGGTGATTACCGGACGCGAGGCAAGCGCCGAAAGCTGTTGTTGCGCATCGCGAACTCGTGACATCACAGACTGGGCCATCCGCTGATGCCCGGCTTGCAACATGCCAACAACTTCACTGTGGTTGGGGACGATGCGCTCAGCGGCTTCCGACGGGGTTAACGCGCGAACATCAGCAGCGAGATCCGAAAGCGTAATATCAATTTCGTGACCGACACCAGAGACAACCGGAATTGTGGAAGCATGAATCGCGCGGACGACGACTTCCTCGTTAAAGCTCCAAAGATCTTCAACACTTCCACCACCACGCGTCACGATGATCGCGTCCAGAGACGATTCAAGTCGATTGCAAATCCTTATTCCGTTGGCGATTTCTTCAGCCGCACCTGGCCCTTGAACCTTGGCTGGAATAATAGTGACGCGGATATTACTCCACCGCCGTGTAAGGACTTGCAAAAAATCCCGAATTGCTGCACCGGTGGGGCTGGTCACTACTGCAATGTGTTTTGGATATTTCGGCAGCGTTTTTTTCAAAGCCGGATCAAACAAGCCTTCTGAGGAAAGCTTCGCGTGCAGTTGCCGAAATGCCAACTCCAGCGCACCGATTCCTTTGGGTTGAATCTGACGAATAATCAATTGATACGAACCGCGCTGAGGATAAACGTCGACCCCGCCACGACAGACGACTTCTAATCCATTGGACAAATCGAATTTCAAGTTCTCTGCATCGCTTCGCCAGATAATCGCATTGATCTGTGAGGTCTTGTCCTTCAACGTCATGTAGATATGGCCGGAACTTGGCCGCGTCATTCCAGAAATTTCGCCACCGACCCAAACCGAATAAAACTCGGTATTGAGTTTGTACTTAATCGTTTGCGTCAACTGAGAAACAGTAACGACGTTGGGTTTCTTGGCGGCGTTGGACACAACAAAATTCGCGTGGCAAATGAACTGAAAAACAAAAATCGAATGGCGACGATTTGGGCCAAACTGATTGTCTCATAATTCAACTTCGACGCGAAGCCAGCGCCAGCCAGTTGAATCTGACTTTTCACGTTAGAATTTCAGTTAACCTGAAACTTGGAACCAAATATTTGGTAAAAAAGGAAGTCGCCTCTATTCCAATTTAAAACTGCGCCAAACATGAAAACACTTTTGAGAATTTCGCTTATTGTTCTGCTCAGTTTTTCTCTTCTCTCGAATTGCAAGGCGCAAGAAGACAAACAAGAGCCCAATGTTTTCGACATTGTTCCCGATCGGTTTCTACTTGCGATTCTCTCTCCAAAGATTGGTGAACTGGAACCCAAACTTCGAAAACTTTCCAAACAAGCGTACCCCGATCAGATTGATCTCATGTCCGGTGTGATTAAGGATTTCTACGAAAATGCCGGATTTGATTTGAGCGTGTCAAAATTCAATCGCGTTCTGGATCGCAATCGTGGTGGCGGTCTTTTTTTCGACGAATTGTCGTTTAACCCGATACAGGTATTGCCAATTAAGGATTCAGAGAAACTTTCAGGATACCTTGAAGTCGATTCGGCGAAGTTGACAGCTGGCGAGATCCTCAAAACTGCGCAAAAAAAATCCGTGAGGTTATCTGACGGCCGGCTTTACGTCGCACGGGATAAATTGGATCACGATCCGACCCGCCTTAAAACTCGGCGGAAATTACGACCGCTACGCACAAGAATTTCGGAGACAGAACAGGACCTCAAAACATCTGACTTAATCGTTTTAGTTGACAGCGAACTTTACGAGCTATTGAAAGGCTTTTTCCCAACATTCGATTTGTCCAAATATAGCATGTCCAATGATGAGGCCGACCAAGGATTTCTTGGGTTGGTAAAACATGCCGAAAAAGCTTTGAACTTGCTAACGGTCGGCGTGAATTTAAAAGACGGCATCCGTCTGAAGACAAGTTTTCACTTTACAGAAATTAACAAAGAGAAAACAAATGCGTTGATTGAATCAATGCGTGGCGGGGACGGAATCCCTAACCTTGACGGGCTCCCTGACCATCAAGTCATCGCGGCGTTCGCGGTCAAGGGAAGCGGAATGCAGAACGCAGCGGCAGCGAGATCAATCCTGTCGATGATCGTAAAACGAATTTCGCCTCGAAAAGAAATCCTGTCGGCGAAAAACAAAACGATCTTTTACCAATCGTTTACCAAGCTTTGGAAAAAGATGAATGGCACGCGACTGGGTGTTTATCGCTTGGAAGAACCTGAAGACGCTGACGAGTATGCCAAGTGGGCAGCGAAACAAACGGGACGATTGGGCGCGGTTACGGTTTTTGACATCGACGACCCGGAAGCTTTCTTGAACGAGCTACCGGAATTGGTCAAATTTACAAACGAAGCTGCCGACAGCAACGCGGCTGCCAAACAGCTGATGCCGATCTCATTTGAATACAAAAAATCGGTGGCGACGATCGCTGGTCATCGTGTCGATGAACTTGTCGTCAACACAGAACGTTTGAGTGAAAAAGCACGTTTGCGATTTCAGTATCTATTTGGAAAGGATGCACGGCGATTCAAATTGGTCCCGCTCAAAAACAACTTGCTGTTTTACGTTGGAACATCGACGAAGCGACTGGAAGAAACGATCGAGAATCTCAACTCGGGCGAAAAAGGTCTTGCGCAGAATCCATTGATTCTCAAAAATTACAAGCAGATTGATTCCAGGCGAAAAATCGAATTTCATTTTTCATCACCTAACATTTACGACCTCTACGATTTCAATACCGACCTCAAGAAATATACTCCGACCGAAGACATGTCAGTTGCCAGCTTTATCATTGATCCAGAACGTGTCGGGATGGACACGTGGCTTCCTGCGAAGGAAATTGACCAAGCCGGAGAATTGCTTTTTAAATTTTCGTGGCTCTTTTGATCGCTTATTGGTGGTCATTTGAATTTGGCCTTCAGCCAAACCTGCAATCGTGCCATCAGGCACCTTGGGCGATGCCCAAGGCTACGGTGAAAGAGGCCTTTGGCCAAAATCAGACGGCCTCGAAATTCCAGCTTCGAATTCTAAACTGATACGAATCCAGACGGTTGGAATTGCAATTCGCTATTGCCGATTGACTCAGATGCTTCAGTTGCATTCTTTGAGATCGACACTTGCAAAGTCGGTTCGCGCCTTCGAGCGGCGACGGCGGTATCGGTCTCTTGCTTGTTGAAACTCAATCGCTTTCTCTCTCATCTGATACGCCATGAAGGCAGAGGCAAAAAAGGTGGTTGCTGCGCAAGCCGCTGCCACAGCGAATTCCGTTTGGCCCGCCATCGCGCCGAAGAAAAATATCACCGACGAAAAAAGCACTCCCAAACCAATCGTCTGGTTGGCCTCTGCTTCAGTTGGCTCTCGCTCGATGCCGTACTTGTTATGCACCATCAACAACTTTTGTTTTCGGCTCCAGTCCCCATCGATCACATCGATTTGCTGCTGCAACTCGAGCTGCCGAATCTTTTCTGTTAATTCGCTAATTTGCTCCTGAGTATTCTCGTAGCCTCGCTCCGTTTTCATTGATTCCTATCGATTTGTAAGTGAAGATTGTTTGGATGGTATTCGCTCCAAACAACATTTAATTGTTAAAATCCCGGAAATTTCACGGCGGCGATAAACCCAATAACAAAATGAGAGCCGCGGTGACTTGAATTCCGATGCGTTGGTGGTTTGCAGGGCTGCCTGAACTCTGGCGAGCCCAGCTACGATTTTCCCGCAGCCAATGTCGCCAGACTTCGGGAGCCGATTGTGATTTGAATTCCGATTGCGTCACTGGCAAATCTATTTGCAGGTTTTTATGGGGCTCGTTAAAACCGATTGAATGGCAACGATGAAATTTGAAACTTGGCAACAGTCACTCACGTTTGGATTCGCGAGCACGATTCACTTATCAATCGAACCGATTAGACTTGCCAATCCAGACAAACCCAGCTCCGTACAGACGACAGTTTGCGATCGTTCGTCACGTTTACGATGGACGATCAAGAGCCGCCGGTTCGATGACTATTTTTCACACGCAAAGAAAATCGAAGGGGAGGACGGCGAACCAAATAGTTGGGGCGGTTACGTGCTGATGAAACCGAAACTTTTGCCAAAAAACAAAGTGAACTGCTCGGCATGCGAAAAGAAGTTAATGGAAGCCGTTGAACGAATTTGCAATGAACACCGCTTCGCCGTTGATGCAGAAAGCCTGCTAGTCCTTTCCGACCACTTAAAAGAACTCCAAGACGTTCAAAACCTGCGCTGGATCGAACTTGGCTACGATTTCTTTTTCGCTTTGCAGCGTTAAGTTCTTCACCCATCGAATTCTTTGCCTCTTGCGCCGGTTAATCCAACTAACAAACCAACACAAAAAACTATCCCCTATCACTTGGTCTTTGATTTCCAATTATCATGGGTAACTGTAGAACTACTTGCTTACTACTTTCTCGGTTTGAATTGTTTTCAAAGGAACCTTATGCGCCGCTTCCTGCTATGCCTCATTTTGATTGCTTCGTCTTCGTTGCTTGCGAACTCCGTTTACGCTCAGAAAAAATCGAAGTCCAAAAAACAGACTGACAAAACCGAAGAGATCACGCTTAAACGTCTCTTTCCCAAAGAAAGTTTTTTCGGGCCGCGTGCTCGGAGCGCTGCGTTCTCGCTCGACGGAAGATACGCCGCCTATCTATATCGCCCCTATGAAGAACGGCGACACGGAAGCGATCTTTGGATCTATGATTTCAAAACCGGTGATAACACGCGGGTAACCAATGTCGCTGTGATGGCTGAATTTCAGCGCAATGCACGAGTCGTCAAACAGGACCGACTTGCAATGCATAAAAGCACTAAGAAGAAGGACGACAAGAAAAAAGACAAATCCAAGAACGATGATGAAGACGACGAATCGGAATCCGACGCCGACGCCAAGGATAAAAAAGAAGATAAAGATGGTGATGATGACGCAGCCGAATCAAAGACTAAAAAGAAAACAGACGAAGAGATCGAAGAAGAGAACAAACTAACCAATACGGTTGGTAAAAAAGACGCCGAAAACAAATACGGTTCACGCTACCGAGGCATCTCGGGTTTCAAGTGGCACCCGACCGATAATTCGATGCTGGTTTTTTCCGAAGGTGACATCTATCAAATCAAAGACGTTGCCAAGCCTGAACTCGCCAGGTTGACGCGGACTTCTGCTTCTGAGTCACAAGTCGATTTCTTGCCAGACGGAACTGGATACACGTACAGCGTTGACAACACGGTTTATCGTTTGCGTTTCGACAATCACTTGATCGAGCAACTTAACCCTCGACTGGACTCGGGCAAATCGCTTTCCAGTTACTCGATCAGCCCCGATGGTACGAAACTGGTAATGGTTGCCCGCACACGAGGCGGGTTTGCTTCTGGCGGTGGTCGTCGAGTGGACATCATTCGTTACCGCGACCGATTCGCAAAAGCCGACTCGGTTACCCGCGCGGTTTCCGATGACGAGATCAAGCCACAAGACGTTTACGTTTACCTTTTTGATCTAGATGGAATTGATGGTGAAGAGTCAGAGCTGGTGGAAATTTTTCATGAGCAGATTGATGACCCGCGTGATGTAATCAGCAGCCCCAAGTGGTCGCTGGACAGCAAGAAAGTGACCTTTTGTTTCTTTAACCAAAAGAATGATGAAGTAGAAATTCGCGTTGGCAGTTTTCCGGATGCGAAAAAACACAAAGAGCTACTCGCCGCCGCTGAAAAGAAAGCAACCGCTAAACGCAAAGAAGCTGCAGCCAAAGCGAAAAAAGAAGAGGACGAAAAAGGCAGTCGTCCCAGAGGATTTGACTCTTCTGTGAGAAATCCGCTGACAATCGTTTTCGAAGCGGAAACCATTTACCAATTCAAACACGATGGCGGCCCCAATACACCGAGAATGGTTTCACCAGACTGGGCGGCCGACAGTCGACATGTTGTATTTATCAGTGAACAAACTGGATTCCGACATGCACACGTTTTGGATACGCTTTACCAAAGCGTACGGCAATTGACGTCTGGCCATTACGAAGTCTATCCAATGGACTTTTCTGAAGACCATAAAACGATGTTTGTCCGAGCCACCAAAGATTCCGCAAGTCGCGAAATGGTCTACTCAATCGACATCGAGTCGGGTGAGATGAATCGACTGTCTAAAGAAGATGGCGTCTATTCGTCAGTCGCGGTAAGTGACGACGGCAAAAGGTTGCTTGGCAATTTCGTCACCTACGGCAAACTGACCGAACTCATTGCTCAGGACAAAAGCAAAATCAAAACGATCACCGATTCACATTCCGAAGAAGCGGCCAAACTGACCAAGTGGATGCCAGAGTTCTTCAATTATGAAAATCGGCACGGCCATACGATTCACGGTTCAGTCATTAAACCCGATGGCTGGAGCGAAAAATCCAAAGACAAATATCCGTTGTTGATCTACGTTTACGGCGGGCCGCTTGGCACTCGTAAAAGCGTTGTCGATGGAAGCTACCAATCGTCAGGGTATTTCTTTGGTGGCTACATGGCGAAAAAACACGGCTATGTTTCAGTCGTGATCGATCCGCGAGGTCAGTCAGGTTATGGCGGCATGTTTGAAAAAGCAAATTACGAACAGGTTGGCAAACCGCAGGTCGAGGACTTGGTCGATGGTGTCAAACACTTGACCGAGAACTTCAACGTTGACGACAAACGGGTTGCCATTCACGGCTGGAGTTTTGGTGGATTCCAAACGCAGATGTGTTTGTATACCGAACCAGATGTTTTCCAAGTCGGAATGGCGGGTGCCGGACCAACGGAATGGGAAAACTACAACGCTTGGTACACAACGGGAACGGTAGGGCCTTCGAAAAAGGGTTCTCCGGATCAGAAGAAATACTCGTTGCGACCGTTGGCTAAAAAGCTAAAAGGCAAATTGCTGCTGGTTCATGGGATGGAAGACACCAACGTTCTTTTCCAGGACACGGTAGCGATTTATCGTGAACTGCTAAAAGCCGGCAAAGAAACCCATGTCGAACTGTTCCTCGATCCAACCGGTGGCCATGGGCTTGGCGGGGACGTTAAAATGCTTAACCGAATGAGAAAGTACGAAGAGTTTTTGCTTCGAACGATTGGCAGTGATGCTGAGGAAGACAAAAAGAAGAAGTAATTGGCTTCTCGCTTAGTCACAACCTGACCCTTACTGCTGAAGCACTCGTAGGTCAGGCTGTGCCTGACGCGCGACACTGGGCTTTGGAGTAAAACCCCTTGGGGTAAAAAGCAAGGTTTCTCTGCGCGAACGAGCGCTTTGCAATGCGCACACTACGCCAACGGCGTTGAACTCCAAAGCCCAGCGTCGCGCAGCGCACGCTGGGTTTTTTACGCCTCTCACAACCCAAACCCCAATCGGGGTTTCACAGCGACCTGTTGAACCCCGTTCGGGGTTCGTTTGGCGTATCGTTTACACCCAGTGTGCGCTGCGCGACACTGGGCTTTGGAGTAAAACCCCCTTGGGGTAAAAGCAAGGTTTCTCT